>NZ_JBQFUU010000011.1:0-1181 GCF_056539345.1 Ruegeria sp. BB9 | reverse complement strand
GCGCCTTACTCGATGATTTTGGACACGACGCCTGCGCCGACGGTGCGGCCGCCTTCGCGGATGGCGAAGCGCAGACCGTTTTCCATGGCGATCGGGGCGATCAGCTCGACGCCGAACGACACGTTGTCGCCGGGCATGACCATCTCGGTGCCTTCGGCCAGGGTCACGGTGCCGGTCACGTCAGTCGTACGGAAGTAGAACTGCGGACGGTAGTTCGCGAAGAACGGAGTGTGACGGCCGCCTTCTTCCTTGGTCAGGATGTAGGCTTCGGCTTCGAACTTGGTGTGCGGAGTAACCGAGCCCGGCTTACACAGAACCTGGCCACGCTCAACGCCGTCACGGTCAACGCCGCGCAGCAGGGCGCCGATGTTGTCGCCCGCTTCACCGCGGTCCAGCAGCTTGCGGAACATCTCGACACCGGTGCAGGTGGTCTTCTGCGTGTCGCGGATGCCGACGATTTCGATCTCGTCGCCAACGTTGATCACACCACGCTCGACACGACCGGTCACAACGGTACCACGACCCGAGATCGAGAACACGTCTTCGATCGGCATCAGGAACGGCTGGTCAACAGCGCGCTCGGGCGTGTCGATGTACTCGTCAACGGCCGCCATCAGTTCGCGGATCTTGTTCTCGCCGATTTCCGGGTTGTTGCCTTCCATCGCGGCCAGAGCCGAACCTGCGATGATCGGAATGTCGTCGCCGGGGTAGTCGTAGCTGGACAGCAGTTCGCGAACTTCCATCTCAACCAGTTCCAGCAGCTCTTCGTCGTCAACCTGGTCAACCTTGTTCAGGAACACGACCATCTTCGGGATGCCAACCTGGCGGCCCAGCAGGATGTGCTCGCGGGTCTGCGGCATCGGGCCGTCAGCTGCGTTCACAACCAGGATCGCGCCGTCCATCTGCGCCGCACCGGTGATCATGTTCTTCACATAGTCGGCGTGGCCGGGGCAGTCGACGTGCGCATAGTGGCGGTTGTCGGTCTCGTATTCCACGTGGGCGGTCGAGATGGTGATGCCGCGCGCTTTCTCTTCCGGCGCGCCGTCAATCTGGTCATACGCCTTGAAGTCGCCGAAATACTTGGTGATTGCTGCGGTCAGCGTCGTCTTGCCGTGGTCAACGTGGCCAATCGTGCCAATGTTGACGTGCGGTTTTGTACGCTCAAACTTTTCCTTTGCCAT
>NZ_JBQFUU010000010.1:2500-6016 GCF_056539345.1 Ruegeria sp. BB9 | reverse complement strand
TGGTTGCGGGAGCAGGATTTGAACCTGCGACCTTCAGGTTATGAGCCTGACGAGCTACCGGGCTGCTCCATCCCGCGACACTTTGGTTTGGTCTGTTGCCTATTTGGCTGTTTGAGACCTGGTCGTGTTTTTTCATCGTTTTTGAGAGGGGGGATTTTTCTAGGTTTGGCGGTGACCTACTCTCCCGGGGCTTGAGCCCAAGTACCATTGGCGCTGCAGTGCTTAACTTCCGGGTTCGGGATGGGACCGGGTGTTTCACTTGCGCTATGACCACCAAACCGAGGAAAATCCCCGTCGCTCTTTTTGCTTTGCAAAAAGGCGGCGCGCGGCAGGCAGCGTATTCGCGAAGCGAATGCGCGTTGCCGCACGGTTGTTGTGTCACCCCTTGCGGGGTTTCACATCAATCAACACCGTCGCTATTTGCGTAGCAAAAGCGACGTAATTGTCCAACTCAAGGTCAGTGTATGCTTTTGGTGATTTGTCTTTCTGTTACTGGATCAAATCAAGCCTATCGGGCGATTAGTACCGGTCAACTGAACGCATTGCTGCGCTTACATCTCCGGCCTATTGACGTGGTGGTCTTCCACGGCCCTCAGGGAGACCTTGTTTTGAGGGGGGCTTCCCGCTTAGATGCCTTCAGCGGTTATCCTGTCCGATCATAGCTACCCTGCACTGCTGCTGGCGCAACAACAGGTCCACCAGTGGATCGTTCACCCCGGTCCTCTCGTACTAGGGGCAACTCCTCTCAAGTCTCCTACACCCACGGCAGATAGGGACCGAACTGTCTCACGACGTTCTAAACCCAGCTCACGTACCTCTTTAAACGGCGAACAGCCGTACCCTTGGGACCTGCTCCAGCCCCAGGATGAGATGAGCCGACATCGAGGTGCCAAACACTGCCGTCGATATGGACTCTTGGGCAGTATCAGCCTGTTATCCCCGGCGTACCTTTTATCCGTTGAGCGATGGCCCTTCCACTCGGGACCACCGGATCACTATGGCCGTCTTTCGACTCTGCTCGACTTGTCAGTCTCGCAGTCAGGCTGGCTTCTGCCATTGCACTCAACGAGCGATTTCCGACCGCTCTGAGCCAACCTTCGCGCGCCTCCGTTACGCTTTAGGAGGCGACCGCCCCAGTCAAACTACCCGCCACGCAGGGTCCCGGATCCGGATAACGGACCGCGGTTAGACATCAAGAATGCAAAGGGTGGTATCTCAAGGGAGGCTCCACAGGAACTGGCGTCCCTGCTTCGAAGCCTACCACCTATCCTGCACATTGCAGTCCTGATGCCAGTGCGAAGCTGTAGTAAAGGTGCACGGGGTCTTTCCGTCTAACCGCGGGAAGCCTGCATCTTGACAGGCAATTCAATTTCGCTGAGTCGATGTTGGAGACAGCGGGGAAGTCGTTACGCCATTCGTGCAGGTCGGAACTTACCCGACAAGGAATTTCGCTACCTTAGGACCGTTATAGTTACGGCCGCCGTTTACCTGGGCTTCAATTCAAGGCTCTCACCTCTCCTTTTAACCTTCAGGCACCGGGCAGGCGTCAGACCCTATACGTCGTCTTGCGACTTCGCAGAGCCCTGTGTTTTTAATAAACAGTCGCCACCCCCTGGTTTGTGCCCCCAGCCCCTAGTTGCCTAGGAACCGGGCCTCCTTCTCGCGAACTTACGGAGGTATTTTGCCGAGTTCCTTCAACATCGTTCTCTCAAGCGCCTTGGTATGCTCTACCAGTCCACCTGTGTCGGTTTAGGGTACGGTCTGATGGAGGGCTATTTCCAGGAACCACTCAGCAGCCCAATCAATCCGATAAGATTGAACTACACCTGTGATCCGTCACATCCTCCTGGCCTAGGAATATTAACCTAGTTCCCATCGCCTACGCCTTTCGGCCTCGGCTTAGGGGCCGGCTTACCCTGCTCAGATTAGCTTTAAGCAGGAACCCTTGGACTTTCGGCGAGAGTGTCTCTCACACTCTTTGTCGCTACTCATGTCATCATTCTCACTAGTGATCTCTCCACCGGATGGCTCACGCCCCGGCTTCATCGAAAGATCCTCGCCTCCAATATCCCCGAAGGGATCAAGGAGGCATGGATCTATGTCACACTACGCTCTGCTACCATGCCTTGCGGCATCCTAAGCTTCGGCTCATGGCTTGAGCCCCGTTACATCTTCGCCGCAGGACAACTTGTTTAGACCAGTGAGCTGTTACGCTATCTTTAAAGGATGGCTGCTTCTAAGCCAACCTCCTGGTTGTTTTGGTCGTCCCACCTGCTTTCCCACTTAGCCATGAATTGGGGGCCTTAGCTGTAGGTCAGGGTTGTTTCCCTCTCCACTACGGACGTTAGCATCCGCAGTGTGTCTGCCATCTAGTACTCCCGGGTATTCGGAGTTTGGTTAGGATCAGTAAGCCTGTGGGGCCCCATTACCCATCCAGTGCTCTACCCCCCGGGGTATTCGGATGACGCTCTACCTAAATAGATTTCGCAGAGAACCAGCTATCTCCGAGTTTGATTGGCCTTTCACCCCTAGGCACAGCTCATCCCGATCCTTTTCAACGGATGTGGGTTCGGTCCTCCAGTGCGTGTTACCGCACCTTCAACCTGGCCATGCCTAGATCACTCGGTTTCGGGTCTGATCCCACGAACTCATACGCCCTATTAAGACTCGCTTTCGCTACGCCTACACCTAACGGCTTAAGCTTGCTCGTGAGACCAAGTCGATGACCCATTATACAAAAGGTACGCCGTCAGCTCGCTAGGAGCCTCCGACTGATTGTAGGCGTTCGGTTTCAGGTACTGTTTCACTCCCCTCGTCGGGGTGCTTTTCACCTTTCCCTCACGGTACTGGTTCGCTATCGGTCAGCAAGGAGTACTTAGCCTTCGAAGGTGGTCCTCCGATCTTCAGACAGAATTTCACGTGTTCCGCCCTACTTAATACGTCCGTCAAAGCTTCGAATACGGGGCTGTCACCCGCTATGGCCATGCTTCCCAACATGTTCTTCTCACTTATCCGGCTCGGCTGGTCCCCGTTCGCTCGCCGCTACTAGGGGAGTATCAATTGATTTCCTTTCCTCCGGGTACTTAGATGTTTCAGTTCCCCGGGTTTGCCCTTAAAACCCTATGTATTCAGGTCTTAAGTACCTGGTCATGCTCATTATTGATCAGCTGTGCTAACAATAACAAACATTCAGGTGGGTTGCCCCATTCAGAGATCCATGGATCAAAGCTTATTCTCAGCTCCCCATGGCTTATCGCAGAGTATCACGTCTTTCATCGCCTCTTGCTGCCAAGGCATTCACCAAACGCCCTTCTCGCGCTTGATTTGATCCAGAAAGAGAAAGACTTGATATTGGCACTACCGCCTATTCGGCTACTTGAGTGCGTTTGACCGCACACAACCAAAGCTGCGCTAGTAATCAAATCAATCGCGACCGCCCAGCTGGTAACTAAAGGCGATCTTTCTTCTGAACCAAAAGCATACTTTCCCGCCTTCCATCCTGGAACCCATGCTGCC
>NZ_JBQFUU010000009.1:0-7984 GCF_056539345.1 Ruegeria sp. BB9 | reverse complement strand
CTCGGGACTGGTTTTGAAGTACTTGAAAGAGGCAGGTTTGGTCATGGGCAAAAGCTACGCAACCGTCCTGCCTGCCTCAAGACAAGTTCTTCTGACAAGACCCACAAGGTAGCAAGGTCGGCAAAACGGATAAAGTGGGTGTTCAAGGAACCTTTTAAAGCGCCTTTTCAATGAACTTTGAAAAAAGCTCACCCTGCGAGTTGATCCTAAGTTTCGCGTAAATGTTGCGTCTGTGGATGCGGACTGTGCCTGGAGAGATGCCGAGAATTGTGCCAACAGCTTCTGCCGAATGGCCCTTCAATGTGAACTCAACGACTTCTCGTTCTCGTGGCGTCAGAACGCCATCGCCAAATGCCTGGAATGCTAGATCAACGCGACGACTAACGCCATTCGCTGCGGCGCCGCGGGCCATCGTTGGGAAGTCACTCCAATGTTTGCAACAGGCTGCCCGAACGAGCGGCCATAGAGCGTGCAAATGACGAATTTCCTTGGCGGAAAAAGGCTTCTCTGCTCGCATGAGCGAGACCACAACCATCCCAGCGCCTGGGATATCGATAAAGTAGCCAATCTCCTCTGCTAACCCAGTCCTTTTGTAATAGCTGCGATAGTATTCGCCCTGATAGAACCTGTCCGGTGCGATATCGCGCATGCGGTACAGACCCGGCGTTATTGGTTTTGTCGCGGCCAAAAAAAATGGATCAAGTACGTAGGGCCCGGCTTGGTAATCCTCAACAAAAATACGCCGTTTGCTTTTGGGGAAATCGTCGTGAAGGTCTATTGGTGCTTCGGTTCCAACATGGCCAAACACCACCGTAAAATCAAATGGTGCGACCTGCCGTAAGCCATCTGCCAAAGCACATGGAAATTCTGGGGTTCCGATCTTCTCCACGACCCTGCCGGCCTCTTCCATCCAATCGTACACACGCCGCTCCAGATTTTCGAAAAGCACCTCTGTACCCCAATTGTGGTATATACAGTTATTCCGAGTTATTGTTACTTTTTCCTTGTTTGAGTGGTATGCCAACAAATGCCAAAAAATCAAGCAAAAGGAAAACGGCAGTATATGAGCTTTGACATGAGCGTCACCATGCAGACGATTGCGGAACTCCGAGGAGTGACCAAGACCTTCGGGAATGTGGTCGCCGCCAAAGACCTGAATCTTTCCATTGGGAAAGGAGAGTTCCTGTCGTTCTTAGGCCCATCTGGTTGCGGCAAAACCACTGCGCTTAGAATGTTGGCAGGTTTCGAGAAGCCAACCGAAGGTCAGGTGTTGCTCGATGGAGAAGTCGTCAACGACTTGGATGCGCACCATCGCCCAGTCAACATGGTGTTTCAGCACTATGCTCTTTTTCCTCACCTAAGCGTGTTCGACAACATCGCGTACGGCCTGCGCCAACAACGACCACGCGTAGACAAACAAACAATCGCGACAAAGGTTGAGCAAGCGCTGGAAACTGTCCGTCTTGGTGGGTTTGGCCCACGTCGCATCTGGGAGATGTCTGGTGGTCAGCAGCAACGCGTCGCTTTGGCGCGTGCGATCGTAAACGAGCCCAAGCTTTTGCTGCTTGATGAACCAATGGCTGCTCTGGATCGAAAGCTTCGAAAAGAAATGCAGTTTGAACTGCAGAACCTGCAACGACAACTAGGGATAACTTTTGTCCTCGTCACGCACGACCAAGAAGAAGCGCTTTCAATGTCCGACCGAATTTGTGTGATGGAAGGCGGCAGTATTGTGCAGGTTGGCAGCCCACGCGAACTCTATGACATGCCCCGCAGCCGCTACGTGGCTGGATTTGTAGGCACCTCAAATTTCTTTGATGCAACTGTGACTGACTCAGCAACCGACCAAATCACTGTGCGTTTAGCGAGTGGCCAAAAGGTGCACGGAACTCCGGAGATTCCAATAGATGCAGGGCAGGAAGTGTGCGTTAGTATCCGTCCTGAACAGATCACGCTGACCCGCGCGCTACCCACAGCTGAAATCGCTCTGCCAGTTACCATTCAAAATCGGATCTTCCTTGGGGAGCACACAGAATACCTTGCGCGCAACGAAGCACTGGGTGATTTCCATGTACTTGTGCCAAGGCAAGCGGAATTGAACGAGGGGACGTTCAATGCAGGAGAGCAGGCCTTTGTTTCATGGGGCGAAGGCGCACTGCTGATCCTGGAAAAATAACAAATCCCGCAATCCAACAACAGAGAGGTTCACAATGACCAAGGATAATGGGACTATTTCCAAGCAAAAGTTCATGGAAGAGCTTCGCCGGTACCAAAAGGGTTCGGTTACACGGCGACATTTCTTAGGCGTGACAGGTCTTGGGATGGCAACGGCCGTTCTGGGCACGGCCATTCCTGGGTTGCGTCCACGCCCGGCATTTGCTGCCGGGGAAATTGGCGACCGAGTGATCCTCGCCACATGGCCGAACTACCATGACGAGATGAACTTCGAAGCCTTCACGGAAGCCACTGGCGCCCATGTTCAGGTCAATGTTTTTGGCTCGAATGAAGAGATGTTGGCAAAACTACAGGCTGGAGGGTCTGGCTGGGACGTTTTCGTTCCAACCAACTACACGATCACTACGTATGTGGGTGAAGATCTGATCATCCCGCTCGATACGTCCAAACTGCCAAACTACGACGCAGGTTCATTCGAACAGCGCTTTTCCGATGCCGGTTCTGTCGATGGCCAGCTTTACGCGGTCCCAAAAAACTGGGGCACGACTGGCTTTGCAGTGAACACCAGCAAGCTTGACGGCGCTCCGACTCCAACCACATGGAAAGAGTTCTGGGACCTTACTATGGAAGGTTACTCAGGCCGGACAATGGTGCATGATTACCAACTCACCACCATCGGTAATGCCCTGAAATACTTCGGCTACTCCTTCAACTCGGTCGATGAGAAGGAACTGGCGGATGCCGAGAAATTGTTACTGGATGCCAAACCGCATCTGTTTGCAATCTCGTCGGATTATCAGCCACCGATGCGTAACGGTGACGCCTGGATGACGATGTGCTGGACAGGTGACGGCAAGCAGATGAATGTCGACATGCCTGAAATCGCCTACGTTCTGGGAACTGAGGGCGGTGAACTCTGGTCCGACTACTACGCTATTCCTAAGGGCGCACCCCATATGGATGCCGCTTATGCCTTGATCGACTTCCTGCTGAACCCGGAAGTTAATGCGAAAGAAGTCCTCGCCCACGGCTATCCATCGGCTGATGCTCGCACCAATGCGTTGCTGCCGAAGGAACTACTGGAAGATCCGATCCTTTATCCGGCAGCTGACCTTCTGAATGCACTCGAGTTCGGCGCGGCGGCTACACTAACCGATCCAAACCGTGCCGAGTTGCTCGCCCGCTTCAAGTCGGCCTAAGCGGCAAGGCCGCCAATATCGGAAAAGACGAGGACAAAATGACCGAACGAGGCAGAAAAGCACTGTTGCTGGCTCCAGCAGGAATATGGCTTTTGGTAATGCTAGCCCTTCCTCTGCTGGTCGTCTTCGTCTTTTCCTTTGGCGAACGGGGTGCCGCCGGAGGCTACGTTCCAGCGTTCACGTTGGAACAATATGCCAACCTTCCTGCGCGATGGACGGCGTTTAAGAACACTTTGATCCTTGCACCTCTGGGGACTATCGCTGCGTTGGTAATTGCCTACCCGCTCGCCTACTTTCTTGCAGTGCGTTGTTCACCAAAGTGGAGAACTTCGCTGTTGATCCTAGTGATCGTGCCGTTCTGGACATCGATCCTGATCCGGTCATACGCTTGGATTTTCATCCTTGGGGGGCGTGGCTTGCCCGCTTTACTGGAGTCGATCGGCATCGATGATATCCGCCTGATAAATACGCCGTTCGCTGTGCTTGTCGGGATTGTCTATGGGTATCTACCTCTGATGGTTTTCCCGATTTTTGTAAGCTTAGACAAACTGGATAAACGCCTTCTGGAAGCATCGGCTGATCTCGGCTCTACCCCATGGCGTACGTTCCGTCAGGTGACACTTCCTTTGTCGGTACCTGGTATCGCAACTGGCTGCATGCTGGTCTTCATCTTGCTGATGGGCGAGTTTCTGATCCCAGCGATCTTGGGCGGCGGAAAGGTCTTTTTCGTCGGAAATGCGCTGGTGGACCTGTTCCTGCAGTCTCGGAACTGGGCGTACGGATCGGCGGTCGCAATGACTCTGGTTGTCGTAATGCTTGTCACTGTCTCAATTTACATGAAATTCATCTCGCGCCTGGGTGGCCAGCGCGAAGATGTCTCGCTGATGTGAGGGTCCGATGCGCTTATACGCGATTTGCGTCTACCTTTTTCTCTATATTCCAATCGGCATCATCGCGCTTTTCAGCTTTAATGCCGGACGACACGCAAGCCAGTTCATGGGGTTCTCGACCCAATGGTATGGTAGAGCGCTGAACAACCCATTTGTAATGGACGCGCTCGAGACCAGTCTGCTTGCGGCATTAATAACTGCTTGCCTCGCATCCACTCTCGGAACCATGGCGGCCATCGCTTTACAAGGGGTTAAGGGATGGCTCCGAACTTTGTTTGATGCGATGATTTATATTGCGATAATGATACCCGGTATCGTCATCGGCATCGCGACACTCATTGCCCTGGTCACCGTATTCGGCTGGCTAAACCCGCTTCTTGCAAGCCTATGGCCCGATGGAGCAAATCCCCCGCAACTTTCCATGGGGATGCCCACGCTTGTCGCCGCCCACACCATGTTCACAATGGCGCTGGTCATAATCATCGTACGTGCAAGGCTATCGGGTATGGACCGCGCGCTCATGGAAGCTTCGGCTGACCTCTTTGCGACGCCCTGGGGCACCTTTCGACAGGTGACCCTGCCGTTGATAGCACCGGCAATTTTGGCAGGCTTCCTGCTCAGCTTCACTTTCTCATTTGATGATTTCATCATCGCGTTCTTCGTAGCTGGCTCAGAAACAACCCTGCCAATCTACATATTCTCATCCATCCGGCGCGGCGTAACACCCGAGATCAATGCCATCGGCACTATGGTTATGGGCGCGTCGCTCTTGTTGCTCGTAGCAGCGCAGCTGCTTTTGCGCCGAGGCGCCTCAAAATCGAAAAATTAAATAAAGGAGCCAAGTGACATGCGGCTTGCAGGTAAGGTCGCGCTCGTGACGGGCGCGGGATCAGGAATTGGTCGGGCGGGTTCAATGGCAATGGCACAAGAGGGTGCGCATGTTGTGGTAACCGATCGCGATGCAACACTTGCTGAAGCCACTGTGGCCGCGATCGTAGCGCAGGGAAATCAAGCATCTGCCATACAGCTTGATGTGACCGATGACGATGCCCTTACCAGAACCATAGACCAAGCAGTTAAAAACTTCGGTCGGCTTGACGTGTTGCACTCTCACGCTGGGTTGCAGATCGAAGGAACGCTGGAAGAAGTGGAACCAGATGGAATGGATGCTTCTTGGGCATTGAATGTCCGCGCTCACTTCATTGCCGCGCGTGCAGCCGTCGCCCATATGAAATCACAAGGTGGAGGCAGCGTGATCGTCACGGCCTCCAATTCTGGGGTTCAATATGACCGGGGTATGATCGCCTATGCGACTACAAAGCACGCTGCTGTTGCGATGGTTCGGCAGATGGCAGCCGACTACGCTGTCCATGCAATCCGTTTCAATGCCCTATGTCCAGGATTTGTAGACACCCCTTTCAATGCAGGCTTCGAAAAGCAGATGGGAGGCCGTGCCAAACTGGAAAGCTACATCGAGCAGGCGATCCCCATGAGTCGATGGGCGACAGTTGAAGAGATTGGCCATGGGATTGTCTATTTAGCTTCAGATGAATCCGCTTTTATGACGGGGCAAGCCCTGGTTATCGATGGCGGTGAATGCATTTAGTGATGGGTTAGACCGCTCAAGAGAATGTCTATCGCCGCAATTCATTTTGGCGAGCACATTTCAGTCCGCTTTGGGCTCGAGGCAGACGTTCGCTCACCTACGCTCAATGACTGCATTGCGGACGAAGCTGCCGATTATGATCACTTAATTGATGTCCGCTTTTGGGATCAGTGATCTTGATCACACAGGTCGTGGTCTGCAAGCGAAGCCAAGACATAACAGTCTTCTACTACGCCACGACCGTCGCATCCTTGAGCAATACGCTTCAGTTCATTCTCCAGCGCCTTTAGCCTTTTGATCTTCGCTCGCACTTCGGACAACTGACCTTCGGCAATCTTGGTGGCGGCTTCGCATGACCGGTCCGGATGATTTTGCAACTCGATCAGCGAAGAAATCGCTTCTATGGAGAAGCCAAGATCACGCGCATGACGGATGAAGCTCAGGCGTTCCAGACCCTCATTTGTGTAACGCCTCTGGTTGCCAGCTGTACGTTCCGGCTCTGCCAGCAGCCCCATTTCTTCGTAGTAGCGGATGGTCGGAACTTTGACTTTCGTGCGCTTTGAAAGCTCTCCGATGGAAAACATGAAAATACCTCTTGAACCTCTAGTCACTAGAGGCACTACACTATGATCAAGACAGATTCAAAAAGGCTTTCCAATGTCAGGATGTTGTGGGCATGACGCCAAGTTCGATGGCGTGTCAGATGATTACAAAAGGCGGCTATGGATCGTCATTGCGTTGAACGCGACGATGTTCGTAGTCGAGATGACCGCTGGTCACTACGCAAAGTCACAGGCGCTTCAGGCTGATGCTCTCGACTTCCTCGGCGACGCACTGACCTATGGTATCTCGCTCGCTGTGATCGGTGCCTCAGTTCGCGCCCGCACCAATGCAGCTTTGGCCAAAGGGGTGAGCTTGCTTTTGATGGGCCTTTGGGTATTCGGATCGACCGTATACCGCGTCTTCTATGTCGGCGTCCCTGAAGCTGAGATCATGGGCATAATCGGAGCTCTTGCACTGGCTACAAACCTTGCCAGTGTGTTGTTGCTTGTCAGCTACAAAGACGGCGATGCCAATGTCCGCTCTGTCTGGCTCTGTTCGCGGAACGATGCCATCGGCAATGTGGCCGTTATGTTTGCGGCCTTGGGCGTCTGGGGAACGGCAAGCGGTTGGCCAGATCTGATTGTCGCAGCGATCATGGCAACGCTGTTTCTTTCTTCTGCTTTCCAGATCGTGCGCCAAGCGCTCGCCGAGCGCCGGGAAGTTGGAGAACATCAGCATGCTTACCGGGGATGAAGACAACCTATCACGAATGATGCGAAATTTGCTCAATTGAGTCGCAAGTAAAGAGGACTCTCACTATGCACCTGAAACGCCGCCAAATACTGACTTACGCCGCAGGCTTCGCCAGCACAGCACCATTTGCCACGTTTGCGCAAAACACACCTTCCATCCATGTTCTCAAGGATCCGAATTGCGGCTGTTGCAGTGCTTGGATCGATATCCTTCGGCAGGAAGGCTTTCGCGTTACCGAGGAGCGCAGCTTTGGAACACTGCTCGTCCGCCACAAATTGGACAACGGCATTCCCGAAAAAATGATCTCCTGCCATACAGGCGAGATCGATGGCTACATGATCGAGGGGCACGTACCGGTTGCCGACATTCGTCGTCTGTTGGAGGAGCGACCTAGCGCCATTGGACTTGCTGTTCCTGGGATGCCTTTCGGTTCGCCTGGGATGGGGCCGGAAGATCGTCGTGAGGCTTACGATGTGTTTTTGTTCCGTCGGGACGGCGCTACCGAGGTATTCACGAGTTACGAAGCGGCCTGAGGCGACAGTCATCGAGCGGAAACAGTACGAAGGAGGAGAAGATGACACGGAGGTGCTGTCAGACGAATTCGAACCAGTCTCAGTTTGCCGCGGAAACCGCGAACCTATCCGGAACAAAGTTGACGCCACTCGCGTAGAGCGGCGGCGCGGGTCAGCTTGAAGGTGTCTCGACTGGCTAACGGTCTTTCCTGGTTGAAGTGATTGTAGACGGAGGAATGGACGGAGGCGAATTTCTGTAGACTTCGCATGCGCCTGAAACGCTGCATCGCGCGTTCGCGTCGTCGA
>NZ_JBQFUU010000008.1:0-19810 GCF_056539345.1 Ruegeria sp. BB9 | reverse complement strand
CCTCGGGACTGGTTTTGAAGTACTTGAAAGAGGCAGGTTTGGTCATGGGCAAAAGCTACGCAACCGTCCTGCCTGCCTCAAGACAAGTTCTTCTGACAAGACCCCAAGTTCTTCTGACAAGACCCCACAGAGATCTCGCATCGCTAGCTTTGGATCACCGAATTACGTGAACCGAACACTTGGCATGATGCACGACTCTGTTCGCAGTGGAACCTAGAAATATGTCCTCGAATCCGGGCTTATGCGAAGCTAAGACGATGCAATCGGCGTCGCTCTGGTTTGCGAATTCGACAATTGCCCTACCCGCATGCCCGGAGATGAGCTGTACCTTCGCGTCTGAGATTTCAGAGGCAGTGTTATGCAGATTCTCCAATATCTCATGCCGCGTATGTGCAAGCACTTCACTTGGAATCTGAGAACCCACATATGCCGGAATAGGTTCTTGGACGTGCACAACGGTGAAAACAGCGTCGGCATCAGCCAATTGGCGCGCAGCCTTAAACGACGCTTGAGTGTCGTGTTCTTTGTCCAGAGCAACCGGGATCAGGATGTTTTTGTACATTTGACCTCCTATCTACTGCTCCGATGATTTCAGTTTGGTTTTTCGGCGGCACGAACCCTAAACAGGCTCAGACTTTGAAGATTTCCCCGCGCTGTTTGTAGCGGCTACGACATCATCAACTGTTTTCTCAACAGCTTCAGCTTCGGTTTCAGCGACATAAGATGCACAACGAGACACGGTTTCGAACCATTCCTGCGCGTCAGCAACCAACCGCTCAGCCGAATGGCGCTGCCACTCCGTCATACTCTGAAGGGCTTTCGATGGATCGGACGGGTTCGCAGAAGACACTTTGCGTGCAGCTTGTAGAGCCGTCCGAACCGCCTCATGACGCCGTTCGAACCAATGCTGCGCAAAGGCCTCTGTTTCTTCGAGCATTTTTTCTTGTGCGTCCCAAAATTGTTCGATCTGGGCACCGAAGGCTGGATTGCCAGACATGGGCGGCTGCATTTGCTTGAAAACATCCACAAGTGAGGTCGGGCTATTTGTGCTAGATTTCTTTGTCGGCATCGAAAGTTCCTCCTCATTTCCTTAATGAGCTATTGTGCCACCTGCGGCGCGCTTTCGCCTTAATACAGATCAATATCCCCCATTTTTTAGGATCTTCGGCTTAGGCTGCCACGGGACATTGGCATTCTCTCCGACATCGGTTCCAAGATGGCAGGGGTGGAGTTAAAGTAGTTTAGACAAGAACTTAACGCTTGAATCTCTATGCACATTGCCGGCTTTCTGATTACCCTAGGTGTCCTCTTCCTTGCCGGATTGGCGGCCGACCAACTTGGCCGGGTAACGCATCTTCCTCGTGTTACAACCTTGCTTTTCCTCGGTCTGATCGCCGGGAACGCCCGAATGGGTTTGATCCCACTCGACGTTGCAATGTGGTTCGACGAGATTTCCATTGTGGCTTTAACGATGGTCGCGTTTCTTCTTGGAGGTTCCTTAACCCGCGAGAACCTGGTTCGGCATGGCAGAGCCATTCTGACGATTTCGATTTCAATCGTGGTTGCAACCCTTGTTATCGTGTCTGCTGGATTGACCGCAATCGGCGTACCCTTCGGGTTGGCACTGGTGCTGGCGGCAATTGCTACGGCTACGGCTCCGGCCGCCATGACAGACGTGATCAAGCAATCTGGGGTGTCCAACAGCTTCACAGAGACATTAAAGGGCGTCGTCGCAATTGATGACGCTTGGGGTCTGATCGTTTTCAGCATCGCCTTGGTTCTGGCCGGTCATTCGGATGGTTGGGCCACCGTCACGACCACAGCGATGTGGGATTTCGGAGGGGCTATTTTGTTGGGTTCCGCGCTAGGCGTGCCATCCGCTTACCTCACAGGTCGCTTGAAGCCGGGAGAGCCAATGCAAGCCGAAGCGGTGGGAATCGTGTTTCTGACAGCAGGCTTTTCGTTGTGGCTAGAAGTTTCGTTCCTTGTCGCAAGCATGGTTGCTGGCGCAGTTATTGGGAATCTTGCCCGCCATCACGACCGTGCTTTTCATGAGATTGAGCACATTCAGTGGCCGTTCATGATTTTGTTCTTCCTACTGGCTGGCGCCACGCTGGATATTGAAGCCTTCGGCTTGATGGGCTGGGCTGGTGGTCTTTTCCTATTCTTGCGCGCCGTAGCCCGCCTCGTCGGGGGTTATTGTGGAGCGAGACTTGGCGGCCTGCCTAGCCGTCAGACCCGCTGGTACGGCCCAGCTTTGTTACCACAGGCCGGTGTCGCGGTAGGAATGGCCCTCGTCGCCGGAGAGCAATTTCCACATTGGGCCGCGTCGATCATGGCCTTTACTCTAGCCAGCGCTGTGGCCTTCGAGGTGTTGGGGCCGCCGTTGACTCTCATGTCAATCAGACGAACGGCTGACACAGATGAGCAGATTGGTCAGTAACTATTCAGACTGGATCGATTCAAGAAAGGCGAGCAAATTCGCCAACGGCAGGCCTACCATCATAGGTTGCCCATTAGGCAGAGCCACCGCGATTTGTTGGTCTGTCTCAAACACCGCGCCAAAGATTGGCATTTCGCCCCCATGGGCGAGCAATTGTGAACGACCGTCAATCTGTTCAGCTATAAGATCTATCGGAAACACACCGCCGTTCTCGCCCGCCAATTTGGTAAGGTCAGGTGTTCGAATAGCCAGCATTTCCGCCATTGGCCCGTCTCCGGTTGCTTCGAAACCGTGACATTGCCAGCAATACGTCCGGTACAAATCACTTCCCTCATCAACGCTGACCTCCTGCGCTAGTACGGGCCCCGTGACGAACAGTGCCAGTAAAATCCCTCGAAAAATCTGCATATGCTCCTCCAATTTGCTGCCCCGGAAGAAGATCTAATTATAAGGCATCCTTAAGAAAGCACTTTGACCTTGCTCATTTTGGACGCTCCTGTACGAGGATTGGCGTTTCAGTCGAATAGCGTTTGGTGTACGCGCCTAATTTATTCCTGCCGGCCTACAACTACGCCACCTCATCGTTGACCTCACCACCCTTGCGCGCAGACGGTTCTCCTTCCAATATATTCATATACCTGAGAATTCGTCAGAGGTGATAAGGCACGCGATGCAACCATCTGAGCGCATCCATCCGAGCCCAAGACTGGTAACAGGTTCCAAAGCGTCACGAATTGCTTTCCACCCTAAATCTGAAACCATCGAACATGTTTGCTTTGCCTTTAAGTCCGACGACAAACGACAGTTGGGTTGCGTTCAGCCTCGCAGACCCGTCGCAGCGAGGTGATTGACATAGATCAAAGCACCAACATGAATTACATAGTGAAATTCGAATGTTTCAACATATTCTACGTTCACCGTCCTGTCCCCAAGTAAACACAAAGGTGAATGGAATTTTGAAGGAGTGGAAGTTCCACCCACGGGGGCTCGGCAGGAGTGATGGCGAGCCCCCAGTTAGTTGATTGGCGCCCAATGTACCCAGGTTGAGACACACGGCATTCGGTGCAGCTTTGACCATAGGATTAAGCCGCTGCGCCAATCGAGACAAAAAGAGAAGGACGCCACTGACGACGTTCGGAGTGGGCAGTTGGCGGAAATCACTTATGAACTCTGTTGATCCAAACGAACAGAAACTCAGGCGGGCCCTTACAACCCCGTTGCTCACGCTTTATGGCCTTGGGGTAACGGTCGGAGCGGGCATTTATGTTTTAGTCGGCGCGACAGCAGACATTGCTGGACCGTTTGCAGCGTTTTCGTTCGTTTTAGCCGCGCTCGTCGTATCACTCACCGCGCTTTCGTATGCAGAACTCGCAACACGATTTCCCGTCAGCGCAGGTGAAGCGGCCTATGTTGAAGCGGGATTTCAGAAAAGATGGATGGCGGTTTTCGTCGGCCTCGCGGTCGCAGCTTCGGGGATTATCTCTGCCTCTGCAGTTGCAATTGGCGCAGCATCATACCTGCATGCTTTAACCGGTTTTGCGATCCCTGTTTTGACCATCAGCGTCGTTTTGATCATGGGTTTAATCGCACTTTGGGGGATCACTGAGTCGGTCTTTGTTGCGGCTGTCATTACGATCATCGAGATCGCAGGCCTTATCTTTGTGATTGGCTGGGGCATGTCGGTTCAGGATCCGCAGGGATACGGAATCAGTTCGATGCTTCCACCGCTTGAATTCGACGCGTGGAGAGGCATTTTCGCGGCATCACTTCTCGCCTTCTTTGCATTTGTTGGCTTCGAGGACATGGCCAACGTGGCAGAAGAGGTTAAAGACCCGGTCCGCACGATTCCAAAAGCGATTTTACTAACCCTCGTTTTGGCGACCGTGTTGTATCTAGGAACCTCAATGACGGTTCTACTTGTTGTTCCGATCGATGTTCTTTCGACATCCGCAGCCCCCCTCGCGCTTGTGTTTTCAAACGCGCCCGAGGTGATCAAACAGGGCTTTTCCGCAGTCGCGATTGTGGCGACAGTCAACGGAGTACTGATCCAGATGATCATGGCCTCGCGGGTGATCTACGGCCTAGCTGACCGTAACCGTTTACCGAAGGTTCTGGCGATTGTCCCAAAAGCAACTCAGACACCAGTTATCGCTACTTTGCTGGTCGTGGCGATCATCGTTTTGCTGACCCAAACTATACCGCTTGGTATTCTGGCAGAGCGCACGTCTCAGATCGTTCTCGGCGTCTTTGTACTGGTCAATATTTCGCTGATCCTGCTGAAGATGAAGCCGGACGAGTCCGCAAAGCACTTCCGCGTTCCTCTTGTGATACCGATCCTTGGGGTGATCACCAGTGCATTGCTTTTCGGATCTGGATTTCTCTAACTGATACAACGACCCAAAGGCCTCAACGAGCTGCCACGGCATATGACGACTGACCAAACTTCCATAGGATCAAAACTTTCGGCCTGGTGGCATAGAACGTTTGTGGATCTGGTTCAGCAGCTGCAATGGTCCTATCTGCCACCACTGATGGTCTATTTTGCGGCCGGCGTGTCCGGCCTGACCTCGGTCGTTGGTGCTTTTTTCCTAAAAGACTACCTCGATTTATCCGCCTCTTTCGTTGCAGGGCTAGCATTTTGGGCTGGTATCCCGTGGATACTAAAAATGCCGCTTGGTCATGTCGTGGACCTGTTTTGGCGCTGGAAGTCCCTGCTGATCTTGTTCGGCGCGTCCTTGATCACGTTGTCTTTGCTCACCATGTACGGGCTCGTGACCGCACCTGCGCAGATGTCCAGTTTCATGCCGCTGGAAGACTGGTATGTTGTTGCCTTGCTCTTGGCGCCTTCGGGCTATGCCATTCAGGACGTTGTTGCCGACGCCATGACGGTTGAGGCGGTGCCGAAGGTTGACCAGCACGGCCTACCATTTTCGCCTGAAGAAACCCGTGCTCAGCACACGACGATGCAAACCTTGGGCAGAGTTTCCATTATTTCTGGGTTTGCCGCTGTTGCGGCTGTAAACATCTGGATTTTCTCTGGAACAGAGGATCTGCAAAAATCCGATCGCCTTGCGCTTTATGGCCAGGTGTACCTGATAGCTCTGGCCATCCCTGTGTTATCCGTCAGCGGTGTCGTTCTTCACAGCTTGATCCAGCGTCAGCGTATAAGATCGGGCGACCCGCCCTACGCGCCGGATGAAGTCACCGAAGTCAAATGGTCCATATTGCTGGGCGGCTTCGCATTCGTTGTGCTTAGCATCGTGTTGGGAACCGCCGATTTCGAGTTTGCGCAAGAAACAGTCTTTGCGGTTTCTCTAACGGTGATCCTGTACCTTATGTCGCGCCTGTTGAAAGAGCTGGAACCAGCACAAGCCAGAGCCCTGATCGGGACAGCGACAATCATTTTTGTGTTTCGCGCTGTGCCGCTATCAGGACCAGGCCTGACTTGGTTTGAAATCGATGAACTGGGGTTCGATGAGCAATTCTTGGCAATCCTGGCATTGTTGACCTCGCTGCTGGCCTTGCTCGGGTTAATTGTTCTGCGGCCATTCATGGCCAACCGTTCGATTGCGCACGTAGTGGTACTGTTGACTATTGCGGCGGGCGTGCTCGCGCTGCCCAACCTTGCCCTCTATTACGGTGTGCATGAATGGACGGCGGCGCATACCGGTGGTGTTGTCGACGCAAGATTTATTGCCATCCTCGACACTGCTGTTGAATCGCCGCTTGGACAGATTGCCATGGTCCCGATGTTGGCTTGGATTGCACGCAATGCCCCTGTTCAGTTGAAAGCGACCTTTTTTGCGGTGATGGCATCATTCACAAACATGGCTTTGTCGGCGAGCAGCCTCAGCACCAAATACCTCAACCAAATATACGTCGTCACACGCGCCGTCACATATCCAGAGACCGGTGAGGTCACGTCTGCCGCGGACTACAGTCAACTTGGATACTTGCTGATCTCCGTAGCCGTGATCTCGGTGATCGTTCCACTGGCCACAGTGTTTTTCGTTCAAAACTCGCGCTTCCGAACGAGTGAATGATCACTGGCTTTCAACCTCTCTCAGCAGAGCTCTGAGATGTGAAACCGGGACGCCGATGTTTGAGCCACCAAACTCGGGCAGGATCGCAGCATTGATCGCAACGACCTCGCCCCGCCGATTCAATGCTGGCCCCCCGCTCCCACCGGTCGTGGTCTCGGCGTCATAAACGATGGCGCTCTCACTTGTTCGTGCAACGATCCCCCGGCTTGCGAGTGGGTGAATCTTGCTTTGAGTAGAAAGCCGGGACGCGATCGACCAAAAGTTCAGCGTTCCTTCTGCCTCCAGTTCCTCTAGAAAGCCCGGACCGGCCTGCGCGATCAAAGCTTTCAAACCCGTTGGATATCCCAACAGAAAAAGCTCTTCACCGACGCGCGACGTGGCATCCGCCAACGGAATTCCGAGGTCTTGAACGCTTGGCTCAACTGCCAAAATCGCCAAGTCTGCTGCTTCGCTGAACCGAACCAAACGCGCCTCTATTGGTTCCGTTTGATCAGGCAAATAGGCCAACAGCCTCAACATTTCAGGCTCAAGGCCAGCGTCGCTCAACGCCTTCTCTCGGTTCCCCGAAGTCCAGGGCAAAGCGACATGGCGGTTGGTGGCCATCAACGGTACCCCAGCAATCAAAAAGCCGGTTCCGGTGAATTGAAATTCTGCAGGTTCGCCGGTCCCGTCCGGTTCGATCCAAGGTTGGCCGAATGGGGTTTTCAGGTTTTCTCCATTCGGTCCCAATACATGCCGCAATATCTTCCCGCTTTCCACGTGGCGCAGTCCATAAGCCCCCTGAAGGAAAGCGACGGACCGGGTCGAGGCAGCGATCACCCGCGTGGGGGCTCCGGCCCGCTGCTCCAAGGTTCCAAGACGCTGCTCGGTCGACAGAACCTGGTTCTTAAAAGCTTCACGCAAAGAAGCCAAGTCATCAGGCGTAAGTGCATCTTCTCGCGTCTGGGCGAGCATAATCGCGACCGCTTCGATCTTGCGGGACTCCTGTTCAATACTATCCGCCAAGCGCCGGTCGTTTTGGTAAAGCAGGTACCCAAACCCCGCGATCACAAGAAGCGTCGCAAGTACTGTGATCCTGAACAGTATCGTGGTCTGAGACGCAAGCCGCCGCCCGCTGTCGCGCAGGGCACCAGACATCTTTTTAGCGAAGGGTCGACGGCTCGTTCGGGTGTAAGCATAGGCGTCACTGAGGATATCTTCGACTGTGTGGTGCGCGGGAAATGAGTGATCGCACAACCTGTATCGAGACATTGGGCCCTTTTCGCCGAACTCGATCATATCGCCATGCCTCAGAAGCGCCGATGAGGCTTTTTGTCCGTTCACCCATACATTGCGCCCTGTTGACGCGGCTATCGTGTAACCGTCGTCAGCCCACTTTAAGGTGGCAATATCGTTGTCATGCGGAGGCAGGTCGTCTTTAGGTCGAAGGCTTAACACCCTGCCATCGTTAACAGAAACGGTCAGGGCTTTATCGACCAGCCAGTTCACGTAGCCGCGCGATGGTCCGGTCAGGCTCTCCAGAAAGGCCCGCACCTCACCTTCACCAGCATGTCCTGAGGGTGTCATGCCACTCTCTTCTGGTTTTCGCATTGTGGCCCCCTACCCAAACGCGTGAGGGCATTCTACCACGCTTAAACGCCAAACCCATGGCCTGGTACGAATGTACAAAAAACACATTTGTACAGGTGCTTGCGGTGCCTGCGCGGATTCAACCAAAGACACTTATCAGGCCGCAACTCTAAGAAGGTCGATCCACGATCGACCCTCTGCTTTGCTCTTTTCAAGCACGGTATCGAGCCACCAGACCGTCTATTTCGACGGTACCTTGATCTTACGGCTTGGGTCCTGAGGCTCAATCTTCGGCATTTCTATATGCAGAACGCCCTTGTCGAACGTCGCTGAAATCTTGTCGATTTCTACAGTATCTGGCAGCGACATGGCTCTTGAAAAGCTGCCATAGCTTCTTTCGCTGACACGAAGATCGCCCGTTTCATCATGCGCAATCTTCTTCTGACCGCGCAGGATTAGCCTGCGATTCTTGATTTCAATTTCCACATCATCTTCTTCGAGCCCCGGCAATTCAGCCGTCAGGACAATCGCAGAATCCGTTTCTTGGACATCGATTGCCGGTGAAATCGCACCCGTCATATCAAGGGACGGAAAACCCGTGCGTTGCGCAGCCGTTTCCATCGGCAGGAAGGGTGATCCTTCCCCAAGAAAACGCGACATCAGGGTTTCCATTTCACGCCGAAAGTTGTCAGAGAGCGGATGCATTCCAGTGAAAAGTTGCGGGGACTTTTTGTCTTCTAACATTTTGAGCTTCCTCCATTGGCCTGATTTCACGCGCGCAACATTATGACAGGAAAAGCGGTCAAGGACCTTGATCTTGCGCAAGCATGCAACCTCAGGATCAGCCAGACCGAACGCGGCGGCTGAACGAACAGAAACGGGAAACTTCGTTCACTAAACTTGCCTCGTCGTGGTGAAGTTAACACCATTCTCAGTAGTCTTGATCGGAATCCCAGGTCAGCTTAGCGTTTATTTTGAATGAGCCCGAGCTGCCTAGCTTTAGCACAGTGGAGCAAAACTGTATGAAATGGCCTTATCTGGCGCTGATTTACGTTTTGCTGATCTTGGCTCCCTTGGGTTTTTCTTGGTCCTTGGGGTGGCCACCACGATCATTTAATCAAGAGCTCGCGTCCGGGCTTGGGATGCTGGCTTTTTCAATAATCTTAGTCGAGTTCCTGCTGTCTGGGCGGTTCAGGTTCATCTCTTCCGGTCTGGGTATGGATGTAACCATGCGGGTGCATCAGTTGATGGCGCGTACAGCACTCGGCTTTGCGCTGATACACCCGCTTCTCTATCAGGGTACGCCTTCGGGCGGACGCCGCCCGTGGGATGAAACAAACCAACTTACGATTTCCACCGACTTTTCTACGCTGGTATCGGGCATCGGCGCATATCTATTTCTGTTCATTTTGGTCGCCTCGGCAATTGCCCGCAAATCCCTTGATTACAAATACGAAACATGGCGCCTCTTACACGGGCTGGGAGCCTTGGTGATCGCATGCCTGTTGTTGCATCACACGGTCTATGCTGGGCGCTACGGTGGGCATCCGCTACTAACCTATCTCTGGCTTGCCCTAACCAGTATTGCAGTTGGAACTTTGCTGTATGTCTATCTCGTTCGCCCTTTACGTCAGAGGAAGAGACAGTGGCGCGTCACGTCTGTGTCTCGACTAACACCGAAGCAATGGGAGTTGCGCGTCGTTCCAGATGGTCACAACGGACTAAACTTCGAAGCAGGGCAATTTGCTTGGCTAAACGTCGGCCACAGTGTTTTTTCGCTGCATGAGAACCCATTCTCGATTAGTTCGGCACCAGCCGAAGGCCCCGAAGTTTCATTCATGATAAAGGAGCTTGGGGATTTCACATGCGGCCTCAGACAGATCGCTCCGCAAACCACGGCCTATCTGGATGCCCCGCACGGAAATCTATCGATCAGCCACCGAACTGAGAAAGGCATTGTTCTGATCGCAGGTGGTGTCGGGATCGCGCCCATGTTGAGCATTGTGCGTCAGGTACGGTTGAGTGGAACACAGTACGAGCTCAAGCTTATCTATGGCAACCGGGTGGAGGAGCAGATTGCTTTTCGCCAGGAGTTGTCCAAAGAAGAAACGGTATTTGTTCTATCCGAGCCGCCAGAGGATTGGTCCGGAGAGACAGGCTTGATCGACGGTCATCTGTTGGACCGCAATTTGTCTTCTGAACAATTTGAAAGCTGGCTTTTTGTTCTCTGCGGCCCCCCTGCCATGATGGACACGGTCGAAGATCATCTGATTGAGCGGGGCACCGCGTCACACCGGATTTTGTCTGAAAGGTTTGACTATGATTAGACTGCTCAGAAACCTGCCCGCACGCCAACAAGTAAAACTCGCAGTTTGGTTGATCAGTATTTCAATCTTCGTCGCTGTCTTGGCCTTTTGCTTAAGGTAGAAAGCTAGACCGCCAGGGGTTGGCTAGCTTCAAGGCTGCCGGCCGAAAAGGCAGGTATTCTTGGAGATGGATGCCGTCACGAACTTCCTAATAAACATGCTCCGCGTGGACAGCATGAGCATACCGCAACGATCCAGATATGCCCCCATGAAACGCCTTTGATGGAGATCAAGGGCAACGCACGTCACTTATTCATAATAAGCAATCTATTCAGACCGATTTTTGGGAGGATCGGAATGACTTTACTCATCGCCTTCGCCACGGTCGAAGGCCAAACAGCAAAGATTGCGCGCTTCATCACCGATCTCGCGAAGAATGCCGGTTTCGATGCAAAGCTGATCAATACCGATGAAACGCCCGGCCACGTTTCACTTGACGAAGTGGTCAAGGTTATTCTCCTGGCCCCTGTCCACGAGCGTAAGCACCCCAAGTCATTCGAAGCATTTGTCGCTTCAAATAGAGATGCCTTAATGAAGCGAAAGTCTCTCGTGCTTTCCGTCGGTCTAAAAGCTGCTTTCGCGTCAGGTCGAGAAGAAGCACGCGACTATCTTGACGAAATGCTTCTTCGAACAGGTTTTGAACCAAATGCGACGGCTTTGATCGCAGGCGCGGTGAGGCCCGAAAACTACGGGTATTTTGAGAGGGAGATTCTTCAGCGCGTCGTCTTGCTCGGTCGAAAAATCGATCCACGAGAAGGGGCAAGGGAGTTTACTGACTGGGATGAACTCACGTTAATTGTGATAGAGTTCCTTGGCGAAAACGGGCGGGCAAACACGCTTCAACCTCAAGCGAGTACCCAATAACAACTGGCTGTTCCCGTATTAACCGATGAACGTATAGAGCTACCTATACCAGCAAATCACAGTCGCCAGTTCTCTTCATCAGTGCCCGAACAGCACTGGCAACCTTGTCTGCTCCAACATTGCTTGTGTCGTTCCCCCAAATACCGACTGACGCAAATGGGAATGCCCGTAAGCGCCCATAACAACGAGGTCGGCCCCCAATTCTCTTGCGCGTTCCTGAATGCAGTGTTCAATTGAATTCCCGCCGCACCGAAACTGCGACACGGTCACAGTGCAACCGTGATGGCTGAGCCATCCAGCTAGGTCGGTTCCGGGCGCTTGACCTTCTACGTCATCAGGCGACGGCAAATCAAAACACCCAATCACAACTTCGTTGGCCGCCAGAAGAATGGGTAAAGCTAAATGCGCAACCCTAGACGCAGGCAGGCTATCATTCCATGCCAAAAAAATGCAGTCGCGTTGGGCAAACGGATCTCCATTTATCATCAGGCCTACCGGCGAATGGAACAATACTCCGTACGCGATCTTATGAAACAAATCGGGGTCTTTTCGCAACTCAGCGTCTAGAAAGGCGATATCAGAGCGATTGGCTTGGCCAGCCACAAGATGCTTCAACTCTGCTCCAGATCCCATAAAGGCAATTACATTTGCAGATACGCCTTGCCCTACCAGAAGCGCTTCAACTTCTGTGGCGCGGGACTTCAAGGCGGCATTTTTTCCGTTAAGAACATCCAACCAGTTTGAGGGAAGACCCGCCTCAACGAACCTGTTTGATCCATACTTTAGGTACGGCAGGTTGGGTAAGTCCGCGATCAACACGCAATTCAAGTGAATGTTGTGGTTACAAGCAGTTTCAGCGCATTTCAAAATCGAAGCGTCGTCAGCATCAACTCCTACATAATATGCCACTGTTTTGTGTTGCATTCCCGACCTCCGTCCGGAATTTCAATTCGCCCAAAGGCCGTGCTCACGGATTAAACCTACGAAGAGACAGTGTTGTTGGTCGCTCTTCTTATTTCGGCAGCATGAAAAACTCTTCCAGCACAATCTTGCCTTCCGCCACCGAATACACCGCGATCTCGCACAGGGTCATACGCTCACCCGTGGCCTTCTGAACGACCTCGGCTCTGAAGCGCACTCCAAAGCGGTTGGGTGGGTGGACGTAGGGGCCATCCACTTCTAGTTCTTGGATTTCATGCGATGCCAACCAATCCTCTCTTTTTCCCTTGATGGCTTCTCGCCCCTTTGAAACGCGGAATTGTCGAACCGGAGGCACGACTGCCTCTATCGACTGTGCGTTTTCGGCATACATTTCATCAACACTTGCAAGGCCCCTGCGCTCACGCATGGCCTGGGCGAATGATCTTCCGATTTCGATCAACTCTTCCATGAGCCCCCCCCCTGAATTACCATTGACAGTACCACGTCTTGCCCGCGCCAATCTTGACAAGGATCAATAAGAATATCGATGGATACTGTGAGGCCGGTTCGAACAAGTCTCAGCTAGGCCAACAGACATGTCGCTTATAGCGCGCCAAGTTCGCGCCACTCGGCAAGAGCGGCGGCGCCGTGACAACTTGAAGGTGTCTCGGTTGGGAAGGGATCGCCCCAGGCTGAAGTGATTGGAGACGGAGGAGTGAACGGCGACGAGCTTCTGCAAACTTCGCATCCGCCTTAACCGCTGCATCGTATGTCGCGAAAGGTTGTTTTGTCCGCAGACTAGCCGTTGGGGCACCGCGTAGCGGAGGTCTGCTAACCGCCCATAGAGACAGCTGCAGCGCCGTTCGCCAATGAGCTATACGGGCTCGATGCGGTCGCTCAGCCAAATTCATTGAACGACTGCATTGCGGACACTAGCTGCCGTTCGCCTCAGCGCAGCAATATTCCGACAGACACATGACCCATTGACCAATGCTTGTGTTACGTTTCCTCTTGGCAGAACATATGTGGCAACGTTTTCAGGGAATGAACAAACATGAGTTTTGTTGAAGCAATAAAGACGTGCCTCACAAAATACTTCGTTTTTTCCGGGCGCGCGGCGCGGTCAGAGTACTGGTGGTTTGTGTTGTTCGTGGTCCTCGTCAGCATTGTTTTGGCAATCATCGACGCCTCTCTATTCGGCGTGAACCCTGAAACTGGAGAGAGTAGCCAAGTCTTAACTCCGATCTTCCAACTTGCAGTTGTCGTGCCCATGCTGGCCGCCGGATGGCGGCGTTTGCATGACACTGGAAGACCAGGCTGGTACTTGCTCTTGCCTGCAGCGCTCAGCATCGCAACCATGTTCATGCTGTTCAGTGGCATCGCTGTATTTTCAGTCCTCGAGCAAGGGGCTGACGACCCTGAAGCATTGAGGGGCCCAGCGGCTCTACTTGGCGTCACAGGTTTGATGGTTGTGGGAGTTCTTCAACTGATACTCTCTGTGCTGATGATCTGGTGGCTAAGCCGACCGTCACAGGAAGGTGAAAATGAATATGGTGCACCCGCAGCTTGAACTTATGACGTGGATCATCAGTGCTTTCGCGGCAGAATGACGAAACATGGCTTAGTTGCCTAGGAGGTTACTTATGAAGAGACATCTAGTCGCCGGCACGGTCCTCACAATCATGATGTCATCACCTGCCATGGCTGAGTGGAACTTCAGTGGGCCGCCGAACGCCAACGCCTTCATTCAGACCGGCGACATGACTCTGGAGTTGCAGTGCGACCGTGTCCGTTTCGCGCCAGCAGGTTATGACGACTCGCAGGATATTGTCTCCAGGCAGGGCCTGTCCTTTCGGTTCATGAAGGATGGTTCGACCGAGGTAGGTGCGTTTCAGGCAGGATCAGTGAATGCGGATATCTCGCTCGTCGACAACTATCCTGTTGAGGTCCGTTTCTTCGATCAGGGCGACTATGATTTCGTTTTGGATCAGATTGCGCAGAACGCCGTTCTGAACCTTTCGATGGCTGACCAGGATGTCTCTTATGGTATCTTCACGCTCAAAGGATCTTCCGCGGCGGTAAGATCCCTGCGCGCGGCCTGCGGCTCTAACGCGTCGACATCTCAGAGCATGGAGGCGCCAGAAGGCATTGTGTATTGCGGTGGCGGTGCCGTGCAGAGGGTCATCGAATACGCCATCGTGGGTCAACCCGGCGAGCAGTGGGATGCTATCGTGACCGTCAATGGTGAGACAGTTCGGGCGATGACTTCATATAGCTTCTTCGGAAATTCTGAACCACCAGCAGGCTTCCAGGTGGCGCTCCTGGGTGAAGATCGGTCAGAGTTCCTCGTCTTCAGCGATGGGGGCCGGAACTGGATCGAGTTTGGCGATTACACCTACGATCAGTGCAACTGAGGCACACGGAAGGGCTGGAGACACGAACATGGGTAGCCAACTGGTTGGAAATGGCAATCGCGCCGGCGCTGGGGTTTTGGCGGTTGCTGTTTGTGCTCTTTCCGTGGCCTTCTATACGCCCTCGGCGCACGCGCAGGATTTGTCCGGGCTGCCCACACAGCTTCTTGAAAGAGTAGAGGCCGCGCAGCAGGCATGTTCGGATATGGAGAACGGGCAGTTCGCCCTTGAATTGGGAGCCATCCACCGCGTCGATCTCGATGGAGACATCGAGCGGGACTGGGTTCTGGACGAGGCGGGTTTTGCCTGTTCCACCGCTGTGTCGCTCTATTGCGGGACAGGCGGTTGCATGTCTCACTTCTTGGTCGAGGAACATTTGTTCTCGCTTCTCAATCAGGGATGGGACATGGCGAACATCGGCCCATTTCGCGTGCTTTTGGCGGATGTGCATGGCTCGCAATGTGGTGGGATCAACCCAACGCCCTGCATCGTGGCCAGTGTTTGGGATTCAGATGAAACGGTCTGGCGCAGCACGGGTGCAGAGTGGGAGTAGAATATATGGAAAGGCGCCTCGAAAAGATCATGCGTGCCATATGTGCCTGCGCTTTGGCGCTGTCGGTGACGGGATGCGTCGAAACCGCTCAAGAGTTAGCGATCAGCGAACCCGACCCGGAACTGAACTTCGTTCGCGGTTACCGAAGTGTTGCGGACGAGTGCCAGCTTGTCGGCGAAACGGCGTTTACTGGCGATTTGCTCGACGATTCGGCCGATCTTGTGGCCTGTCCGACGGGAAGTGCAGCAATGGCAAGCCTAATGGCGGAAACGGGAGCGCCCGTAATCACCCAAACCAACAGCTTCTCGTTCTTCAGCATTCCCTACCGCTGAACCACATGCTTGCCCTGGACTTTGAATGGTCCTCTCTGTCGATGAGTTCAGGACAACTGCCGGACTACTCCGGAACATCCATCGAGAAGAAGTACGTCGCGCACAACGCTTGACCGGCAATGCCTGCAGGCGGTTCCATGCCAGTAAACATCGCTACGCCAAGGTAGGTAAACCCGGAGCTGTCCTCACTCCAGGTTGCCATATACGTGACTGGTTGGTCGCCACAAAGCGTGTTTCCCTGCCTTAGTGGGCCTGCATCGCCTGATACACGAAACACCTGAGCAACAGGCACGTCGCCAGACGCACCCCAATTGCCTGAACTCTTGGGGTCATGAACTTCGAGATCAAGAAACCTGCCGGTCTCGAAGACCATCCGCTTGGTAGACATGATTACTGGCCCGGTAATCGCCAATGCCGTTTCGCTGGAAGGATTGAAAGCGTTAGAATCCTCAAAAAGCGGCTGGGATGATGCTGGCCCCCCCAATATCCCCATAGCCATTGACAGCATCAGGATCGATCGACGCATTTGAATCTCCATTGTGCGAAGTGGTCTGACAACCTTAAAGGTCCTTTTGCTTCGTCGTCGAATGCGGCCGCGAGTTCCTGTTCACTGTCTCGAATGCTGCGCAAGCGATCAAGGTCTGAGAAGGGCTCGGTGCGGTCATTGGCAGGTTTTTTTTAAGAATGTCTACTTTGCCGACTTTGCGGTCTGTCAGAAAAGGGAAAGAACCCGTGCGAGTTTTCCTGCCTTCGAACGTTAAGTGTCAGCGAGGTTCAAACGGCGCAGCGATCAGGCCGATGGCCAGATAAGGTTCAAGATCAAAACGACGATGAAAATGATCGGAAAGAAAATCAACGCTTGTTGAACTTTTGAACGGTTCTCAAACCAACCCATACTTCTTACAGCCCAATATGCGCCACCACACAAAAGACCCGTGACAATCGCGTGCAACCAATCCATTAGCAGTCCTCCGCAGGCAGCATAGTCACATCAGAGTAGCGACCATCCGCCGTTGTTATCCGCGCGCAAGCGCCAGTATCACGGTTAAACCAGAATGACGTGAGACCCTCGGAGCGGATCAACTCGTACCCGAGGTTCTGTATGCCCATCTCCGCTTGGCCGGCACGTGCTCCTTCGAATGCAGTCAAATCGCTTGAACTGCCAATAGCAGGTTGGCCCGGTTCGGTAGAAGTGCTTGGAGTATCACATGCGACAAGGCCAAGTGCTGCAAATCCAGCCACAAAGGGAACAAATGACTTCATTGGATTTCCTGCTTGTTGAACTCGGTGGCTACTCGATGCCGATACCAATATCAAAGGTGACCGGTTGCGCCCCGGCGTTTAGGACCTCGACCACATGATCGCCAGACTGCCAAAGTTGGCCTCGATAAGGGGTATCAGAAGAGATCAGGTCTAGAAGGAGCGAGCCATCCGGGTTGAAAATTTTGTAGTCCAACGCGCCACCGTGGGAACCCACGTCCACGCGCATGAACTGACCATCTGCTGCGCCGAGCACGTAGCTCACTGATGTATTCGGGTTCAAAGTGCCCGACATCGCTGCGCCGCTGGTACCTGCCGCGAATTGGACCCGTTGGGTTCCTGAAACTACGGGTAAACCGCCGGACCCCGCCATTGCGCCTTGGCCGTCATCGGCGGCCTGCGCGACGCTGAGTTCAGCGACTTGACCGTCGTTGGACACAAGACATCTCCAGACTGTCTCGCCTTTGTCTTGCAGCATGACGAGCGAATTTGCTTCGGAAAACTCTGTAGACAGAACAGTGCCGCTTTGTCCGTCCGGCCCACCCACAGAACGCAATTGGTCGATGCAACTGTCAATCGCGTCCTGTCCGACGTCAGCGGCCGAGGCGAACGTCGGCGAGATACAAAGAGACAAAGCCAGAACCTTTGATCGCATAACTAAACTCTCCTGGTATTAATTAGACACCGCCGCGTCGCGCAGTTGCTGCAATACGGCATCACATTCGCTGGCCGCTCCGACGATCGCATCCCCGTTTTCTTCCGCGTCCGGGGTCAGTTCTCTCAGGTTAGTGACAGCACGGTTAAAAACTTGATCGACCTGTTCTTCTGTCAGAAGGCCCTCCTGTTGCGCTGCATTTGCAATCCCACAAACACCGGCTGAAAGCCCGGTAGCGATGCCCATTCCAGCGCCACTGCCGATGCCCAGCATCCCGCCACCAATACCGCCCACAAGCAGCCCTATAACCAGTCCCAAAATCAGTTTACCCATTTGTTTTGTTTCCTAATGCTCTGAGGTTTGTCACCATTACAGAGGCTAATTTGCTCTATTCTTTTTCCTGCATAATCTCACCAAAATCACCAAATTCACCGACGGCGCCAGTATTGCTAACAGTGGCCTGACGGTCTCCGGCGCAAATTCAATTGCAAGAACCCACGGTAGGCCCAAGGGTAGCAGAAATAGCCCAGACAAGGGATCTCTTGGCTGTTCAAACCAGCCGAAGGTTCCTGTCATAAAGATGAAACTCGCGCCTGCCCACAGCAACATGAAAACCCAAATCGCGGCTTTGCACAGCATCAGTCATCGCAACGTTCCAGCAAGCTATTTCGCAAAACTAGAGCGTTCCTTCGTTAGTAAGCGACATTATACCGTCTGTGGAGCCGTCACTGTAAGCGATGCACTGCCATGGCGCGCGGTCCGGTCCGACGCCGACGCGCACAAACGTCCCGGCTTCAGAGAACTCCGAACCGAGCAGTGCCACATCCGGATTGTTGGTTGTCGCAGTGACATCACGCAAGCAAGCTTGCTCCGCCGCGTTTGGTGCCGCCGACGTAGCACTGGTTGTGCTACCTTCATCACAAGCGGTGAGAAGTGCAACCGCTGGAAAAGCCAAAAGAAAGTTTTTCATAATGTACCCTGTTTCACGTTGACCTAGGAAAGCGCCGAGGCGCTTTCTCCGGGATCTTAATTTTGTCCCATATTCAACAATACGGTATTCACTTGGTTGGTCAAATTTTTGCGAATTGAATACGCTACCTAATTCAGTCCAATCAAATTGTGTCCGCTTCGGGGTCAGGGCAAACGTTCGATGCGTAGTAGGGCCATAGGCCGGATAAACGGCAGCTTCGGGCTCGAAACAGTCATTAGCTGCAACTTGCGCCAACGACCGAGAAGCGCACAAAGTGAGCATTCGCTGCGCTAGCACGAATGTCTGCTTTTGAAAAAGCTGGCCGGTCAAAAACGGTCGTTTCTGTCTCGGTAAAAGTTATAGGCAAAACGCAGGGGCCCGACAATGTCGAGCCCCTGAACATATCCGTTTTGCTCCCTCAAGCTACCATGTCGACTACGGCATTTGTCGCAGCAACCATACTGCCATGATCCGCCATCATCTCAGTCAGAGAGCCCACGAGGGTGCTGTCAGACAGATTCTAACCAGTCTCAGTTTCCCAATAACCACGGGAACTTAGGCGGAACAGAGCTTACGCCACTCGGCGAGAGCGGCGTTGCGGATCAGCTTGAAGTTTTCGCGGGTGTAGAGGTGGCGCTCCTGGTTGAAATGGTTGTAAACGGAGGAATGAACGGCGGCGAACTTCTGCAAACTTCGCATGCGCCGGAAGCGCTGCATGGCCCGTTCTCTTCGTCGGAATGGCAGGTGCGAATTCTCAACCCGATTGTTCAACCAACGGCCTGTATGCTGCAGATCGGCCGGCCCAACCTCCCGCAACGCCGCACCGTACGAAGGGAGGCGGTCCGTCACCAGAACTTCCGGCCGACCGTAGCGCCGCATCAATTTTCTGAGGAATTTCAGAGCGGCTCGCTTGTTTCGACGTTTCGTGACCACGGCTTCCAGAACTTCGCCTTCGTGATCAACAGCGCGCCACATGTAGTGACGTTCGCCGTTGATCTTCACGAAAACCTCGTCGACATGCCACTGCCATTGCCGCCCGGATCGCAGTCTTTCCGCCCGCCGACGCCGGATTTCTGACGCGAACATCGGACCAAATCTGTTCCACCAGAAACGGATCGTCTCGTGACTTACATCAATACCGCGCTCGTGCAGCAGATCTTCGACATTCCGCAGCGACAAAGGGAAACGAACGTACATCATGACCGCCAAGCGGATAATTTCCGGGCTGCTATGAAAGTATTTGAATGGATCACACTTGGGCATGGCCAGAGGCTACGAAACCGCCCTGCCCGCCTCAACCAAATTCCTTCTGACAACACCAGCGAAGCGATCTGTGACGACCTCCTTGGCGCAACCGTGCCGTTTCATCAATTTCCTGAGGAATTTTAGTGCTGCAGCCTTGTTTCGGCGCTTGGTGACAACT
>NZ_JBQFUU010000007.1:0-93755 GCF_056539345.1 Ruegeria sp. BB9 | reverse complement strand
TGATCGCCCCGATCGCCATGGAAAACGGTCTGCGCTTCGCCATCCGCGAAGGCGGCCGCACCGTCGGCGCAGGCGTCGTGTCCAAAATCATCGAGTAAGGCGCGCTTTCCGCGCCCGGTTGTGGCAGGCGGTTTTCCAAAGCGAAGCCAGCCGAAAGCAACTCGGTGAGAAATCAAAGAAGGCCGTCCCAAACCGGGGCGGCCTTTTTCGTTAAGTTCCCAAAACCATGGCTGCGCCGATCTTGGTGTTGCACGCGAATACGCCAAGCTTGCGTTGAGCGGCGCCCCTCGACACAATTGCAGTCAGAAATGTCCTGTAGGGGAGGATGGTGGAATGACCAAGCATGTTGAAATCGGCCGGACTGGAGTCAGGTTGCCGCAAGTAGGGTTCGGTTCAACAGGGCTGGGAAGCATTCCTCAGATATATGGATACGAAGTAGACGAAGGCCGTGCACTGGACACCATCCGGGAAATTCTCCAGCGTCCGGACGGCTTCATCGATACAGCGCGCGGGTATGCGTTGGGCCGAAGCGAAGAACGTATCGGGCAAGTCATTCGCGAACTGGGCGGGTGGCCCGAGGGCCGGGTTCTGTCTACGAAACTGGACCGGGACATGGAGAGTAACAGGTTTGATGCGGCACAAGCGCGAAGGTCGCTTGAAGCAAGCCTTGAAGCCCTTGGCGTTGATCACGTGGATATTCTTCACCTTCATGACCCTGAATACGCAGCAGATCTTTCCGAGGTGACCGGCAAGGGCGGCGCGCTTGATGAGCTGTTTCGGATGAAGGAAGAAGGCCTGGCCAAAGCTGTTGGGCTTGCCGGTGGTCGAATTGACGTCCTGATGCCAATGCTACGCGATCGTGAGTTCGACGTCCTTCTGACGCACAACAGGTATACAGTCGTCAACGTGAATTCCGCTTCGCTGATTGAACTCGCGCGTTCCAAGGGAGTGACCGTTCTGAATGCTGCGCCCTATTCCGGAGGAATATTGGCCAAGGGAAGTTCCGCTCATCATTTCTACGTCTATCAGCCGGCGACCGAAGCGGTTCTGGGCCCGGTTCGTGCTGTCGAGAGTATCTGTTCCCGCTACGATGTCCCGTTGGGGGCGCTTGCGTTGCAGTTCTCGGTCAAAAACACAGATATCGCTTCGACAATTTGCGGCGCGACATGGCCGCAGCACGTGGACCAGACATTCGAATGGGCCAACTGGTCTATCCCGGATGCGGTCTGGACAGAGCTGGTGAAATTGGGGCAATCCCAAAACGATCCTGAAGCCGGGTAGGGTCTTCAAGATTCAGCGCGGCGGCCTATCACTTGTTAGACAATCCGCATTTGGGGCTTGGTGGCATTTCCCCCTTGCCAAACAGCGCCAACCCCACTAAACCGCGCGAGTTCTCGGTGAGAACGTGAAGGCGGGGTGATTCCCGCCTTTTGGGTTCGATGAGGGTTGGCGATGAGCGCCCGTCCTCCTCTCAACTCCAACGCCTGAAAAAAGGCTGTTAATATGCAAAGCCAAAACATCCGTATTCGGCTGAAGGCATTTGACTATCGCGTCCTGGATGCCAGCACGCAAGAGATCGTCAACACTGCAAAGCGGACCGGCGCAAACGTGCGCGGCCCGATCCCGCTGCCGAACAAGATCGAGAAGTTCACGGTTCTCCGTGGTCCTCACGTTGACAAGAAATCCCGCGATCAGTTCGAGATCCGTACGCACAAGCGTCTGCTCGACATCGTTGATCCGACCCCCCAGACCGTTGACGCGCTGATGAAGCTCGACCTCGCTGCTGGTGTGGACGTCGAGATCAAGCTGCAGTCGTAAGATCGGAGGGTATAGATTATGCGCTCTGGTATTATCGCAAAAAAAGTTGGCATGACCCGCCTGTTCATGGAAGACGGCAAGCAGATCCCTGTGACCGTTCTTCACCTGGACAACCTGCAGGTCGTTGCACAGCGTACCGCTGACAAAGACGGCTACACCGCCGTTCAGCTGGGCGCCGGTGCTGCCAAGGCAAAACGCACCTCGAAGGCCATGCGCGGTCACTATGCCGCTGCCAAGGTTGAGCCCAAGCGTAAGCTGGCCGAGTTCCGCGTGTCGGAAGACGCGCTGATCGAAGTGGGCGCCGAGATCTCGGCAGAACACTTCCTGGAAGGTCAGAAAGTTGACGTTTCGGGTACCTCGATCGGTAAAGGCTTTGCCGGTGCAATGAAGCGCCACAACTTCGGTGGTCTGCGCGCCTCGCACGGTGTTTCGATCAGCCACCGTTCGCACGGTTCGACCGGTCAGTGTCAGGATCCGGGCAAGGTGTTCAAAGGCAAGAAGATGGCCGGTCACATGGGTGCTGCCCGTGTTACCACCCAGAACCTGGAGGTTGTCAAAACCGACGCCGACCGTGGTCTGGTCTTCATCAAAGGCGCCGTTCCCGGACCGAAATCGGGCTGGGTTACCGTCAAGGACGCCGTCAAGAAGAAAGCACCGGAAGGCCTGCCTTTCCCGGCTGCTGTGAAATCGGCTGCAACCGAAGCACCTGCGGAAGAAGCACCCGCGGAAGGTGGTGAAGCATGAAACTTGATGTAATCAAACTGGACGGCAAGAAGGCCGGCAACATCGAGCTGGATGCGGACCTGTTCGGCCTGGAGCCGCGCGCGGACATCCTGCACCGTGTGGTCCGTTGGCAGCGCAACAACGCGCAGGCTGGCACCCACAAGGTGAAGACCCGCTCGGAAACCAGCTACTCGACCAAGAAGATCTATCGCCAGAAGGGCACCGGTGGCGCACGTCACGGTGACCGCAACGCGCCGATCTTCCGCAAGGGTGGCATCTACAAGGGTCCGACGCCGCGTTCGCACGGCCACGACCTGCCGAAGAAGTTCCGCAAGCTGGGCCTGCGCCACGCACTGTCGGCCAAGGCCAAAGCCGGTGAGCTGGTCGTGATCGAAAGCGCCGAAGCCGAAGGCAAGACCGCCGCACTGGCCAAGCAGGTTGCAAACCTGGGCTGGAAGCGCGCTCTGGTCATCGACGGCGCCACCGTGAACGAAGGGTTCGCCCGCGCAGCCCGCAACATCGAAGGTCTGGATATCCTGCCGTCGATGGGCGCAAACGTCTATGACATCCTCAAGCGTGACACCCTGGTGCTCACCAAAGCGGGTGTCGAAGCACTGGAGGCTCGACTGAAATGAGCGCGAAGGCAGAACACTACGACGTGATCCGCAAGCCGATCATCACCGAGAAAACGACCATGGCGTCTGAAAACGGCGCGGTTGTCTTTGAAGTGGCGATCGACAGCAACAAGCCGCAGATCAAAGAGGCCGTTGAGGCGCTGTTTGGTGTGAAGGTCAAGGCGGTGAACACCACCGTGACCAAAGGCAAGGTCAAGCGGTTCCGCGGCCAGTTGGGCAAGCGGAAAGACGTCAAGAAGGCCTATGTGACCCTGGAAGAGGGCAACACCATCGACGTGACCACCGGTCTCTGATCGGACCCGTCTTTGGAGAGAGATGAAAGCCCCCGCCGAAAGGCGGGGGCTTTTTTGTATTTTCGCGTTCTCAAGATCATGACGCGTTCTGGCTTCACTAGATTGAACTTACTCACTCAGCCTGTATCCTGTTGCGATAAAGATCCCCGAAAGATGACACGGCAATGAGAGATACGGGCGCGTCTACTCAATTTTCATACCGCACTGGCTTTCTAAAGGCGGCGTTCGGAGATTTAGACAATTGTCAGTCGCCGAGTTTTCGGCAACGGTTCAAGCGTGAGAACGTTATTTGCTCAGCACAGACGCTCTACCACTATACAACCTTGGCTGGTTTTCAAGGAATTGTAAGGACGGGTGGTTTTTGGGCTAGTGACAGTCGCTACATGAACGACGCAGAAGAAAACGTGCATGGGCGAAAGTTAGCATTGAAAGTGATTCAACACCGAATTGAGAGAACCCGCGTTACATGCTTTCCTGAAATTTTGAAGTCTGTGGCGGAAAAGCTTTCGCGCGAAGCCCGAATTGGGCATTTGGTGGCCTGCTTTTCAACCTCTAGAGACAGTTTGGAACAATGGCGAGGATACGGTGGCAGTGCAGGTGTCTGCCTTGCAGTGAACGGCCTCACGGGCCACTCTGAAATTTCGACTAAAGTCTCTCACGAAGCTACAAAATCGAATACCCCTGTCTTTGTTGCCCCCGATCAAGTGCCGCTTGAAGTTCAGTACAGATGGCGAAGAAAAGCGACAATTTTGCTTTCTGTTATTGGCCGGTTCGAAAGACAATATGAACTGGACCGCAGCGCCATGCCAGAGCGTTGGCCCCATGATCATGACGAACAGTACGTTGAGTACCTCTATGACACACTGATGCACTACATTCTGATCCTCAAGAACGACGCGTTTGAAAAAGAAAACGAAGCAAGGATCGTTTTGCCTTACTCGGCGATAAAAAAGTTCAGGTCGGGATTGCAGTTTAGGCCAAGCAATCTCGGTCTCATTCCCTACGTTTGCACCGGTGATCACTTGGGCAACACGGGTCAGATGCCAATCAAGGAAGTAATCGTTGGACCAAGTGCACACAAAGATCTTATAGCGGAGAGCATCACAACCTTCTTGGAACATATGGGCTACAGAGATGTTCCTGTTTCTCTTTCGACGGTCCCATTTCGGTCATAGCTCTGTTAGTGTCTAGTGTCGTGAAAGCCCGATTTTTGGCTAGCAGGAGAGAAACTGCGATCACTCCTATTGCCCCCCACCCCCAACCCTGCTAAACGCTCCCAATCTTGCGGCCTCGGATTCGTTCCGGGGCCTCTGATATTTGCAACCGGGGACCTTCGGGGCCCTATAACCTGGGCACCTACGGGGGCCTCTCACATAGCGGGGATTGATCCTCGCGCTTGCTAAACGGAAGACAGAAAGCATGGCACTCAAGTCGTACAAACCGACGACGCCGGGCCAGCGCGGGCTGGTGCTGATCGACCGTTCGGAGCTTTGGAAAGGACGTCCGGTCAAGTCTCTCACTGAGGGTTTGACCAAATCGGGCGGCCGGAACAACACCGGACGGATCACTTCACGCCGCCGTGGCGGTGGCGCAAAGCGTCTCTACCGGATCGTTGACTTCAAACGGAACAAACTGGATGTGGCGGCAACCGTCGAGCGGATCGAATACGACCCGAACCGGACCGCATTCATCGCACTGATCAAATATGACGACGGCGAGCAGGCCTATATCCTCGCGCCGCAGCGTCTGGCGGTTGGCGACAAAGTCATCGCTTCGGCCAAGGCCGACATCAAGCCCGGCAACGCGATGCCGTTCTCGGGCATGCCGATCGGTACCATCGTGCACAACATCGAGATGAAGCCCGGCAAGGGCGGTCAGATCGCACGTGCCGCGGGCACCTACGCCCAGTTCGTCGGCCGCGATGGCGGCTATGCCCAGATCCGTCTGAGCTCGGGCGAGCTGCGCATGGTGCGCCAGGAATGCATGGCCACCGTCGGTGCCGTGTCGAACCCCGACAACAGCAACCAGAACCTCGGCAAAGCCGGTCGTATGCGCCACAAGGGCGTGCGTCCGTCGGTTCGTGGTGTTGCCATGAACCCGATCGATCACCCCCACGGTGGTGGTGAAGGCCGGACCTCGGGTGGCCGTACGCCGGTTACGCCTTGGGGTAAGGACACCAAGGGTAAGCGTACCCGCAACAAGAACAAAGCGTCCCAGAAGCTGATCATCCGCTCTCGGCACGCCAAGAAGAAAGGGCGTTAAGACATGTCTCGCTCTGTTTGGAAGGGTCCTTTCGTCGACGCTTACGTGCTGAAAAAAGCCGAAGCTGCGCGCGAGTCGGGCCGCAACGAAGTCATCAAGATCTGGTCGCGTCGTTCCACCATTCTGCCCCAGTTCGTGGGTCTGACCTTTGGTGTGTACAACGGCCAGAAGCATATCCCGGTAAACGTCTCGGAAGACATGATCGGTCAGAAGTTCGGTGAGTACTCGCCGACCCGGACCTATTATGGCCATGCCGCAGACAAAAAAGCGAAGCGGAAGTAAGTCATGGGCAAGGAAAAGAACCCCCGCCGCGTGGCTGAAAACGAAGCAATGGCAAAAACCCGTATGCTTCGCACCAGCCCGCAGAAACTGAACCTGGTTGCGCAAATGATCCGCGGCAAGAAAGTCGAGAAGGCTCTGACCGACCTGACTTTCTCGAACAAGCGTGTCGCGCAGGACGTCAAAAAGTGCCTGCAGTCCGCAATCGCGAACGCCGAAAACAACCACAACCTGGACGTGGACGAGCTGATCGTCGCCGAAGCATGGGTTGGCAAGAACCTGGTCATGAAGCGCGGTCGTCCGCGTGCCCGTGGCCGTTTCGGCAAGATCATGAAGCCGTTCTCGGAGATCACCATCAAGGTGCGTCAAGTTGAGGAGCAAGCCTAATGGGACATAAAGTCAATCCGATCGGCATGCGCCTTCAGGTCAACCGCACCTGGGACAGCCGTTGGTACGCAGATACCAAGGACTACGGTGATCTTCTGCTGGAAGACCTCAAGATCCGTGAGTTCATCAAGAAAGAGTGCAAGCAAGCCGGCATCGCCCGTGTGATCATCGAACGCCCGCACAAGAAGTGCCGCGTCACGATCCACACCGCGCGTCCCGGTGTCATCATCGGCAAGAAAGGCGCGGACATCGAAGTTCTGCGCAAGAAAATCGCGCAGATGACCGACAGCGAACTGCACCTGAACATCGTCGAAGTGCGCAAGCCGGAACTCGACGCGCAGCTGGTTGCCGAGTCGATCGCTCAGCAGCTGGAGCGCCGCGTTTCGTTCCGCCGCGCGATGAAGCGGTCGGTTCAGAACGCCATGCGCATGGGCGCCCTGGGTATCCGGGTGAACGTCGCTGGTCGTCTGGGCGGCGCCGAAATCGCACGGACCGAGTGGTACCGCGAAGGCCGCGTGCCTCTGCACACCCTGCGTGCCGACATCGATTACGCACATGCCGAAGCGATGACTCCCTACGGAATCATCGGGATCAAGGTCTGGATCTTCAAAGGTGAGATCATGGAGCACGATCCGCAGGCACGTGACCGTAAAGCACAGGAACTCCAGGACGGCCCTGCACCTCGTGGTGCTGGTGGCGGTCGTCGCTAAGGAGGGAAAGATATGCTTCAACCAAAGCGTACAAAATTCCGCAAGATGCACAAAGGCCGGATCAAGGGCGAAGCCAAGGGCGGCTCGGATCTGAACTTTGGCACCTACGGTCTGAAGGCCCTGCAGCCCGAGCGCGTCACCGCACGCCAGATCGAAGCTGCGCGTCGTGCCATGACCCGTCACATGAAGCGTCAAGGTCGCGTCTGGATCCGGATCTTCCCGGATACTCCCGTGACCTCGAAGCCGACCGAAGTCCGTATGGGTAAAGGTAAAGGCTCGGTCGACTATTGGGCAGCCAAAGTGAAGCCCGGTCGCGTGATGTTCGAGATCGACGGCGTCAACGATGAAATCGCGCGCGAGGCCCTGCGCCTGGCTGCGATGAAGCTGCCGATCAAGACCCGCGTGGTGGTCCGCGAGGACTGGTAAGCCGGTCTTTCTAAGACTTCAGAAAACCCCGCCGTTCCGGCGGGGTTTTTTGTTTTTCGGATGGTTTGGGTTAGGCTCAGCTTCAGCTTTTGATATTTCGGAAAAGCCTAAAACAGGGGCCCCAAATGACTTTGAAGTCAGAGATTGAAAAGATTGACGGCGGCTTCTTTGCCGCACTGAACGCTATGCTTGAGGGTGACGTTGCGCCGATGGAGGCGCTGTGGTCGCACGCAGACGACGTCATCTATATGGGGCCATCACCCGATCTGTTCCACATCGGGTGGAAGGTCACGGATCAGGATTGGGTCGCGCAGGGACGGGCGCATCTTGGTGGGTCGATCAAAGTGCTGAACCGGCATGTTGTGCTAGGGGATACGCTTGCCACCGTGCATCACGTCGCCGAGGCGTCGGGGCAGGGCGATGGGTCCGGTATCCGGATGCGCGGCACGAATGTCTATCGCCATGAAGGTGGAGCGTGGAAGCTGATCGCGCACCACAGCGACCCGTTGCCCTATATTGACTTGTGACAGCTGCAGCGGTTTTCCCGATTCGAAGAAAGTTCCTCTATCGCGCCTTGGCGTCGAATGGGGTAATGGACGCCCATGGCACAGATTGAATCACTCTTTGTTACCCGTCTCTACCGCGCCGCTCTGTCTGAGTTCGATCCAAGGATCGATCCGGAGGAGCTGGAGAACTCGTGCCTTGTCATCGCTGAGGATGACGAGGCCGGGCAGGAGTGGTGCGAAAAGAACGGCTATCCGGGTTACACCAGCTATGCCTCGTTGACTGATCTGCCCTGGCGGTTCCCGATCTTTCAGGATTTGGTGAAGACTTTGGATCAGCACGTGGCTGCATTCGCAAAAGACCTTGAGTTTGATCTCGATGACCGGGAATTGAAGCTGGAGGATCTTTGGATCAACATCCTGCCCGAGGGTGGAATGCATGCCAGCCACATCCATCCGCACAGTGTGATTTCTGGAACGACCTATGTGTCAATGCCGGAAGGCACCAGCGCGCTGAAGCTTGAAGACCCCCGCTCGGGCCGCATGATGGCCGCGCCGGTGCGCCGCAAGGGCGCCCGACGCGAATTGCAGCCCTTCATTTATATGAAGCCGAAGGTCGGCGACGTTCTGCTGTGGGAAAGCTGGCTGCGCCACGAGGTGCCGATGAACATGGCCGAGGAAGAGCGGATTTCGGTAAGTTTTAACTATAAGTGGGAGTGAACCCCTAGGGGCGTATTCAACTGCCCGCACTGCGCCGGTTTGATCTGCGCCCATAGGCGACGACTGTCGTCGTCCTGCGAACCGAAATTGATGCGTGGCCGAAAGCCCCATTCCGCAGCCGTTCTCTGGCGCCGGTCGGTTCGAGATGCCTATACCTTCCCTTTGAAAAGAAAGGCAGGTCCAGCGCAAGCCTCCTTTTGACCAGCTCCGCGCCGATGTCCTGCCCATTGGGTAGGTATCCAATTCCAACTAACCGGTCGTAAGATGTTTCGCCGTTCAGCTTGACGGTAATCTCCTGACCTCTGCAGATTTCGACCATCGTCCACTTTGCCTTTAGACCCCATGGCATGTCCAGCTCGGGCGCATCAATGCCGGCTAGACGGATCTTTGTTCCACGGACAATGATTGTGTCGCCATCGATCACATAAGCGCGCCCCGTCAGAACGCGGTTGGAGGGAGCAACACTAGGCTGTTGTCGCGGGATTGCGCGGTTCCGTGTGGAGGCTTGCGGAGGTTTTTGATGGCCTCTATGACGGGCGACAAGGCGTGGCTTTCTTGATTTTAAAACAACTAGAAGTGCCGCAAACCCAATTAGGACAACCAGTTCCATTTTTTCCACCGTTCCTAAGTCAGCGGGATAAAGATACTTCAAGGGTTTCACGTGTCTTTTGAGTTTCGGCCAAACCCGTTTCCACAGAAGACAACGCGCAAGTGGTCAGGTTCTGACGTGACCCGTTGGTTGCCCGGTTCTGGTTGCAAAACTTCCTCTTGCCACCAACCCACCAAACCCTTATACGGCGGCATCCTGCGGTCTCCCGGCGTTGTCGGGCGATTCGCATGTCTATCATTCATCCACCAGGTCCAAGGTGACCCGTGTACGGGGCCTTCTGGTGTTTTGAGCAAAGGAAAAGGCGATGAACGCCCAAGAACTGCGTGAAAAGACCCCGGACCAGCTCCGCGAGGAACTGGCCAACCTGAAGAAAGAAAGCTTCAACCTGCGCTTTCAACAGGCCACCGGTCAGCTGGAAAACACTGCTGGTATCAAAGCGGCCCGCCGCAATGCTGCCCGCGTCAAAACCATTCTGAACGAAAAGGCCGCTGCCGCGGCATCCGAGGAGTAATCAGATGCCCAAGCGTATCCTGCAAGGCACCGTGACCAGCGACGCCAACGAACAGACCATCACCGTTCTGGTCGAGCGCCGTTTCAAGCACCCTCTGCTGCAGAAAACCGTTCGTAAGTCCAAGAAATACCGGGCTCATGACGAAAAGAACGCCTTCAAGGTCGGCGACACCGTACGCATCATCGAATGCGCGCCGAAATCGAAGACGAAACGTTGGGAGGTTCTGGAGGCCTAAGCCTCCGGGATTTTTCCATTTGTCGAAACCCTGGGGGATTTAACAAGACCAGCCCCCACAGGTCGGGAGAAACCACATGATCCAGATGCAGACCAATCTGGATGTCGCTGACAACTCCGGCGCCCGCCGAGTTCAGTGCATCAAGGTCCTGGGTGGTTCCAAGCGTAAATACGCCTCCGTCGGCGACATCATTGTCGTCTCGGTGAAGGAAGCCATCCCACGCGGCCGCGTGAAGAAGGGTGACGTCCGCAAGGCCGTCGTCGTGCGCACCGCCAAAGAAGTCCGTCGCGAAGACGGCACCGCGATCCGCTTCGATCGCAACGCCGCCGTCATCCTGAACAACAACAACGAGCCCGTCGGTACCCGTATCTTCGGCCCCGTTGTTCGTGAACTGCGCGCGAAGAACTTCATGAAGATCATCTCGCTGGCTCCGGAGGTGCTGTAATCATGGCTGCTAAACTCCGCAAAGGCGACAAGGTCGTCGTGCTGGCCGGCAAGGACAAGGGCAAAGAGGGGACTATCACCTCGGTCGACCCCAAAGCCGGCAAAGCTGTCGTTGATGGCGTGAACATCGCCATTCGCCACACCCGCCAGTCGCAAACGTCGCAAGGTGGCCGCCTGCCCAAAGCTCTGCCGATCGACCTGTCGAACCTGGCCCTGCTGGACAAGAACGGCAAGGCAACCCGCGTCGGCTTCCGCATGGAAGGTGACAAGAAGGTTCGTTACGCCAAGACCACGGGGGACGTGATCGATGCTTGATGCTGCAACCTACACCCCGCGTCTGAAAGCTCAGTACGCTGAAACCATCCGTGCCGCTCTGAAAGAAGAGTTCGGCTACAAGAACGATATGCAGATCCCCAAGCTGGAGAAGATCGTTCTGAACATCGGCTGTGGTGCCGAGGCGGTGAAGGACTCGAAGAAGGCGAAAGCCGCGGTCGAGGATCTGACGGCGATCGCCGGTCAGAAGGCCGTTTCGACCAAGGCGAAGAAGTCGATCGCGGGTTTCCGCGTCCGTGAAGACATGCCGCTGGGCGCCAAGGTGACCCTGCGCGGCGACCGGATGTACGAATTCCTGGACCGTCTGATCACCATCGCGATGCCTCGCGTACGTGACTTCCGCGGTGTGAAACCGTCCTTCGATGGCCGTGGCAACTTTGCCATGGGCATGAAAGAGCACATCGTGTTCCCGGAAATCGACTTCGACAAGGTCGACGAGGTCTGGGGCATGGACATCGTAATTGCCACCACAGCGAAAACCGACGCTGAAGCAAAGGCACTGTTGAAAGCTTTCAACATGCCGTTCAACGCGTAAGCGCCGGGAGGATTGAGACATGGCTAAAAAAGCAATGATCGAACGCGAGAAGAAGCGCGCACGCCTGGTGGCACAGTATGCCGAAAAGCGTGCGGCTCTGAAAGAGATCGCGAATGACGAGAGCAAGCCGATGGAAGAGCGCTTCAAAGCGCGTCTGAAACTGGCGAAACTGCCGCGCAACAGCTCGGCTACCCGTCTGCACAACCGTTGTCAGCTGACCGGTCGTCCCCACGCTTACTACCGTAAGCTGAAGGTCAGCCGTATCGCGCTGCGCGAGCTGGGTTCTGCTGGTCAGATCCCCGGCATGGTGAAATCGAGCTGGTAAGGGAGAGACAGATATGAACGATCCTATCGGCGATATGCTCACCCGCATCCGCAACGCGCAAATGCGCGGCAAGTCCACCGTGATCACTCCGGCGTCGAAACTGCGCGCCTGGGTTCTGGACGTGCTGGCGGACGAAGGCTATATCCGCGGCTATGAAAAGACGACCGGTGAAAACGGTCATCCGGCTCTGGAAATCAGCCTGAAATACTACGAAGGCACCCCTGTCATTCGCGAACTGAAGCGGGTCTCGAAGCCCGGCCGTCGCGTATACATGGGCGTCAATGACATCCCGCAGGTTCGTCAGGGCCTGGGCGTGTCGATTGTCAGCACTCCGAAAGGTGTGATGTCGGACGCAAACGCTCGCTCCAACAATGTTGGCGGCGAAGTGCTCTGCACCGTCTTCTAAGGAGGTCTGCAATGTCTCGTATTGGTAAGAAACCGGTCGAGCTGCCCAGCGGCGTTACCGCCTCTGTGTCGGGTCAGACCATCGAAGTCAAAGGTCCGAAAGGCACCCGCAGCTTCACCGCAACCGATGACGTCACCCTGACGGTCGAAGACAACGTGGTCAAAATCGACCCGCGTGGTTCGTCCAAGCGTGCGCGTCAGCAGTGGGGCATGAGCCGCACCATGGTCGCCAATCTGGTGACCGGTGTGACCGAAGGCTTCAAGAAGGAACTGGAAATCCAGGGCGTGGGTTACCGCGCTCAGATGCAGGGCAACACCCTGAAGCTGAACCTGGGCTACAGCCACGATGTTGATTTCGTTGCTCCGGAAGGTGTCACCATCACCGCGCCGAAGCAGACCGAGATCGTTGTGGAAGGCATCGACCAGCAGCTGGTGGGCGAAACCGCGGCGAAAATCCGCGAGTGGCGCCGTCCCGAGCCGTACAAAGGCAAGGGCATCCGCTACAAGGGCGAGTTCATCTTCCGCAAGGAAGGCAAGAAGAAGTAAGGACGAACACAATGGCAAACAGCAAAAGAACCCTGTTTCTGAAGCGCCGCCTGCGCGTTCGGAACAAACTTCGCAAGGTCAACGCGGGTCGTCCGCGTCTGTCCGTACACCGTTCGAACAAGAACATTTCCGTTCAGCTGATCGACGACGTACGTGGCGTGACCCTGGCCTCGGCCTCGACCCTGGAAAAGGATCTGGGTGTTGTTGGCAAGAACAACGTCGAAGCGGCCACCAAAGTGGGCGCAGCCATCGCCGAGCGGGCCAAGAAGGCCGGCGTCGAAGAGGCTTATTTCGATCGTGGCGGCTTCCTGTTCCACGGCAAGGTGAAGGCAGTTGCCGACGCTGCGCGTGAAGGCGGCCTGAAAATCTAAGACCTGTGGGCGGGTTTCGATCCGCCCCGATGATCCGGGGGCCTCGACGTCAGTCGAGGCTCACTTGGATTGAAGAAAACGGCGCCAAGCGCCACATGAGAAAAGGGATGCCAAATGGCAGAACGTGAAAACCGTCGGGGCCGTGGCCGCGACCGTGAAGAAGCGCCGGAATTTGCCGATCGTCTGGTCGCAATCAACCGCGTGTCGAAAACCGTAAAAGGTGGTAAGCGCTTTGGCTTCGCCGCTCTGGTGGTTGTTGGCGATCAGAAAGGCCGCGTGGGCTTTGGCAAAGGTAAAGCGAAAGAAGTACCTGAAGCCATCCGTAAGGCGACCGAGCAAGCCAAGCGTCAGATGATCCGCGTGCAACTGCGCGAAGGTCGGACTCTGCACCACGATATCGAGGGCCGTCACGGCGCCGGTAAAGTGGTCATGCGCACCGCACCGGAAGGTACCGGTATCATCGCCGGTGGTCCGATGCGTGCCGTGTTCGAAATGCTGGGCGTTAAGGACGTTGTGTCCAAATCGCTGGGCTCGCAGAACCCGTACAACATGATCCGCGCCACCATCGACGGCCTGAAGAAAGAACAGAGCCCGCGTTCGGTTGCCGCGCGTCGTGGCAAAAAGGTCGCCGATATCCTGCCCAAGCGGGATGAAGCACCGGCTGAAGCCGAAGCGTAAGGAGAGCGAGCAATGGCAAAAACCATCGTCGTCAAGCAGATCGGTTCCCCGATCCGTCGCCCCGCCGAACAGCGCGCAACCCTGATCGGTCTGGGCCTGAACAAGATGCACAAGACCCGCGAATTGGAAGACACTCCGTCGATCCGCGGCATGGTCAACAAGATCCCGCATCTGGTTGAGATCATCGAAGAGCGCGGCTGAGCGCCAAATTCGAAAGACTAATGAACGCCTCCGATCTGATCGGGGGCGTTTTCTTTTTTAGCCGTCGCCTGCGCGGAATGTCGGAAGACCGCCTTTTGCGGTGAACTAGGCCAAAGCCTGGCCAGGAGCTCACAGGTAGACACCTTTTTGCCCTCTGTCCTGACCATAAAATTAAAACCTAGCCAAACGGCTAACTTTTTCTTGACGCGGGAGGTGTGTTGAAATACTTAGCCTTATGGCTAACAAACTCGATACATTTTTTTCTGCGCTGGCCGATCCGACCCGGCGTGCCGTGATCGAACGGCTGATCACTGGCCCAGCGGCCGTGTCAGAGCTGCACGAAGCGCACGACATGGCGCTGCCATCGTTTCTGAAGCATCTCGGCAAGCTGGAATCCGCTGGAATGATCCGTTCGGAGAAGATTGGTCGGGTTCGCATGTTGCATATCGAAGCCGCCCCGATCGCCGAGGCGGAAGGTTGGTTGAAACAACAACGTCACCTCTGGGAAGGCCGGCTGGATCGCCTGTCCGCACTTGCCGAGCAAATTGAAAAGGAATCCGATGATGGCTGATTACGAAACTTTGATCCTGGAACGCGAGATTGCCTGTGCTCCCGACCGGCTGTTTCAGGTGTTGACCGACCGGGAATTGCGCCAGAAATGGGCCGCACCGGACGATGAAAGCGTAGTTTTGATCGATGTTTTCGACTGTCGTCCCGGAGGCCGTGAGGAAACGCGATGTGGACCGAAAGAAGCGCCCGAGTTCAATACGACCAGCCTGTTCCACGTAGTCTCGCCGGAGTTTCTTTCATTGACCGAAACGCTGGTCATTCAGGGAGAGTTGGTCTCGGTCTCGCTGTGCGGCCACGAAATCATGCCGAATGGCCAAGGCAGTACGCTGCGCGTCACGTTGCAGATCACAAGCCTGGCGGGGCCAGAACTGTTTCAGGACTACAAAGGTGGCTGGTCTGCTGCTTTGGACAACCTGTCCCGGCTTGCGGCCAGTAGCGGTCACTCCTGATTTGTGCCGCCATGCCAAAAATGCATAGCGGCCAGTCCAAAACCATCGTTGTTAGCGATAACTGAAGTCCCTATCTCAACCCTGTCCAAGACAGGAACCAAGTAAGTGACATCGGGGAATACGCCCCGACATTCGAAAGGAAATGAGATAATGGCACACACAGTGACCCTGACACATGGCGGCTTCAACCTGACCGCCCGTATCGCAAACCTGATCGAGCGCGTGAAGGAAAACCGCGCCCGGGCCAGCGAGTACACCCGCACGTATACCGAGCTGCAGCGTCTGAGCGACCGCGAGTTGAACGACATCGGCATCCGCCGGTGCGACATCGCCGACGTCGCCCGCGAGCATGCCTACTGCTCGTAAGATACGGGACGACAACAGATGAAGCAGAGGCGCCCAAGTGGCGCCTCTTTTGTGTTTACGGATCCCAAGCAGGCAGGAAAATAGTTGTTACCACAACTGCGACGTTGCGCGACGCCGGGAATTGGGTCACTCCAATGAAGGCAAGCCGTCAAGATGGGAACATCATACCCGATCAACTTTTCGCGGCGTCGGGCCCTTGCCCGGCCGAACGAAAATCTTGACCGGTTTTTCCACGAGGATACCGTCTCGATCCATTTGTACGGGCGCCGGATGCGGGCGATTATGCGAAAGAACCATGGCGGAATACCACATCCTGACAGCCTGGTCGGGCGACTTGTGGCCAAACATGGAATTGTGCCCCAAGACGCGCCCATTGCTGGCCGCGACGACTGAGCCGCTGCTGCCGGGCAATCAAAACTTGCAACTCGGGGCCCGAGGCTGTACTGGGCTCCGGTGGCGTGTTTGCCACGAGAATCAAAACCAAGAAATGCCGTGTTTGACCCATCACGCTTCGGGGTCAATTCCGGCGAAGGAGAAGCGACATGAAACTGCACGAATTGCGCGACAATCCCGGCGCCGTCAAGAAACGGACCCGCGTTGGCCGTGGTCCTGGCTCGGGCAAAGGTAAAATGGGTGGCCGTGGTATCAAAGGCCAGAAATCCCGTTCGGGTGTGGCCATCAATGGCTACGAAGGCGGCCAGATGCCTCTGTATCAGCGCCTGCCCAAGCGCGGCTTCAACAAGCCGAACCGCAAGGAATTCGCCGTGATCAACCTGGGCCTGATCCAGAAATTCGTCGACGCCGGCAAACTGGACGTTAAATCGGCCATCACCGAGGACGCACTGGTCGCCTCGGGTCTGGTGCGCCGCAAGCTGGACGGTATCCGCGTTCTGGCCAAGGGCGAAATCAGCGCCAAGCTGAACCTCGAAGTGACCGGCGCCTCGAAAGCGGCGATCGAAGCCGTGGAAAAAGCGGGCGGTTCACTGAAGGTCACAAAAGCCGCTGCGGCAGAGTAAGCGCTTGTGAGCGGGCGCCGACCCGCTTACATAGACCTCAGAGTTTTCCAAGACGCCGCCCGAGCCGGAAAACGGTTCCGGGCGGCGTTTTCATAAGAGAGACCGATTTATGGTATCAGCAGCAGAACAAATGGCAGCCAACACAAGCTGGTCTGCCCTTGGCAAGGCCACCGATCTGCGCAACCGCATCCTGTTCACGCTGGGTTTGCTGATCGTCTATCGTCTGGGCACCTTTATTCCGGTGCCGGGGATCGACGGTCAGGCGCTGCGCGAGTTCATGGAGCAGGCGGGGCAGGGCATCGGTGGGATGGTTTCGATGTTCACCGGCGGGGCGCTGGGGCGGATGGGTATCTTTGCCCTCGGCATCATGCCCTATATTTCGGCATCGATCATCGTACAGCTGCTGACCTCGATGGTGCCCGCGCTCGAACAGCTCAAGAAAGAGGGCGAGCAGGGCCGCAAGAAAATCAACCAGTACACTCGTTTCGGCACCGTGGCGCTGGCCACCGTGCAGGCCTATGGCCTTGCGGTTTCGCTGGAATCGGGCGATTTGGCGACCGATCCGGGCCTGTATTTCCGCCTGTCCACGATGATCACGCTGGTCGGCGGCACCATGTTCCTGATGTGGCTGGGTGAACAGATCACCGCGCGCGGTATCGGCAACGGCATCTCGCTGATCATCTTCGTCGGCATCATCGCCGAGGTTCCGGCCGCACTGGCCCAGTTTCTGGCCTCGGGCCGTTCGGGCGCGATCAGCCCTGCCGTGATCGTCGGCGTGATCGTGATGGTGATCGCCGTTATCACCTTCGTGGTGTTCATGGAGCGCGCGCTCCGCAAGATCCACATCCAGTACCCGCGCCGCAATGTCGGCATGAAGGTCTACGAGGGCGGCTCGAGCCACCTGCCGGTCAAAGTCAACCCGGCCGGCGTTATTCCGGCGATCTTCGCCAGCTCGCTGCTGCTGCTGCCGGTCACGATCTCGACCTTCTCGTCGGGCGCTGCAAACGGGCCGATCATGTCGTGGCTGCTGGCAAATTTCGGACCGGGACAGCCGCTGTACCTGCTGTTCTTCGCGTCGATGATCGTGTTCTTTGCCTATTTCTACACGTTCAACGTGTCGTTCAAGCCGGATGACGTGGCGGACAACTTGAAAAAGCAGAACGGCTTTGTGCCCGGCATCCGTCCCGGAAAGAAGACCGCCGAGTATCTGGAATACGTGGTCAACCGCGTACTGGTTCTGGGCTCGGCCTATCTGGCGGCGGTCTGCCTGCTGCCTGAAATTCTGCGCGGCCAGTTCGCCATCCCGTTCTATTTCGGCGGTACCTCGGTTCTGATCATCGTCTCTGTGACCATGGACACGATCCAACAGGTTCAGAGCCACCTGCTGGCGCATCAATACGAAGGGCTGATCGAAAAGTCCCAGTTGCGCGGCAAAGGCAAGAAACGCGGCAGGAAGGGACCCGCTCGTCGATGAATATCATTCTTCTGGGCCCCCCGGGGGCAGGCAAGGGTACGCAGGCACGTCACCTGGTTGAAACGCGGGGCATGATCCAGCTCAGCACCGGTGACATGCTGCGCGAGGCCCGCAGCTCGGGAACCGAGATGGGCAAGAAGGTGGCCGCGATCATGGACGCGGGCAAGCTTGTCACCGACGAGATCGTGATTGGCTTGATCGAAGAGAAGCTGACCACCGAAAAGGGCGCCGGCTTCATCTTCGACGGCTTTCCGCGCACCTTGGCCCAGGCTGACGCCTTGTCGGCCCTTCTGACCAAGCTGGGCCAGTCGCTGCACACCGTGATCGAAATGCGCGTGGATGACGAGGCTCTGGTTGAACGGATCACTGCCCGGTCGACTTGTGGCGGTTGCGGCGAGGTCTACAATGACAAGACCAAACCGATCCCGGCCGATGGCAAATGTACCAATTGCGGCAAGGAAAACGATTTCGTCCGTCGTGCCGACGACAACGAGGAAAGCCTGCGCACCCGGCTTATGGAATATTACAAGAAGACCTCACCGTTGATTGGCTATTACTACGCCAAGGGCGATCTTCGACCGGTGAACGGGCTGGCGGACATCAAGGAAGTCCGGGCCTCGATCGCAGCCATATTGGGTTAAGCTTGCAAAGGGCTTGACGCCAAGCCCAAAAGCCCATATCGACCCCCATCCCTTTGGGGAATCAATCGCGCATGCGGGATTCGTTCCGCATGTATAGACCACCTCGAATAATGCTGAACCCTCTGGCCACACTGCCACGGTTAGGCGTTGTGAAAAAAGGTTCTGGAACTACGGAACCGCAACGAAAGGAAAGTGACACGTGGCACGTATTGCCGGCGTAAACATCCCGACTGCAAAGCGGGTACCAATCGCCCTCACATATATCACCGGTATCGGCAACACCTCGGCCAAAGCGATCTGCGAAGCCGTTGGCATCGACACGACTCGTCGCGTCAATGAACTGTCGGATGCCGAAGTTCTGGCCATCCGCGAATACATCGACGCCAACTTCACCGTCGAAGGTGACCTGCGTCGCGAAGTTCAGATGAACATCAAGCGTCTGATGGACCTGGGCTGCTATCGCGGTCTGCGTCACCGCCGCAACCTGCCGGTTCGCGGTCAGCGTACCCACACCAACGCTCGTACCCGCAAAGGCCCCGCAAAGGCCATCGCTGGTAAGAAGAAATAAGGGAGGGTCTGACTGATGGCACGTGACAAGACTCGCGTTAAGCGCAAAGAGCGTAAGAACATCGCATCGGGCGTCGCCCATGTGAACTCGACCTTCAACAACACCAAGATCCTGATCTCGGACGTGCAGGGCAACGCCATCGCTTGGTCGTCGGCCGGCACCATGGGCTTCAAGGGATCGCGGAAATCGACCCCCTACGCCGCTCAGATGGCTGCAGAAGACGCAGGCAAGAAGGCGCAGGAACATGGCGTCAAGACGCTGGAAGTCGAAGTTCAGGGCCCCGGTTCGGGTCGTGAATCGGCTCTGCGTGCGCTGGCTGCCGTGGGCTTCAATATCACGTCGATCCGCGACGTGACCCCGATTGCCCACAATGGCTGCCGCCCGCCGAAGCGCCGCCGCGTCTAACCGATCGAATTACCAGGCTGGGGCCGTGTTTTTACACGGCCCCGGTTCGCCGTTTTGAAACCTCGGGCGTCTGCACCTGATTGGTCATGGGGCGCAGACAGGAATGGAGGGATTACATGATCCACAAGAATTGGGCAGAATTGATCAAGCCGACCCAGCTGGAAGGCAAGCCGGGCAACGATCCCGCGCGGCAGGCAACCCTGGTTGCGGAGCCGCTGGAGCGTGGCTTTGGTCTGACCCTGGGCAACGCGCTGCGCCGTGTTCTGATGAGCTCGCTGCAAGGCGCGGCCATCACCAGCGTCCAGATCGACAACGTCCTGCACGAGTTCAGCTCGGTCGCAGGCGTTCGTGAAGACGTCACCGACATCATCCTGAACCTCAAGCAGGTTGCTCTGCGCATGGAAGTCGAAGGGCCCAAGCGCCTGTCGATCAATGCCAAAGGCCCCGCAGTTGTCACCGCCGGTGATATCAGCGAAAGCGCCGGCATCGAGGTTCTGAACCGTGATCACGTCATCTGCCACCTGGACGATGGCGCCGAGCTGTTCATGGAACTGACCGTCAACACTGGCAAAGGCTATGTCTCGGCCGAGAAGAACAAGCCCGAAGATGCACCCATCGGCCTGATCCCGATCGACGCGATCTATTCGCCGGTCAAGAAGGTCGCCTATGACGTTCAGCCGACCCGTGAAGGTCAGGTTCTGGACTATGACAAGCTGACCATGAAGATCGAAACCGACGGCTCGATCACACCCGAGGACGCGCTGGCCTTTGCCGCGCGCATCCTGCAGGATCAGCTGTCGATCTTCGTCAACTTCGACGAACCGGAATCGGCTGGCCGCCAGGACGAGGACGATGGTCTGGAGTTCAACCCGCTGCTGCTGAAGAAAGTGGACGAGCTGGAGCTGTCGGTCCGTTCGGCAAACTGCCTGAAGAACGACAACATCGTCTATATCGGCGATCTGATCCAGAAGACCGAAGCCGAGATGCTGCGCACTCCGAACTTCGGCCGCAAGTCGCTGAACGAGATCAAGGAAGTGCTGTCCGGCATGGGTCTGCACCTCGGCATGGATGTCGAGGATTGGCCGCCCGACAACATCGAAGATCTGGCGAAGAAATTCGAAGACGCGTTCTAAGCGCGTCTTCGCCAATGCCCGGGCTGCCGGGGACCGTATGGGCATTTCCGCCCCAAGGAGAGCCGGTGACACGCATCGCCGGCCAGACAAAGCAAAACGCGAAAGAAGGAATTGAAAAATGCGTCACGCACGTGGTTACCGCCGCCTGAACCGTACTCATGAGCACCGCAAGGCCCTGTTCTCGAACATGGCCGGCTCGCTGATCGAGCACGAACAGATCAAGACGACCCTGCCCAAGGCAAAAGAACTGCGCCCGATCGTTGAAAAACTGATCACGCTGGGCAAGCGCGGCGACTTGCACGCCCGCCGTCAGGCCGCAGCTCAGCTGAAGGAAGACAAGGACGTCGCCAAGCTGTTCGAGGTTCTGGGCCCGCGCTACAAGGACCGTCAGGGCGGTTATGTCCGCATCCTGAAAGCCGGCTTCCGCTATGGCGACATGGCTCCGATGGCGATCATCGAATTCGTTGATCGCGACATCGACGCCAAAGGCGCAGCCGACAAGGCCCGCGTTGCCGCTGAAGAAGTGGACGTTGACGAAGAATAAGAACCGGCCGCATTGCCGTTTCATGGCCCCTGTCCGGACATCCCGGTCAGGGGCTTTTTCTTATGGATCGCCTCGGTCGCGGCGGACATGGCAGCGGCAAGGTTTCGCGTGCTCTATTGCATTCGCGTGCCGACCTCCGCATATCTTCGGCGGATGATGAACGGAGCTGTCATGATACGCACGATCCTGGCCTTATGCCTGATGACACTGGCCACCCATGCCGGTGCCGAGACGCGGGTTCCTCAGTCACAGGTCGAGATTTCGATGGGTTTTGCCCCGGTGGTCAAAAAGGCGGCCCCGGCGGTGGTGAACATCTATGCCAAGATCGTCCGGCCCGGGCGCAGCAGCCCGATTTTCACGGATCCGTTCTTTCGCGACTTTTTTGGCGGCGGGTTCGGTGTGCCGCGGCCGCGGGTTCAAAACTCGCTGGGGTCGGGCGTCATCCTGACCGAGGACGGCTATGTTGTCTCGAACTATCACGTTGTTGGCACCGCGACCGAGATCCGGGTCGTGACCACGGATCGTCGCGAGTTCCAGGCCGAGGTCGTTCTGGGCGACGAGGAAAGCGACATCGCCATCCTGCGCCTGCAGGACGCGCAGGGACTGCCGTTTCTGCGTCTGCGGGATTCTGACCATGTCGAGGTGGGGGAGTTGGCTCTGGCCATCGGCAATCCGTTCGGCGTCGGGCAGACCGTTTCGTCTGGCATCATCTCGGGGCTGGCGCGGTCTGGCACCGCCACCGGCAATGCGCGGGGCTATTTCATTCAGACCGACGCGCCCATCAACCCGGGCAATTCCGGCGGCGCCCTGATCGACGTGAATGGTGACCTGATCGGCATCAACACCTCGATCCTGACGCGGTCGGGTGGATCCAATGGGATTGGCTTCGCCATTCCGGCCAATCTGGTCGCAGAGTTTCTGCGGCAGGCCCAGGAAGGAAACGATGGTTTCGTCAGCCCTTGGGCGGGTATGGCCGGACAGACCATGAGCGCCGACATCGCCGAATCCCTTGGGCTTTCGTTGCCGCAAGGCGTTGTGATCTCGGACCTCCATCCGCTCAGCCCGTTGGCCGAGGCCGGCCTGCGGGTCGGGGACATCGTCACGCATGTGGACGGCGAAGAGGTGAATTCTCCGGCTGAGATGAAGTTCCGCATGTCTGTGGCGGGTGTTGGTGGGACATCCGTTCTGACCCGGCTCCGCGGTAGCGAGCGCGCTGAGGTCGCCGTCGATCTGGTGCCCGCGCCCGAGACGCCTCCGGCCGAGGAAACCACTCTGGACGATCGCACGGTTCTTCCGGGAATGACGGTTGCGCGCATCAACCCGGCAATGATTGCCAAAATGGGTCTGCTGCTGTCGCAGACCGGCGTGGTCGTGGTCGACCCCGGCCCCTACGGCGCGCGAGCCGGGTTGCGGCCCGGCGATGTCATCAATGCCGTGAACGGGCGACAGGCTGAACGTCCCCGCGACATCGTTCGGGCGCTGCGCGATCCGGGGCGACGAGTGCAGATCGACCTGGTGCGCGGTGGCAAACCCGTGTCGTTGCGGTTCAGGCTGTGACCGCATGAGTGACCTGTTCGACACCGAAGGCCAGGCCTCGGAACCGGCCCCGAACCGCCCGCTGGCCGACCGGCTGCGGCCCCAGGCGCTGTCCGAGGTGATCGGGCAGCAACAGGTTCTGGGCCCCGAGGCGCCGCTGGGGGTGATGCTGGCGTCGGGCAGCCTGTCCAGCCTGATCTTCTGGGGGCCGCCTGGGGTAGGCAAAACCACGATCGCGCGGCTGCTGGCCAAGGAAACCGACCTTCATTTCGAACAGATCAGCGCGATCTTCACCGGCGTTCCCGACCTCAAGAAGGTGTTCGAGGCTGCCAAGTTGCGGCGGCGGAACGGCAAGGGCACGCTGTTGTTCGTGGACGAGATCCATCGATTCAACAAGGCCCAGCAGGACGGGTTCCTGCCGCATATGGAGGACGGGACGATCCTTTTGGTGGGCGCGACCACCGAAAACCCTTCGTTCGAGTTGAACGCTGCCGTGCTCAGCCGCGCGCAGGTGCTGGTGCTGGAACGGCTGGACCTGGCCGATCTGGAACGCCTGACACAGCGTGCCGAAAAAGAGCTGGGCAAGGCGCTGCCCCTGACACCCGCGGCGCGGGACGCGCTGCAGGAAATGGCGGATGGAGACGGCCGGGCGCTGTTGAACCTGATCGAACAGATCGCGGCCTGGTCGGTGGACGCGCCGCTGGACCCCGACGCGTTGGCCAAGCGTCTGATGCGCCGCGCCGCGAAATACGACAAGTCGGGGGACGAGCACTACAATTTGATCTCGGCGCTGCACAAATCAGTGCGCGGGTCCGACCCGGATGCGGCATTGTACTGGTTCGCCCGGATGCTGACCGGGGGCGAGGATCCGCGATACCTGGCCCGCCGCATCACCCGGATGGCGGTCGAGGATATCGGTCTGGCCGATCCGCAGGCCCAGTCGATCTGCCTGCATGCCTGGGAAGTGTACGAGCGGCTCGGGTCGCCCGAGGGTGAGTTGGCGCTGGCGCAGGCGGTCGTGTATCTGGCGCTGGCGCCCAAATCCAACGGGGCCTATGTGGGCTACAAGGCGGCGATGCGGCTGGCCAAACAGTCGGGCAGCGAGCCGCCACCCAAACACATCCTGAACGCGCCGACCGGGTTGATGAAGGATCAGGGCTATGGCGCGGGCTATGCCTATGACCACGATGCCGAGGACGGGTTCTCGGGGCAGAACTACTTTCCCGAGACCATGAAACGCCCGGTCCTGTACCAGCCAGTCGAACGCGGGTTCGAGCGCGAGTTGAAAAAGCGTCTGGACTACTTTTCGAAACTGCGCAGTCAACGCAAGGGGCCGTGACGCAAGGTCAAATCAGGCCGTGCCGTCGCGTTCTGCGCGACACCCAAGGCGTGCCCGGGTTTCCCTAGGGTTACATGCCGCCAGTGAGGAGCGCAGATGACCGTTTCCATAGACAAGACAGACGACGTGTGGACCATCATCCACGACCGGCCCCTGGCCAGAAACGCCGTGGATGCCGAACACGCGGCAGCCCTGGCCGAGGTCTTCATCGCCTTCGAGGACAGCGCGGCCAAAGCCGCCGTGTTCTGGGGCAAAGGCGGCAATTTCTGCGCGGGCTGGGACCTCAAGATGGCAGCCACGCTGTCTGACCCGGACCTGCGCGAGCCCTATTTCGACAAGCACGCTTTTCCGATCGGGGCGGCGCCGTCGCTGCTGGGCCCGATGGGCCCATCGCGGCTGGAGCTGTCAAAGCCGGTCATCGGCGCAATCGAGGGTGCCGCAGTGGCCGGCGGCATGGAACTGGCCCTGTGGTGCGACATCCGGGTGATGGCCGAGGACGCTTATATGGGCGTCTATTGTCGCCGCTGGGGGATCACGCTGATGGATGGCGGTTCGGTGCGGCTGCCACGGCTGGTCGGGCAGGGCAAAGCGCTTGAGATTGCGCTGACCGGGCGCAAGGTCAGGGCTGACGAGTGCGAACGGATCGGGCTGGCCGAGAAAATCGTGCCGCAAGGTGAAACCCGCAAGGCGGCTGAAGCGATGGCGCACGAGATCGCCCGGTTCCCGCAGGAGGCCGTCCGCGCCGACCGCCGCTCGATCATCGAAACCCGGGGGATGCCGATGCGCGAGGCGTTGAAGGTCGAATGGGCCAACGGGCTGGACGCCATCCGCCGCGAGGGCACATCCGGCGCGGCTCGGTTCCGCGATGGGGCCGGGCGGCACGGGGATTTCACTGATATCTGAGCGGCCTTGGCCCGCGAACCCGTGAGCCTGCTTGACTCTTGCCTTGCGGCGCGCGACAGACGCGGATGTTTTCTGAGGCACTGACACGGGCGATTTTTCGGGCGCGCAGCATCCGGTCGCAAGGGGTATTGGCATGAGCGGCGTACAGATGATCACGGTCGAGCCGGGCGACGGCGACCAACGGTTGGACCGCTGGCTGCGGCGCCTGTTCCCGCATGTCAGCCAGGGCCGGATCGAAAAGATGTGCCGCAAGGGCGAACTGCGCGTGGACGGCGGGCGGGTCAAGGGCTCGACGCGGTTGCTGGCGGGGCAGGTGGTGCGCGTGCCGCCCCTGCCGGACCCGGATCACAAACCGGCCCCGGCCCGCCCCCGCGTGACCGATGCCGATGCGAAAATGATCCAGTCCTGCGTGATCTATCGCGACGACCACGTGTTGGCGCTGAACAAACCCCACGGCCTGCCCGTTCAGGGCGGTAGCGGTCAGGCCCGGCATGTGGATGGCCTCGCCGAGGCACTGCGCTTTGGCTATGACGAGAGCCCGCGGTTGGTGCACCGGCTCGACAAGGACACCTCGGGCGTGCTGCTGATGGCGCGTACGCGCGAAGCGGCCAAGGGGCTGACCGCGGCCTTCCGGCATCGCAACACGCGCAAGATCTACTGGGCGCTGGTGGCAGGCGTGCCGACCCCGTATCTGGGCGAGATCAAGACCGGGCTGGTCAAGGCCCCCGGTCATGGCAAGCAGGGGGAGGGCGAAAAGATGATCGCCGTCCACCTGAACGAGATCGACAGCACACCGGGTGCCAAACGAGCCCATACACTTTATGCCACGCTGTATCGGGTGGCGGGGCGTGCATCTTGGGTCGCGATGGAGCCCGTCACCGGCCGCACGCACCAGCTGCGCGCGCACATGGCGGCCATCGGGCACCCGATTATCGGCGATGGGAAATATGGCGGCTCGGGTCAGGAAAACCTAGGCGATGGCTGGGGCGCGCAATTGGGCGGGGTCATCAGCAAAAAGCTGCATCTGCACGCCCGAACCGCGTCCTTCAAGCATCCGATGACCGGCAAGCAGATCACGATCAACGCTCCGCTGCCACCGCACATGAAGGACAGCTGGGACACCTTGGGCTGGACCGAGGATCTGGCCGCCGAGGACCCGTTTGAGGAGTTGCAATGACCGCGCCTCTGCGCCTGGTTCTGTTCGATGTCGACGGGACGCTGGTGGACAGCCAGGCCAGCATCGTGTCGGCCATGACCGCCAGTTTCCAGGCTCTGTCCCTTCCGGTGCCGGATCGCGCGGCGATCCTGTCGATCGTGGGGCTGTCCTTGCCGATTGCAATCGCACGCCTCGCGCCGGATCAGTCACAGGCAACTCAAAGCCGGTTGGTCGAGGGTTACAAAGAGGCGTATCACGCTCATCGGCTTGAGATGGGGGCGGCAAGTTCACCGCTCTATCCCGGCGCGCGCGAGGTTATCAGATCGTTGCAGGCCGTGCCCGAGATCCTTCTGGGCGTGGCGACGGGTAAATCGCAGCGGGGGTTGGATGCCTTGCTCGAGGCGCACGGGTTGGATTCTGTCTTCGTTACCCGTCAGGTGGCGGACCATCATCCATCCAAGCCGCATCCCTCGATGATCGAAACGGCGCTTTTTGAAACAGGGGTTTCGGCCGGTGATGCCGTGATGATCGGCGACACCAGCTTTGACATGGAAATGGCGCGGGCCGCCGGGGTTGCGGGGATCGGTGTGGGCTGGGGTTATCATGATCGGTCGCAGCTAGGTGCGGCGTCCGCGGTGATCGACCGGTTCGAGCAGCTGCCCGGCGTCCTGACCGCAGTCTGGGGATAACGACATGAGTGAGTGGAAACCGAAACGCTTTTGGACAGGCAGTGCCGTGGTCGCGACCGATGGTGGCTATACCATCGAATTGGACGGCCGCCGCGTGCGGACACCGGCCAAGGCTGCTCTGGTCCTGCCCACCCGGGCCATGGCCGAGGCGGTGGCCCGCGAATGGGACGCGCAGGAAAAGGAAATCGATCCGGCGACGATGCCCTTCACCCGTTCGGCCAACGCGGCAATCGACAAGGTGCAGCATCAGCACGCGGAAGTTGCCGACATGTTGTCGGACTATGGCGATTCGGACCTGCTGTGCTATCGCGCAACGCACCCCGAAGCCCTGATCGAACGTCAGCGCCACGAATGGGATCCCGCGCTGGACTGGGCCGCGGAAACGCTGGGCGCCAGGCTGATCCCAGTTGAAGGCGTACGGCATCAGCCTCAGGCCCCCGAGGCACTGGACAGGCTGCGTCGGCAGGTTCACGACCTGGACGCGTTCCGTCTAGCGGCGTTTCACGACCTTGTGAGCCTGTCGGGTTCGTTGATTCTGGGTTTTGCCGCTGCCCAAAACTGGCGCAAACCGGACGAGATATGGCGCATTTCTCGGCTGGATGAATCCTGGCAGGCCGAGCAATGGGGGGACGACGACGAGGCGGTCCAAGCCGCCGAACTCAAGAAGATTGCCTTTTTGCATGCGAAAACCTTCTACGATCTATCGGTTTGAGCCTTTCTGGTCCTGATTTGAGAGGCTTGGGCGGCTGCCTTGCCGGGAACATATCGTTTTCACTGATCCGACCCTTGACGTTTGTTTATGAATGCGCCCAAACTCGGGCGCACTAAAGGGGAGACACCTTTGGGGTAACCTATCCGGCTACCTTTGTGTGTCGGACAAGATCCGTCCCGGGATGGGGCGGGAAATCAGGAAGAGGTAAAAATGAAAAAATCCGTAATCTTGGGCGCGGCGACGATTGCCGGTCTTGCTGCCGGCGCGGCCGCGGCAGGAACCATGGACGACGTCAAAGCGCGCGGCAAGCTGAACTGCGGTGTAACCACCGGTCTGGTTGGCTTTGCTGCACCTGACGCGAATGGCGAATGGCAGGGCTTTGACGTTGCTGTATGCCGCGCAGTAGCCGCCGCCGTTCTGGGTGACGCGAACGCTGTTGAATTCGTTCCCACCACCGGCAAAACCCGCTTCACCGCTCTGGCTTCGGGCGAAGTTGACATGCTGGCCCGTAACACCACCTGGACCTTCAGCCGCGACGTCGACCTGAAGTTCGAATTCGTGGGTGTGAACTACTACGACGGTCAGGGTTTCATGGTGCCCAAGGCACTGGGCGTCAGCTCGGCCAAGGAACTGGACGGCGCGACCGTCTGCATCCAGACCGGCACCACCACCGAGCTGAACCTGGCGGACTTCTTCCGCTCGAACAACATCAGCTACGAGCCGGTTCCGATCGAAACCAACGCCGAAGCGCAGCAGCAGTACCTGGCAGGTGCCTGTGACGTTTACACCACCGACGCCTCGGGCCTGGCCGCAACCCGCGCCACGTTCGAAAACCCCGGTGATCACGTTCTGCTGCCCGAAATCATCTCGAAGGAGCCGCTGGGCCCGCTGGTCCGTCACGGCGACAACGAGTGGGGCGACATCGTTCGCTGGACCCTGAACGCGCTGATCTCGGCTGAAGAGCTGGGCATCACCTCGGCCAACATCGACGAGATGGCTGCAGGTACCGAGAACCCGGAAATCAACCGTCTGCTGGGTAGCGAAGGCACCCTGGGCGAGATGCTGGGTCTGGACGCACAGTGGGCCATGCGCGCCGTCAAGGCGGGTGGTAACTACGGTGAAGTGTTTGCCAAGAACATCGGTGAGGAAACCCCGATCGGTCTGGCACGCGGTCTGAACGCACAGTGGACCGATGGTGGCCTGCTGTACTCGCCGCCGTTCCGCTAAAATCCACGGAAAAGGGCGCAGGGCAACCTGCGCCCTTTTTTGCAAAACAGAATGCTACGGGCTGCTCGGGAGCGGGGAAAACCCTGCCGGGAAGGAAGCGTCCGAAAAGCACGGGGATCCCAAAATATGTCGACTATGACTGACCCACCGAAGGCTGACTTTCGGTTGTCGATGCTCATAAACGATACACGCTATCGCTCTCTTACATTTCAGGTGATCGCGGCAATCGTTATTGCGCTCAGCATCTGGTATCTTGGTAACAACCTGATCCAGAACCTTAGGGCCGCAGGGCTCAACATTTCTTATTCTTTCCTGGGCGATCCGTCCGGGTATGACATCAACCAGCGATTGATCGAATATGACAGCCAGTCCTCGCATGGGCGTGCGGCTGTCGTCGGCATTCTCAACACGCTTTTGGTTGCAGTCCTGGCTTGTATCACTGCCACGGTGTTTGGCGTGATCGCCGGCGTTTTGCGCCTGTCAAACAACTGGCTTGTATCCAAGCTGATGGCGGTCTACGTGGAAATCTTCCGGAATATTCCGGTTCTGATCTGGATCATCATCATCTTCACGATCATGACCGCCGTGCTGCCGGGACCGAGGGAGTTCCGGGGCGATAACCCAACATCCAGCATGCTGTTTGATCTGTTCGCCTTTACCAACCGCGGCGTCTATGTCCCGCGCCCCGAGTTTGCGAATGGGCTGTTCGGTTCGACCTTTCTGAATTGGCTGCTGGTCATCGCGGTTTTGGTCGCTTCGTGGTTTGCGTCTCGTGAAATTGAGAAACGCGCCACGCTCAAACAGGAACAGACGGGCGAGCGTCCAAAGACCGGCCTTGTGAAGCTTGCAGTCTGGCTTGTGCCTTTTGCGCTGCTGATGATTTTGATGGGCCTGACCTGGGATGTCCCCGCTCTGAAAGGTTTTAACTTCAGCGGTGGTATCAAGGTCGGCGGTCCGCTGATCGCATTGTGGTTCGCTTTGTCGATCTATACCGGCGCCTTCATCGCAGAAAACGTACGTGCGGGTATTCAAGCGATTTCAAAAGGTCAGACCGAGGCTGCGGCCGCGTTGGGCCTGCGTCCCGGCCGGATCATGAATCTTGTGATCCTGCCTCAGGCGCTGCGGGTCATCATCCCGCCGTTGATCTCGCAATACCTGAACATCACCAAGAACTCGTCTCTGGCGATTGCAGTCGGCTATGCGGATATCACCGCAACACTGGGTGGCATCACGCTGAACCAAACCGGTCGCGCGATCGAGTGCGTCTTGCTTCTGATGCTGTTCTATCTGACAGCCTCGCTGCTGATTTCGATGGCGATGAACATCTACAACGCATCCGTCAAGTTGAAGGAGCGCTGAGCCATGGCTGATCAAACAACAAATCCGATCGCATTTGTGGCCGACGGAACCATTCCTCCGTCGCCTCCGCCGGCAAACCAGACGGGTATCGTCAAATGGCTGCGTGAGAACCTTTTCTCGGGTGTCACAAACACGATCCTTACTCTTCTGTCGATTCTGCTGATCTATGTGCTTCTCAAGAACACCTTGCCGTGGATTTTGAACGGCGTTTGGAATGCGGACTCGCTCGCGCAATGCCGCGAGATTCTGGACGGCAAGACCGGGGCCTGTTTCGCAGTTCTGACCGAACGCTGGCATCAACTGATCTACGGGTTCAAATATCCAGTAGAAGCGTATTGGCGCCCGAACTTGGCGTTTGTGCTGATGCTGGTCGCTGTGGCACCTGTTCTGTTCTTCGACCTGCCTCGTAAGCTGCTGCTGTTTACGGCGCTCTACCCGTTTATCGCTTTCTGGCTGATTTGGGGTGGAACCATCATGGTGCCCATCGTGGCCCTGCTGGGCTGTGTCGCGGCAGGCGTGGTATTCCAGAAATTTGGCCGCAACAGCTTTGCAGCCGGGTTCTTTGGGGCCATTGTCGTGGCGCTGGTCGTGTGGAATGTCGGCGGGGCACTAATTCCCGAAGACGCCAACGAAGGTGCGCTGCTGACTGCGGTGCCCAGCCGTGACCTGGGTGGTTTTATGCTGAACCTGATGTTGGGTGTGACCTGTGTGTCACTGTCTTTGCCCCTGGGTATTGCACTGGCTCTGGGTCGTCAGTCCGATATGCCGCTGATCAAGTGGGTTTGCGTCATCTTCATCGAATTCATCCGTGGCGTGCCTTTGATCACGCTGCTGTTCGTGGCTTCGGTGATGCTGGCCTATTTCTTCCCGCCTGACAGCACGGTCGACCTGTTTCTGCGCGTTGTGATCATGATCACCATGTTCTCTGCCGCCTATATCGCCGAGGTGATCCGCGGCGGTCTGGCTGCGCTTCCGCGCGGTCAGTATGAGGCAGCAGACAGTTTGGGTCTGGACTACCCGCAGGCGATGCGTCTGATCATCCTGCCACAGGCCTTGAAGATCTCAATCCCTGGTATCGTAAACGTGGCCGTTGGCCTGTTCAAAGATACCACGCTGGTTTCGGTCATCTCGATGTTCGATCTGGTGGGCATGATCCGGGGTCCCATCCTGGCGTCGACCGAATGGAACGGCGTCTATTGGGAGCTTCTGGGCTTTGCCGCGCTTCTGTTCTTCGTCGTCTGTTACGGCATCTCTCAATATTCCCAGTGGCTCGAGCGTCGCCTTGCCACGGATCATCACTAAGGAGTTCAACACATGTCTGAACTTGCAATCGACCGCGAAATTGACCGCTCTAAAATGCAGGTGAGCGACGAGGTCGCCATCGAAATCACCAACATGAACAAGTGGTACGGGTCCTTCCACGTGCTGCGCGACATCAATCTGACCGTCAATCAGGGCGAGCGGATCGTGATCGCGGGGCCGTCGGGCTCGGGCAAATCCACTCTGATCCGCTGCCTGAACGCGCTGGAAGAACACCAGCAGGGCAAAATCGTGGTGGACGGAACCGAGTTGTCGAACGATCTGAAGAACATCGACAAGATCCGGTCCGAGGTTGGCATGGTGTTCCAGCACTTCAACCTCTTCCCGCATCTGACCATACTGGAGAACTGCACGCTGGCCCCGATCTGGGTGCGCAAAACGCCCAAGAAAGAGGCCGAAGAAACAGCGATGCACTTTCTCGAAAAGGTCAAGATCCCCGAGCAGGCCAACAAGTATCCCGGCCAATTGTCGGGTGGTCAGCAGCAGCGTGTGGCCATCGCCCGCAGCCTGTGCATGCGTCCGCGCATCATGCTGTTCGACGAACCGACCTCCGCTCTGGACCCCGAGATGATCAAAGAGGTGCTCGACACGATGATCGAGCTGGCCGAGGAAGGCATGACCATGCTCTGCGTAACGCACGAGATGGGCTTTGCCCGCCAGGTGGCGAACCGGGTGATCTTCATGGATGCCGGTCAGATCGTTGAACAGAACGAGCCGGAAGAGTTCTTCAACAACCCGCAAAGCGAACGGACCAAGCTGTTCCTCAGCCAGATTCTGGGTCACTGACACGGGTTGAATACGACGTTGGAAAGGGCGGGGTGATCCCGCCCTTTTTTCATTCTAGCAACGCGCGCGGCGTGACGAATTCGATCACCTGGCCGTCGTGCCAACCGATTCCGGACCAGTCCGCCATATCAAATTGAAGAACCGTGGTCGCACAGGTCGGATAGTCGAGGAACCGCGGGTGCTCCGGTGCAGACTGGACAATACGTTCCGCAAACTCCGCGACCCCCGGATTGTGGCCCAGCAGTAGGACCGTTTGCCCCGTCGCGCTGGACAGCGCCTGCCGCATCTGCTCGGGAGCGGCATGATAGAGTTCGGGGAGGAACCGGATGTTGCGCGCGCTCAGCCCCATCCGAAGCCAGGTCTCGCGCGTGCGCACGGATGAAGAACTGAGGACCTCGTCGGGCCTATAACCCTTGCGTCGCAGCCAATCGCCGATGGCGGAGGCCGAAGCTCGCCCGCGCTTGTTCAGTGGTCGGTCATGATCGGGCAGGCCGGGATGGTCCCAACTGGATTTTGCGTGGCGGGTCAGGATAAGCGTGCGGGTCATTCCGGGTGAAAGGCTCTCATGTGATGGGCGGATTGCTCGGCCCGACGTCCGGCCCCCACGCTGAGCGGACAGGCCAGCCGGGCTGCGCATCCCTGTGTCATGCAGGCCTGACCGGGCGGAGTTCTCAGGTGGCCGTGGCAGGCGTCGACGTCATAGAACGTTTTGGCGTTCAAGGCCCCGACCGGGCAGGCCGATGCGCAGGGCGCAGGGCAATTGATACATGGCGACGGGTCGTCTGCGACGGGAATGTTGAACTCGTGATCAAAGTGCAGGGCTCCACGCAATGAAATCATCATTCCCACCGTGTCGTGCACCAGCGCGCCCACCGGGCTTTGAAACGTACGTCCCGAATTCAAAGCCCAATCTATGAATGGCGCATACGGGGGGCCGCCGAATGGATACAACGCCTGGGCGCCCAGGTTTTCCGCAAGGGTGCCGACCACTCGGAGCGACCAACGGTCGACCGGGTCTGGCTTGCCGTCCAACCACTCGGCCGAAGCGGTGAGGACCGGCCAAAAGCTGCTGCCTGCCCCGAGTAGAATAAGCGTGCCAGTATCCAACTGTTTGGCGCCACTCACCCGCGGGTGTTGCGCGCCCATAACGATCAGGCCCGCTGCCTCGGATGTGGACACCACTTGATCATAGGTCACTTGCGCCGAAACGGCAGAGCGAGGCTCCACCCCAGCTTCGTCGGTCGATCGTCCTGCCATTCCAGCCCCACGGTCATGTCGTCGTGGCCGGCCTCGGGCTGCGCCACATACGTCCCCATCAAACGATCCCAGATGGATAATGCAAAGCCATAATTGCTGTCATGTTCCCTGCGCAGCACCGAATGGTGGACCCGGTGCATGTCCGGTGTGACCAGTATTCGGCGCAGAGGGGCATCGACGACGGCGGGCAGACGGATGTTCGAATGGTTGAACAAAGCTGTGCCGTTCAGCAGGATTTCGAACAGGATGACCGCCAGCGCGCTGGGTCCCAGCAGGTAGACGAGACCGATCTTCAGGCCCATCGACAAGGCGATTTCGATCGGATGAAAGCGAACGGCCGTGGTGACATCCATGTCCCGGTCGGCATGGTGCACACGATGAAGACGCCACAGGACCGGCACCTTGTGGGTGATCAGATGTTGCGCCCAGATGGCGAAATCCAGCACCAGGACACAAAGGGTGACCTCGACCCATTTGGGCCAGTCCAAAGCGTTGAAAACTCCGACGCCCAACCGGCCGGCATCCAAGGCAGCCCCGACCGTAAGCAAAGGGAACCCGATCGCCATCGCCCGCAGTGTCAGCGTGTTCAGAAGGGTGACCGACAGGTTGGTCAGCCAGCGGCGCGATCGAGGCACGCGTAGCGGGCGGCGCGGGGCAAGCCTTTCGGCCAACGAGAAGGCCAGAAACAGCGTCAGAAAGATGCCCAAGCGGATAATGAGTTCACGCTCCATGCATTCAAATTTAAGCATGTGAGTCTGAACTGCAAGGGCGGGCTTGCCCGCGTCAGTCGGGGCGGATCAGAGATCCCGCACCATGTTCGGTGAACAGTTCCAGCAGCACGGCATTGGGGGCACGGCCGTCCAGAATGACCACGGCGCGCACGCCGCTGTGCAGCGCGTCCAGCGCGGTTTCGGTTTTGGGGATCATACCGCCTGCAATGGTGCCCTCGCGGGTCATTTCGCGGATCTGGCCAGCCTTCAACTCGGTGACGACCTCTCCAGCGGCGTTCTTGACGCCGGATACGTCCGTCAACAGCAGAAGGCGATCGGCCTTCAGCGCCGAGGCAATCGCGCCGGCGGCGGTATCGCCATTCACGTTGAACGTCTCCCCGTTTCGACCGGCCCCAAGCGGAGCGATCACCGGGATCACGTCATGCGAAAACAGATCATGCAGGATCTTGGGGTTCATTTCGGCGGGCGTGCCGACATAGCCCAGCGACGCATCGGTCTGGTCACAGGTCATCAGGTTGGCATCCTTGCCCGACAGGCCAACGGCCGTTCCACCCTGAGCATTGATGGCCTGCACGATGCGCTTGTTCACCACGCCGGACAGCACCATTTCGACCACTTCCACCGTGGCGGCATCGGTGACGCGCTTGCCGTTAACGAAGTCCGACTGGATGTCCAGCTTGTCCAGCATCGCGTTGATCATCGGCCCGCCGCCATGCACGACAACCGGGTTCACGCCGACCTGACGCATCAGCACCACGTCGCGGGCAAAGCTCTCCATCGCTTCGTCGCTGCCCATGGCGTGCCCGCCCAGCTTGATCACGACGATCGCTCCGTCATAGCGCTGCAGATAGGGCAGGGCGCTGTTGAGCGTGGCGGCGGTGGCTATCCAATCCCGGTTCATGTCCTGTTTCTTCATGGCTGTCGTCCCTCTGGCCTTCCCTGTTAGGGCCTTTGGCCGGACCTGCCAAGCCCGGAACGGGCAGGCCACAGGTTTTGTTGCGTGGCGCGCCAAAAGGGGGACGCTGTCGCGCCACGCAGATGGGCGGCACCACAGTGGTACCGCCCGAACCGATCAGCTGAATGCGCGCCGAACCGCGGGGATGTTGCTGACCGCCAGCAGGTCGACGGCCAGCACCGCAAGCAGCGTCAGCCCGACCAGCGGAAAGGCCATGGCCGTGAACAGCCCGATCAGCACCGCGCCCTTCCACAGGGGCATCTCAGCCGGCATCGGCGGCGCCGCCAGACGGCTGGCGCCGGACGGCCGCCGTTTGATCCACATGACCACGCCGGACACGCAGACAAAGATCACCGACAGGCAGAACACCACGTTCAGGACAAAGTTCCACAGACCCGCCAGACCCATATGCAGCGGAATACCCACCGCCATGGCCTTACCCATCAGCGAATAGTCCTGAAACCGCACGTCGGCCAGAATCTTGCCGGTGTACTGGTCGACATGGACGGTGCGGTCCTCGGTGGCGTCGGTCGAATCGCCGCTCATGCTGTCGCGGTTCAGGGTCCACACGCCCGTGTCACCGCTGGGGTAGGCAACGCGGAACCGGTTCTGCATGCCCAGGGACTCACCCAGCGCAACCATCGCATCGATATCGACCGGAACACCCGTCGGCACCCCGGCAATGCCCGCTTCCGAACCCGAGGCCGGCATCGGTGTCTGTTCCAGCGCCCAGGGCACGTCGTTCTGGCTGCCGTGGTTCATGCTGGCATGCAGATCGTCCGACAGTGGGACGTTGTCCCATTTCTCGGCCGGAAAGCTGCTCCAGGCCTGCACGAACTTGCCGCCCCAGATCCCGGTCCACGACATGCCCGAGATCAGGAACCCGACCAGCAGAACCGACATCCAGAACCCGGTGACCGCGTGCAGCGATTTCCACAGGGCCCGGCCCCGCGCCCGCAGGTCAGGCACCAGGGCCGCCACAACGTTTCCGCGCGACCACCACATGTAAAGGCCGGTGAACACCAGCAGCAGCGCCATCCCGGCCGCGATTTCCAGAATGCGGTCGCCGGTATCGCCCATCAGCAGGGTCGAGTGGATGTTGTCGGCCAGATCGTACCACCCCGCGCGACGGTCCCAGACCTGGATCACCTTGCTGGAATACTGGTCGATCGCTACCATGCGCTGGCCTGTTTCGGCCTTGACGCGGAACACGGTTGCCAGATCCGGTGCCTTGGGGCCGGTCCATTCGACCACGCGGCCCGGTACGCGGGCCTGCACCAGATCGGCCAGTTCGGATGCGGGCATCGCCTGTCCCGTGATCTCGACCGCGATCTTTTCTCCGTCGCGGCCATCGGCTTGGGTAATGAACATCATCATCAGGCCGGTCACCGCCAGGATGATCAGGAAGGGGACAACAAAAAGCCCCGCATAGAAGTGCCACCGCCAGGCGGCCATGTAGAATTTTTGCGCGTGCTTGCGCCGGGCCGCCTGCGCGACTCCGGTTTGGCTGTCTTGGGCCATTTCAGTCTCCAGAAATTCGAAACATCCCCGGCCGGGCGGCCGAGGTTTCAGGTCTTGTTCGCGGTTTCAGGAGAGGTGGGGCGGACCCCGTGCGTCATACCGGGCGTAAAAGCCTGCGCTGCGATGAGTGAAATCCACATGCGCCCAACGCGCGGCAATCGGCCAGTCGGCGGGCAGCACCGTCCCCACTTCGGGCAATTGGGTTGCCAGATTCACCCCGCCATAAGGGCAGGCGCTGCGTTCGTCGGTTTCGTCGTGGTCCGGGGCGTCCTCGCCCGGGTCGATCCAGCGCTCGACCGGGCCGTCGCCCGTGCAGATCACCATAAGGATCGCCCCGTCCGAGTTGCGCGTGGGCATCCAGCCCATCGGGATTGCACCGGATACCATCACGGCAACCAGCGTCAGCACCGATATGACGCGCATCAGCAGCATCATTCCAGATTGGCGATGATCGAACGTAGAGTTGGGATGCCGTCGCCTTTTTCGGACGAGGTCAGCACGATCTCCGGATAGGCGGCGGGGTGTTTGGACAGGGCACCGCGCACCTGTTCCAGAACCTTTTCTCGGTCCTTGGCCTTGACCTTGTCGGCCTTGGTCATCACGCATTGAAAGGTTACGGCGCTGGTGTCCAGCAGCTTCATGATCTCGTCATCCACGGGTTTCACGCCGTGGCGGGAATCGATCAGCACGAAGGCCCGGCGCAGGGTCTGCCGCCCGCTCAGGTACTGTTTCAGAAGGCGTTGCCACTTCTCGACCACCTTGACCGGCGCGTTGGCATAGCCATAGCCGGGCAGGTCAACCAGATACAGCTCGGGGCCTTGAGTGAAGAAGTTGATCTCTTGCGTGCGGCCCGGCGTGTTCGACGCGCGGGCCAACCCCTTGGTGCCGGTCAGAGCGTTGATCAGGCTGGATTTGCCCACGTTCGAGCGGCCGGCGAAACAGACCTCGATCCGGTCGGGGGCGGGCAGACCGTTCATTGCCACGACGCCTTTGACGAATTCGGACGGCCCGGCAAACAGCTTGCGGCCGGCCTCTATTGCGTGGTCATCGGGATCGGCCGCCAGGGAAAATGGCAGGGCTTTCATTGAACCTGCACCTTGTCTCCGAGGCGGATCATGCCTTGGCGAATGACTTCGGCGTATACTCCGAAATCCTGATGGTCCCAGCTGCGCAGAGCACCTAGCGTATCTGCGTCCCGCACTCCGGTGTCGGGGTTCGCAGTCGTTGCCATGCAGCGCGTAATCCGTTCTCGCACGTGAAACACGGCCTCGCCGATCTGCACGTCCCTATCCAGCCAATCAAATTCTTCCCACAGAGGAAGGCCATCGAACCAGATGTTGCCACGCCAGCGGCAGATCGACAGCTCGCGGCCCAGACGCTGCTCGACCGCCCGATGCGAGGCCATGTTGCACAGGCTGACCGAGGGATAGTCACTGTCGGTCATACCACGGCCAGGAACCCGGACGATCCGTGCCGATGCGGCGCGGTCGGCAGGCATCAGCGGGCTGACCCACTCCAGAAACAGGTCTTGTTCTGTGTCCGGGTGGAAGGTCAGATCGGGACGATTCGGGTGGCTGAGGGTCACGCGATCCCCGTCCAGAACGGCCGATATCGCCATCAGTTGGGGCGCCTTCGAGCCGCGGCTGAAATTGGCGCAAGGCGCCCACTCGGACCCGTCGGCCTTGGACATTTCATGCGCCACCGCCCAGACGCGATCCCCGGGCATGGTCTGCCCGGGGATAACGGTGACTTCCTGCAGGGGTTCCCTGCCATGGCTTTTGATCGGATGGCGCCAGATCTGCGTGACTTGTCCGGTCATTTCTTGTCCGTCTTGGGGGTTTTCTTGAACCCCGACTTGATGTTGCCAAACACATCCGGCGTATAGCCCTGGCTGCGCATGATCAGGTATTGCTGGGTGAACGTGATGGTGTTGTTCGCGATCCAGTAAACGACCAGCCCGCTGGCAAAGCTGCCTAGCATGAACATGAATACCCATGGCATCCAGGCAAAGATCATGGCCTGGGTCGCGTCGGTGGGCGCCGGGTTCAGCTTTTGCTGCAGCCACATCGAGATCCCCAGCAGGAGCGGCAGGATGCCGATGAAAATCGTTGCCATCAGCGTGCCGGGCTCAGGTCCGGCCCATGGCAGCCAGCCGAAGAAGTTTATGATCGAGGTCGGATCCGGCGCACTCAGGTCCCGGAAAGGACCGAACCAGGGGGCTTGCCGAAGTTCGATGGTGACGAAGATCACCTTGTAGAGAGAAAAGAAGATCGGGATCTGCATCAGGATCGGCAGACAGCCGGCGGCCGGGTTGACCTTTTCCTTTTTGTACAACTCCATCATGCCCTGCTGCATCTTCTGACGGTCGTCGCCAGCAGCTTCTTTCAGGGCTTCCATCTGTGGCTGCAGTTCCTTCATCTTCGCCATCGAGACGTAGGATTTGAACGCCAGCGGGAACAGGATTGCCTTGATGATCAGGGTCAGCCCGATGATCGACCAACCCATGTTGCCGATCAGGGCGTTGATGTTGTGCAGCAGCCAGAAAATCGGCTTGGTCAGGAAGAAGAACCAACCCCAGTCAATGCTGTCGATAAACTTCTGAACGCCCTGGGCCTGATATTCGCGGATGGTCTCCCATTCCTTGGCGCCGGCAAACAGTCGGGTGGTAACCTCGGCGGATTCGCCGGGGGCAACCGTCATCGTCGGCAATACCGTTTCGGCCTGGTAGATCTTCCGACGCGCGTCATATTTTGCGGCAGCCTTGAAAGCCGACCCCGGATCGGGGATCAGCGTGGTCATCCAATAGTGGTCGGTAAAGCCGATCCAGCCGTTTTCCTTGACCTGATAGACCTCGGCCTGCGCCCGTTCGTTGGGGTCGATGTCGAAATCGCGGACATCGCCATAGTCCACCTCGGACAGGGTCCCGTCGGACATGCCGATCACACCTTCATGCAGGATGAAGAAGTTCTTCAAACCCGGCAGATCGCCATCCTCGCCGATGCCGTGGCGGGCCAGAATGCCGTATGGGGCCATTCCGACCTCGGCTCCGGTGCCGTTTTCGACGGATTGGGTCACGGTGAACATGTAATCCGCATCCACACCGATCGTGCGGCGGAATGTCAGGCCCGCGCCATTCTCCCATTTCAGGGTTACTGGGCTGTCTACCGACAGGGTCTCGCCCTGTTCCAGCGTCCAGATGGTATTTGGGCCCGGCACGTCCGAGCCAGCCAAACCGGCACCGGGTGCCCACCCGTAGAGGGCGTAATAGGCCGAATTGGACCCAACGGGCGACAGCAGTTCGACGATCGGCGCGCCCTCGTCGATCGAGACCTTGTAGTCTTTCAGATACAGTTCGTCGATCCGTCCACCCGAAAGCGACAGGCTGCCCGACAGACGCGGCGTGTCGATTTGGATCCGCGGCGCGGTGGCTTCCGGCAGGGTTTCCTCAGCGGTGGCGGTTGCCTCGCCGACAGACGTGCTTCCGGCGCTTGGCGTCTGAACCTCGTTCCCCTCCGACGCGCTGATCTCGGCCTGCTCAGGCGTTGTGGTCGGTTCCGGCGGAGGGAACAGCACAAACCAGACCAGGATCACAAGGAAACTAAGCGCGGTTGCAAGGATGAGATTCTTGTTCTGATCGTCCATCTGGGACAGCCACCTTGAGCAGTGAAAGACACCGCAGGGTTCAACAGAGTGCAGCCCAAAAGGTCAAGCGGAATCGCCCCGGAAATCGTGAGTGTAGGGCAATCCAGTCCCCGAAATCAGGATTTCCGGCCCATTTCGCGGCCAATCCGCGGTGCGCCTCCCAGTTTCGCGCGGCGGTCCTTGATCCAGTCTAGCGTATGCTCGACCGGCATCGGCTTGCCGATCCCAAACCCTTGGACATGGTGACACCCCAATTGCGCCATCAGCGCGTGCTCGCCGGGGGTTTCCACCCCCTCGGCCAGGGTTTCAAGGTTCAATCTCTCGGCCATCATCAGAATGGCGCTGACCATTTGCTGCTGGGACGGATCCCGATCCGCATTGGACACGAAAGACCGGTCGATTTTGATGCGGGAGACATCAAAGCGCTTGATCGACGAAAATGATGCGTGACCAGTGCCGAAATCGTCCAGATCGATGCAACAGCCGAGCTTGGACAACTGGGTCACGTTGCGGGTGATGACATCATCGGGTCGGCGCGAAAAAACGGTTTCGAGGATTTCCACGGCCAGCCGGTCCGGCGAAAGGTCGAACTGGTCCAACTCCCATCGCACCCGGTCAACAAGTGAGGGGTCCCGCAATTCGTCCGATGAAAAGTTGATGCCGATCCGAGGAATGACGGCGCCGGCGCAGTCCCAGTCGCGCATAGCGCGAAAGGCGTGGTGGCGGATCGTCTGGCCCAGCTTGTCCATCAGCTTGGCCTGTTCGGCAAAAGGCAGAAACACCTGCGGCCCGACAACTCCCTTGGAAGGGTGTTCCCATCGAGCAAGGGCCTCAAACCCGGTGATGTCGCCGGTGTCCGTTGAAACCTGTGGCTGAAACCAAGGGCGGATCTGACCGGTTTCCAGAGCAGTCTCCAACTCCTTGCGGAAATTGATATGGACGACTGATCTGCGCCGCGTGGCCTCGGAGTAGGCGCGGATCGTGGAAGGCCCGTTCCGCTGTGCTTCGGCAAGCGCGGCCCGAGCGGCCTCGATCCAGCCGTCCGGCTCTTCATCGGCAACGGCAGAGTGCAGGCAGAATCCGGCAGAGCAGGACAGATAGAGGCTGGCATTGTCCAGCGGGATCGGTTCCTCCACCGTGCTTTGTATGCGTCCCGAGGTTTGGATGCAGCTTTCCAAGTCCAGATGCCGTGAGGGGCGCAACCCGATCAGAAACGTGTTTCTCGACAGGCGTGTTGCAATATCCTCGCTCCGGATCACCGCCAAGATGCGGTCGCAGAAGCGCCCTGCCACATAGTCGGCTGCCGCGGTGCCGTGCAGCTCTTCGACATCGTCGAAATCATCTAGAGACACAACGATGCAGGCTGAATCCTCTCCGGTTGCCCGCGATGTGCTGTGCAGATACTCCATCTCGGCGCAGAAAACATCACGTGGTAACAGTCCCTTGGGCCGCATGTGCGTCGCCAAAGCAGGACCGGCGCCCGGTTGCAGCCGTTGGGCGGCCGAAAACAACAAGGGCAACCCCAGGGCGACAACGACCAACGCCGTGTCGCCGCCCAGCCAGAAAGCAGCCAGGCACAATGCAGGTACGAACGCCAAAACCTGCGGCATTGCCAGAACGGTCAGCAGAGCATTCCGAAAACTCTGGAGTGAGAACCTTTTCAGCATCGATTCCGGCCTTCCAATTGGGCGAACTGAGTCCGATCGGAGGCTAGGAAATCAATCTGAGTCAGACGTTAACGCTGAAGCGGAATTTCTTCCGGATTTTCGCCGTTTTTGTCGGGGTTCAGCGTCAGTCCGGCAAAATCGAACAGCTTCGAATCCAGAAGGTGCGAGGGCCGGGCATTGGTCAGTGCGCGGAACATCACCTGCCGCCGGCCAGGGCTGTTCTTTTCCCATTGGTCCAGAATCTGTTTGACCTGCTGGCGTTGCAGGCCGTCCTGACTGCCGCACAGATCACAGGGGATGATCGGATAGTTCATCGCTTTTGCGAATTTCTCGCAATCAGCCTCGGCGACATGGGCCAGCGGGCGATAGACGAACAGGTCGCCTTCTTCGTTCACCAGTTTCGGGGGCATGGTCGCCAGACGGCCGCCGTGGAACAGGTTCATGAAGAAGGTTTCCAGGATGTCATCGCGGTGATGCCCCAGAACCACGGCAGAGCACCCTTCCTCGCGCGCAATCCGGTACAAGTTGCCGCGGCGCAGGCGGGAGCACAACGCGCAATAGGTGCGGCCCTGCGGCACCTTGTCGACCACGATGGAATAGGTGTCCTGATACTCGATCCGGTGCGGCACGCCCATCCGTTCCAGAAACTTGGGCAGCACGGTGCCAGGAAAGCCCGGCTGCCCCTGATCCAGATTGCAGGCCAGCAGGTCCACGGGCAGCAGGCCGCGCCACTTCAGCTCGTACAGAACGGCCAGCAGGGTATAGCTGTCCTTGCCGCCCGACAGGCAGACCAGCCACCGCGGCGGCTTGCCATCCTTGTCATGGGCCGAAGGGTCAACCATGCCGTATTGCTCGATCGCCTCGCGCGTCTGGCGCACGATGCGTTTGCGCAGCTTCTTGAACTCGGTGGTCGAGGGCGCACCGGCAAACAGCGGATGGATATCGTCGGCTTCGTCGAACATGCGCAGCCCCTACCGCAGATACGCCGACCGGGCAAGGCCCGCCTAGCCGGACAGCCGGCCCAGCAGGGCGTCAGTGTCCAGCCCCGAGACTGATCCGGGTATGCGCCCGCTTTCGCCCAGAACCCGCGTGGCAATATATCCATCGGCCACCGCACCGGGCGCATGGCGCAGCAGCAGCGCGGCGGTCAGCAGATGCGCGGTGGCGTCGGCGAACCAGCGGGCCTCGGCCTCGGGGGGCAGGGTGGACCAGCGGTCGCGATGCGCCTTCAGGGCGGCGTCATAACGGCGGTCGGCTCCGGTTGCCGCGTCCAGTTCGGCCTGCAAGGTCTGGGCGGCCAGCGGGTCGCGCGCAAGGCTGCGCAGAATGTCCAGGCAGATCACGTTGCCCGACCCCTCCCAAATGCCGTTCAGGGGCGCTTCGCGATAGATCATCGGCATCGGCGTGTCTTCGACATAGCCCATGCCTCCCAGCACCTCCATCGCCTCGACCGCCACGACCGGGCAGCGTTTGTTCGACACGAACTTGGCCAGCGCCACCCCGATCCGGGCAAAGGCGCGGTCTTCGGCGGTGTCCCCGTCAAAGGCGCGGGCCACGCGCAGGCCCAAGGTCAGCGCGCCTTCCCAGTCCAGCACCAGATCGGCCAGAACGGCGCGCATCAACGGCTGGTCAATCAGGCGGCGCTGAAAGGCGCTGCGGTGGCTGACCCAGTGATGCGCTTCGGACAGGGCTGCGCGCATCAGGCCGGCGGGGGCCATCGCGGTGTCGAGCCGGGTGTGATGAACCATCTCGATGATCGTGCGCACGCCGGCCCCCTCGTCGCCCAGCTGATAGGCCAGCGCGTCATGGAACTCGACTTCGGACGAGGCATTGGCGCGGTTGCCCAGCTTGTCCTTGAGGCGCATCAGGTGGATGGCGTTGCGCTCGCCTTCCAGCCAGCGGGGCAGTAGAAAGCAGGTCAGCCCGCCCGGAGCCTGCGCCAGCGTCAGGAACCCGTCGGACATCGGGGCCGAGCAGAACCATTTGTGGCCGCGCAGCCGCCAGGCATCGCCGTCACGGTTGGCGGTGGTGGTATTGGCACGCACGTCCGAGCCGCCCTGTTTCTCGGTCATCGCCATGCCCAAGGTCGCCGAGCGTTTTTCTCTGATCGGGCGGGTGGCTGGGTCATAAGTGTCGGCGGTCAGTTTCGGGCGCCAGATTTCGGCCAGTTCGGGGTTGGCGGCCAGCGCCGGCACGGCGGCATAGGTCATGGTCAACGGACAGCAATGGCCCGGCTCGACCTGGCTGGCCAGATAGACCATCGCGGCATGGGTGGCGTGACCGCCCGGCGCTCCGTCCCAGGCGAGCGCGGCATAGCCTGCCGATTGGCTCAGATCCATCATGTGATGATAGGTCGGGTGGAACCGCACCTCGTCCAGGCGGCGGCCACCCCGGTCGAAGAGGCAGAGTTCGGGCGGGTGCAGGTTGGCGTCGCGCCCGGCCTCGCGCGTTTCGGCCCGGCCCAAAGCGGCCCCGTAGGCGGCCAGCGGGGCCGCCCGTGCCCCGGCGCGCGTGGCGCAGTCCCTCAGAACCGGGTCCGAGGTCCACAGGTCAACGTCGCCGCGCTCGGGCGGTTGGTTCGTCACCTCATGCGTGGGCAGACACTGGCGGGCGTTGGATCTGGACATGGGCGCCTCGGACGGTTGTTGCTGAAACCGATGTTCAGCGGCGCACCCCCCTTGGGTCAAGCGTGACGGGGTGTCAGATCAGGGCGCGTCGGGTTTGTCGTCGGGCACCGGGTCATAGCCGTCGTCGCCCCAGGGGTGGCAGCGCCCGATGCGGCGCGCGGCCAGCCATGCGCCCTTGATCGGGCCGTGCTTTTCCAGCGCTTCCAGCGCATAGGCCGAGCAGGTCGGCTGATAACGGCAGTTGAACCCCACCCAGGGGCTGAAGATCAGCCGGTAGGCCCGGATTGGCAGCGCGAGGATATGGGCAAGCAGGGTCATTTGCGCGGGCTGTGGATCTTGCGCAGGGCCTGGCGCAGATCGTCCAGCAAGGCGTCAAAGGGGCGGGCGGCGGTCACCTCGGCCCGTCCGATCAGGACGTAATCCCACCCGTCCCGGCCATGGTCCGGCAGAACGGCGCGGGCCGCCTCGCGCAGGCGGCGCTTGGCCCGGTTGCGGGCTACGGCATTGCCGACCTTTTTCGAGCAGGTGAAACCGACGCGAATGCCCTCGGCCTCATCCGGCGCGCGCTTGCGGGCCTGCACCATCATGGAAGGCGTGCCCTGTCGTCGGGCCCGTGCGGCCCTGAGGAAATCGCTGCGCTTGCGCAGCACCGACAGAGCAGGCGCGCAAACGGACGCCGCCGGGGGCATATCCCCGGGGTGGTCAGTGCCATCCACAGGGGCCTCCGGCGGCGTCATGTTCAAAACCTGAAAGGTCGCGCGGTTTATGCGCTCAGCGACTTGCGGCCGCGGGCACGGCGAGCGTTCAGGATCTTGCGGCCGGCCTTGGTGGCCATGCGCGCGCGGAAACCGTGGCGGCGTTTGCGAACCAGGTTCGAAGGCTGATAGGTGCGTTTCATCGCTCCGTCTCCAATCTTTGGCGGTCGGGTGCGGCGCGGATTCGCCTGCCCGTGGTGTTCGAAGCCCGTCCTCTACTGGGAACCGGCGGGCAAGTCAAACCCCATCGCAACGGTTTTCGTGCCTTTTGCAACAATTCTGTCGGGCGACCGGTCAAAAGTTTCAGAATCAGCCCGAGGATGGCGGATTTCTCACATTGAACCGGTGCGTGTTCAACCCGGCGTGAGGACCCTGTTGCACAGAAGGCCAAGCGCGCATCTTGTGGAGCAGATGAAGCATTCGAACCCGGAAGACAAGATGACCGAAACCACCCAGGTGCCGCGCAGTGGGCTGGCGCGACATATTCCCCTGATCGTGATCCTGACGGTTGCAGTCGTCGGGTTCTTTGCGCTGGGCGACTACCTGACTTTTGAAACCCTGCGCGACAATCGCGAGGCGCTGTTGGCCTGGCGCGATGCCAATTACTGGTCGTTGGCGGGCGTTTTCGTCCTGGTCTATGTCCTGATCGTCGCCTTCTCTCTGCCCGGTGCGGCCGTGGCGTCGATGACGGGCGGGTTCCTGTTCGGGCTGTTCGCGGGCACCGTGTTCAACGTCTTTGCCGCAACCGTGGGGGCCTCGGCGATCTTTCTGGCGGCCCGCTGGGGGTTGGGCGAGGCGTTGACGGCGCGGCTGGAGGCCTCGGAAGGCACCGTCAAGCGAATCAAGGACGGGTTGCGCGAGAACGAGATCCCGGTGCTGTTCCTGATGCGGCTGGTGCCGGTGGTGCCGTTCTTTGTCGCCAATCTGGTGCCGGCGCTCGTCGGGGTGAAGTTCCGGAACTTTCTGCTGACCACGGCGCTGGGCATCATTCCGGGCGGCATCGTCTATACTTGGATCGGCGTCGGTCTGGGCGGCGTGTTCGACCGGGGCGAGACGCCGGACCTGTCGCTGCTGACCGAGCCCTTTGTGATCGGCCCGATCCTGGGGCTGTGCGCGCTGGCGGCTTTGCCGATTCTCCTCAAACTCATCCGCGGCCGAAGGGGCCTTTGATCCATGCAAGAACTCAAGACCGACATCCTGGTGATCGGGGCCGGGTCGGGCGGCCTGTCGGTGGCCGCCGGGGCCAGCCAGATGGGCGCGGACGTGATCCTGCTGGAAGGGCACAAGATGGGTGGCGACTGCCTGAACTATGGCTGCGTCCCGTCCAAGGCCCTGCTGGCCAGCGCCAAGCTGGCCCATGCACAGAGCCATGCCGCGCCATTCGGCGTTGCCGACCACGCGCCGCAGGTGGACTATGCCGCCGCCAAGGATCATGTGCGGGACGTGATCGCGCAGATTGAGCCCATGGACAGCCAGGAACGGTTCGAAGGTTTCGGCGTGCGCGTCATTCGCGACTGGGGGACGTTTCTGTCGCCCACGCAGGTTCAGGCCGGCGATTTCGTCATCACCCCCCGCCGCGTGGTGCTGGCCACGGGCTCGTCCCCGCTGGTTCCGCCGATCCCGGGGCTGGATGGCGTGCCGTTTGAGACCAACGAGACCATCTTCGACCTGCGCGACAAGCCCGACCACCTGCTGATCATCGGCGGGGGACCCATCGGCATGGAAATGGCGCAGGCCCATGTCCGGCTGGGCTGCAAGGTGACGGTGATCGAAGGCGCGCGGGCGCTGGGCAAGGATGACCCCGAGGCGGCCGCAGTGGTATTGGAGGCTCTGCGCGCCGAAGGGGTCGAAATTCTGGAACATGCAATGGTGGCCCGGGTGCGCGGGAAGGCCGGGGCGGTCGAGGTCGTCACCGAGGACGGCGCGGTCCATGCGGGCTCGCACCTGCTGCTTGCGGTGGGACGCAAGGCCAACATTGACCGCCTGAACCTGCAGGCTGCGGGGATCGACCAAACGCGCACGGGCATCAAGGTGGATGACAGCCTGCGCTCCACCAACCGCAGGGTCTACGCGATCGGCGACGTCGCGGGCGGGCTGCAGTTCACTCATGTGGCGGGGTATCATGCCGGGGTCATCATCCGTTCGGCCCTGTTCGGGCTGCCGTCCAAGGCCAAGACGGCGCACATCCCCTGGGCGACCTATACCGACCCCGAACTGGCCCAGGTCGGCCTGACCGAGGCGCAGGCGCGCGACCGCCACGGCGACAAGGTCGAGATCGCCCGGTTCGACTATGCCCATAACGATCGCGCCGTGGCCGAACGCAAAACGACCGGGTTCATCAAGGTCATGGTCGTCAAGGGTCGCCCGGTGGGGGCCGCAATCGTGGGGCATCAGGCCGGCGAACTGATCAACTTGTGGTCTCTGGCGCTGGCCAATAACCTGAAGATGAGCCAGATCGCGGCGATGGTGTCGCCCTATCCCACGATCGGAGAGCTTAACAAACGGGTGGCGGGCGCCTATTTCTCGCCAAGACTGTTTGAGAATCAGATGGTTGAACGAGTGGTCAGGCTGGTCCAGCGCTGGATCCCCTGATCGGGAAAGGAGCGCCACTTGAACTCGCTGTCGGGTCGTTTCCTGATCTTGACGACGGTCTTCGTGATGTTGGCCGAGGTGCTGATCTTCGTGCCGTCGATCGCGCGCTTCCGAGAGGATTTTCTTCTGAACCGGCTGGAACGCGCCCAGATCGCCTCGCTCGCGCTGCTGGCAGACGACATGCTGGCCGACGAGCTGGAGGCCGAGCTTTTGGCCAATGCCGGGGTCTACAACGTGGTGCTGCGCCGGGACGAGGTGCGCCAGCTGATGCTGTCTTCCCCTATCCCAGACCAGGTCGCCAAGACCTATGATCTGCGAGGCGCCGGGCCCTGGGTTCTCATTCGGGACGCGATGATCCGTTTCTTCACGCCCGAGAACCAGGTCATTCGCGTCATCGGGCAGCCTGTCCGGGATGCGGGCCTGCTTATCGAAGTTACCATGGACAGCGCGCCCCTGCGTATGGCGATGATCGACTATGGCCTGCGCATCCTCGGCCTGTCCTTTGTCATCTCGATCATCACCGCGTTTTTCCTGTTCCTTGCGGTGCGGGTGGTTCTGGTGCGCCCGATCAAAAGCGTGGTGGGCTACATGCAGCGTTACGCCCGTGCACCCGAGGATGCGCGCGGCATCATCTCGCCCCAATCCAAGGTGACCGAACTGCGCGAGGCTGAAGAAGCCCTGCAGATGCTGCAGACCGACCTGACCCAGGCCCTGAAACAGCGCGAGAGGCTGGCACAATTGGGTGGCGCGGTGGCCAAGGTCAGCCACGATCTGCGCAACATCCTGACCTCGGCCCAGCTGTTCACTGACCGGATCGAAGCCAGCGACGACCCGCTGGTCCGACGGATGGCGCCCAAGCTGGTCAACTCGATCACCCGGGCGGTGTCCCTGTGCGAAAGTACGCTGGCCTTCGGGCGGGCCGAAGAGCCCGCGCCCACCCTGACCAAGGTGCGGTTGCGCGATATCGCTGCCGACGTAGCGTCCAGCGAGGCTCTGGCCGTAGACGGCGGCTGTATCGAAATCGCCAACGACGTTCCCGAAGACTTGGTCGTTCGGGCCGATCCGGAACAGATGTTCCGGGTCATCATGAACCTTGTGCGCAACGCACGCCAAGCACTGATGACATCCGGCCAACAAGGAAAAATCACGATTTCGGCCTGCGAAGATCAGGACGCATGGGTCATCGAGGTTCGAGATACCGGCCCCGGTTTGCCGCCACGAGCGCAGGAGAATCTGTTCACGCCGTTTCAGGGTGGTGTGCGCAAAGGTGGCTCGGGCTTGGGTCTGGCGATTTCGCAGGAACTGGTGCGCGGCCACGGGGGAGAATTGGTGCTGACCAGCACCGGCCCCGAGGGCACGGTCTTTGAAATAAGGCTCCCACGGGGAGAGATGGGTTTTTGAAATATTTTTGAAGAATCGGGTTGCACGTCCCGAACGCCGGGTCTAAATACCGCCTCACCAACGCGGACCGATAGCTCAGCTGGATAGAGTACTTGACTACGAATCAAGGGGTCGGGGGTTCGAATCCTCCTCGGTCCGCCACTGGTAACTCCCGAAAAACAGTGTTTTTGGCAGTTTGGCCCATGTGGTGAAACCGAGGTGTTTTGTCTCAAGACAACTTCGAGGCAACCGCGCTGGGTTTAATGGGGTGTTTCACCCCATTCCATATGGTCCGCCTTCCTGTAGTTCGCCGAATGCCGCCCAAACCTCGTGACAGGCGCGTTCAAACGCCACATCATCTTTTGGGATGCTGGCCTTGAAATTGGGGTAAGACATGTGGTTGCCCAAGTTCATCAGCACGGTCACGAGGTGGTTGCGCGGTATGAATGCCCGGTAACGGTAGTCGCCGCCCGGTGTCTCGATCACCTGACCGTCCATGCCATAGTCGCGCAGCAATTCGGCGTCCTGTGCGCGGCGAAACCGCAGGCAGACGCGGGATCCCATGTGCGGCCCGCTGGTGTTGCCGTCCTCATCCTTGGCAACGGCTGAGAAAAAGCCCGAACCCTCGGGCGTCGAGAATGCTACCCACATCTGCAGGTCCTCCTATTTTTGGGAAAGGGCGCGCTGTCTATCAGAAAAAATACGGGGTCGTCAAATCGAGGGGGCTTCCGCGCTGGGTTGCTTGGCCTGGAGGCGCAAACCGAGACCTCAAAATCCGGCATTGGATACGTGGGGGTTGGAGGCTATTCGTACCCATCCAGTTTTGCCGTGATCGCCTCCTGTTGCGGCGATCTTTCTGAAAGCGGTGGCTGACATCATTGAGCTGCTGTGCTGAACAGACGCTCATACCGATGGTTCCTTTGTGGGCCGGTTCGGGCCATTTGTACTTGCCGGCCGCGTTGGTGGCTTCGTCCGCAGAGCGGCCATTGGTGGACGATGCGGCGAAGAGTTGCTTTGCCCGGCGGGCTATGATTTTGGCGGCCACAGAGTTTCAATACTGCGGCGAACTGGTGGTTGGACGAGCCGAGGGGCAGGGAAGGGTTGGCTGGCTCAGTATCCGGTGCCTACCCTATGCCCACAGCCAGACTTACTCCAACTTGACCCAAGCCGCGTTTCTGGACGAGCTTTGCACACAAGCGGCTACAAATTTGACGCCGTCTAGCCCGTCGTGCACGGTTGGGTAAACAACGGACGCCTCAGGTGAAATCCCATTTCGGAAAGCCTGGATCGCCTCAGCAGCCTCTCCGTAAATATTGGCGAACCCTTCAAGATATCCTTCGGGATGGCCCGGAGGAACTCTGCTCAAGCGATTGGCAGCGTCACCAGCTCCAGCGCCATTGCGGGTGATCAGACGCTTTGGCTCGTTGTAGGGCGTAAACCAGAGATAGTTCGGGTCTTCCTGAGCCCACTCCAGCCCACCTTTTTCACCGTAGACCCGCAACCGAAGTGCGTTTTCATTGCCAGGAGCCACCTGAGAGGACCACAGCATACCCCGCGCTCCGCCTTCGAAGCGAAGCAAGACATGTGCGTTGTCATCGACTTGGCGCCCAGGCACGAAGGCCTGCAGATCCGCCGCAAGGCTTTCCGCCCTCAGCCCGGTCACAAAACAAGCGAGGTTGTAGGCATGGGTTCCGATGTCGCCGGTTGATCCGCCCGCGCCCGAGCGTTCGGGATCGGTTCGCCACTCCGCCTGTTTGAAATCCTGCTGCTCGGTCAGCCAATCCTGCGGGTACTCAACCTGGACGACGCGGATCTTGCCAATATCGCCGTTGGCAACCATTTCACGCGCCTGCCGAACCATCGGATAACCCGTGTAGTTGTGGGTCAAAATGAACAAGGCATTCGCGCTTTCCGCCGCTTTGACCAGTTTTTTTGCATCGGCAAGGGTCGAGGTGAGTGGCTTGTCACAAATGACGTGAATCCCGCGTTTCAGGAATTCACGCGCGGCGGCATAGTGGACGTGATTTGGCGTGACGATTGAGACCGCTTCAATCCCGGATTTGAGCCGGGCTTCCCGGATCGCCATTTGTTTGAAGTCTTCATAGACCCGTTCGAGACCCAATGCCCGGCCGCTTTCAATGGATTTTTCGGGCGTCGAAGACAAAGCGCCGGCAACCAGCTCGAACCTTTCGTCCAATCGCGCCGCTATGCGATGAACGCCGCCTATGAAGGCGTCATTTCCGCCGCCGACCATGCCAAGCCGAATGCGTCTCGAGGCTTCTTCACTGCGTCCTGTAACCATTATTCGATCCCCAGCATTTTGCGATTGGCGGCTTCGTCAGCACCACCGTCCGCGAAATCATCAAAGGCTTTCTCGGTCACACGGATGATGTGATCCGACACAAACTGAGCGCCCTCACGCGCTCCATCCTCGGGGTGTTTGAGGCAGCATTCCCATTCGACCACAGCCCAGCCATCAAAGTCGTTCGCCGCCATTTTTGAGAAGACCGCCCCGAAATCCACCTGGCCATCACCAAGCGACCGGAACCGACCGGCACGATCGACCCAGCTTTGGTATCCTGAATAAACCCCTTGCCGCCCGGTCGGGTTGAACTCGGCATCTTTGACATGGAACATCCGGATCCGATCCTTGTAGATGTCGATATTGTCCAGATAGTCGAGGCATTGCAGCACGTAGTGCGATGGGTCGTACAACATGCAGGCCCGTGGGTGATTGCCTGTCCGTTCGAGGAACATCTCGTAGGTCACGCCGTCGTGGAGGTCCTCTCCGGGGTGAATTTCGTAGCAGACATCGACGCCGCATTCCTCGGCGTGGTCAAGGATCGGCACCCAGCGGCGGGCGAGTTCATCAAATGCCGTTTCAATCAAGCCGGCAGGGCGCTGCGGCCAGGGATAGACGTAGGGCCATGCCAACGCGCCCGAGAATGTCGCATGGGCCGAAATGCCCAAGTTCTTCGAAGCGGACAATGCTTTTTTGACCTGGTCTACGGCCCATTCTTGCCGGGCTTTCGGGTTTCCTCTGACGCTCTCGGCGGCAAAGCCATCAAAGGCGCTGTCATAGGCCGGGTGAACGGCCACAAGCTGACCCTGAAGGTGCGTTGACAGTTCAGTGACTTCGACGCCATTTTCCCTGGCTTTGCCTTTGAAGTCATCGCAGTAACCGGTGCTGGACGCGGCCTGTTCAAGGTCGAACAACCGGCCATCCCAACTGGGAACCTGGACGCCCTTGTATCCACAGTCAGCCGCCCATTTGGTAATCGCGTCCCACGAATTGAACGGCGCTTCGTCCCCTGCGAATTGTGCAAGAAATAGTGCTGGACCTTTGATCGTTTTCATAAGTTTCCTCCCCAAAACCTAAGCCGCTATGGCGGTAAATTTTCCCTCAGATAGATGTCGATACGGATACGTTCCTGCGCTTTGTTGAATGGGACCTTGTCTGAAGTCGCACGCAGAAGACGGACGGCTGAACGAACAATGTGCCCGGTGTCTTGCGAGATCAGGGCGTCAAACGTGCCAACCCTCAGAGCCTCTCGACTAAGCGGAGTCAGTTCATGCGCTATGATCACCAGATCCTTGCTGAGCTTGTTTTCCGAAAGGAATTGAATAAGGCCGGCATTGCCCGCTGCTGACGAGTATATTCCGACCAGATCCGGATAAGTTTCGAAGATTTCGGGCATCATCTTGTAAATCAGATCCGGGTCATCCCGGCCCTCAACAGACGCCACGACCTCGAGATGCGGAAACTCCTCGGCCACAACAAGATCAAAGCCCTGGCGACGCTCCAGGTGGTCACGTGCCAAACGAGAGCCAGTCAGAACCAGGACCTTGCCTTCCCGATGAACGAACCGCCCCATCAATTGACCGGCGGTTCGTCCTGCGGAAACGTTGTCAATTCCTACAAAGTGGTCTCGCTCGGAACTCGGCAAGTCAGACACCAAGGCAACCACCGGGACCCCTTTGTCCTTGAGCCGTCTCACCGCATCGCGAACAGAAGGCGTTTCGGGTCCGAAAACGGCAACTCCATCAATATCCAAACTGTCGACAGCATCTAGAATGTTAACGATATCCTGCGGTTCAAACGGAGCGACCCTTTTGATCGTGATGCGAGTTCGCTCGATAAACTGGTCACGGGATTGCTCTGCGATCTGATTGCTGATCGCTTCCACAAATTCGTTGTCGGTGTCCGGCAGAACAAAGAGGAAGTTGTAAACCCGGTTTCGTGCGAGGTTGGCCGCGGCGGTGTCGCGCACATACCCCAGCTCATCAATTGCCTTTTGTACTTTCTGAACGGTCACTGCCCGCACGCCGGGGCGCCTGTTCAAGACCCGGTCCACAGTCGCCAGGCTGACACCCGCAACCCGCGCGATGTCATTGACGGTTGGCTTCTTCACCAATTCTAGTTTTTGTTTTTGGTCTGCCACGTGTTCTTCAGCCCTCAAGCTCCCGCGCCAAGCCCTCGAATAACAAGGCAACGGCCTCAGCGCCGGGATCGTTATGTCCAACTAGGTTTTCTTCGGGAACATAGGCTGCTCGGCCCGCCTTCGCACGGCGAATTTTGGCCGTATTGTTCGCACCTTCGCGGGCGGCACTTGCTGCATGGGCCAACCCCGACGGGAGAGCGGCAAGCGCGGGTGCCAAGGCGTCAATCATAGTTCTGTCGCCGACCTTGGCGCCTCCAACTTGGCTGACGCGTTTCAGGCCTTCTTCCAAGGATTTGGCAACGGTTGCCCCATTGGCACATGCATCACCAGCTGCGTTGAAGAAAATTGCAAGTATCACGCCGGAGGAGCCACCCATTGTCTGGCTCAATTCATTGCCCAACGCCGGAAACAGCTGAGTCAAATCAGCCAGCGGCATGCGGTCAAGGCTGCCTTGCAGCGCTCTTGCGGCCGTCGCCAATGTGCTTCCTGTATCGCCATCACCGGATTTCGCGTCCAGTTCGTTCAGGTTCTTCTCAGCGTTGATGAGGAGTTCAGACAAGCGCGAGATCGTTTCTCTTGTGGTGGGATTGTTCGAAGGAATTGGGTCGATCGGGGTCAGGCCGTCAGGCAATGGTGCCACTTTGACCGGGTCGATGGAATTGACTCCGGGCCACGCGGCCAGATCAACGGGTGCTTCAAGAGCTGACAAATCGTCCTGATCCACGGGCAGAATGGAAACAGAAAACCCGTGCATATCCAGCGATGTCATCATGGGGGCCGGGCCGATGATATGGTGGGCAATACCGGTTTCGGACAAGGCGTGCGTGAGGACAGCCATTTCCAGCGGAGTTGTGGAACCGAGGTTGTTCACCAAAGCTACACATTCCCCGGCCCCAAGTCGTTGCCTCAGTTTCTCCACCATTGTGGACATGGCCGATACGGCACTTGAGAACTCGACTTGCTGCACACCCGGCTCGCCATGGATGCCCAAACCAAGTTCCGCTTTGCCAGGTGCGATCCTGTCTTCTTTCGGAGATCCCGGAACAGTACAGGTGTCCAAGCTCATACCGATGCTGACAACCTTCTCGATGGTGCTACTGGCTGCTTTGGCAACGGTGTCCAGGTCAGCACCACTTTCAGCAAGTGCTCCGGCGATTTTGTGCACGAACAACGTGCCTGCCACGCCACGTGGCTGCGGCAGGTCGGGCAGGGCGATGTCGTCATCGACGACCACCATTTCAACCTTGCGGCCCAATGCACGGGCGCGTTCAGCGGCCAGCCCAAAGTTCAACCGGTCACCGGTATAATTCTTGACGATCAGCAAGCACCCTGCCTCACCCGTGACTGCAAGAATGCCCGCCAGAACCGCCTCGACCGACGGGGACGCAAACACTTCGCCGCAGACTGCGGCCGTCAGCATTCCGGCGCCAACAAAGCCTGCATGGGCGGGTTCGTGACCTGACCCTCCACCGGACACCAACGCCACCTTCGACTTGTCCCAATCCGACCTGTAGACAACTTTGATATGCGGGTAGCCGTCCAGCCGGGTAAGCCTCCCTCCAGAGGAGGCCAGAAGACCGTCTATGGCATCTGTTACCAGAGTTTCTTTTGTGTTGAGGAACTGGGCCATGCTTTGCTCCTTAATTCACCCGCGCGCCGGACGCGTCAAAATACAATGGGTTGTGGGGGCGGATTTTTATTATTTTTCCAGTTGGATAGTCCTGGTGGACATCTATCAACGTCACGACCGGGTGACCGTTTAGGTCCAGGTGCAGCCGTGTTTGATCGCCCAGGTGCTCGGCGCGTATCACGCGCGCCTCACGGCCTTCACCTTCAACGATGTTTTCCGGGCGAAGACCAATCTGCGGGCCTTTGTGGTCGCCTCCGAACAACTCGGACGGCAGGATGTTTATCCGTGGCAGACCCAACCTGCTGGCCACGTAAACGCTGCCGGGATTTTCGTAGATATCGCGGGGGGTACCGTATTGAACCAGCCTGCCGTTTTCCAACACGCCGATATGCGTGGCCATTGTCATGGCTTCCACCTGATCATGGGTCACATAAAGCAAGGTTGATCCCAGGTCGGCCTGAATTCTTTTCAGTTCGACCCGCAAATCCGCCCGAAGCTTGGCATCCAAAGAGCTGAGCGGTTCGTCCATCAGGAATATCTGGGGGTCGCGCACCAGCGCCCGTCCGATCGACACTCGCTGCATTTCGCCGCCGGACAATTCGGTGGCTTTGTTGTCCAGCTTGTGCGGGATCTGCAGGATCTCCGAGACTTCGTTGACCTTCCTGGCGATCTCATCCTCTGGTGTCTTCAGGATCGGCGACCGCAGAGGGAAAGACAGGTTTTCACGCACTGTCATATGCGGGTACAGCGAGTATTGCTGGAAGACCATCGCCACGTCGCGCTGGGCGGGTGTATCCATCCCGACGTCGCGCCCGGCAATGCGAACTGTGCCTGAATCCAGCTTCTCAAGCCCGGATATCAATCTCAGCGTTGTTGTTTTTCCCGCACCCGTCGGACCCAACAACACCACGAAGGCACCGTTGGGGATCGTCATTGAGATATCATCCACCGCTTTGATGTCGTCGAATGACTTCGAAATGTTTTCCAAAACGACTTCAGCCATTGCTCAGTACCTCGTCGTTCAGTGCGGACCTCAACGCGCGTCCGGTAGATTTTTCGAAAAGGGTCACTGCGGATGATCGGAATTCCAATCCGACCGTCTCGCCGGGATTGACGGTTTCGCGAGCATCAATCCGGGCTTTCAGCTCTCCGTTCGGGCTTTGCAGCGTCACGATCTGGGTGGTGCCAAGATATTCTGCGGCCAGGACTTTGGCTCGGTAGGCACTCGCATCCGACAGAAAAACATGTTCGGGGCGGACACCAAACACCAGATCACCTTCCGCCCCTTCCATCAGCTTGGGCACGGCTTCGTCATGACCATTCAGTCGTACCATTTCCGAGCCAGGCTCGACCTTTCCTTGAAACGGCAGGAAGTTCATCGAAGGTGAACCGATAAAATCTGCAACGAACATCGTGGCAGGTTTGTCGTAGATTTCCTGCGGCGTGCCGAATTGTTCGATCACGGCGTTGTTCATCACCACGATCTTGTCGCCCATTTGCATGGCTTCCAACTGATCGTGTGTGACGTAAACAGTGGTTGCGCCCATGCGATCATGAAGCGCACGCAATTCTTCGGCCATGTGCTCACGAAACTCGGCATCCAAAGCGCCAAGAGGTTCGTCCATCATGAACGCCTTGGGTTCGCGAACAATTGCGCGCCCCAGCGCCACGCGTTGCCTGTCGCCACCTGAAAGACCGCCTACCGGGCTATCGAGGATGTCCTTGATCCCTAGTATTCCCGCGACTTCCTCTACTTTGGCTTTGACAGCAGCGCGCGGCATGCCCTGCGATATCAGGGGGTAGCTGATGTTCTTGCGCACGTTCATGTGCGGATACAGCGCGAACATCTGGAACACGAAGGCAATGTCCCGCTCTGATGGCGGCCGCTGGCTGATCTCTTCGCCGTCCAGATGAATTTCGCCCGACGTTGGAAGCTCCAATCCCGCGATCATCCGCAGCGTCGTCGTTTTCCCGCAACCGGATGGCCCCAGCAGCATGAAAAACTCGCCGTCTTCAATCGTGAACGAACTTTCGCGGACAGCCGTGAAATCGCCGAACATCTTCTTTACGTTTTTGACTACGATCTGGGCCATTTCTACTCCGGGAAATGGCTGACGATGATGAACATGACGGTTCCGATCAGCGTGACGATGAAGGAATAAGTGAAGGCCCAAAGGACAAACGGCTGCATCAGCATGAAGACACCCAGTGCAATCAGGATGGTTGCCACCATCTCCCATGGGCCGCGGCGGAGCCGCATCAATCCGGAAAGAAACTCGCTCATTTGCGTACGGCTCCGAATGTAATCCCGCGCAGCAAGTGTTTGCGCATCAGGATGGTGAAAATCATGACCGGGATCAGGAAGATCGTCGCGCCGGCCGCCACCGCGGGCCAGTCCAGGCCGCCAATACCGATGATGGTCGGGATGAACGGCGGTGCGGTCTGTGCATTCGCAGATGTCAGCAGCACGGCAAACGCGTACTCATTCCAGGCGAAGATCAGGCAGAAGATCGCAGTTGACGCGATGCCCGTGGCGGCTTGCGGCAGCACCACTTTGTAGAAAGCCTGAAACCTCGTGTAGCCATCGATAAGGGCGGCTTCCTCGTACTCTCTTGGGATTTCGTCGATGAACCCTTTCAGCAACCAAACCGCCAGAGAGATATTTACCCCTGTATAGAGCAGGATCATTCCCAGATGCGTGTCGCTCAGCCCAAGGTTTCTGAACATCAGGAAGATCGGGATGGCGACAGCGACCGGGGGCATCATCCTTGTACTCAGGATGAAGAACAGAAGGTCGTCCTTGAGCGGGACCTTAAATCGGCTGAACGCATAGGCGGCCAGCGTGCCGAGGAAGATACTCAAGAACGTCGAGCCAAATCCGATGATGACCGAATTCATGAAACGCTCGCCGAACTTGGAGGGCCCAACGATCACCATGTCGTATTGGCGGACGATCTCATCGGCCCAGTTCTGCGGCGGGTTGGCTTCCAGAAACTCCTGCGTTTGCCTGGTGCGCGTGGTGAAAAGATTGACGTAACCTTCGAGCGTTGGGTCAAAGACCACTTTAGGCGGGTAGCTGATCGCGTCGGCGGGGGATTTGAACCCGGTCAGCAATATCCAAACCAGCGGGATCATCGTGATCAGCGCATAAGTGATGACCAGGAAGCCTGCGATCCATTTGGACCGGTTCGAAGGTTCAGTGACGGAAAAACTGCTCATCTCTGTTTCACCTTGTTCAGGGCTTTGACGTAGATCGACGCAAGGCCGAACACGGTGACGAACAAGATGATCGCATAGGCCGAGGCGTAGCCCGTCCGCCACTTCTCAAACGCCTCTCGCTTGAGATTGATTGAGGTGAGTTCCGTTACGGATCCCGGTCCACCTCCGGTCAGCTGAACAACCAGGTCGAACATTTTGAAGTTCTCGATCCCTCGAAACAGCACCGCGAGCATCAGGAACGGCAGCACCATCGGAATGGTGATTGTAAAGAACTGCCGCAGCTTGCTGGCCCTGTCGATCTCAGCCGCCTCGTAGATGTAGTCGGGGATGCTGCGCAGCCCGGCCAGACAGATCAGCATCACGAAGGGGGTCCACATCCAGGTGTCAACAATCACGATCGCCCAAGGGGCCAAAGTAACCGAACCCAGCATTTCAAAGCTTGAGGGTTCCTTGCCCGTGAACCATGACACGATGTAGTTGAACAGGCCGATTTGAGGCTGATACAGGAATTTCCAGAAGTTCCCGACAACGGCCGGGGACAGCATCATCGGCAAGACGATGATCGTGGTCCATAGATCGTTACCCTTGAATTTCTTGTTGATCAGCCAAGCCAGCGTGAACCCGATCAGGACTTGGAAAAAGATCGTCCAGAACAGGAAATGCGCCGTCGCCTGCATGTTCAGCCAGGTATCCGAGTCTGTCAGGATACGCTCGTAATTCCTGAGACCGACATCTTTGACTTCACGCCCGATCCGGTTGGCCTTGTAGTTGGTAAAGCTCAGTTGGATGGTCCAGATCAACGGAAAGATGTTGATCGCCAGCAATAGAAAAATCGTTGGGGAGATGAATATCCAGGCGATCGCGCGGTCGGATAATCCTCGGATTTTTCGCGCAACTCGCTCGGGCGTTGCCTCCGCAACGCGATCTACGGTCCTGTCAGACATCTCTTTGCCAGCTCTTGTTGGTTTAGGACTCACGGGTGAAGGTGGAGCGGGATTTCACCCGCTCCTGCCTGTGTCCGGACTACAGCTTGCCTTCGTCTTCGAAGACTTCGGTCCAGTCTTGGATCAGAAGATCAAGCGCTTCTTGAGCGGTGCCCTGGTCCGCAACCACGTAGTCGTGGATGCGTTTCTGCATCGCCAGCAGCAGTTCCGCATAAGCAGGCTCCTGCCAGAAATCCTGCACCCCGGCCATTGCTTCCAGGAAGTCACCGGCAAACGGCTGGCTGTCAACGAAACCCGGATCTTCCAGTACGGAGTTATGGGCCGAGTAGCCGCCAAGCTCCCACCATTTGGCCTGGACGTCCGGCTGTGCGAACCACTTGATGTACTCAAGTGCGGCGTCCTGTTTGTCAGAGTAGCTGACAACCGAGATACCTTGTCCGCCCAGTGTCGAACCTGCCTGATTTTGTGGTGGGTTCACGAAGAAGTCGATCTTGTCACCGCCGGTATTGGGATCGGCGTAAAGACCCGGGAAGAACGCAAACCAGTTCATCGCCATGGCGACCTGACCGGACTTAAATGCGTCCAGACTCTCACCCATGTAAGAGTTGGTGTATCCCGGAGGCGTCGCCGTTTCGTAGAATTCCTTGTAGAATTCCAGAGCTTCGACCGCTTCGGGCGAGTTCACGGCGCCTTCCATGTCATAGGAACCCGGCGTGTTTTCGTATTTGAAACCCCAAGGATACAGCGCTCCTGTCACGCCCATGGTGATCCCTTCCGAGCCGCGCTCGGTAAAGATGGCTGCGCCATAGACAGTCTTGCCGTCGATCTCACGACCTTGGAAGAACTGCGCGATCTGCAGGAGTTCTTTTTGCGATTGAGGCTCGCGAAGATCCTGACCCGTCGCCTCTTTGTAAGCGGCTTGGATGTCGGGGTTTTCGAACCAGTCCTTGCGGTAGAACCAGCCATTCGCATCGCCCATCGCTGGCAACGCATAGTAGTTTGGCGTGCCCTTGGGCCAGGTCGAGTAGGCATAGACGGTGGCCGGCGCGAAATCGTCCATGCTGATGCCTTCAGCATCGAAGAAGTCGTTCAGTTTGACATAGTGGCCATTCTCGGCGCCCCCGCCGATCCACTGGCTGTCGCCGATCAACAAGTCGCAGAGCTTGCCCCCGGAGTTCAGCTCGTTCAACATCCGATCCGCGAAATTCGGCCAGGGAACAAACTCGAAGTTCATCGTGTGACCGGATTCGGCTTCGAATTCCTTTGAAAGCTCAACAAGCGCGTTGGCCGGGTCCCATGCAGCCCAACAAAGCGTCAGATCTTCAGCATTCGCCTTGGTGGAAAGAGTAGTAGCGGCAAGGACTATTGCGCTGGCCGAGGCCAGTTTTGTGTAAGTCATCCATTCCTCCCTTTTTGCGCCGTCAATCGAGGATGTGCGAATCGCGGCATACCTCCAAGGCTATTTGAGGTACGCACATCAAGTCTAGATATTTTTGAGGTTCGTACCTCAAGGCGGCGGCAATTGACGGGGAATAATCCTTTTAGTAATTGATTTTAATTAATTTTATTACTTTTCGTCGTTGCGCAAGTATTTTCAGCAGTGAGGCATTTAATGGCCGTACCCGCCAAGATCGGCGCAGCTCACAATCACGGCCCTCGTGCGGCCAACCGGTTTTTGGCACCCGCTTGTGAAGCTCTAGCGGATTATTCGGTCGATACCTTTGAGGATTGGAGATAGCGTCAAACGGCACGGGTCACTCTGGATCGTGCATAACTCGGTTGGACAGGTGCAGACGTATGAACACGCTCTCTATCGTCAGATTGAACCGGTACCCAATCAAAGGCTTGAGTGCCGAGCCGATGCAAACCGTGACGCTGCGGGCAGGGGAGGGGATCCCGGGTGATCGCCTGTTCGGATTTGCGCGCTACAACTCCGGGTTCGACGCGCAGAACCCTCAGCCACTGCCGAAAGATCGCTTTGTTGTTCTGTTGAATGAGGCTGCGTTGGCAGGCGTAGAGACGAGTTTTGATATTGAGACTCAAGATCTTGAGATCAAAGCGAACGGCAAAACACAAAGCTTCAATATGCGAACACCAGAAGACCGGATGAATGCGGCGAGTTTCTTGTCTTCGGAGATCGACTTGAAAGATCCCGAATTGCCGGAATTCGTCTCGTCTGCTCCTCATCGGTTTACGGATGTGTCCGTCGTCTCACCAAAAATGATGAACGCGATATCCGTTCTTAATCGCGCGTCGGTGCGAGAGTTGGGTGAAAAACTGAACTCAGAGATCCAGCCAGCGCGCTTCCGCGCGAATATCGAGATAGACGGCTTGCCTTCGTTTTCCGAGTTGGACGCAGTTGGATCGGTTCTGAGATTTGGCGATGTTGAGTTGAAGATACTATCGCGAACGAAAAGGTGTGCGGCCACTGAAGTGAACCCGGATACGGCCGAGCGTGACTTGAAAATACCCTATCTTATCAGGCAGTTGATGGGGCACATGGATATAGGGGTTTATGTCGAGGTAGCCAAAGGCGGAACCCTAAGTGTTGGCCAAGCTGGGGAAATGCTTGCCTGAATGCCGCCCCTTCAGATTAGCAACCCCGGGAAACCTCTGTTCTATATTCCATTGCGAACCGGGTTTACTATTTTCGGTATTCGCTGGTTCGATCGGTATAGCAATATCTAGGCAGCGTCGTTTCCCCGAGAGCCATATTCCAACCATTCTCGGTCTTTGGGATCCAGGTGTGCGTCCATCATTGCGTCGTAGCCTGCCAGTTCTTCCGCCGTCAGTTTCCCGTGCCATTTGCCACTCGTTCCGCTGTGGAAAAACTCGGCATCCGACCTGAAGAACCCCTTGCCACCTGAGGGGGCATAGCGTTCTGCTTTGTCCTTCATGTTGTCGAAGGTCGCAGCTTGAACCAATTGATCCATGACCACCTCTGAATGGGTCGTGCCCAAGATGTCAGCCAGTCGGAAGAACGTCCCTCTCAAGTCCCGGGTCATGTCGGCGTAGTGAAAAAGCGATACGTTCGGCCGGTCGGAAAGTGCCGCAGCTGCTTTGTAATGCCGAATGATATGTGCCAGTGGCATCGCATCGGTATCGAACCCTTCCGCCCCGCCGTCCAAAAAGCGACGGAATGTGATACCTTCTTCATCGTTCTCGGGATACCAGGTGTCAAACCAGGTCATTGGAATGTTTCTGACGTGTTTGCGATACGAGAAATGCGCGTCGAGGGGATGACGAAAAACACAGATGTACTGTGCTTGATCATCCAGAGGTAACCCATCCATAGGTGTGTGGCTTTTCATGCTGCGCCGATGCTGCATGGGTTCGAGCCGCTCTGCGACTTCAGGCATTTCTCGGATTCGGATGTCTACCCAAGGCATCTTCACGGACAACTCCGTTTCAACTTCGGGATCACCAGAAAACAACAGCGATACGATGGTTTGCATCCAGGTCGTGCCGCATTTCGGAGGTGTCACCACGAACACATCGTCGGGGCGGATGCGAACCACATCCCAGCGTCTATTGTCGGTCAGGGGGCCAAGGTAGAGCTTTCGGTTTTTCACGTCTAAAAACTCCTCCGTGCGAATTGGTTCAGGAAAAGTGGAATGAAAGTGAAAGGCGACTGATTCTCATGGCAGAAAGCCCAAAAAGCCTGTTGCTGCCTTGTTGAGTTAGGCCGGCAACAGAGTGAGAGCGGAGCAGCGCCAATACGTTATTCCAAAGACCGCCTAGGGTTCTGTCCAGAAAGCAGCGCTCAATGCCCGCAAAACGGAACCGAGCCGCCGTTCACTATTTCCCTTGGACTGCGCTGGTCTTCAGTCCAAAGGGATGATTTACCAGTCTGAATTCGACAAACAGTTGACTGTGAATTCAGACTGGCGAACACAGCTCACGGCGTCCAGTTAATGCTATTGGTTCCCGGCACGGCTCGTGAGTTCCTCCATAACGTTGTCGAGGTTGAAACTGCCAGGTTTTTGCCTTGGCGGAAATTCCTCGAAGCTTTGCAGCCATTGCCCTACGTAGGCGGCGGCCGGCGCTATCGCGAACATATGCTCGAGGAACCAGCGCTGGTATCCCATGGCGTTCTCTTCTTCGGCTCGCTCAAACGGATCGCTGCGGAGGTTTGCCAGCATCGGTGCGCGCAAGACTTCAAACGGTGAGAGCCATACATCAAGCCCATGAGCATTCTGCTTCAGGAATGTCACCTTGTACTGTTCGTATCGCAAGGCGGCGACGCTGCCATCATCCGTCCAATAGATGAACTCACTGCGCGGCCACTCATCAGTTTGACCCGAGAGCGACGGCAGAAGATTGTAGCCGTCCAGATGGGCCTTGTATTGGCGGCCGATGGCTTCAACGCCACCATCGAGCAACCGTTCTTTGATGTCTGGCTCACCGACCGCAGCCAGAATGGTAGGCAACATATCCGTATGCGATACTACGCCATTGACCTTCGATCCCGGCTCGATAACACCCGGCCACTTGATGACCGTTGGGACGCGATAGCCACCTTCCCATTGTGTGTTCTTCTCACCGCGGAAGGGTGTCGTGCCGCCATCCGGCCACGTGAACGTCTCCGCTCCGTTGTCGGTTGAATACATTACGACGGTGTTTTCGGCGATTCCGAGCTCATCAAGTTTATCAAGCAGTACACCGACATGCCCATCATGCTCGACCATGCCGTCAGGATAAACTCCAAGTCCCGTCACTCCCTCGGATTCTTCCTTCAGATGCGTAAAAATGTGCATGCGGGTGGAGTTCCACCAAAGGAAGAAAGGTTTGTCCTGTTCAACGGCTCTATCCATGAAATCCAACGCGCTGGCTGTGACTTCTTCGTCAACGGTTTCCATGCGCTTTTTCGTGAGCGGCCCGGTATCCTCGATCGAGCCATCAGCGGTCGACTTGATCACCCCGCGCGGGCCGAAGTTTTCCCTGAAGGCTTCATCCTTGGGGTAGTCAGGGTTTTCCGGCTCTTCTTCTGCGTTGAGATGGTAAAGGTTTCCGAAAAACTCGTCGAAACCATGGTTTGTGGGTAGGTGCTCGTCACGGTCACCCAAATGGTTTTTGCCGAACTGGCCAGTCATGTAACCATGGTTTTTGAGCAGCCCTGCGATGGTTGGGTCTTCGACGGGCATGCCCTCTGGCGCGCCGGGTAGGCCGACCTTGGTCAGGCCCGTGCGGATGGGAGATTGTCCTGTGATAAAGGCCGCTCGTCCCGCGGTGCAGGACTGCTCTCCGTACCAATCAGTAAATAGCGCGCCTTCTTTGGCTATGCGGTCGATGTTGGGTGTCTGATACCCCATCATGCCATGGTTGTAGGCACTGATATTCCAAAATCCAATGTCATCTCCCCAAATAATCAGGAAGTTTATGGGGGGATCATCTTGTGCGGAAACGGTTGTGGCAGCTGCAGCAAACAAGGCCGCCATTATGGTTGATCTTGTTTTGTTTTTCATTTTCGTCCTCCCAAAATTTTTTGTTAATACCGAGTAACCTACCACAAAATCGGCGGTTTTGTCGGGGTACTTGCGGTTTTCAATATTTCGGGCGGAAACGCGCAAGTGATCCAAGACACCCAATCGACTTTGTTGGCTTTGCTTTATGAGCCGGCCGAAACTTTTCCCCGCGCTTCAAGGCGTGGTTGATAAAGACGAGTTGCGTCGAAACTCGGATTCACGCCAATACGGTTTCTGGAGCACGTCTTCTGCTTTGGGCGCAAAGAAGGCACCTGCTAAACGTTGTTTGGGTGTGTGTTTAGTAAGTCTGCCGGTCGTTCCGGCACATTCGATCCCGTGCGTTGGCGACCGAAAAGCGCCGCGCACCGTTGATCAGCCCGGCCGCCTCGGACGTCGGTGCTGCTGCCGTCTATCCTTTGGCTTACCGCCGGCTTCGGAACATGGGCGTTTGGGTTCCTTGACAGACGCAGTATGGCGACCTGCGTGCCTCGGCCCCCTTGCCGTCGGAACGCCCATGCCTGCTGCGGGATATGATCCGCTGAAACCGATTTCAGCGGATCAAGCGCAGTCGTCAGTTGGCGATCTCTTGCACCTTCATGACCAGTTCGTTCCAGTTTCGCTGGTTCTCTATATCATGCTCGAGCCCTTGTTCATCGGCAATTCGAAAGCGCTTGACCGCCGGCGTCTTGCTTGTCGCCTGGTACAGCCAATAGGCCTCGGCCCTCAACGCTTCGGAAATAGGTTTGTCGATGGATTCGTAGACCATCTGCTTGCACGCGTTGATGGATTCGGCGGGGAATTGGGCAATGCGCCTGGCCAGAGCATCGACATAGGGACCGATCTCGTCGGGATCCAGCGCCTTGTTGATGGTGCCCATGCGCTCGGCATCGTCGGCATCGTAATCCTGCGCACTCAGGATGATTTCCAATGCCCGGCCAAGCCCGGTTTGGCGCGCCATGCGAGAAGCGCCGCCGCCGCAGGGCAGGATGCCCATGCCAACTTCCATCTGCATGAACTTGAACTTCCCGCGTGCCGCAAAACGCATGTCCAGCGCGAGTGCGAGTTCGTGTCCGCCGCCACGGGCGAAGCCTTCGAGCTTCGCGATTGTTGCCTGCGGGACCTTGCTCAGCCGTTCGCAAACGGACTGCAGGTCCAGCAGCTGGGCGTCTTCACGCGAGACGGCTTCGGTCGAAAGATCCTTGAGCAACTCGGTATCGTAGTGACAGACCCAGATTTCGGGGTTCGCCGACTGGAAGATCACCACTTTGGTTTCCCGGTCCCGCTCCAGCCGCATCGCAAGGCTGTTGAGGTCGGCCAGCATCTCTTGGCCCTGAACATTGACCGCTCCGAAGTTGAACGTCACGGTGGCGATTGCATTCTCGACCGCGACGTCAAAGGTCTGGAAGTTTTCGTATTTCATTGGACAGTCCTCTCCTGTCCTCGTCATCAAAGATGCGAGGGTTTGCGTGGATTGGCTGGACGCGGGAGTGCGCCCGGCTCAGCCGTAGTGGCGGATAGTGTCTTGAATGGCCTTCATGACGTCGGCTGCGTGTTCGGACTTCAGCGCCGCGGGGTGCGGGTCCGCAAAGGTACCGCCGTCATTGTCGAAATAGGCGCCCGAGGCCTGCGCGAACCGATCGCTCAGCGCGGCATCGATTAGGATGTCGGCGCCGATGCTGAGGTCGTTGCCGGCGACTCCGAAACCGTCCTTGACCATTTTGGACGCCAGCAATGAACCCGGATTGACCGCAATCAACGCCGGTCCATCGGGCAGGGCGCGGGCCTGTTCGCGCGTCCATATCGTGATTGCCAACTTGCTTTGCGCATATGCGCCCATATCGGCCAATCGCGTTTTGCCGGTCAAAGCATCCACATCCACAGGGGCCTGGGCGGCCGAGGACAGGTTCACGACGCGGCCAGTCTTGGGAATGATCGGAAGCAGAAGTTCGGTCAGCAGATAGGGCGCGAACGTGTTCACGACGAAGCGGATATCGAGACCGTTTTCGAGAGTGGTCTGCGGAGCCTTCAGGACGCCGGCGTTGTTGATCAGCACATCCAGCCGGTCGTGATTGGAGCGGATGGCCTCCGCCAAAGACCTCACTGCTGATAGGTCGGACAGATCGGCGCTGTAGGTTTCCGGCTGCCCTCCAACCTTCTGGGCGGCTGCTTCCAGCTTTGCAGTGTTCCGTCCGTGCAACAGAATTCGGTGACCGTCAGCCGCCAGTTTCTTGGCGGTGAGGAGTCCGATACCATCGGTTGCGCCAGTGATCAGAATGGTTTTGGTCATGCGATCCGTTCCTTATGAAAATTCCGGCAAGATCGTATCCGCCAGGCGTTTGAGTGTCGGTTCGATGGCGGCCTGGTTGAAACGCAAATTCAGGGCGACGTGGTTCATCCCCAACTCACGGATTTCAGCCAAGTAGCGGCGCAGGAAATTCGAACCCGACTGGAACCCCAGATGTATTGGGCGTGCGGGGGCATTTGGGTCTTCCAGCAAGTCGACATAGAGCGACTGCATCACCGGTTTGTCCGGTTGCCCCAGTTCTTTCAGACGGTTCCGGTAATCGGCCACCGCGCGCCCCTGTGATGCCGCATCGCGCGGATAGGTCATCCACCCATCGCCGTTTTCAGCCACCCAATCCGGGGATTGTCGACTGCCGCCCGTGATCAACAGCGGCAGGCGCGATCCCGAGGGTTTTGGCAGAAGGTCAATGTCGCCGGGCAGATTTCCCTGCGGGCTTTCATGCTTTGGGTAGGGTGTTGCCGTTGCACGGATATAGTCGACGCTGTCGCGGAACCGTTCACCTCGATCGGGGAAGGATTGACGCATTGCCGGATACTCTTCCGGTCGATCGCCAGACGCCACACCCAACAGCAGCCGGCCATCAGACAAAACATCCGCCGACGCGGCTGCCTTTGCCACATGGGCCGGATGGCGCAGCGGCAAAACGATGCTGGCGGTCCCCAGGGCAATGCGATCCGTCGCGGTCGCCAGTGCACCCAGATAGACAAACGGGTCAAAGATCTGGCCGGGGTTCCCGAAACTTGGAACATTGAACGGCACGTCGCGCAGCCAAAGCGCGGCAAAGCCCAGAGACTCGGCCAATTGCGCGGCCTTCATGTGGCCCTTCATCGTCGGCTCGGATCCCACAGGGTAGGCCTCAAGCGGCAATACCAGCCCGAGCGTCAGCTGATCTGGCCGAAATACCTGACCGTAGGCCTTGTTGATCGGGGCAAAGGACAGGTTTTGGTTTTTGTCCAACATGATGGTTCCTTGCTCAGTACCGCACCAAAGTGCGGGTCTCGATGCTTTTCCGGATGGTGTTAACGGTCGGGTCCTCGACCATATCGAGCGCGCTGTGCGCGACGGAAGGCAATCCCCGATTGTCGTAGATGTTGAAAATAGCGATTTCATCCGGGCCCATTCGAGACAGATAGACCCAGTCATGCCTTGCATTCCCGACAAGCCCCATGATCTGCCCTTTGCGGTCAGGATAGATCAGGTCAAGCAGGATCCAGTCTTTTGGGTCGACGGACGAAGGACGGACGAATCCCAGCGGCGCGCTGTTGATCGGGTGATCGACAGGCCGCCAGAGATTGACAAAGGCATAGTGCCCTTTGCTCCACTCGGCCGCCCGCTCGGCGCCCAGCAAATCCTCCAGCCGTTGCCGAGCGCCGTCCGCGCTGTAATCGCTGTGGACGTTGCGCGCCGGCTTGCGCGTCGCCTTTGGGTCGTCCACGCGCAAGGTATGGTCGAAGATCACCACCTCGCGAACGCCGATCTTTGCGGTCAGCAGTTGAGCCAGCTCGTGTTCGTAGGTCCCTTTCCACTGATCCCCGGAGAAATTGCAGATCGCACTAAGCGCTTTCAGAAACTCGACGCCGTCGGGGTCAAAGCGCAGGGGCCGCCCGGATGTCCGCATATCAGTCAGGCTCACTTGTGTCGGCAACAGTTCGGGCGAAATCAGGTTGCCGACAATCCCGCCGGCGTCCAGTTGGAACGCCTGCCGTTCAGGTTTGTGAACGTGATAGTTTACGATACCGGTTCGTTGCATCTGTAGCCTCACTGAATTGCGGATGATGCAGCCCCTGGCTTTTTTGACGTTGGCTCAGAACCAGTTCACGGTTTCGGCCATCGGGCGGCGGGTCTTGGGGAATTGCGGATCGCTGGCGCGATACCCGAAGGCAAACATCACCGCGGGTTTCCACGTCGAGGTATCCACCCCGAAATGCTCGGCCAGAGTCTGGGTGGTGAGTTGCATGTCAAACCCTTCGATGGGGCAGGAATCGATACCCATCAAAGCAGCGGTCGTCATCATGTTGGCCAGAACGATATAGGCCTGTTTGCCGGACCAGTCGGTGATCTCGCGTTCAGTGGTGATGCGATGGTCGGTTGACTGGAATTTGCCATACGCGCCGTTGAACAATTCGATGACGTCCTCGGGAAGTTGTTTGACCTTGCGATAGTGGTCCTGCAGATAATTAGACCCAGCGGTCATGGTTGCCGCAGTGCTGGCCAGAATGATGCCAAAATGGCTGGCTGTCCCCAATTGGCCGGAACTGCCGTTCATCATGCCATTGGCGCCCCATGAAAAATCGCGCAAAAGCTCGCGTTTGTGGGGCGATTGGATGACAAGAATCTTGAACGGCTCGTGCCCGAAAGAGGTGGGCGACAGGCGGCCAGCCTCAAGGATGGTTTCGAAATCGGCGTCGCTGATCTTTCGGTCGGGATCAAAGACCTTTGTTGCGTGCCGGAAATTCAAGGCTTCGAGGATCTGTGACTGAACGTTCGGGCGAACGGACATTTGTGGCTCCATTTGGTTTGTCTTCCGTGGAGCCAAAAATATCACTTGAGAAATCCGATGAAACAGCAGATATCAGGTTTCAGTTTTCGGATTTTGCGTATAATAGGCTTATGGACACACAGGCGCTTCGGCTTTTCGTGCTTGCAGCGGACAAGCTGAACATATCGGCCGCCGGGCGCGAACTGGGGTTGGTGCCCGCAGTCTCAAGCGCCCGACTTGCCAAGCTGGAGCATCAGTTGGGTGTCGAGTTGCTGCACCGCTCGACCCGGAAAGTATCGCTGTCGCTGGAGGGCGCCGAGTTTCTACCTTTTGCGCGCGAGATTCTGGCGCAGGAGAATGCGGCCTTGGCCGCTTTGGGGCAGGGGTCGGCCCAAGCCACCGGCACTTTGCGGTTTACTGCGCCTAGCACATTTGCCCAGCTTTACATCGCTCCGATCCTTGCAAGGTTTCAGGAAGAGCATCCGGGTGTGACCCTGGACCTGCGATTGTCGGATGCTCAGTTTGATCTGATCGAAGGCAGCTATGATCTTGCTTTGCGGAACGCACCGCTGATCGATACCAGCCTCAAGGGGCGCAAGCTGGCGGATGACAAACGCATCCTTTGCGCGGCACCGGATTACCTGTCGGCCCACGGAGAGCCCGAGACGCCGGATGATCTGGCGCATCATCGGCTGATTGCCTTTCGCCACACCCGGGCCCGGGCGCTGAAAACTACCCGGGGGGCCGTCGCAAGCTTCGATCCCGGAGCCACGAAATGTCCATTGATCATGGATGACGGTCTCAGCCAGAAGCTGGCCACCGTGGCAGGTGCGGGGATCTCGATGAACTCGCTGTGGAGCGTTCAGGAGGAACTTGCCTCAGGCAGGTTGCGTCATGTCCTTCCCGAATACGAGGCGGCGGAAGACAACGTGCTGTGGCTGATCTTTCCAAAGTCGAACGTATTGTCGCCAAAGGTGCGGGTCTTCATGGATTTTCTGATCGCCGAGATCGGCGTGAAGCCTCCATGGGAAAGACCGTCGGACTGACCGATTGCGCCCAGTTGCTTCGGGCTAGCGCAGGAAAGGCCCGATTAACCGTTCTGAAAGTAGAACGACAGCTTCCGGCTGACCCCGCCCGGAGGTCTCGGGAAGGGCGATGCGCGACGGACCTGTTCCTTGGCGGCCCTGTCGACCTCGGTCGAGCCGGAACTGTCGATGATATCGACCCAGGCCAGTGTTCCGTCCGGGTTGATTTCAAAGAAGACTTTGGCAAAGCCGCGAACCGAGACATAGACCGGCGGAGTTCTGTTGAGGTGGACAAGAACCTGCCCGGCATAATTGGTGACGTTCGAGTTGCCGGGGCCTCGACCGCCGGACTGATTGGAGTTGCCCCCGCGGGTAAATGCGTCGACCCCCTGTCGGCGATAGGTCGTCAGCGGCGAGTCGATCTGCTTGTTGGGAAATCGCAGGTTGTCAAAACTGTCCAGCCTGCTGGCCCGTTGGTCGGGCGCAGGGGCAGGTGCAGGGGTGCGGTCCGGAAGACGCGGCCGGATCGATGTCGCAACCGCCAGATCCGAGGTGCCGTCGTCGGTGTCGCTTTCGACCGGTTGCTGCTCCTCCGCCGGCACTGAGGGGTCCGGTATCGGTGAGGGGGCAGGCAGGGCAGCGAGTTGCTCCGGCTCTGAAATCGGGGCCTCTATGGGTTCAACCGGTGCTTCGGGCGCCGCTGCGGACTGCGATTCGGCTTGGACGGGCGGTGTTTCGTCGACCTCATCGGCGGCCTGCCGATCACCTTCGGCCGAGTCCGCCGGCTCAACGATTTCCGGAACGGGCTGATCAGGCTGCACCGGGTTGGTTTGTCCGATATCAGGCGAGTTGACCTTTTGCGGGTCCGACGAGGCGACCAGTGTTTCGCTGACGGGTATTTCGGCCCGGTCCGGCTCTGTCGGCTGTTCGACTTCGGGCTCGGGCTCTTCTGCGGGGGGCGGCGGCTCGGGCGGGGTCGCGGTTTCCGCCAGATCCTCGAACGCGTTGCCCAAGGCAACCGTGTCCGGTTGCGAACCGGCCATCGCAGGTTCCGCAGAGTCCCGCGCGGCTGGCAGTAGCAGGAAAAGGTGAAAAAGCACCGAAAGCACAACGGCAAGCGCCGCGACAAACAGAGATTCCCGGATCATTCGAGCGCCCGTTCGGTCACCGCAAAGACTGCGGTGGCGCCGAGGCGGCGCAAAGCGCCGGTGACTTCGATCAGGCGTGCCCCGGAAACGTTCCGGTCAGGCACGATCCGCACGGGTTCCTCGCCACGAATGGTCATGTAGGTCTGCGGATCCGTCGGTGTTCCGCGAAAGCTGAGCGTCCCGTCAGCATGAAGAACCAGTGCATCGGGTGGTTCGCGGCCATCCAGATCGGATGTGTTGACCAGCTCCAAGTCCGGGTCCAACGGTTGAGCAACGGTTCCGGCGATCAAAAAGAAGATCAGCATCAGAAAGACCACGTTGATCAACGGAATGGTCGAGTCGCGCTTGCGGCTTGGGCGGTCGTGGCGGATCATGGCGTCACTCCAGAACCGTTACCGACAGACCGTCGAGGCCGCGCAGTTTCACCAGAAAGTCAACAAGCCGTTGGGCGGTGACGTCGCCGTCAAGACTGACCAGCACCTGCCCGGGCTGCAATGCCTGTGCCAATTCATCCAGCGAGAGCGGTGCTCCGTTCAGCACCACGCGGTTCGCCCCCAATTGCACAAAAGCGCGATCCGACGGGGCGCTGGGCTCTGATGGGCCCGCGGCTGCGCTGCTGAGTTGAATTTCTCCGAATGTCGAAAAGGTCGACGTCAGCATGAAGAACAGCAAAAGCAGAAAAATCACGTCGATGAGCGGTGTCATCGACATGGCGCGCCGAACAAATGGGGCCGCGTTACGCATGTCCCGGCGCGGCGACAAACGCGGTGCTTGTCGCTGCTGTAGGCAGCGCCTGGGTCGGTACGAGGATCGTGCGCAAGGCCTTGTCTGCGAATACCCGCTCGCGCGCGGTGCGGCTTTCGAACCAGGACAGGACCATGGATGTGGGCATCGCAACCGCCAGACCCACCGCCGTCGTCACCAGCGCAACCCAGATCCCACCTGCCAGCAGCGACGGATCCACACCGGCTCCGGCCGTCTGCAGGCTTTGGAAGGCTTCGATCATGCCCAGAACCGTGCCGAACAACCCCAGCAAGGGGGCCAACTGCGCGACTGTATCCAAAAGCCGGAACCCACGCTCGAGCCTGGCCAACGCCAGGCCGGCTTCGGCGTCCAGCCGTTCGTCCAGCCCAGCAGTATCCGGGGCGCTCATTGCCGCACCCACGATCGGGGCAAGGTAGCTGCTGCTGGCGGCCAGACGCTCGCGCGCAGTGTCGTGGTCTCCGGCATCCCAGGCCGCCAATGCCTGGGACAACACCCTATGGCGGCCGACGCCACAGGCCGCAAACTGCCAGAGCTTGTAGATCGAAACCGCTACGGTCAGGATCGACATCACAAGAAGGATCGCCACTACTGGCCCGCCCAGTGCAAGGATCTGGCCAAGCGCGTTGAAGATGTTCATCCCAAAAGCTCCATTTCCAAGCGGCTGGTCACCGAAAGGGTCGAATTGCAAAGATCACTCTCGGAACCGCCGGTCATGCAGGAACTGGCTCCGTTTATCAGAACGCGCCCGACCGTTGCGCATGGTCTGTCAGGCAGGTCGAACTGGCGTACACGCGGGCGGTCCTGCGGCAAATCCCTAAAATCGAACAATGACAGTTTGATCACCGAACCCTGCGTGTCGAAGATCACGGTTTCGAAAACGGCTTTGTCGATCGCCCGTCCGGTTTCGTTGGTGATCAGGAATGACAGCCGACAGGCCTGCCCCACATCCTGCGCCGCGTTGAGTTCCAGCGACAACCCGGCGCCATCGGCGTCAGACGATTGCGCATTGGCCGCAAAGGGGAGGGCTGACCATGCGATAAGGGCGGGTAAAAGGTGACGCAGTTTCAATGATAGAACCTCATTCTGAACACGTGGTACCTGCAGCCCGCCAAGCAGTGCTGGTGCCGTGCCTGTAATATCTTAGACCGGCTGTACGGGGAAGGGTTGGCGGGGGCTTTGTGATCGTTCGTCAGGCGAAACCTCGCCAATACTTTTGTACGTCCGCGGCTGTCGCTCAGGTTTCGACAAGATATCTGTTCGACAGAGGCAAGCTGGCTGCCCCCAGGGCGCGGGCATCCGGACCCACCGACCCGGCCAGAATCGAGGGCTGCTCGAGCCCTGTAAAGTTCAGCCGGGAGAGATGCGTCTCGACGCGTTCGATCAAGCGCTCGGTAACGCTCTCGGGCATCCAGCCATCGATTTTCACCGTTTCAAAGTCGATCAGGCTGCAGGAAGACAGGATCGCATAGGCCAGACCTTTCGCGGCCTCGTCCATCCATGCCTCGAGAAGTGTATCCGGCATGTCCCAATGGTCCGGGGTCTCCCACATATGGAAGGGATCCAGGCCTGCGGCGACAAGCTTCTGCTCAAGCACGCAAAGGCTGGCGACATCGATCAGGGGTTTGACCGCGCCCGAGCCGACGGGAACCGGCAACGGACCCAAGGCGCCTGCATTCCCGCGCCCGGAAAAAATGACGCCGTTGAGGACGACACCCCCGCCGATGAAGTAGCCCATGTAGAAATACAGAAAGTTCCGCGGTCTTTCGGACGGCCCGAAGACCAACTCTGCCCCGCAAGCCGCGGTGGCGTCATTCTGCAAATAGACCGGGATGTTTCGCGCTAGGGAAAGACTGGCTTGCAGATCAGCCGAGCGCCATGGATCCATCTTTTCTTGTGGGACATTCAGGGTCTGCGCCCAGTCCCAAAGATAGAAGGGCATCGCAATGCCCAACCCGGCCACCCGGTCACGCGACGCTGTCGGCATCTGGTGTATCATCCGGTCCAATGTGCCGGTGGCGAAATCCAATGTCGCGCCGGGGGTGGGATAGTCATAGGTCTCTCGCGCGCGATCCCGTACTTTGCCTAGGAAATCGGTCAATACCAGCTCGGTGCTGCGGCGGCCGACCTTCAGCCCTAGGAAATAGGCCCCATCCGGATTCAGGCGCATTGGCACCGAGGGTTGCCCAACCTTGCCACGTTGTGGCTCGCCCCGCAGCAGCAACCCATCGCTTTCCAGTTGGCGCATGATCACCGAGACAGTCTGCGCCGACAATCCGGTCATGCGGGCCAGCTCCGATTTGGCGAGCGCTTGGTGCCGGCGGACCAGTGACAGCACCAGTCGTTCGTTGTGGGCGCGCATGCCACTTTGGTTCGTCCCGCGCACGGTCGAAACGCGCTCGGGCGGATTGCTCTGCGCTGATTGTTCCTCGGGCACGGGCCGCTCCTCCTACGATCAAGAATGTGGATGCGCCTACTCAGTGTCAATAATAAATAAGAGTGATTTATTTATTGACAGAACCCGAGAATCACCGGATGGTTTTACATATGGGAGCCGGAAGAAATCCGTCCGGACTCCTTAGATGCCCATCGGGTATCGGAGATATTGGGAGGAAAAGCCTTGAAGATTTCAGCATTTGCCGGCGCGACCGCGCTGGCCTTTACAGCCATGGCAGGCGCTGCCGCCGCGCAGGACACGGTCTGCCTGATCACCAAAACCGACACCAACCCCTTCTTCGTGAAGATGAAAGAGGGTGCCACAGCCAAGGCCGAAGAGCTGGGCATGACGCTCAAGGCGTTCGCCGGCAAGATCGACGGTGACCACGAAACTCAGGTGCAGGCGATCGAGACCTGCATTCTGGACGGTGCCAAGGGTATCCTGTTGACCGCATCCGATACATCGTCGATCGTTCCGGCCGTCCAGCAGGCGCGCGACGCCGGTGTGCTGGTCATCGCGCTGGATACACCGCTCGAACCGATCGACTCGGCGGATGCGACTTTTGCAACCGACAACTTTCTGGCGGGCGAGCTGATCGGCAAATGGGCCGCTGCCACGCTGGGAGACGAAGCCCAGAACGCGAAGATCGCCATGCTGGATCTGGCAGTCAGCCAGCCTTCGGTCGGGGTGCTGCGCGACCAGGGATTCCTGCAGGGCTTCGGCATTGACTTGGGCGACCCGAACAAATGGGGCGACGAGACCGACCCGCGCATCGTAGGCCATGACGTCACCGCCGGGAACGAAGAGGGTGGCCGCAAGGCCATGGAGAACCTTCTGGCCAAGGATCCGATGGTCAACGTGGTCTATACGATCAACGAACCGGCTGCCGCCGGTGCGTATGAGGCGCTCAAGGCCATCGGCCGCGAAAACGATGTGCTGATCGTTTCGGTCGACGGCGGCTGCCCCGGTGTGCAGAACGTGGCCGACGGTGTGATCGGCGCAACCTCGCAGCAATACCCGCTGCTGATGGCGTCGCTTGGCGTCGAGGCGGTCAAGAAATGGGCCGACGAGGGCGTGAAGCCCGAGAACACGCCCGGCAAGGACTTCTATGACACCGGTGTTGCGCTGGTGACGGACAAGCCGGCCGATGGCGTCGAGTCGATCTCGGTCAAAGAGGGCATGGACCTCTGCTGGGGCTGATCTGATCCCTTCAGGGGCCGCAGCGCGCGGCCCCTGAATTGAACCACGACCTCACCCGAGATTTTGCTAGAGTCGCCCCAAGACGGGAGCTTGACGCATGGGGGAACCTCACTGATGTCCGACACATCGAGACAGTCCGACGACTTCGAAGCCGCAGCCAAAGGCAGCCCGGAACAAGTTGCCGAATTCGAAGATCACCACCGCGGTTTCATGGGGACGGTCCAACACTTTCTGCATGTGAACCCGTCGCTGGTGCCGCTGATCGTTCTGGTCGCGGCGATCCTGATTTTCGGCGCCTTGCTGGGCGCCAAGTTCTTTTCGCCATTCGCACTGACCCTGATCCTGCAGCAGGTACAGATCGTCGGCATCGTCGCCGCCGCCCAGAGTCTTGTGATCCTGACCGCCGGGATCGATCTGAGCGTGGGCGCGATCATGGTCATGTCCTCGGTGGTGATGGGCCAGTTCACCTTCCGCTATGGGCTGCCGCCCACGGTGGCGATCCTGTGCGGTCTGGCCATCGGGACCGCCATCGGCGCGGTGAATGGGTTCCTGGTCAGCCGGGTCAAGCTGCCGCCCTTCATCGTGACGCTGGGCATGTGGCAGATCGTTCTGGCCGCCAACTTCCTGTATTCACAGAACGAAACCATCCGGTCGCAGGAAATCGAGGCCAACGCCCCGATCCTTCAGCTGTTCGGCGCCAAGTTCAATGTCGGCGGGGCGGTATTCACGGTCGGGGTGATCTTCATGCTGGTGCTGATCCTGGTGCTGGCCTATGCGCTGCGGCATACCGCGTGGGGGCGCCATGTCTATGCCGTGGGCGACGACCCCGAGGCCGCCGAGCTGTCGGGCGTGAACGTGCATCGCACGTTGATGTCGGTCTACATGCTGTCGGGGTTGATCTGCGCCTTTGCCGGCTGGGCGCTGATCGGGCGCATAGGCTCGGTCTCGCCCACCTCGGGGCAGTTGGCCAACATCGAAAGCATCACCGCCGTCGTGATCGGAGGCATTTCTCTGTTCGGGGGGCGCGGATCGATCCTGGGTTCGTTGTTCGGGGCGCTGATCGTTGGCGTGTTTACCCTCGGACTGCGGTTGTTGGGCGCGGATGCGCAGTGGACTTTCCTTCTTATCGGTATGCTGATCATCGCCGCCGTGGCCGTGGACCAGTGGATCAGAAAGGTAGCAGCGTGATGGAACCCATTCTCAAAGGGCGCAATCTGGTCAAACGGTATGGCAAGGTCACGGCGCTGGATCATTGCGATTTCGACCTGATGCCGGGCGAAATCCTGGCCGTGATCGGTGACAACGGCGCGGGCAAATCGACCTTGATCAAGGCGGTTTCCGGTGCCGTCGCCCCGGATGAGGGCGAGATCTGGCTGGAAGGGCGCAAGGTCGATTTCCACTCGCCCATCGACGCGCGCGAAGCCGGGATCGAAACGGTCTATCAGACGTTGGCCATGTCGCCCGCCCTGTCGATCACCGACAACATGTTCATGGGGCGCGAGATCCGGCGCAAGGGGCCGTTGGGCTCGGTATTCCGGATGCTCGACCGTCCGGCGATGGAGAAGTTCGCCCGCGACAAGCTGAACGAACTGGGGCTGATGACGATCCAGAACATCAACCAGGCGGTCGAGACCTTGTCGGGTGGACAACGTCAGGGTGTGGCCGTAGCCCGGGCGGCGGCGTTTGGGTCCAAGGTCATCATCCTGGACGAACCAACAGCGGCGCTAGGTGTCAAGGAAAGCCGCCGGGTTCTGGAACTGATCCAGGACGTGAAATCGCGTGGCATTCCGATCATTCTGATCAGCCACAACATGCCCCATGTGTTCGAAGTGGCCGACCGCATCCATGTGCATCGACTTGGCAAGCGGCTTTGCGTGATCGACCCCAAAGACTACACCATGTCCGATGCCGTGGCCTTCATGACGGGCGCCAAAGAACCGCCGGAACAGGATCGCGCGGCATGACGACCGAAGGGTCATCGCCGCAGGCGCTGGCCGAGCGGATCGCCGAAGCCGTGGCCGGGCTGGCGAGCGGCGAAGCGCGCCAGCTTGTCGCCGTGGCCGGGCCGCCGGGCGCGGGGAAATCCACGGTGGCCGCGCTTGCCCAACAGGCGCTGCAGGGGCGCGGCATTCCGACCGGGCTGCTGTCGATGGATGGTTTCCACTATGACAACCAGATCCTTACGGCACGCGATCTGCTGCCGCGCAAGGGCGCGCCCGAGACATTCGACCTGCCGGGCTTTCACGCCTTGTTGCGCCGCCTTCAGGCCGAAGACGAGGTCGCCGTGCCCGAGTTCGACCGCGTGCTCGACAAGTCAATCGCCGCCTGTTCGTTCGTGACCCGCGACCAGAAGGTGGTGATCGTCGAGGGAAATTATCTCCTGCTGGACGAACCGGGGTGGCGCGATCTGCGCGATCTGTGGGCGCTGACCGTGTTTTTGGACGTGCCGTTGCCCACGCTCGAGGCGCGGTTGCTGGACCGTTGGATAGGGCTGGGCTTGCCGCGCGACGAAGCCGAGCGCCGAGCCTTCGCCAATGACATTCCCAACGCCCGGCGCGTGGTGCAGAACTCGGGCGCGGCCGACCTGGTGCTGCGTTAGCCCAGCGCCTTGTACATGTAGGTGGTGGGTTCGAACACGGGTTCGAACGGGTTGCGGCAATAGCCGGGAATCTCTCCGGCGGTTTCGAATCCCAAGCTTTGGTACAGGATGCGCGACGGGTCTGTGCTGCGCGTGTCCAGCACCAACAGGGTTCGGCCAAGTTCGACGGCGCGCTCCTGCAGGGCGCCCATCAAGGCACGGCCCAGCCCGCGCCGCCGTGCGTCGGGATGCACCAGCAGCTTGGCCACATCGGCGCGGTGTGGCTGGTTGGGCATCGCGGCCGGAATCAGCTGAACCGTCCCTTGGATGCGTCCGTCGCCATAGGCCACGAAAAGATCCAGTTCTCCGGCTGACAGCCCCGGGCGCACGCGCTCCTGCCAATAGGCGCGCGCGGCGTCGCGGGAAAACGGCAGAATGAACCCTATGCTGGCGCCGGTATGCACGCAGCCATGTAGGATATCCGCCAGATCCTCCACCGCCTGGTCAAAAGTCGTTTCGGTCAGGCGTGTAATCATATCAGCACCAGAATGTAGCGGGCGCCGCGGGACGCCTCGGTTTCAAAGCGGGTCGCGCCTGACAGATGATAACGCAGGCAATCACCCCCGTTCAGCGCATGGGAGGTTCCATCAACGGTCAGGGTCAATGCGCCATCCAGCACGATCAAGTGATGTTCCTGCCCGGGACGAGGCGGTGCGTCATAGGTGATCGTTGTGCCGGGTGGGAGGTGACATTCCAGAACCTCGCCCGTCAGCCCCGCCGAGGGGGGCGACACCGACCGGCGCGTGAACCCGGTTTCGGGGTCGCGCCATTCGATCTGCCGTTCGTAAGGAACCTTGGGGTCGAAGCTGTCCTCGACCATCATCAACAGGCGCGACATCGGCAGTCCGTAGGCTGCGCACAATCGGCCAAGATTCTCGGCCGTCGGGCTGACCTCGGCCTTCTCCATGCGCGACAGGGTGGCCCGGCTGACCCCGCTGGCCTGAGCGAGTTGTTCAAGCGACCAGCCCCGGCTGCGGCGCAGGTCGCTCAGGTGGCGGGCGAGGCGGCTGGACAGGTTGTCTAGCATGTCTCATATCCGAGAAACAGTTTCATTAATGAGATATATAGCAGAAATAAATAAAATAAAAAGGGGCGCCTGTGCTGCGCCCCTTCAACTGCTCGATATGATGGCGGCTTACTTCCAGCCAACCTCGTTGAAGATCTTCTGGGCCTCGGGGATGTTCTTGGCGACTTCAGACAGGTTCACTTCATCGGCCTTGAATTCACCCAGAGCGGCCACGTTCTCGGCCAGATCGACACCGTGGACGGCCGGGAATTCATCGTTGCCGTTCGAGAAGTAGACCTGTGCCTGATCGCTGGCGAGGTATTCCAGGAACTTGACCGCATTGTCCTTGTTCGGGGCATGGGCCGCGACGCCCGCACCCGACAGGTTCATGTGTGCGCCTTCGGCATCCTGCGCGGGGAATTGAATTCCGATCATGTCGACGCTGTCCGACAGGCCCTTGACGTCTTTGCGCAGGGCACGTGCAAAGTAGTACGAGTTCGACACGGCGATTTCGCATTCACCGGACACGATTCCACGCAGCTGATCGGTGTCGCCGCCCTGAGGTTCACGCGCCATGTTGGCCACGACGCCCTCGGCCCATTCGTTGGCCTTTTTGGCACCATGATGGGTGATGATCGAGGCCAGCAGGGTCTGGTTGTAGGTGTTGCTGGACGACCGGATGCAAACCAGCCCTTTGTATTCAGGGTCGGCCAGATCCAGGTAGGTGGCCGGCGGGTTGGTCACGTCATTCTTGTCGTAGAAGATGATGCGCGCGCGCTGCGAGAAGCCGAACCACTGGTTGTCTTCGTCCTGCAGGTTGGCGGGGATGCGCTCTTCCAGAACGTCGCTGTCGACCGCCTGCAGCAGGCCGGCGTTCTTGGCCCGCGCCAGGCGCGAGGTGTCCACGGTCAGCAGGATGTCGGCGGGCGAGTTCGCGCCTTCGGCTTCCATCCGCGCGATCAGCTCGTCGGCCTTGCCTTCGATGCGGTTGATCTTGATGCCAGTGGCTTCTTCGAAATCGGTGTAGAGACGCTCGTCGGTGTCGTAATGGCGCGAGGAGTACAGGTTCAGCTCGCCTTCAGCGGCGGCCGATCCGGCGATCAGGGCCGACAGTGCGGCGGCGATAAAGCTCGTGGTTTTCATCTGTGGATGTCCCGGTTGTCGAATCTCATGAGCGGGGTATTTCCCGACTGATTTGCTCAATTAAACGATTCCGGGTGGGATGCAAGAAAATCCGACAAAATTACTTGGTCTAATTTGCCGCAGCGTGTTTAAGTGCGCCGGACAGGCATGGCTAGCGCACGCGTTGAATTGTCTCGACCGACAAAATGGTCGGCAAATGCCTGGCGATCTCGGTCCAGGTTTCGCCTTCGTCGGCGCTTGCAAACACCGAGCCGCTGTTGGTTCCAAAATAGACACCCGCAGGGTCGCAACAATCTCCTGCCATCGCCTGGCGCAGAACAGTGAAAAAGCAGCTGGTCTGCGGCAGCCCTTCGCGACAAGCGGTCCAGCTTTGACCACCATCGGTCGACTTCCAGACCGCCGCCGCCGCATTTGGCGGGTATCGTCCGATGCTGTCTCCATTCAGGGGGAAGGTCCAGATCGTATTGGGATCGTGGGGATGGACGTGGATTGGGAATCCAAAGGTCGACGGCAACCCGCCCGAAATATCGTCCCAGCTGCGCCCGCCATCGGACGAACGCCAGACACCATGATGGTTCTGTTGATACAGCAGCCCTTTGCTGCCGGGCGCCCGGACCATGTTGTGCACGCAATGACCGATTTGACCGTCCCGCGGCGCGGCCGGATGGTCGTGTTGGCCGCAACTCTCGGCGTTCGACAGCCGGTTGCGCCGCTCCCACGTAGTGCCGCCGTCTTCCGAGGCGAATACTCCGGCCGCCGATATGCCCACCCAAAGCTTTTCCGCATCGTCTGGATCGGAAACGATCGTGTGCAGCACCAAGCCTGCGGCCCCCGGTGACCATTCTTCGGCCGAGGGGTGATCGGTCAGGCCATTGACCGTTTCCCAGGTCTGCCCAGCATCCGAACTGACCAACAGCCGCGCCGGTTTTGTTCCCGCGTACAATGCGCCGCCTGAACAATGCAGCGACCAGATCTGCGAGAACTCGTCGCCGAACGGTGCTGCTTCACCGGTCCAACCGATCAACTCGGCAAAGTCGGGATCGTTTGCGGCCCACTCGTCCTGCTGCCCCTGTGTGAGCTTGGTGACCTCCCAGCTCTGGCCCCCATCCTCGGAGCGCCAGACTCCGGCTCCGTGCCAGTCGCCGCCGCCGCCGGCCCAGAGTGTCCCGGTTTCGTCATCTCCGACGACGTGGTTGATGGGCCAGCCGCCGCAATGCGGACCCGTAACGCGCCAAGATGCGCGATCCGAGTCTCCGATGATCACGAAGGCACCCTTGGTGGTGCCCACCAGTATGTCGATGCAAGAGTGTTTCATTCGTTTCGCGCTCCCGGCTGTTTTGGACAGCCTAACACGAACGGTCCGTCTCAGCGCGCGGCACAAAAAAACCGCGCCCGGAGGCGCGGTTCTTTGAAACAGCGATTTGCCGTTCTCAGCCCTGACGAGCTTTGAACTTGCGCTGCGTCTTGTTGATCACATAGACGCGGCCTTTGCGACGCACAACCCGGCAGTCGCGGTGCCGGTTCTTGAGCGAGCGGAGCGAGTTCTTGACCTTCATGGTCTCTCTCCAATTCTGCGGCGCCTTCATCAAGGACGTGGCCAGCGCCTGGGTTAGCGGGTGCCCCGGGTCAGACCCGAAACAGTGAAACGATGGTGGGCGGTACAAGGATCGAACTTGTGACCCCTTCGATGTCAACGAAGTGCTCTACCGCTGAGCTAACCGCCCACTTTCCCTTTGCGTATCCTGCCCCATAACGAAACGGGGCGCGGATCTCCGCGCCGGTGGAGGGGTCTATAAAAGGAGTCGCGAAGGGGTTCAAGGGGTTTGGTCCAACAATTTTCCGGTCTATGTTATCGGCAAAGAAGGAGAGGCCATGCACAGCGCCGCATACGCTTTGGAAATGCCCGCAGAACGCACGTCGTGCGTTGTTTTTTCTTCGCCACATAGCGGCCGGAACTATTTGCCAGGCTTTCTGGATCGTTCGGTTCTGAACCGCAATGTGATTCGCTCTTCCGAAGATGCCTTTGTCGATCAACTGTTCGCTTCCGCCTCGATCCACGGCGCACCGTTGATTGCGGCGCAGATGCCGCGCGCGTTCCTTGACCTCAACCGCAGCGCCGAAGAACTGGATCCTGCGTTGATTCTGGGCGCGCGCCGTCAGGGGCACAACCCGCGCGTGGTATCGGGGTTGGGCGTGATCCCCCGTGTCGTATCCAACGGTCGCGCAATCTACAGTGGCAAACTTACGATGGACGAAGCGCGTCTGCGCATCGACACCTATTGGCGTCCCTATCACGCCCGCCTGAAGTCTCTTTTGGCCGAATCGATCAACATGTTTGGACAGGCCATCCTGATCGACTGCCACTCGATGCCGCACGAGGCCGTTGCCATGGCCGGGAACCCCAAGGGTCGCCGTCCCGAGATCGTACTGGGGGATCGGTTTGGTGCCTCGGCATCGGGCGTCATTGTTGATCAGATCGAAGCGGCCTTTTCGTCCGCAGGTCTGACCGTGGCCCGTAACACACCCTTTGCAGGGGCGTACGTGACCCAGACCTACGGGCGTCCTGCCCGCCATCAGCATGCGATTCAGATCGAGATCGACCGGGCGCTCTACATGAATGAGAACACGATCGAGCCCAACGCCAATTTCCTGGCGTTCAGGGATATTCTGGAAGAAGTCATTGCGGATATCGCCCGAATTGGTTCTCAGCCGGCACGGTTGGCCGCCGAATAGGAAGAGTCACCGCAGCGCTCGGCCCTTCACGATTGCATCAGTTCCATATTTTCGGCGGATCTCGTCTGTCGCACGTTCTGCTTTCGAGCGTTGCGTGGCCCCAGGGTCCAGCAGGTCGCCGGATATGTCTGCCTGATCTTCGGCGCACAGGTCTGACAATCCGCAGCCCAGCAGACGATAGGGGCCCTGATCGCCGACCTGATCGAACAGCCCGCGAGCGGTGCGGTAGATGCGGTCGGCCATCTGTGTCGCATCCCGCAACGAGACCCGGCGGGTCAGCAGTTTGTGGTTGGCCTTTTTGAGCTTCAGCGTCACGACCCGCCCGGCCAGCCCCTTGGCCTTCGCACGGTCGGCCACCTTTTCGGCCATGCGCCAAAGGTGACCGTCCAGAATGTCGGGGTTGGCGGTGTCTTCGAAAAACGTTGTTTCATTGCTGATCGACTTCATCGGCTCGTGGGCCGAAACCCGCCGCTTGTCCTGCCCTCTGGCCAGGTGCCACAGCCGATAGCCCATCGAGCCGAAGCGCGCCGTGAGGGCCTCTTGATCCCATCGCAGCAAGTCCGAGAATGTGCGTATGCCGGCCCGCTCCAGTGACTCCTGCGCAGCCGGTCCGATGCCCCAGATCAACCGCACCGGCTTGTCGTTCAGAAACTCGGCGGTTTCCGCCTTGCCGATCACGGAAAACCCGCGCGGCTTGTCCAGGTCGGACGCCACCTTGGCCAGAAACTTGTTGTGCGACAGCCCTATCGAGCCGGTCAGGCCCAGTTCGTCTTTCATGCGTTTGACCAGCCGTGCCAGCATCACCGCGGGCGGCGCGCCATGCAGCCGCCGGGTGCCTGACAGGTCCATGAATGCCTCGTCCAGTGACAGGGGTTCGATATCCGGTGTCAGTTCGTCCATCATCGCGCGGATCTGTCGTGAGACTTCGACATAGACGGACATGCGCGGTTTGATCACCACTGCATCGGGGCATAGTTTCAGCGCCTGAAACATTGGCATCGCCGAGCGCACGCCGCGAATACGCGCCACATAGCAGGCCGTTGACACCACGCCACGCCGTCCCCCGCCAATGATCACGGGCTTGTCCGCAAGTTCGGGGTTGTCGCGCTTTTCGACCGAGGCATAGAACGCGTCGCAATCCATATGGGCGATGGTCAGGTCGAACAGCTCTGGATGTCGCAGTACCCGCGGGCTGCCGCAGGAGGGGCAGCGCCGTTCGTCGTGAAGACTGGCAAGGCAATCGCGACAGAGAGCGGGCATCATTTCCTTTCCACGGGCACCGCGAATGAGCGGTCTGGCCGAGGTGCCAAAAGTACAACACCGCACGCTGCAGCGCAAAGCGATTGAACGAAAAGGTGGGGCCGACAAGAAGACCCCCCGCAGTTTCGCGGGGGGAGGTAACGGGCCTCAGGAAGACGCAGCCCGTTGGGGAGTGTCTCTTGATCAGAATCGCCCAAAAATGTCGATTTCGATAGGCTTACGAAGCAGGTCCCAAAACTCGTGTTTTTCATGTGTGTTTTGGGGCACAGAGGCAATTTGGCGCGGCCACGGCTAAAAGTGACGCAAGGTCAACCGCTTGCGCGCCAAATCGTGCTTCCGGAACGGGGATTTGCCGCGACTTGTCCTCGAAAGGTTACACTGAACGCAACTCGGCCAGAACGGCATCGGCTGCAGCTTTGGGGTCGGCGGCCTGATAAATCGGCCGCCCGACCACGATGTGATCGGCCCCGTCATTGATTGCGGCGGCGGGTGTCGCCACGCGTTTCTGATCGCCAAGGTCCGACCCGGACGGCCGCACGCCGGGGGTGACGATAAGCCGGCCGTTGGCCTGGGGCAGGGCGCGGATCAGGGTCGCCTCTTGCGGGCTGGCGATCACGCCGTCGGCGCCGGCCTCGAATGCGCGGGTCGCGCGTTCCAGAACCATGTCCTGCATGTCGCCGGACTTCATCAAACCTGCATCCAGATCGTCACGGTTCAGCGAGGTCAGGATGGTCACCGCGAGGATCTTCAGATCCTTGCCTGCTGCGCCTTCCTTGGCAGCACGCACCACATGTGGGTCTCCGTGCACGGTGAGGAAATCCAGATCGAACTGCGCCAGCCCCCGCACGGCATTCTCGACCGTGTTGCCGATGTCGAACAGCTTCATGTCCAGAAAGATGCGCTTGCCGTGCTCCTGCTTCAGCTCGTTTGCCAAGGCCAACCCGCCACCGGTCAGCATGCCCAGACCGATCTTGTAGAACGATACCGCGTCGCCCAGCGTCTCGGCCATTTTCAGCCCTTCCAGCGCGTTGGGCACGTCGAGGGCGACGATCAGGCGGTCATCTGCGGTTTGGGGCAGGGCTTTGGGCATTGTTTCGACCTTTCAGGCTTGACGGGATCGGCGCTTCTGTAGAGCGTGCGGCGCAATCAGACAAGAAAAGACGCAGGGAAGTACAGGATGATACGGTTGGGTGTGATGGCTTCGGCAGCTGTTTTGGCCGGGGCGGGCGCTGTCTGGGCCGGCGAAACCGATTGCGGCGAGGCCCGACTGGTCTGGGCGGACGTCAAGGACAGCGGGTCGGCGGCAGCCATCCAAAGCTTTGCCGAGGTCTATGCGGAGTGCCCGATTTACTCGCAGCTTGCACGCGAGCAACTGGCCGAATTCAATGGAGGCTCACCTGAACCGGAGGAGGTCAGCACCCCCAAAGAAGAGACACGACGCCTGCTTGTGACCGACCTGCGACCGCGGCCGGAACCAGACCCCGACGATCCGCCATACGAGCCCGACTATTCGGATGGAGAATATCAGTGCCTGATGGCCGCTGCCGCTCCGGGCCAGTCGCCTTATTTCGACGGGGTGGAATGGGCGGACATGGACGCCGAGAATGCGATGGCGATCTGTGCCGATCTGCTGCTGAAAGACCAGAATGTCGATGCCGAGGTCGTCGCCGCGTTCGGCCGGGCGCTGATGAAAGGCGGCAAGCTGGAAATGGCGCTCGAGTTTTCGGAGTTGGCGGCAATGGAAGGCAGCGGGCTGGCGATGAACACGCTCGCTTCGCTCTATAACGAGGGTGAGATCGTTCCCGAAAACGATGAAACGGCGTTCGGGTGGTACATGGCGGCCGCCGATGCCGGCCTGTCCATGGGGATGCACAACGTGGCATACGGCTATGAACACGGCGATGGTGTCGCGCCCGATATCGACAAGGCGCTCGAGTATTATGAACGGGCTGCGTTCTTTGGGTATGATCCTTCTATGGTCCGCCTGGGCATTTTCCATCGCGACGGTACGCATGTCACACAGGATATGGACCGCGCGGTCGACTATCTGGAGCGGGCCGCCGATCACGGAAACGTCGATGCCGCGGTGCATCTGGGCTTGATCTACGAAACCGGCCAGAACGGATATCCCAAGGATATCGAAAAGGCGCTGGAGTATTATTTCCAGGCCGCCGAAGAGGATGACGTCGTGGCGCTGCATAATCTGGGGTCGCTGACCTATCACGGGCGGGACGGCGTGCCCCAGGACACGCAGGCGGCTTTTGTGCTCTGGGGCAGGGCGGCCGAGCTTGGCCATATGGCCTCGCAGCGCAAGTTTGGCCGTTTGCTGCACGAGGCGGGCGAGATCGAAGGCGCGTTGAAATATTACCGTCTTGCGGCCGAGCAGGGCGACGACGTTGCAAAAAAGCTGATCCGGGAAATCGAGGGCGATTGACCCCCACGGCTGGCAGGGGAGGCCCTGGTTTCCCCGCTTTGGCCCAACTGTGCTATGGTGCCGCCATTCAGGACCAAAAATTGCACCAAAGGGACAGACCATGAAGCACCTATTTCCGCTGGCCGCCGTGGCCGCGCTCGCCGCTTGTGAGGAGGCCCCTCCACAACCCGAGACGGGCGCTGCCCCGCCGCCCACCAACGACGATTTGTACCTAGTCGGCGGCTATCGTTCCGAAGATGACTGGTGCCAGTTGACCGGCGAAACCGCCTTTACCGTCAATTTCCTTGACCACACTGCCGACCTTGTCTCGTGTCCAACCGGTAGCGCCGCCGCGCAGTCGCTGGTCGAGATGCAGAATGCTCAGCAGGTGGCCGAAACCGGCGGCTATACCGTCTATACGATTCCCCGCGGCTGAGCGTTTTTTCACCCGCTACCCTCTTGAAGCTGCGAGGACATTTCCCAAATTGATCCATGAGGCCCGGACCACTGCGTGCTGCCAAGCAGGCGCAAATCTAACGGGCGCTTGGAAAAGGAGAATGCCATGGACTTGAACAAGTTCACCGAGCGTGCACGAGGTTTCGTGCAGGCGGCGCAAACCATTGCGCTGCGCGAGGGACACCAGAGATTGGCTCCCGAACATATTCTGAAAGCACTGATGGATGATGACCAGGGGCTGGCCAGCAACCTGATCAAACGTGCGGGCGGCGCGCCCGAGCGCGTGGTCGAGGCGCTGGATGTTGCCCTGGCCAAGATCCCGAAGGTCAGCGGCGACGCGGGCCAGGTCTATCTGGACGGTCAGACCGCCAAGGTTCTGGACGAGGCCGAGAAGATCGCCAAAAAGGCTGGCGACAGCTTCGTACCGGTCGAGCGCGTGCTGATGGCGCTGTGCATCGTCAAATCCAAGGCCAAGGAGGCCCTGGAAGCCGGTGCCGTGTCCGCCCAAAAGCTGAACGAGGCGATCAATGACATCCGCAAGGGCCGTACGGCCGACAGCGCCAATGCCGAAGAGGGCTATGACGCGCTGAAGAAATATGCCCGCGACCTGACCGAGGCCGCCCGCGAGGGCAAGATCGACCCGATCATCGGCCGCGACGAGGAAATCCGCCGCGCCATGCAGGTGCTGTCGCGCCGGACCAAGAACAACCCGGTTCTGATCGGTGAGCCCGGTGTGGGTAAGACCGCCATCGCCGAAGGTCTGGCTCTGCGCATCGTAAACGGCGACGTGCCGGAATCGCTGAAGGACAAGAAGCTGCTGGCGCTGGACATGGGTGCCCTGATCGCCGGTGCGAAATACCGCGGTGAGTTCGAGGAACGCCTGAAAGCCGTTCTGAACGAAGTCACCGCGGCCGCCGGCGAGATCGTTCTGTTCATCGACGAGATGCACACGCTGGTCGGGGCCGGCAAATCCGACGGTGCGATGGATGCGGCCAACCTGATCAAGCCCGCGCTGGCGCGGGGCGAGCTGCACTGCATCGGCGCCACCACGCTGGACGAGTACCGCAAATACGTCGAGAAGGACGCGGCCCTTGCCCGCCGGTTCCAGCCCGTCTTCGTGCAGGAACCCACGGTCGAGGACACGATCAGCATCCTGCGCGGCATCAAGGAAAAATACGAGCTGCACCACGGTGTGCGCATCTCGGATTCGGCGCTGGTGTCGGCCGCGACCCTGTCGCACCGCTACATCACCGACCGTTTCCTGCCCGACAAGGCGATCGACCTCGTGGACGAGGCCGCCTCGCGTCTGCGCATGGAAGTGGACAGCAAGCCCGAAGAGCTGGACCAACTGGATCGCCAGATCCTGCAGCTCCAGATCGAGGAAGAAGCGCTGAAGCTTGAAGATGACGCGGCTTCGAAAGACCGGCTTGAGGCCTTGCAGAAGGAACTGGCCGAGCTCAAGGAGAAATCCGCTGAGATGACCGCCCAGTGGCAGGCCGAGCGTGACAAGCTGGCCAGCGCCCGCGAGCTGAAGGAACAGCTGGACAAGGCGCGCGCCGAGCTGGAGATCGCCAAGCGCGAGGGCAACCTGGCCAAGGCCGGTGAGCTGTCCTATGGCGTGATCCCCGAGCTGGAGCGCAAGCTGGCCGAGGCCGAAAGCCAGGAAAGCAACGCGGTCATGGCCAAGGAAACGGTGCGTCCCGAACAGATCGCGGCCGTGGTCGAGCGCTGGACGGGTATCCCGACCTCGAAGATGCTGGAAGGCGAGCGCGAAAAGCTGCTGCGCATGGAAGAAGCGCTGCATGCCCGCGTGGTCGGCCAGGACGAGGCCGTGCGCGCCGTGGCCAACGCCGTTCGCCGGGCCCGGGCCGGTCTGAACGACGAGAACCGCCCACTGGGCTCGTTCCTGTTCCTCGGCCCAACTGGTGTGGGTAAGACCGAGCTGACCAAGGCCGTCGCCGAATACCTGTTCGACGACGAACACGCGATGGTGCGGATCGACATGTCCGAGTTCATGGAGAAACACGCCGTCGCCCGCCTGATCGGTGCTCCGCCGGGCTATGTCGGCTATGAGGAAGGCGGCGTTCTGACCGAAGCCGTCCGTCGCCGGCCGTACCAGGTGGTTCTGTTCGACGAGGTCGAAAAGGCGCATCCGGACGTGTTCAACGTGCTGTTGCAGGTGCTGGATGACGGTGTCCTGACCGATGGCCAGGGCCGCACGGTCGACTTCAAGCAGACGCTGATCGTGCTCACCTCGAACCTTGGGTCGCAGGCGCTGAGCCAGTTGCCCGAAGGGGCCGACACGGCGCAGGCCAAGCGCGACGTGATGGACGCGGTCCGGGCACATTTCCGGCCCGAGTTCCTGAACCGCCTGGATGAGACCATCATCTTCGACCGGCTTCAGCGGTCGGACATGGATGCAATCGTCGACATCCAGCTGTCCCGCCTGCGGAAGAGGCTTGTCGGGCGCAAGATCGATCTTGTGCTGGACGATGCTGCCAAGGAGTGGCTGGCCAACGAAGGCTACGATCCGGTCTTCGGGGCCCGTCCGCTCAAGCGCGTGATCCAGCGTGCCCTGCAGAACCCGCTGGCCGAGGCTTTGCTGGCCGGCGACATCCGAGATGGCGACACCGTGCCGGTAACTGCCGGACCCGATGGTCTGATCATCGGCGACCGGTTGGGTACCAGCGACCGCCCACGCCCGGACGAAGCCGTGGTCCACTAAGCTGCGGCTTGGCTGAAACAGGAAAGGCCCGCCAGAGATGGCGGGCCTTTTTCATGTGCACCATCAGTCGTGGTTCTGACGGCTTTTGCGCAATGCGCGCAAGTCGTCTGCACTCAGGCGCGGACCGGACTCGGGCGATGGCGGCGGTGCCGGCGGAGCCATGCGCTGGGCCGGATCCACCATATGGCGGCTGGGGCGCCCGTCCTGCAGTTTCAGATAGGCCAATACCGCGCCCGCGGATTGCAGGCTCAGCCCCCAAAGCCCGACCAGGATAAAGCTGAGAAACAAGGCCACAGCAGGCCAGATCGGGTTTTCGATGGCCCCACCGCGGAACAGGCCTTCGATTTCGGTGACGGACGTTGCCAACGTCGGTAGCCCCGCCAGGAATGCCACGGCCAGAAAGGCGAGGACGTAAAGCACCATCATTGATACATAGCTGATGGCCACCAAAGCAAACAGCGGCCAAAAGGAGGCACCCAGATTGCGGAATGGCGTATAGGGTCGGTCGTCAGGGTCGCTGCCCAAGGCTGCCGCAGCCAGGGGAACCAGCAGACTGGCCCGCGCAGCCGAGGCTACCGTGAATACCGCAACCGTGACGACGAGGCCCGCCACCGAAACCGACGCGCCGGCAGAGGTCAGCCAGTCCAGGGCCGGTGTTTCGGGGGTCTTGGTCAGATCAACCAGATTCGGCGCGACCTGAACGAAGGCCAACCCGACCACTGGCGCAAGGATCAGGCCGATCGCAAGAGACTCCGCCACGCCATAGGTAATGGCGGGAACGATCAGCTTGCGATAGCCCACACCGGGTCGGATCAGTTTCGACTGGAACCCGAACCGGGCGCCGACCATGATCGGGATCACGCCGGATGAGGCGCTGATCAGGAAGGTTGCGATGAACAGTGTTCCGGGCAGGATCAACCCGATGACGAACCCGATCACGCCACCCAACGCACCGTACAGAAAAAGGCCGATGAGCAGGATCGGGAACGTCACCGCAAAGCGCCACAGGATCGAAAGGGACAAAGGAATGGTTTTGGTCAGTAACACGGGGCGGCCTTCACACAGTCTCTGGTTGTTTCGGCGATACCTTATCGGGTGTGCAGCTTCCATCCCGTTGATGCCGTTCCAAACAGGTGTTCGTTTGTGCGCGACGGGAATGCAACGCAGGCTTCGTTACAGTCCCGTCTCTCAATCGTGACGCAAGTTGCGTTGGTCCGGTGCTAAAACGGGGCTAATTCAAGGCTGAATTTTGTAAATGAACGGAGAACGGAATGGCGCACCGCTGGATCAACACCCTGACACATGCCGATACGACCCCGCGGGCGGCGTTCCTGAACCGCCGACAGATCATGGCAGGACTCGCCGGATCGGGACTGGCGATGATCGCGGGCCGTGCAGGTGCGGAAGATGCGCTGGAGCAGAACACGTGGGAAGAGATCACGTCCTACAACAACTACTATGAGTTCGGGACCCGCAAGGACGACCCTGCGAAATACGCCCATACCCTCAAGACCGAACCATGGAGCGTCACGATCGACGGGTTGGTTGACCGCCCCGGAGAGTACGATTTCCAGGACATCCTGTCCGAAATGACGATCGAAGAACGCATTTACCGATTCCGCTGTGTCGAGGCCTGGTCGATGGTCGTGCCTTGGAACGGGTTCGAACTGGCCGATCTGCTGAACATGGCGGGTGTGCAGGCGGGGGCGAAATACGTGGCCTTCGAAACCGCGCTGCGCCCCGACGAGATGCCGGGCGTTGCCTACCCGGTTCTGGACTGGCCCTATCGCGAGGGCCTGCGGCTGGACGAGGCCCTGCACCCGCTGACGATCATGGCGACGGGTATCTATGGCCGCCCGATCCCCAATCAGAACGGCGCGCCGCTGCGGCTGGTGGTGCCGTGGAAATATGGCTTCAAGTCGATCAAATCGATTGTACGCATCACCCTGACCGAAGAAGAGCCGCCAACCAGCTGGAACATGGCCAACCCGCGTGAATACGGGTTCTACAGCAACGTGAACCCGACCGTGGATCATCCGCGGTGGTCTCAGGCCTCGGAACGCCGCATCGGCGGCGGGTTGTTTGCCAAGCGACAACCAACACTGATGTTCAACGGTTACGAAGAAGAGGTCGCAGGGCTTTATAACGGTATGGATCTCAGGGAATACTACTGATGCCATGCACAAGCTGAACCAAATACTGCGCCGCGTTCCTGTCTGGGCGGTCTACATCGCCGGATTGGTTCCGGTGCCCTGGTTGTTCTACCAAGGCATGATCGGAGGCCTCGGGGTCGAACCGATCGAGGCTTTGGAACATGAATATGGAGAACTGGCGCTTCAGTTGTTGATCCTGGGCTTGGCGGTCACGCCGCTGAGGCGGCTTACCGGCTTGAACCTTATGAAGTTCAGGCGGGCCTTCGGCATTTTAACCCTGTCCTATGTGGCGTGCCACCTTTTGGTTTGGCTGGTTCTGGACGTGCAAGACCCAAGTCAAATCTGGGCAGACATCATAAAGCGACCCTACATCACAGTTGGCATGGCGGCATTCGTTCTGATGCTGCCGCTTGGGATCACGTCGAACAATGCCTCGGTCCGGTGGCTGGGGGCGGCTTGGCGGCGCCTGCACAAGCTGGTCTACCCGGCAGCCATTCTTGCAGGGCTGCACTACGTCATGCTGGCGAAGGGCTTTCAGATCGAACCCCTGATCTACCTGTTTGTGATTCTTGCCCTGTTGCTGCTGCGCCTGCCCAAACCGGCATTCAACTCGGCGTCCCGGCGCGCCGATTCCGCGTGACTCGGGTGCTGGGCTGTGGGTAACCATGTGGGCAAGTCAGGCAGTGAGTGGTTTCTCACTGCGAGGCCCCAGAGAAAACTGAGTTCTGGGGAGATGCGGCGGCTTCAATATGCTGAAAATAAACAAATATTTTTGTTTTCGCGATTTTTTCCCAATTCCTGTCATTTTCTGCTTGCGGTGATTTGTAGTTATCCTTAGAACGCCCTTCACCGGCGCTGCTGAGGCGGTGTTGGTTGGTCGGATGGACGGCCTGACGGACTGG
>NZ_JBQFUU010000006.1:0-145350 GCF_056539345.1 Ruegeria sp. BB9 | reverse complement strand
ATAGGCAACAGACCAAACCAAAGTGTCGCGGGATGGAGCAGCCCGGTAGCTCGTCAGGCTCATAACCTGAAGGTCGCAGGTTCAAATCCTGCTCCCGCAACCACTTTTTCCGAACAAGCCGCCTCAGGGCGGCTTTCGTCGTTCTGGGCCAGACCAATCATTGCCGTCAAAGCGCCTTCAAAGTCAATTTGTACGCCGTCACCCTCATGCTGCACCGTGACACGTTCGATCAGGCCCCGGATGATCTCCAACGCCCCGGTGCGGATCGACGGGTCCGATAGTGCCTGCGCAAGATCTCCGACCTTGGAGCGATAAAGTTCGGACAGGTTCGGGTGCAATCGCACCGGGGACGGTGCGGGGTCGGAGAGCTTCGCCTCAAGATCGGCAATCTGCGTTTCGAGCTCTTCCAGCCTGGCCTGAAGACCTGGGGTGCGAATGCCTTCCGCAATCGCGTCATAAAACCCATTCAGTTTGCGCACGGCTTTGTCCCGTTCGGATTGCAGGCGGGTCCGGGTTGCCTCAATTGCGCCGGCTTCCGCGTTGACGGCTGTGCTGAAGGATCTGACAAATGCAGCCACGGCATCGGGCTGCATCAGTCGCTGACGAAGCAAATCCAGAACGGCGTCTTCCAGGACATTGCGGCGAATGGATTGCTTATGGGAACAAGTGCCGAGTTTGCGGGCGGCAGAGCAGGCGAGGTAGTCGCGCCCCACAGTGGCGAGTGGCCCTCCGCAGGTCCCGCAGAATGCAAGACCTGTCAGAAGGTGCTTCTTGCGGCGCTTCTCCCAAAACTTGGTTTCCTTGATGGCTTTGACGCGGGGATCAGCCTCGACCTCGCCTTGCCGCTGCTTGACCGCCTCCCAAAGTTCATCTCCGACGATCCGCAGATCAGGGACCTGCGCGATGATCCATTTAGACGGATCGTTGAGACGGGAAACACGTCTGCCGGTCTCTGGGTCCTTGATGTAGCGCAGCCGGTTCCAAACCAGACGGCCGATATAAAGTTCATTATTGAGAAGACCCGTTCCACGTGTGCGGTGCCCCCTGATGGCCGTGTCACGCCAAAGTTTGCCACGGGGACCGGGAATGCCTTCGGTATTGAGGTGGCGTGCGATGGCTTTCGGGGAATGCCCGTCGGTGAACTCTTGGAACACCCGCCGGACAATCTCGGCTTCCGCTGCGTTGATCACTCGTTCGCCCGTGACGGGTTGACCGTCCTGCCCGAGACGCCGGACGACGTCGTACCCATAACTGTTGCCGCCACCGGAGCGTCCAAGCTCCACCCGCCCGCGCAATCCCCGCCGGGTTTTATCTGCCAGATCTTTGAGGAACAGTTGGTTCATGGTCCCCTTGAGGCCCACATGCAACTCGCTGATCTCGCCTTCGGTCAGAGTCACGATGCCGACTCCTGCAAAGCTCAGGCGTTTGAAGATCGCAGCGATGTCTGCCTGGTCCCGACTCAAGCGATCCAGCGCCTCCGCCAAGATCAGATCAACTCGTCCTTCCTGGGTTGCATTGAAGAGCGCTTGCAGCCCGGGGCGCAACATGGACGCGCCAGAGACCGCCCGATCCGAATAGGCGTCTACAACGGTCCAGCCCTCGCGTTCTGCCCGTTCACGACACAGTCGCAACTGGTCTTCGATCGAAGCGTCCCGCTGCATCTGGCTGGAGAAACGGGCATAGATTGCGACTCGGGTCATCGACGTACCTTTTTCTTCTGGTTGATCAGCGCCGCGTAATCCCGGCCTGCTTCAATGGTTTGGGCGTGGATATAGTGATGCTCTGCCGTTCCGAAGCTCGTATGGGCCAATATTGGCCGGATCAGCTTTGCGTGTTCCGGAGAAGAGCGCGCCAACGTCGTTGCGGCGGCATCCCGGAAGAAATGCGGCGGGATACGGCGACCCGTCAGCTTCAGGGTCTGCTCCGCGATCCGGGGGCTCAGCGCGGCTTTCTTCAAAGGAGTGCCAGACCGGCCAACCCACAGGACATTGTGATGTTGTTGGCCACGCTCCATTAAGAAAAGACGGGCTTCGTTGACATAACGGTGCAAGAGCGGCTCAACGCACTGGGGAACATCAGCCTCCCATGGCTGACCAGACTTGGTCAGATCCCCCGGGAGCGCGACGGTTATGGTGTCTGCTGTGACATGCAAGGATATGCCAATTTGAAGGCCTGCGAAGGCGCGTCGACGCATCGGCATCAAAGCCTACATGGCAATCATGGTGCCATCCCGCAGATACATCATTCTGCGAAGCGGTGTTGGTGCTGCTTCTGCATGATCCGTCGCCAGAGACATTCCCGCCTTGAATAGTACCTCGCTGGATAATACACGCCCAATTTTGCGATCCCGATCACCCCGACCCGCGGCGCGCTTCAATCCCGTTTTTAGCTTTCGTTGCCCAGACCAGTCCTGCGTCGGATCCGCTGCGGATAGGATACGCAACACGCCATCAATGAACATCAACCGGGTCATCGGCCGGGTGTGTGAGAGGTCCTGAAGCCATTCGGACAAACGAGGCAGGGTGGCGCGTCGCGCTGGATGCAGTCTGATCGCCTCCGTATCGCTGTTAATCAGCCATTGCAGCCAACGGGCATAGCGCAACTCCAAAGTCTTCAACGAGGTTGCGCGCAGATGAGCGAGGGCGCCGCAATCGTCAAGCGGGCCACCTTCTGTCTGAAGGTTGAGCCACATATCCCGGTCTTGCACGGGCCAATCAGACAGAGGCAGAACAAGGCTCATCAGCGACGCCCTTTCTTCGCGTCGATCAGGTCGGCAAAAGCACGTGTTGCCGAACGTGCCTCAAGACCGGAGTACATGTTGATGGTGTGGCTGACCTCGGAATGCCCAAGCAACCGGCGTGCAACCTCGTAGCCCCCAGGGTTGGCGTCGAGCCAGTTCATCACCGCAAAATGGCGAAACAGGTGGGCGTTCATCTCCAATCCCGTTTCCTTGCGGATCCGTTTGGAGATGCGTGCCGAAAGGGCGTTCGGGTCGATTGGGCCACAACTCTTTCGGCGTGGAAACAACCACGGCGTTCCCGCGAGGCAGAGTTCCGGACAGCGAGATTTGAGGTGCAAGTCGATCATGCGCACGACATCGCGTGGGATCTCGAACTCGACAGGACGCTCATTTTTTGTCTCGTCGTCTTCCAGAACCAGGTAGACATGCTCATCACCCGGGCGGCGCAAGTGCCGTTCGAGGTGGATGCCAGCCAGGTTCTTTACGCGAACCGGGCAGACCAGCAGAATGGCGATGGCGAGCGCGTCTTCGCGGGCCAGAGCCCAGCCATACGGCTTGGACGTGCCGCGTGGTCGCGCGAAGATTCGTTCAGGCAAGAGCAACAGCCGCTGCTGGTGCCGGTCGTCCTGCAACACGCGCAGCCTGCTTCGGTTCTTTGGGGTCATGCCATTCTGAGGTTTGATCGCCAGACGCGCGGCAAGCCCGGCCAGTGCGTCCCGCGTGTCATCGGGGGCATGAAGTATCCGGGCCAGGTTGCGGAGCAGCGCGGCAATCTCGCTGATCATCTTTGTGGTCTGGTTGTTGGTACGTGTCAGCATCTGGCGCAAACCAAGTTCAGCCATCACCGGATCGATCAGGACATCCAAACCGCCGATCTCCGTGATTGGGACACCGGAGTGAACCAGTTCGGAGGCGAACCGAACAAGCTGTCTTTGGTATTGAGACAGGGTTGCAGGACGGAGCCTTTTGTTCTGGCCGTCATCTGCCAGCGGGTCCGGAGTTGCAAGACGATGCATCAGTTTTGCAAGTTCGCTTTGGAAAGGCGTCGAAAATGCTGTCGCGGGAAAGGTGATGACCTTCTGGCGCGCTTCCAGAGGCAGGGTGATCCTGGGCCATTGTGAAATGCGTCGGACCGCCAGGTTCCAGCCGTTAACCGCAGCCCGATATGCAACATCAGGAGATTTGCTGAACTCGTTATGTTCAAGCGCTTCTCGATAGGCCGTGGCATGATTTGAACATACGTTGGAGGGCTCAATGCCCTGCCGGTTCAAAAAATGCACGAAGCGGCAGAGAGCGGGTTGCAAAGTCTTGTCGCCGGATGCCAGCACATCGGTCCAGAGCGCTTGCCAGCCGGCAGACAGATCATCGATCCGGTTGAAGCGCCGTTCAACAAGCCCGAACTGCGCAAGGGCGGCACGCGCATCACTGACCGCGTTTTGCCAACTCTTCGGTGCAAGACCGAGTGCTGCCGGTGTGACTTTGGACAGACGGGGCTGCAACCAGCGGCTATCGCAGGGCACATCCTCTGGCGGCAGCCCAAGGACTTTGGCCACGCGGCGCAGACCGGAGATCATGTCGCGGCGGCGTCCGTCCGACAGAGACCTCTCGGAGCGCAGTTGGTCGATGACTTCGGCAAACATCGGAGTGTCGACTTTGACGAAGGCAAGTGTCAATGGAACGGGGCTCTGGCTAGTCATCGGGATTGCGTTCCTTTGGACAGATCAGGTCTCGGGTGGACGGGTGTGGACAGGTGGTCCGATTCGGGAAAAGCGTAGCACAGAAAGTCCGCAACTTACGGTGATGGCCTCTTCCCGAATAGTTATTAACACATTGACATTAATGGACATTAATGGACGCGTTGGTCTAGCGGAAATGGGCCTGCCGGTAGGCAGCATGCGCTGCCGGATCGATGCGGATGAGGCGACCGCCAGGGCCGACCCGGATGACGTCGAGCAGGCCTGCTGCAATGGCACGGCGCACCGTCTTCTCGGAGCAATTGTCCAGTTCAGCGATGTCCTTCACCGTCAGCAGCTGGCGGGTTTGTTTTTTCATTGCATTGATCCGTGGCATCCTGATGCGCCTCCTTTTGGTCAGAGGCGTCCCGGCCCAGTTCCCGTACTGCCTGGGCAGCCAGCAATCGGACCAATTGGTCAATCGCTGTCTCAACCTGCGTGCGCGCGTGGTCGTCAGAAGGGGGTATGGCAGGAACGCGTGTCATGCCATGACCATGACAACGCAGGCTTGCTCATTCTAAGTGTATTGATTGCCCGATTCCGGCGGGGCCCAACGCTCCTTCTCTTCGCGCCCAAGCTTGTCGCGAAAATCGTCAATATCCACTCGGATCGTCTCACCGCTCAGGTTTTGCCCCGGCACGGTGATCATCTTAACGACAGCCTGTATAAAGTTGACGAGTGGACCTTGCCGTTGTCCTCCGGGGCGACCGTCTGAATATGTCGAATAGGTTAGGGGGCGACCGGCATCTTTCCAGATATAGCAGCAGCTCTCGACGATGTACCGACGGCGTTTGTCGCGCGAGAACCGCTTGTCTCGTGGCGACATCTCTGCAACCGCGCCGGGCGTCGCACAGATTCGCCGAAGGTCATCTATGACGTCCTGAGTGAATGTCGTTGCGGTCTCAAGCTTGTCGAGGACTTGGTCAAGAAGCTCTCCATCTTCTGGCGTCGCCGCGAAATAAGTCGAAAGCGAACCCAATGCGTTCCGGAGTTCTTGGGGACCAATGGAACTCTGTTTGGCTTTCCGCAAAAGTTGCCTGAGGTGCTTTTGACCTCGTTCAATCGCTTGCGAGCGTCGGACCTCAGTCAGATTGATTGCGATGTCGTCGTCGCTATTGAGGCAGTTCCCAAGAAGCGCAGAGAGTTCGCGTACGAGCTTAGTTGGCAGGTCAAACTGCTCAGCCAAGCTCCCGATCATGTCGTCGGAAAGAGCGCCGCGTTCTCCGTAACAGCCAAGCTTCCATGACATCGAGCTTTTGATCCCATCCATGTGCGGATAGACGGAATAGTCACCTTCAGTATCTGCAACGTCTCGATTGCCCGTCAGGCCGCTGTCGGCGTTAGCGCTCATGTTTTTCTCCGTTTGCACATTCTAGGGTCTGGTCGCACATCCAAAAGCTTACGTGCATCAAGGCAGTAACGTTTGCTCCGAAAGCGCTGGTTGAGACGAGGCGACCCCCTCAAAGGTTGCACACAAACAAAAGAACAGGAAGAGAACAATTTGGGTAGCCGCTGTGTCGAGCCGCTGACCGGAACCGCCTGCGCTATTGGTGGGCTACGGCGCTTCGGGTCAGCTAAGGTTTGTACAACTTGCGGCCGCGCGAAACACAAAGATCCCCCAAAAAAAGCAGATCAATACACTTAGTCAGCAAGAGCGCAAAATCGGACGTTACGGGCTGGGATGGGCCTCCCCGTCTCCGTTGCGCCCGGTTTATTCTTGCTGCTTTCCCTGGTGAACGATCAAAAAAAAGCGGTGACCACGGTACGTTCACGACCGGCCTCCAATTGTGAACTATGGTTCGGGGACTACCCCATCCCGCACCGACGCGGCTCCTTCTGGCCCGGTGCAGAAACGCGACTACGGAACCCACCGGACGACGGTCGTCTTCAGACACTTGTCGGACCGGGGACTGCCGAGACCGAGCGCGGTCAGAGCGGGGCAGGTGAGAAGCCTGCGGGGAAGCGGCTGGCCTCCGATAAAAGGCATCGCGCGGATACGAACCTGAAAGCGAAGGGCCTTCTCCCGCAAGACCGGGGGGAAGGAGCGGGGGCCGGATATTGCCTGAAAAAAGGCAAGGTGAAGAGGCGCTTTCAGTGAGTTCCGCAGAATACCGTACACAGCGGGTTCTCTAGCACACAACCCCAAGCCAATGGCTGTTTTGAGTAACCAGCCAACCATTCAGGCAACCTGCAGAGAACAACCGCTAAGAGCCCATATTTCCCCGATGCTGCATGCGGCACCAGCGTCGGCCATGCCGACCGTGCGGACTTTCGCCGCGAGCGCAAAGTCCCTGAGGGCATGTACGCAGAAGCGGTTCAGGTGGGCGGTTTCCGGAGCTTGGTCGCGGATACTGCCTAAGGCGGCATTGTGAATTCTCAAATTCATACTTCAGTGTTAGCATTTTCGAATGTCGGACACTTGCAACACTACCAGACTGGAACGTCCGATCTCTGGAAACGTGAGCGCGCTCGAAAAATCGTCGACAAGGAGAACCATGATGCGCCTGGCATTCGCACTTTGCATTGCCCTTGCAGTCCCGCTGATGCCCGCCAATGCCAGGGCGCAATCGGCGAGCTTTCAGGAGCGTATAGCCGGTGCCGAGGTTCGATCTGGAGTCTTCGACCTCTACCAAAAAGACGGCGATCTGTTGCTTGCGATACCGCGCGACATGTTCGAACGCAGCCTGATCTGGTACGCCGAAGTTTCCGGATATCCCACCGACGCAGTGGCATTCGGCGGAAACGCCTTGGGGGCCCGCCTGATCCAGTTGGAACGGCGGCCCGATCGGGTCATGGTGCGGTCCCTTTCAGGGACCTCGTTCGAAAAGGTTTCGGGCGATCCCTATTACACTGGCGGACGTGACAAGCTTCGCCCCGTGAACCTCGCTGTGGAACGCGCCAACCTTGGTCCCATCATCGTCGATTTCCCGATCCTCGCGGAAAGCGACACTGGCGCCGTACTTGTGGATTTGCAGGAGGTGTTCGGGGGCGATATCGTCGGTTACTCGGTCGCCGCCCAATTGGCATCTACCGGCCTCGCTCCCGGGCCGAACGATCCCGACCGATCCTACGTTGCTGAAGCATCAGTTTATCCCGACAACCTCTTTGTCCGCTCGCAACTGACCTTCGAGGCGACCGATCAGGCCGGGCTGGCACAGCCGATTTCAGTGGAAACGGCGCATTCGATTGCCGTATTGCCGGAAACCCCGATGGAGCGTCGCCCCTATGACGACCGGGTTGGATTTTTTTTCACCGAATATCTGGTTTTTGAAAGCGAGTTCGGCGATGTGCAATCACGCGACCGCGCTGCCCTTCGCTTCCGCCTGGAACACGCCGACCCGGATGCACCACGCCCGTCGGACCCGGTTAAACCGATCGTTTTCTATCTATCCCGTGAAATCCCTGATCGGTGGCGTCCCTATATTCGCCAGGCAGTGGAGGACTGGCAGACCGCCTTCGAGGCTGCGGGGTTCACAAATGCAATCATAGCGCGTGACGCGCCAAGCCGGGATCAAGTCCCGGACTGGTCCCCGGAAGATGTTCGCCACAGTGTGATCCGCTGGGTTGCACAGCCGGTGCAGAACGCGATGGGGCCGAACATTCACGACCCCCGGTCCGGCGAAATTCTCTCCGCCCATATTCTGGTTTGGCCGGACGTAGTGAACCTTTTCAGCCGCTACTACTATTTGCTGATGCACCGGACCGATCCCGCCGCGGGCAAACTGCCGCTGCCGGAGGAATTGCAGGGGCGCATCCTGCGGTATGTCGTGTCACATGAGGTGGGCCATACGCTCGGGTTGCGGCACAACCACCGCGCATCGACGGCCTGGTCGACGGCACAGCTCAGGGACCCGTTATTTACTGCGGAGAACGGCAGCACGTCATCCATTATGGCCTATGGGCGGTTCAATTACGTGGCGGAGCCGGATGATGGCGTCACGCAACTCATTCCTATCATTGGCTCCTACGATAGGCACGCCATCCGATGGGGGTATTCTTCCGATGTCGACGCAGAGGAGCTTGATTCCATCGCGGCGGAAGCCGAGGAGCGCCCCGAACTCATTTGGGGAGCAGGCGAACGTGGCGAGGAGTATCTTGCTCAGTTTGATCCCCGTGTTCAGACTGAGAACATTGGGGCAGACAGGATCCTGGCTACGCGCGCGGGGATCGCCGCGCTGCACGCGAGCCTTGCGGCGTTACCCCTGGCAGTAGAGGACACGCGCGATCCACAAGCCGTGCTTGAGGAGACCTACGGAGACGCGCTCAATCGCTATGTCGGTATCGCTGGAAGCGTCGGCAAGCTGATCGGCGGTGTTACACAGACCTCCGGCGACGACCGACCGTTCGCCTATGTAGACCCTGAAGAGCAGAGGCGGGCCGTAGAGTTTCTCACCGGTGAAGCTATCCATGGCCTCAATGCTTTCGCTGACCCGGACTTGCTCGGACGTTTTCGGCCGATCGGAGGGTTGACTTCGGTCGAAAACGCAGCGGCGCAGATCATGAACGAAGTTCTGAACCGGAAGAGCGTCAGGATGGTTTACATGCAACGTCGGCTCCTGGGCGACACAGCCATGTCGCTGCAGGAATACGTCTCGCTGGTCACCGAAACACTATTGAGCGATCTGCCGTCAAAGGAACTGGTTTCGCCAGCGCAGAACGGTGCAATTATAGCCTATATCGACATCCTGACCGACCTAACCACCGAGGATGGCAATGCCGAAGATCTGGTCGCACTGGTCGATGCCGAGTACCCCTTGGAGGTTGCCATGGTCACAGCTGGCGGACTGAAAGGAACCTCCATCGGGGAGATAGCGAGCGCGGAACTCGAACGTGTGAACGCTATGCTGGGTAAGGGTCTTTCCAAACAAGGCGAAGAGGAGCAGTAGCGGTGCTGGCTCGTCGGTCCAGCGCAGGGATTGAAGGCCCAGAAAGAACCCATTCTGTTTGACGAAGTCTGATGGCGCGCTAAGCTGATCACTACTGAAATTTGAAAGGACATTTTTAATGCTAAAAACTATCGGCGCCTGCCTTACATTGATGGTTGCAGCCAATGCTGCCCAAGCCTTTGACAGGCAGATAACCAACGCCCTCAAGACCTGTCACGACTACCTGTGGCAAGTTCCCGAGTTCGCGGATCTGCCCAATGCTGCGATTTCGGTGTTTCCCGCTTCGGAAAACGGCGACACCATCGTCGTGAACTGGAATGTCAACTGGGACCAGCCGACAATTCAAGCCGCGGGCAACTGCACGGTCATCGGCGGCAATGTCGAAGGGTTCGAGGATTACACCAAGTGACATCGCAAAATAGACGAGCTCTGGCACCGGCAATTGTCATCTGCCTGAGTGTGCTAGCCGCCTGCGACGCCAGCGAAGACGAGGTGCGGACGGCCGCGACCATCGGGGCCTCGGCTGCGCTTGCAGCGGAGGTCGCTGAGGAAACCAACAAAGCGACCGATTACGATGCGATCGCACAGGAAGCTGTCGCCGATGTGGATACATCCGATTTCGATGTGCTTACGAAATAATCGCGTTGTACAGAGGCCGGATGAGCTATGAAATGGCTGGTATGGACTGGGACCTTGTGCTGTCTGGCGCTTGCGGTCGTCGTCTTGGCCGTTCCACAGGTTCGGTTTCTGTTCTTCGGGCTTCCGGAGCAACGGCTGGAAGGTAGCGCAGTTTCCAAAGCCGAAACAGGATCGGCGCCTGTTGCCGAGGCGACCCGAGTTCAAGTGGAACAGGCGTTGCGAGATGCGGGCCTGAGCGAAAAGCCACTTCTGGGCGACATTTCTATCTCCGGTCATCTCGCCCGCCTCGATGACGGTGTGGTCTCATCCCAGCAACTGATGGAATATGCCGCGGGGCTCAGGGTGCTCGCTCTTCGAACCGGTGATTTCGGCCGCCAGATTCCATCGACCTTCTGGGACGTGGATACCGACCAGTTGCGCGCAGATGGTTGGGATGCTTATCGCGTTGTCGACGCGCTTGCGTCAGTAGAGGGCGAACCATACCTTGAAGCGCTCGGCGGCGCCTACACCCGGTTTCACGCCTTCAAGCTGGCCGAGATGTCAGGGGGCGGCACTGATGACACGGCGCTCGACACGGCGCTTGACCTGTTCCAGGCAGCAATCAAACTGACTGAGATAGTTCCGCCGGAGCACATGCTGGAGACTTCGGAATACATTCGCGGAAGGGAGCAGGCGGCGCTCTACCTCTGGCAGCAATTGATTGTGGGGTCCTCGCGCCGCAACCCACTCACACATATCAAGCTGTTCAACCACGGATTCACCACGCGGTTCCATGTTGGAACGATCTGGCAATATGAAACCGGGACCGCATTGGACAACTCATCGATCTGGGGCGTTTCCGGCTTTGCACCTGAATTCGTTGGCCCGCCGGAGAACAACAACCAAGTCGAACACATGTCGATCAGCATGACGGTTCAGGGCATCCTGCGAGAGCCGCTTCTGGTCCTTGAGGCCTTCGAGGAGTTCGAGACCCTTTCCGGATCGGCCACCGCAGCCGAGGCAGCTGCCGACGACGCGTTGAATGCTGCGATCCAGCAGGCGTTCATTCCCGGTTTCGAGGACGATCTTCCGTCGGCAGTTGCTGCGCTGCGTGAGCAACTACATGAGCGCTAATTGATTCAATCGCCAGTAATATCTGCAGCTTGCAAAAACGGTTTATGAAACCCACCTGTAACCAGCACATTTTGCCGAACAAGGTGCCCTTAGCGGTCGTCCGCTTTGAGTTTTGACTAACGGCCGCACTGCGTCGTTCGCTACACGCGGAGTTATGTTGCACTTGCGAAGCCGCCACAATACGAGAAGGCTGGCAAAGCTCAGTTGGCCGACGTCTAGTTGAGTCTGGTGAGCGGCGGGTTTGTCCGCATCTTAGCTGTTCGGGACTGACTAGGTGAAAGGCAGGTGCTCCGGTAATCTGCCATTCACGCTTGGCGCGGCGAAGATTTCAGGAGAGCCCACTTTGACCGATGCTGCGCGATCCCCCAATTACAGCAATGCGCAGGATAGGGACCATTGCATAGTTTGAGGACGGCCCAGAGCGGACTTTTAAGTAGCGCGCCGAGAATGGCGGCTTCGAAAGCCACAGCGAACAAGCAAGCTGCCCAACCCGGACGATGTGCGCCGCTACTCGGTGTGTCACACCGCACGGATCTCGAGTTACTCGCGACCGACGTCGCGCCTACCTTGGTGGCGAGTGTGTGAAAGGCACTGCGGGTATTGAACGAAACGGGCGTTGCGTTGTTCGAACGTTGGCTTTGGCAACTGGCAAGAAGGTCAGACGGGCCTTAACGTGGCGCAACACGTCAGACACCGAGACTACGGACCAGAAATGAAATCCGAGATTCCAAAACACAGCGCAATCTGGGGACAGATCATTGTCGGTGAGTTGAAGAAAACAGGCCTTTCCGAGCGGGATATCCGAAAGGAGTTCGGGATAACCAGATCTCAACTCGAAGACCCGGATGCTCGCTGGTCCTTCGACAAGACTGCCTGGTTGTTTGAAAAGGCGAGCGCTTTGACCAGGGACGACCTTGTCGGATACCGCCTGGCACAGTCGCCGGACCTGGTCAGGAAGGCCGGGTTGCTCGCCTATGTCGGCGTTTCGGCACCTACCGTTGGCGGTTACCTTCGAAACATCACCCGTTTTCAGCGCGTGATCGGTGACGCGAGCAAGACGGCCATGGAAGAAGGCCCGGAAACCACCCGGCTGACCTGGCACTACGATGTGCCAGCAAGCATTCCGACCGGGCAATATGCCGAGTTTGGAGCCGTTGGCACGGTCTTCGCCCTGCGGGACTACTCCAATCGGCAAATCCGTCCGACGCATGTTCGGTTCGCGCATCAGCGGCTGACTGGCACCGAGGCCCTCGACAGGTTCTTTGGCTGCAATGTCCTGTTTGGTGCCGCGGAGAACAGCATTGCCTTCAAGGCGGCTGATATGGATGTGCCGCTGTTGACGGCCGACGACAACTTGCAGCGGACGCTTTCGGTCATTTGCGAGAACACGCTGGCTCGGATGCCGCAGACACCCAACAGTGTGGCCCGGGTTGTTGAGAGGCAGATCACGGCGCGTCTTGCAGCCGGCACGGCCCAGCAGGACGCAATTGCGGCGGAACTTGGGATGAGCGCCCGAACGCTGGCCCGCCGACTGACCGACGAGGGCACGAGCTTCGCAGCGGTCGTCGCCAATCTGCGAAAGGCTCTGGCCCGGGACTATCTGCTCAACAGCACGCTTCCGCTCACCGAGATCGCCTATCTTCTCGGATATAGCGACGCCAGTACCTTCAGCACGGCATTCCGAAGATGGTACGGACAGCCCCCCAGCGACTTCAGGGAGCAGCCAGCAACAGAAGCGCCCCTGGCATAGGGCGAACGATCTGAGTAGAGGCCGGACTGCTCGGATCATAGGCCCGCACTTTCACGTTTCTCCGTCTTCCTGAACCACCCTGACGCAACAAACCCGGCAGGCATGAGGCCTAACGGGTTTGAAGCAGATGCCGGATCTCTCCAGCGTCGGTTGGAAGGGGTAAACCGTTCCGGTTGTCTCGTTGCGGGATCAGCGCTTGTGCTTGTTGCCACCCTTCTTGCGATCGTCCTTGCGATCGTGACGATCCCGGTCTTCGGCGATCTTGCCACCGAGCGCACCGGCGGCTGCGCCGAGGGCCAGGCCGTCCTTGGCGTCGCCGCCGGTGATTTCGGTCAGCACGGCGCCGGCCACAGCGCCCTTGAGGGCTTTCTCACCGATGTCACCGGCATTGGCGGCCATCGGGGCAGCGAGGGCGAGTGAGGCGGCAAGGGCGGCGAATACGGTGTTCTTGAGGGTGTTTGTCATCGGTTCCAACCTTTCTGACGGTGGCGACCTCCGTGGCCGCCTTCTGTGGAAAGATCTAAGCGAACCGCCATGCCCCCGCTTGAGAGCATCCGACAGCTTCATTGGAATGGCTGACATTGCAGAGCAACAAGCCAAATTCGACGGTTGTTCTGCCGTCAAGACTTTCGCCTGACGCAATGCCAATCATCCAAGGGGTCGCCTCCTTGGCCGCGATGGCTGCATGGGCCGTTCCGGCGCAGGCACGACACTCCCAACCAGACGGCATTCTATCCGCCGCTACTCAGGTCAAAGATTGATCCGCAGCCTCAAGCCGAAAACGGTCGTGTCCTGATCGTTGAAGCCCGGGTTGATCATGTGCTGGACGTCCGCCGTCAGGGCGACATTGTCCGACAGGTCCAACCGATAGAAGGCCTCCATTGTGGTCTGGGTGTCGAGCGTTTCATCTACCGGGTCCGCAACGGTCGCGCCAAACCCAAAGAGGTCGTCATAGAGGCCCGGCCGCCATAGAAGTCCAGCGTTGGCTGCGCGTCGGGCGATCGGCGCCTCACCCTCCGACCAGCCGAGGCGTCCGTAGATCATGAATTCCTCGTTGATCGTGTGGTTGGCAGACAGGATCGCCCCGTAGCTCTCCGGCACGCCTGCCTCGGTGCGTTCATCGACGTGAAATACCCCGAGGTGAACGTTGGTTAGAAAGCGCTTCGAGCGTTCGGGCGTCCATCCGATCTCGGCGTATTTGTAGAACTCGGGGCCACCGGGAAACCACTCGACATCGGTCAGCGAGCCGTTTGCATCCGACAGGACACCGAGGGCATAGATCTGGTCGGTCAGGAAACCGCCCCCCGCAATGCCGAAGCCGGGATCGGGGATCGGCAGGACCGGGCTGAACAGGATCGAGAAATTGGAGAAAGTCGTGCGTGGGTTCACGTAGCCGAGGATGTCCGAGTAGTCTCCCGGATCGATCCGGCCGGCCACGAAACCGGCCTTCCCGCCAGCGAGCGTCTGGGACCAGTAGGCGACGGAGAGGGTCGTGTCGGTGTCACTGAATGTCGTTGCGGTGACGCCCGCATAGCCGATTTCCCCGGCAAGCCCGCTTGGCGCGATGTCCGTGCCGAGCAGATGGCGGTTCTCCAATGTGAAGACCAATTGCCCGGCATTTTCGCCGCCGCGATTGAGCAGCGTCCACTGGCCCAGAATGCGCGCCTGGCCCAAGGCGGCCTCGTCGATATCGGTCAGGCTCTCGGTCGCGGACTGGTAATAGGCCTGGTAGTCGAAGGAGAGGTTCAAGCCGGTGCGTTCGGCAAAGCGTTGCCGCGATGCCTCCATGGGGTCCAATGCCGCATCCAGCCCCGGCCAGCGAGAGTCCTGCAACCGCCGCACTCGGTCTTGTTCCAGTTGGGCCTGCGTGGATGCCGGGCCACCGAGCGAGACCGCTGCGGCGGCCTCCAGGGCGGACGTTGGCCGGCTTTCCTGCGCCAAGGCTCCGGTTGATAACCAGAAGCCAGCGACGATGACCGTACCGAGAAGCCTTGCCTGTCCCATATGAGGTCTCTCTTGTTGCTCTTGATTCTTCTTCGGCCCGCTCATGCAAGTATCGCCAGTACGACATCCCGGCCCGTCCAGAGGACGAAGGCCGAAAGCGTAGCCGTGATCATGGCAGGCACACCGTCTTTCCAAGTGTCCCAGATCAGATGACAACCGATTGCGCCAAGCGACGTGCCCAGAAGGGCAGCGGCCCCGAGCGGCCCGAGCAAGCTGCCTTGAAACCAGATCGCCACCGCCCCGAAAAGCTCGACACCACCGACAAGCGCCATGATCTGACGGTTCAGCCCGTATTTGACGAACATCGCCAGTTGCGTTTCGAAGATGAGCTTCTGCCAGCCAAGGATCTTGATCGAACTGGCGAAGAGAAAGAAGGCGGACAGCAGGCCAATGGCAACTATTTGCATAATACGACTCCGCCGACACACACAGGGCTGAAGTTCATTTGATGTTCCCTTCTGGATCGTCCCGAGTGTGCAGTCCGGTTACTTGAGATCGTCCTGCGCCTTGATCTCCGGCACACGGGCGAGGGCTTCGGCCATGTCGGCGCTGCTCATCAACTCGATCATCTGGTAATCCTCCAGCAACCCGTCACCGAGACGGCTGACATAGAAGGCCTGGATGAAGGTGGGGTCGTCCGGCAGGGCGACGGTGATGTAGTTCTTCCCGTTCCCATGCCCCCAATAGTAGCTCAAAAGCTCGCCGCCGAGCGCCTCGATCCCACCCTTCACCGAGGCCGCGCGGTCCCCGGGATTGGCGATCTGCATCTCCGAGGCGGCGCTGTTGGATGCGCCGATAAACAGGAAGGTGCGCATGTCTTTTGTGTCCTGCGCCGCTGCAACTGTCGCAGAGACGCAAAGGGCTGTCGAAAGAAGGATCCTGTTCATCTTGCCACCCGGAATTGCTTCGATGTTGTGGTCAGTACAGCATGGCTGCCCTGACCGTTCTTGTGGGTTCAATGCCCCGGAGCTCCGGGAATGGAGTGTTCCAGCTCGGCAGGGCGGAGCGGGAACTCGGAATGCTCATCCTCTGGCGTTTCGATGTCGGCGTGCCAGGTGAATTCCTTGTCCCCGAGGTCCAGATCGATCTCGCCCCCTTCAATGACCGGGTAACGGATCGGCTGCCCGGGCCGCAGGTCGATATTAGCGACACCGTCGTCGATAATGACCTGCCCGCTCACCAGAACGTAGGGGATTCCCTTGGTGAAGGAGCCGTTCATGCCCTTCTTCATCGATGATGTTTCGGTGATCGTGTCGGGGTCGAAGATCGTGATATCCGCGATCATGCCTTCCTGCATCCGGCCGCGTTCCTGCATCGCCTTCAGGCCCACCTTGGAAAAGTACTTCGCGGGAATGTAGGAGGCGTTGTTCACCATCTCCATCAGCGCGATGCCCTGTTCACGGGCCTCGCGGAACACGATGCCATAGGTGCCGGCATTGCGCGGGTGCCCCCCGTACTCCGTGAAATCGGCCTCGATCGGCAGCGGTTCGCCATCGACGGTGAAGCCGACGATGTCGTTGGCGATCGCAATATCCTTCATGTGGATCCAGCGCTCCAGGTCTGCTTCGGGGCGGACTGTGATGAAAATCGGCTTGCTCGGATCCTCCTTCTGCTGCCGGAAGAACTCCTCGTCGGACTCGTAGAGTTCGCCGGTGCTGGTATCGAAGATATCGCGGGTCGGAACGATATTGTTCGCCTCGATCTTGTCCGGCAGCAGTTGCGGTGTCGCGATGTTCGGATTGCCGGTGATGGCCGGGTAGTATTCCGCGAAGATGGTCATTCCGCGCATTTGCAGGCGGCGCGCAAGCTCGTAGATTTCTTCCCACCCCTGGTTCTGGATGTGGGAAAGGATCAGGGCCCCGTCGAGCGCAACGGCGTTTGCGATCACCTCGTTTGCGCCCAGGGAATAGTAGAGCGGCAGGCTCTCGGTCGGACCGAAACGGGTATGGGCGCCAAAGAAGCGGTCATACTTCTTCGCCATTTTCTGAAGCGCGAAAATCTCCTTCGGATAGGTGTTGTATCCCATGTATCCCACCGTCGTGTTGACGGTGATCGCCCCGGCGCGAAGACCCTTTTCATACATGGTCATGACTTCGACGAGCTGATCCGCAGTCGGAATATCCAGCGCCCAGCTGGCATGTCCGTCTTCTTCCTCGGCTGCACCGCGTGACTTGAGGATGTAGGTCGGATCGGATGCCAGCTCGACTGAAACCCCATCCATCACGACACGCCGGATCTCCTCGTGCCCCATCCCGGAACCGAAGTTGAGAAAGGAATTGCCCTCGTACTTGTCGTAGAACAGGTCGGCATCCGCCACGCCGCTCTCGGTATCGAGGATCGTCGTCGTGCCATCATGGGCCATCATCTTCTGATCGAAGCCGCCAAAGGAATGCGAATGGGTGTTGATGAATCCCGGCGCGACTACATGCCCGGAAACGTCGATCTCGCGCTTGCCCGTCAAGGCATCTTCGGTGATCGCGGTGATCCTGTCGCCGGTCACGCAGACATTGCGCACGGCATCAAGATTGGTTTCCGGGTCCATGACGCGGCCGTTGAAAAGCGCGACGTCGCACTCCTGAGCAACCGCCATCGAACTGCAGAGGGCCATGAGAGTGGCAAGAGTGAGGTGTTTCACGGTCAGTCCTTCCGGGATGATTGCGTCGGGCAAAAAAACGCGGGGCGGACGAGGGAGACCGCCCCGCGCTCTCCTCAGTCCAGCGTGTTCTTGTAGATCACGCCGTCCTTCATGATGACCTTCAGGTTGGGATCAGGATCGGCCAGAAGAAGGATGTCTTCGAGCGGGTTGCCATCGACCAGCAGGAGATCCGCGTAAGCGCCTTCCTCGACCACGCCGAGCGGGCCGTCTTGATACGGATTGTTCAAGCCCGTAAGCCGGTTCATGCGGGCGCCGTTCGATGTGGCCATGCGCAGAATGTCGAAGGGTTTGAACTTGGCCTCGTGCAGGTATTTGAACTCGTCGTTCATCTTCTTGTCCTGCTCAAGCGTCTGGTCCCAGTTGTTGATGAGATCGGTGCCCAGAGTGTAGAGGTCGATCATGCCCGGTGTCGTCTGGATCACCTCGATCATGTTGGCGGCGGCGTCACGGACACTCTTCCATTTGGCGAACGAGGCTGGCGTGTAGAAGGCTTCCGCCTGTTCGGTCGTCACCGAGTAGACCGGGGCTACCGCCGTCGCGAACATGATCTGCTTTTCGACCATGATCTCGGCGGCCTCCTTGGTCAGGAACGGGATGTGCTCAACGGTCTTTGCACCGTTGTCGATACAGTTGCGGATCGCCTGCTCGGTGAACACGTGGCAGGTGACGTAGGTGCCCCATTGCTCGGCGGTCTTGACCGCCATCTGGATCTCGTCCGCCTGGTACTGAAGCGAATGCAGCGGGTCGAACTCGGACGTGACCCCACCGCTGACCATGACCTTGATCTGGGTTGCCCCGCGCCGCAGGTTCTCGCGCACCGCCATGCGGATCTGCTCCGGGCCATCCGCGATGAAGCTCATGTCCGTGTCGACCCAATGCGATGGGCCTTGCCCCGACAGGGTTGGATGCCGGTCGTTCAGCTTGCGGAAATCGGCATGGCCCGATGTCTGCGTGATGAAGGCCTCCGAGGAATAGATCCTCGGGCCGGGGAACATACCGGTATCGATGATCCGCGCGATGGACTTTGCCGGTCCGCCGAGGTCACGAACCGTCGTGAACCCGTTCATCAGGATGCGCTCGGACCGGATCGTTGCAACGCCACCAAGATGGAAGGGCGTGATGTTCTGGCGCAACCCGTCACTGAGCGGGTTGAACACCAGCAAATGCACGTGCTGGTCATGCATCCCCGGCATGAGCGTGCGCCCGCCGCCGTCAATCATGGTTGCGTTGGGCGCTTCGATCCCGTCCGTCGAAATTTCCTTGATCAGGTTGCCTTCGACCAGAACGCTGGCGTTTTCGATCCGCGCCTCGTTCACGCCGTCAAAAACATGGACATTGGTGAACAGGGTCTGCGGCAGCGCTTCGTCCTGCGCAGAGGACATGCCGGCAGCGAGCGACACCACGCCCGCCAGTAATGTGGACTTGAAAAGATGCTTCATAAGTTTGCCCTTCCGCAATGTTGACGGCGGGGCCAGCGCCCCGCCGAAAGTTCAGTTCAACGTGTTCTTGTAGAACTTGCCGTCCTTCATGATGACGCGAATGCTCGGCACGTCCTGCCCGCGTGGCTCGGCATCGAACCATGTATCGACAGCGCCGATGGCAGTGATGTCTTCGAGCGGGTTTCCGTCAACGATGAGGATATCGGCATAGGCACCTTCCTCGATCACGCCGAGCTTGCCTTCGGGATAGGGGTTTCCGCGTCCCGTCAGTGCGGCCAGTTCGCCGCCATTCGAGGTCATCATCTGCAAGGCCCAGAGGTTGCCGAACTCACGCGCCATGAAAGCCTTGGTGAAGTCCATCGACTGCCGGTACGGCACACCGGTCAGCAGCACGTAGTCGGAATCGAACACCATCTTCGGCTTGTACTTCCGCACCAGATCAAACAACTGCTCGCTGTTTTTCCGCAACCAGAGGAACTTCGCCGTCGGCGGGAAGGTCGGGTCCTGGTGCATCGGATGCTCAAGCGCCTCGGGCGCCAACGCGGTCAGGTTGGGCGAGAAGAACGCTTCCTTCTCTACCAGCTTCTGCATCGTCGGTTCCGTTATGGTCAGGCCGTGATCCACCACTTTGACCCCGAGATCGAGCGCGCGCGACAGGTCGCTATCCATGAAGACATGCATGGCGACATAGGAATCCATGTCCCCGGCCACCTCGACGGCAGCGGCGATTTCTTCGTCTGTAAAGGCGGACTGGTAGATCGGGTCCTTGATGGAGGTCACACCACCACTGACCATGATCTTGAGGTAGTTGGCCCCAAGCGCAAAGTTCCGCCGCGCGCCGTGGAGCACCTCGGCAGGGCCGTCGACAAGCCGCGTGATCTCCAGCCGTTCAAGATTGCTTTCGTTCTTGCGTTGCCCGGCGATCCCCCAGTCGCCATGACCACCGGTCTGGCTGAGGCAGGCGCCGGACGAGTATATCCGCGGGCCCGGAAGCGAACCCTCGTCGATTACCGCACGAAGTCCACCATGTGCACCGCACATGTCGCGCACGGTTGTGAAGCCCATCGCCAGCATTTCCTGCGCAAAGGCCGCAGAACGTGCGCCGATCTCCTCCCATGTCGTGTCCTGAAGGCCCGGGATCGTGCCATCCTTGTACATATTCACATGCACATGGCTGTCGATCAGTCCCGGCATCAAGGTGCGTCCGCCGCCGTCGATCACATTGACCTCGACCTCTTTGGTCTCGATACCGCGTTCGGTCTGGATGGTGAAAGAATAGCCGTCGATACCGCCAACAGGATCGGGCAGGCGCTTGCTTCCGCCCGTTCGAACTTCGACTTCCCACGTGCCGAATTCGGGAATGTCCTCTGCAATCTTGTGAATCTTGTTCTTGACGACGAGCACGTCGACATCTTTCAAGCCGTCATTCACCCCGTCGAAGACCATCACGTTCTTGAACAGCGTGACCTCCGAGGGAATGTTGGGGATATCCTGCGCAATGGCAGGCGTCGTGAGCGCAATTGCCATTGACATGGCCGGCAGCAACGCCTTCAGGTTGAGTGTTGTCATTCGGTGTCCTCCCAGGGGTCGGTCTTCCTGCGGACCGATCCTCCCACTATGCACATGTGCCCCGAGATTCTTTTGACCCGCTGATCCCGTGGTGCATTTTTCTGACCCGATCCGGTCAATTTCAGCCAATTTCTGCTTGGCCGTCAGGCGCCCGCGCCCGTAGCGTGTCGGAGAGCGAAAGGGTGATGTGGATGCCGCAAGGAGAACAAAAGGACGGTTTGTACCTCGTACGTGCTACGGTCCTCGGCCCCGTCGTAGCGATGATGCGGCGGCTCGATGCGGATCCGGCCTTTGCGCTCGGGCTGCATGGATTGAGCGAGGAACAGGTCCTGAACCCGGCCGAGTTCATCCCGCATGACACGGTCTATGCGGCGCTGGCCTCCATCGCCGACATCACCCGGCCGGATATCTGCGCCTTGGCGGGACAACAGACAGACCTGTTGAAGTTCCTGCCGCGTGGGGCGCTCCTCGGCCAGTCGGTGACCCTTGGCGATTTCTTCACCCGGTTCACCCAGATCGTCTCGAAGGAAAGCAACGCGGTGTCCTTCCGGCTCCTGATCGAGGAGGAACACGCCTACTTCACCACCAGTCGCAATTTCGAACCCGAGGTGTCGCCGGGCCATTCGGACGCCTTTCTCGTCGGGATCTGGATCTCCCTGCTGCACCGTGTTCTCGATTTCCGATGGGATCCAACCCAGGTTGTTCTGCGCCTCTGCGATCCGACCCTGCTGCCGGAGCAGTTTCATGGCGTGCGGGGCATCAAGTGCAACAACAGGGGATTCTCCATCCGCTTTCCGGCGGCCTGGCTGTCGCTTCCAATCAACCCCGAACTCCTCGTGAACCACGACAATGATATCGAAGAACCGGTTCAGGTCGATGTGCCCCTGGACTACCTCGAAGGCTTCGAAATTCTCGTGCGATCAAGGCTGTCCGATCCGGCGCTGACGGTGAGCGAGGCCGCCCGGATGTGCAGCATCACCACCAAGGTGCTGAACAAGCGCTTGTCCTCCTACGGAACAACGGCGTCCAAGGTGATCAACCGGCTGCGGATGGAAAAGGCCTCCGAACTGCTCACCACATCTGATCATTCGATCAAGGAGATCGCCCAATTGGTCGGCTTGTCCGAAACATCGGCACTCACCCGAGCCTTCACGCGGAACTTCGGCATATCCCCGAAAGATTGGCGCAATAAGGAGGCACAAGAGGCCCAAATTGCCGGAGCGCCTGCAGATTAGCCTGACCCCGCTGCGACTTCTCGACTACCGCAATCTCTTGGAACCTCGGTCGCCAATGGTAATGCCGAAGAGATGCATGAACCGGCGAGCCCTTCGCGGGGAGCAATCGATGGGAAAGGAGACCTCCATGCTATCCGCAGCGAACTCCCGCTTGCCGCCCAACGTGCTGATCAAGCATGACCGCTTTGGGCTGATTGCCTCCATCGTTCTCGGCAATGGGAGCGGCGGATTTGTCCCGCTCACCTCCCATTTGCCGCCTGGTCCTGAACGTCCGGAATGTGCCGCTTGCGGTCTACGGCATCGGCGAAAGGCAGAAGTGGGAACAAGTATAGCTTCGGGCTCAGAGCTACCTTTGCCCCCATTCCCTTGTCGCCGCAGTTAGAAAGCCAAGTCGCTGGAGAATATACGCCATGCGGGACACAGCCGCCCTGGCTTCATCTAGCTCAATGACCTCATAACCGCTCTGTCGAAAGGTGGCTTTAGGATGTTTTCCTCCAGTTTTTCTAAGATCGAGCTTTGACACACACTTGGCATTTTTTGAGTTTTCGCAAAACAACGATAGTTCGGCAAAGGCCAAATCCTGCTCCCGCAACCAACACAGTCGAACAAAACACCGAACGAGCCGCCCAAGGGCGGCTTTGCTCGTTTTCCACCGCTCGTTTTGCACCAACCCAACCATCGCCGACAAACAAAAGGAAAGACACGCGCAAAATGCGCGATCGAATCTCCCGAGACGCAGTCTACGACAGACCAACGGACTGCCGAGCCACGTCAGTGATCGGTCAGACCAAGTACACTCTTACACGCGCGCTTTTTCAAATGCGGCCCAAGCTACTTCAAATTTCCCGAAGTTGAAGCCGGGTCCAGAAGCCGCATTCAGAATTATTCGTTCGGTTTCAAATAATTTCAGAATGGCGTGTTCGAGCTGATCAATCAGATCGGCAGGGACAACAACAGCACCATGCCGGTCCGCATGGATGAGATCCGACGGATTGACCGTCAGGCCGAAGATCGAAACAGGCGTGTCGATTTCTCGGACGTGAACGAAACCATGGCTGGGCCCGATAGATCCGGCGATGACCGGGAACCCTTGCGGCATGTCACCAAGGTCTCGCATGACCCCGTTGGTGAGTGCGCCGGCCATTCCGAACCCCTTGTGAACAGACGTATTGATTTCGCCCCAATAGGCGCCGATGCAGGAGGGGAAATCGACATCTTCAACCACTGCAACTGAGGGGGCCGGGGCCTCGGCCATATATCTGTAGTAGTCCATTCGCCGCTGCCTGATGACTTCCGGCGCTTCGGAGGGCGGCTGCACCGCAGCGATCTTGGCGGTGCGGGCAAATCCGACGATTGCGCCCTCGGATGGGGCCGAACAGAACATCGTGCCACGCGTGAATTGGTCAAACCCGCGCTTGCCTTGGGCCATCTCGATGGCATTGCAGACTGTGGGTGTGTCGACCTTGCGCAACAAGGCAAGTAGGGACGGTGTCATGGAGCCTCCAACCAACGGCACAACGCCGTTGTGGTTTCCTGGGGTCGCTCGAGGGTGGGCAGGTGCCCCGCACCGATTACGACCTCCAGCGTACTGTTTCCGAGAAGCTTGTGCATCAGTTCGTGCCGCTCCAACGGGCATAGTCTGTCATCCTCGCCGCATAGAACGAGGCTTGGACCTTGATAAGCGGACAAGGTGTCCGTTTGATCCGGGCGGCCCATGAGGGCGATGGACTGGCGAAGAAAGACCTCGGGGCCCAGATCAGTTGCCATGGCCATGCACAGGTCCAGAATTGCGCCTTGCCGAGGGCCATCGGCCAGATAGTTCGGCTTTAGCTCGTCACGCATGACCTGCCGCAATCCACCTTGACGCACGGCCTCCATCTGCGGACCGCGCCGGGTTTTGACCTCGTCTGCTTCGGCCAGCGGGTTCGTGTCCAAGAGTGCCAGCCGTTCAACACGTTCTGGCGCCTGGCGCAGTACTTCCATGGCAACGATCCCGCCCATGGAAAGACCTGCAAGAGCAAATACCGGCGGTGCATGGCTCAGTACATCGGCAGCCATTGCCTCGACGCTGTCCTGGGCGCTCAGCGGATGGGTCATCAACGGCACCCGTCCGGACAGGGCTTCGATTTGCGGCCCGAACAGTCGGGCATCGCACATCATTCCGGGAAGAAGAACCAGGGGCGTCATGCCGATGCCAATCTGGCACCTTCGGCCAGGGAGGCCAGCTTGGCATAGGCGATGTCGGGGTCGACCGCACCGAAGCCGGCAAATGTACCAAACCCACAGTCACTCCCGGCGATGACCCGATCCGGCCCCACGATATTGGTGAACCGCTCGATGCGTTGCCGCACCAGCTCGGGGTGTTCGATGAAATTCGTTGTCGTGTCTACGACGCCGGGCACAAGGATCTTGTCGTCCGGAATTTCGCTCTTGCGATCCCGGAAGACGGTCCACTCATGGGCGTGGCGCGGGTTCGACGTTTCGAACAGAACATAGCGGGATTTGGTCGCCATCAGGGTCGTGAACACCTGATCCATCGCAATGTCGCAGCAATGCGGGCCTTCGTAGTTGCCCCAGCAGATATGCACTCGGACCCGGTCTTGCGGGACATTCTGCAGCGCATGGTTCAGGGCTTCGACATGCATCTCGGCGATCGCGATGAATTCGGCATCGGAAAGATCAGCGAACAGCATGTGCCGGGACAGGGCCAGATCGGGGCAGTCCAACTGAAGATCCAGTCCCGCTGCGACGATCGTTTCATATTCCTGCTTCATCGCATCGGCGAGCGCGGCCAAATAGGCCTCACGGCTGGGGTAGTGGGCGTTCTGCAGAAACAGAGAAATCACCCCGGGCGAGGCGGCGTTCATGAAGCCACGTTCGACTCCGTTCTCAGCCATTGCCTGCTTGAGGTTGCTGATATCCTTGTTCAGTTCGTCCTGGCCTTTGGAGCGAACGTCGCCCGTGCATTGCGGCCGGGCGTATTGGGGTGTGCCCCCTTCGTTGGCAAGACGTTGCAAAAAGCTGGGAAACATCCTCAGGTCCGCGGGGGCATTCCGTGGACTGTCCCCCGAGAAACCTGTGTAGCGGTCCTTTACGTATGTCGCATACGAGATTTTTGAGGTCTCTCCGTCGCTGACGATGTCGACACCGGCCTCGACCTGACGCCGAACCGTTTCAGATACGGCCTTGGTCATGCAACTGTCGAACGCATCGGCGTCATAGGGCTCATTCCGCTCGCGCGCAAAGATGAAGTCGACAACTTCCTGGGATCGGGGCAGAGACCCCACATGGGTGGTGAGTATCGTTGTCATGCGGGGTCCTTTCTTGATCAGTCGCCGGTCCAGGTTGCGCCAGCAGGATCGTCGGTCGCGGTGATGCGGTACAACCCGGCCGTTCCGGTCATGGATGGAGTGATGGTATAGGCCTCGCCGGGCAGCACCAGTACCGTATCCCCGCCCGAAATCGTGGTTTCGACATCCTCGACAGTGACCCGCCAATGGCCGCTTGCCGGCATCAGCACGACGGGCTTGGCCGATTTGGTGGGGTCTTGAACACCTGAGCCACGGGTCAGGAAGTCGACCTCAAAGCCGGGCTTGTCCTTGATCAGACCGTTTTCACCGATCACCTTGGCGGGTTTGTCGGCCGCCAGCGCCATCAGGTCCCAGTAGCGGGCCACGTATTTGCCGATCACGGCTTCGACCGGCACTTCGGGATAGGATCCCAGCTGCTCCTCGGTCAGCAGAGGCATGGGCCGGACGTTGTGCGGGAGGTCCTGGCCCTTCTTGCTGTCGTAGAGCACGCCGTTGTCACCCAGCATCAACCCGTGCGCCCGGGCGTCCTCAATGACCTGAGGTGCCCAGGTGACGCCGCCGCCGGCATCGTCACCACCCAGAATGGACATGATCATCCCGTAGTCGTCGCCCACGTTCTCGAAGCCGCGGAAGATGCCGGTGGGAATGTTGAAGATGTCTCCTTCCTCGGCAATGAACTCGCCCGCCGTGCCATAGCGACCCCAGAAAAACCGCCAGCGGCCCTTGGCGACAAAAAAGACCTCGGCCGTCGTATGGCTGTGCAGCGAGTTGCGGCATTTGGGCGGCTGGCCGGCGGCCCCGATATTGAAGCCGATCTTGTCGGTTATGTGCACATGCTGATCCGGAGACTCCGAAACTCCGCCGCCGATTATGGTAAAGTTCTCTTTTTGATCGCTGCCCGGCGTGTGGGCATCAATGAAGGCCGTCTTGCACGGCTTGAGCTCGCCATAACGGACGATGCGTGATGCGATGGTTGATTGTGTCATGGTTCTGGTTCCGGATTATGCGTTTGAGGGAATGGTCGGCAGATGCTCGATCACGTTCCCGGAGGCCGCAAATTCAGGCGGCGCGCTCGAAGGCTTTGCCGGAATAGGTGAAAGCGCCGGCTTGCACCGGTCTCGCGCAGGCCGCATGCCAGAACACGATATTTGACCGGAGCGTGCATTCAGACCTCTGCGCCTTGCAGAAGGATCTGCTTCCAGACCGAGGTTTCATCAAACAGGGTGTATTCGCGGCGCAGCTTGGGCTGGCCGCTGATCAGTTCGCCGAATTCGGCATGGCTGATGCCCAGAACATAGACCTGCGCCCCGGTGGGGGCGCCGAACACCCCCCAGCCGTCATGCTTGCCCCACAGGCTCCAGCGTAGTGCGGCACGGGGTGGCATGTTGGGATCGTCGCGGCCGATCTGGTGCTCGATGCGGAACTCGGCATTGGGGAAGCTGGCTCGCAATCCCATCCAGAACCGGTCGACCGGGTCCCAACCGTGTCCGGTGACCCCGCCCACATATTCCGACTGCACCGCCCGGTCGTATTCAGCCCCGATCGCGCCCATGTCGGCGTTCATGATCCGGGTCAGAATATCGGCATAGCGCTGGCCCCATTCATTGTCGTTGCCTCGACCCTTGTAAGGGCCGGGCTGGTCGATCTCGGGCGTCAGAGGTTTCACGCAGTTTTCCGGCCCGCCCTCGCGAGCGATCAGGTCGGCCGCGTATTCCTTGGGGTCCCAGCCCATCTGGCGCACGATGGCTCCCTGATCGCGGATCAGCCATTCATCGTTGATCTGATTGTCGATCGCATGGCAATCGGCCAGAATCCGGTACCGCAGCTTGGTTCCGGTTGGTTTGCCATAGACACCTTCGGCAAGGTGCGTGGCGGTCGAGATGATGCGGTGGGAACTCAGCATCCCCTCTTCGGGCGTGCCCGACCAGATCACGTCTTCGCCCAGAAGCTGCCGGTCGGGAAACTCGGCCAGGGTCGCCATCGTCGCGCCGATGACGTTTTGATTGCCCAGCACGACCGAACCCGGTGAACGGACAACGATGTCATCGCTGTAATATTCATGCAGCGTGGCGATCCCGCGATCTTCCCAGATTTCCTTGGTGATGCCGATGATATAGTCGGGAAAATCCCGGAATTTGGGGTCAAATCCCTTCATGTGTTCGTCCTTTTCGGGTTCCATCCCTTGGGCAACCGGGCCGAGGTTCGTACGATCAGCGGTCCGTCAATTGCCACCTTGCGGGGTTCAGAAGTCTTGGGCTCTTCGATGTGATCCAGCAGCGCGGCAACCGTTTCCGCGACCATCAGGTTCGCCCGCTGCCGGATCGTCGTCAGATTGTATGCGGGCCATCCGGCGGGGGGCACATCGTCATACCCCACGACCGAGACGTCTTCGGGGATGCGCAGGCCCAGCTCAAAGCGTAGAACATCCATGACCGCCAAAGCCATGTGATCGTTGGCGACGAAAACCGCGTCAGGTCGGCGCTCCGGTGCCACGTCGAACATGGTTCGGGCCGCCGCACGGGCATTTTCGGTGTGAAACTCGCCGATCCCATGTGCAAACAGATCGCTGCCGGCGTCGCGCAGTGCGGCAAGGAAACCAGCCTCGCGGTCGCGCTGGGTCGAGGCACCCTGCCAGCCCGCGATGTAGGCGATGCGTTGGTGCCCGCCCGCCAGCAGGAACTCGGCCACCTTGCGGCCGCCGGCATAGTTGTCCGAGGTCACGGTGGTGATGCCCTCAAGATCCTGGCTACGGTTGAACAGCACCACCGGAACGCCGGCCTGCTGGCAGCGGGTGGCGATGTCCGACGACATCGGCACCGAGGCCAGAATGACCCCGTCCACTTGATAGTCGAGGATTTCCTCCATCACGTCGTCGATATTTCCGGCCGAGCGCGAGGCCATGAAGATCAGCACGTGATAGCCATGCTCCTGCAGGCGGTTGGACAGTTTCTCCAACGCCTCGGGATAGAAGTAGTTGTCCAGGTAGCCGACAACCAGGCCGATGATCCGGCTTTTGCCCGACACCATCGCCCGCGCCAGCACGTTGGGACGATAGCCCAGTTCGGCCGCCGCCTTGCGCACCTTTTCCTCGGTCTTCTTGCTGACCGAAGCGCCGGGCGTGAACACCCGGCTGACCGCCGACTGGCTGACGCCGGCCAGTTGCGCAACCTGAAGCGATGTGACCTTGTCCGCCATCAGTCCGCCGTCCATCCGCCGTCGATCAGCATCGACGTGCCTGTGACCAGACCCGAGGCGTCGGAGGCAAAATAGAGAACCGCGCCCATGATATCCTCGACCTCGCCCACGCGGTTCAGCTTGATTTTGTCCATGATCCAGGCCGCACGTTCGGGGTTGTCGAAGGTCGATTGCGTCAGCGGGGTTCGGATGAAGGTCGGGCAGACCGTGTTGATGCGCACGCCCTGCTTGCCCCATTCGATCGCCATCGCCTTGACCATGCCTTCCAGCCCGTGCTTGGTCGCACAGTACAGCGCCCGGTCGATGCCGCCGACATGGCCCATCTGGCTGGAAATGTGGATGATCGAACCGGGCCGCCCGGTTGCCATCAGCGCCTTGGCCGCATAGGCCGACAGGAAATAGGCCGAGCGCAGGTTGACGTTCATGACAGCGTTGAAATCCTCGGGCGTGGTTTCGACCGCCGGCCCGTGCCGCGCGGTCCCGGCCGAGTTCACCACCACGTCAAAGGCCCGCCCGTCGAACAGCGCCTGCAACGCGGTCAGGTCGCCCTGATCCAGCACCCGCCCCTCGGCCGACCAACCCTGCGCTTGCAGGGCGGAAACCGCTTCGTTCAGCCGCTCGGCCCCGCGCGCGGCGCAGACCACATGCGCCCCGGCCTCGGCCAAGGCAACAGCGCATCCCAATCCGATGCCCGAAGACGCGCCGGTGACCAATGCGGTCTTGCCGCTCAGCGAGAACGAAGGGGTGCGGGGCAGTTGGGTCATCAGCTCATTCCATCCGGGGTTTCAATGCGGCCCAGGTTACGGGCCTTGTTGAATTCCCGCAGGCGGGCAAAGACGTCAACGCCAAGCTGCGCATAGGCGTCCAGAAGATCGACCAGAACCCAGTTTTCGCGGATCCGCCCGTTCTCCAGCCGCCAGAAATCGAGGCTGCGCATGGTGATCCGCTTGCCCGAAGGCGCGATGCCCATCCACCCGTCATGGGTGACGGTCTGGATCATGTTGGGCCAGCCGGTCACTGCCGCATAGTCGCCATCGCCGAAGAAATGATAGGTGATGTCGTCGACATATTGCCCGCGATCCGGCATCCCGTTCAGGAACGGGATCTGGTGCCAGTTGCGGAACCCGGCATAGCCGCGCCCGGTGCCGATGCCCGAAGGCCCGTACCAGTTCATGCGCGGATGCCAGAACCGTTCCATCTCCATCACCTCGGGCCCGCCCTGCGAAGGGTGCTTTTTCAGATGTTCCAGCATGTCGACGATGTGTTGACAGGTCGCGCGGCCCTTGTCGGCGTCGTAGGGCCCCGGCACCAGACCGTCCTGCGTGGCCGGGCCCGGCACATGCCATTCGCGGCCCAGGCTGGGCGCCATCGGCCAGGCACGGGCCTGCATCATCACTTCGGGGATGTCCCACAGGGCCTGCATCTCGACGATCCGGCCGTTTTCGAACCGGTAGAACTCGTGAAACCGCATGGTGACCTGATGGCCGGTGGGCGGGATGTCCAGCCACGGACCGGTGAAAGTGCCGGTGTAGTAGCCACCGCAGCCGACCCAGTCGGCGCCGAACTCGTCCGGTCCGGCCATTACGATATAGTCGCGCCGCTCGAGGTCCGGCCAGGCATCCAGCAGGCCCTTGTAGGCCAGATCGTAGAACGCCTCGCTGCCGGTGCTGTCACCGAAGGGGTGGCACAGGCGGAACAGGGCGTCGGGCGCGGTCACCTGCGCCAGCGCGGCCCGCACGCCGGGTTCGTCGAAATCATACATCGCCGCCCGAAGCGTCGCGATCAGCGCCTTGTGCTGCGTATGCCTGTCACTCATTCGGCGGCATCCCGGTATGGGGCCGGTGCGCCATAGGGCACGTTGATGCCGCCATAGCGGCGCACCCGCACGTTGCATTGTTCGGCATGGCCCACGAACCCTTCCAGCAGACACAGGCGCGAGCCGTACTCGCCGATCAGGGTTGCCGCCTCGTCGGTCAGGATCTTCTGATAGCTGTGGGTCTTCAGGAATTTGCCCACCCACAAACCGCCGGTATAACGCCCGGCCTTCTTGGTGGGCAGCGTGTGGTTGGTGCCGATCACCTTGTCACCGTTCGATACGTTGGTGCGCGGCCCCAGGAACAGCGCGCCATAGCAGGTCATGTTGTCCAGGAACCAATCATCGCGGTCGGTCATGACCTGAACATGCTCCGAGGCGATCTCGTCGGCGACCTGCAGCATCTCGTCATAGCTGTCGCACAGGATCACCTCGCCATAATCCTGCCAGCTGACCCGCGCGGTGTCGGCCGTCGGCAGGATGCCCAGCAGGCGATCAATCTCGGACAGGGTCTCCTCGGCCAGCTTGCGCGAATTGGTGACCAGAACCGCGGGCGAGTTGTAGCCGTGTTCGGCCTGCCCCAGCAGGTCAGTGGCGCAGATCTCGGCATCGACGGTTTCGTCGGCGATCACCATGGTTTCGGTCGGGCCGGCGAACAGGTCGATGCCGACGCGGCCGAACAGCTGGCGCTTGGCCTCGGCCACAAAGGCGTTGCCGGGGCCAACCAGCATGTGCACCGGGTCAATCGTTTCGGTACCCAGCGCCATCGCGCCGATGGCCTGGATGCCGCCCATGACATAGATCTCGTGCGCGCCACCCAGATGCATGGCGGCGATCACCGCCGGGTTCGGCTTGCCCTGGAACGGCGGGGTGCAGGCGATGATGCGCGGCACGCCCGCAACGCTGGCCGTGGCCACGGACATATGGGCCGAGGCCACCATCGGGAACTTGCCGCCAGGCACATAGCACCCGACCGACTGCACGGGGATGTTCTTGTGGCCCAAGATCACGCCCGGCAGGGTTTCGACCTCGATATCGGTCATCGAGGCGCGTTGCGCGCGGGCGAAGTTCATCACCTGCTCCTGCGCGAACTTGATGTCGGCCAGTTCGCGGTCTGACAGCTGAGCGATCAGGTCGTCGATCTCGTCCTGCGACAGGCGGAACGAGGCGGGCGAATAGTTGTCGAACTTCTCGCTCAGCTCGCGCACCGCGGCGTCGCCACGGGTTTCGATGTCCTTCAGCGTCGCCTCGACCACGGCGCGGGTCTTGGCGTCATCCTCGGCCCGGTCTGCGTCGGACTTGCCGCGTTTGAGATACTCGATTGCCATTGTCTTGATCCTCAGTTGTCGGGGCGGGGCGGAGTTTTCTCGCCCCGGTCATATGCTTCCCAGCCGTGGCCCTGGAACAGGTCGACGCCCAGTTGCGCGGCGACATGGGCGAAATCGACATTCACCCAGTTGTCGACGATCTTGCCGTCGACCACTTTCCAGAAATCCATGTAGCGGATCTCGACCCGCTTGCCGGTGGGCGGGATGCCCAGGAATTCGCCCGAATGGGTCGCCTCCTGCCGGCCAAAGGCCGCGGCCCATTCGCCCATGTAAAGCCGCGCCTCGTCGATGCAGACCTTGTCGGAAAACGCAGCCTGGAAGGGGCGCTGCCAGTTGTCCTGAAACTCCTTCAGGCCGTTCTTCGTGCCGCAGCCCTGATTGCCCATCCAGCGGAACCCTTCCGTGAAGAACTCGCCAATGTCGTTGATGCGGTGGTCATTCAGGCCGTCGACCATGGTTTCGATCACGCGGCGCGTGTCTTCGGTTTTGTTCAGGTCGGTGTCGCGGGTCAGAACCGCTTGTTCAGGTCGGGAACCTTTCATCGTCTTGTCCTTGTCAGATTGTCAGGGATTGGGGATCGGGGGGACATGCCCCCAAATCCGGGAAAATCCCTGGGCAACCTGTTCAGCGCCGGATGGCGCGTCAGGGCGTTATGGCGGAACCGGCGGCTCATCAGCCTTTGACCGCGCCGGCGGTCAGGCCGCTGACGATCTGGCGCTGGAAGATCATGACCAGGAAGAAAAGCGGCGCGGTGATCGACACGGCGGCGGCCACGGCGACGACCTGGTCGGTGGTGGTGGTTTCGCGGTTGAACATGCCGGCGATGGCGGGAACCATGGTCTGATTCTGCGCGTCCAGCAGCAGCGAGGTCACCAGAAAGTCGTTGTAGGCCAGCAGGAAGCTGAACAGCCCGGTGGTGATGACGCCCGGCCACATCACGGGCATAATCACCCGACGGAAGGCCTGGAAATGGTTGCAGCCATCCACGCGCGCGGCTTCATCCAGCTCGGCGGGGATGTTCTGAAAGAACGACCGCAGCATCCAGATGGTAAAGGGCTGATTGATCGCTACCAGAACCGCGATCACGGCAAAGGGCTTGCCGTACAGCGTGGGCGCGTTTTCCCCCAGGATCGGGCGCAGCCATTCGGCCGAGTTGATGAAGACCGGCAGATAGCCCGCAACCAGAACCGAGTGCGGCAGCGCGCGGAACACCAACGCGACGATCAGGATCCAGAACGCCAGCGTCGAGCCCGACCGCGCCAGCCCATAGCCCGCCAGCGTGCCTACGGTCAGCGACACGGTCACGACGCCCGCGGTAACGATCAGCGAGTTCTTGAAGTTGTTGGAAAAGCCGCGGTCGATCCAGACGGTCTTGTAGTGCTCGGTCGTCAGACCAACCACGTCCCGCCCCAGCGGGCCGAAAAGTGGGTTCAGCACGTTCAGAACGGCCGGCAGGATCACGAAAAACACCAACAGAAAACCCAGCACCAAGGCCAATCCGCCGATGATCCAACCAAACCAGGCCTGACCCGGCTTGGTGTAGGTTCTTACCATCGAGGGCAGTGTTTTGGTCGTCGCAATCACCGCGACCCAAATGGTGACAATGCCGAGGATGATGTCGAGGATGGAAAGGCCTTCTCCGGTCGCAAGAGTCGCTGGACCGAAGATCACGTTCAGCGCGTTGCTGTCGAATGCGTCCACGGGTGATTTGAAGCTCATCACCGCGATCCAGAAGATCGGGAAGGCCGCCACAAGGCACCAGAACGCAAGAAACAGGTTCGACGACAGGCGCAGGCCGAGCGGTTGGCGAAGGGCGCGCGAGGACATATCAGTGACCTCCTTTGTGGTCGCGCCATGTCCGGCGCAGCGGTGCGATGAGAAGGATGACGATTCCGACCATGGTCAGCATGGCGCTGGCCGAGGCCCGGCTGATCGAACGGTTGCCCGCCTGATCCGGTACAAGGAAGTCATAGGTCAGCCATTGCAGCGAGATCACGTAGCCCTGGCTCGAGAAGCCGACGATTTCTTCGAACACCCGGTAGGAGTCCATCAGATGGATCATCGACACGAAGATGATCAGCGGCATCAGGTGCGGGATGACGATGTATTTCAGGCGCTGCCAGCGGCTTGCGCCGTCGATCACTGCGCTTTCAAGGCTGTCCTGGTTTACGGTCTGAAGACCGGCGTAGAACACGATCGCGGCAAAGGGTGCGACGTGCCAGACGCGGTATAGCATCATCAGCAACTCGATTGTCCAGGCCTGCGCGAACAGCGCGATGTCGCGGTTCAGCCACCATTCCAGCATGGCCGTCAGGATGCCGTCGCCGCGAAACAGCCAGTTGATCGACAGGGCGCCGATGACCGGAGTGATGATGAAGGGCAGGAGCGACACAAAGATCACCGGACCACGTATGACCGACGCCGCATTGTTGATCACGATGGCGATCAGCAGCCCGGTACCGATCACCAAGGGCAGAGTGATCAAGGTAAAGGTCAACGTAAAGCGCAGCGCCTTCCAGAAATTGATCGTGGACAGCACGCTCCAGCTGCCTTCGCTGATCGCGCGCCAGGCGCGTTCAGGCTCCAGCACGTTGCGATAGCTTTCCAGCCCGACAAACTGGGTCTGCGTGATGATCTCGCCCTCTTCGTCCAGCCTCGGAATGGACTTTTCCTCGGTCACGCAGGTCTGGGTCAGGAAGCCCGGCGTGCAGGTCTCGACCTCGACCGTCTCATAGATGGGCTGGGTGACGTAGAAACTCTGCTTGAACACGCTGACCAGCGGGAAAGCGATAAAGAGAAGCATCATAAAGACAGAGGGGCCGACAAAGGCGGCAAATGTCCGGAAATTCATGGCTCTGCCTTTCTCATGGTTCTCGTTGGATTGGGTGCGGGAGGGTCGAGGCCCTCCCGCGGCAGGATCAGTTGTTGACCAGTCCGGCCTCTTTCGCGGCGGTCAGATAGTCCGCCTCGATGTCTGCCAGCGTGGTCTGTGCGTCTTTGGCGCCAGTCAGATAATCGGCCAGGCCATTGCCAAGCGCAGTGTGCATGATCCCCATCGGGCCAGATGCGGGATAGGCTTTGGCGCCGGCTTCTGCCGAAGCGGCTGCACCTGCGGCCAGATCACCGGGCTTGTAGGCCGGGTTCAGCCAGACAGCGGCGTTGTTGTTGGCCTCGACCATTTCTGCATCCATGCCTTCCAGCGCCACGCGGAACGCGGCATCGGCCTCTTCGTCACTCATGTTCGAGGCAAGAACGATGCCGTCCCACCAGATCGTGGTTGCCGGAGCGGCCGAGCCCATCGGAGCGGCGGCCATGACGACCTTGCCGACGACCTGGCTTTCGGCCTCATCGTTCATTGCGGCAGCGCGGCTGGCCCACAGGTTGGCCATGGCGATTTTGCCCTGTTGGAACTGCTGCTGAACGTATGTCGAATCCGACACCAGATACTCGGGGTCCATGTATTCGGTCATGGCCTTGAGCGTCTCCAGAGCCTTCACGCCCTGATCGTTGTTGATTGCAGGCATGTTGCCGTCAGCAAAGAACTCACCGCCTTCGCCCAGGTACATGTTCACGAATTCCTGACCCAGGTTCCAGCCGGTCTTGAAGGTGCCGCCGATGGGGTAATCCATGACGCCGGCCTCTTTGATCTTGGCTGCAGCGGCCAGAACATCGTCATAGGTCTTGGGCTCTTCGATCCCCAGATCGGCCAGAACGTCGCTGCGGTACATCAGGTGCTGGGCGTTCACCATCATGGCGATCGCCATGGTTTGGCCGTCCACCTTGATCAGCTGGTTCGGCAGCAGGTCTTGGCCATATTTCGCGACCAGATCGTCCAGCGGACGAATGGTGCCCGCGTTCAGCAACGGCACCAGCGTCGCGTTCGACACGCCGCCGATCTGGTACAGAGCCGGATCCGCCGCGAAGGCTTCCGGCTGCTTCTCGCGGAACTCCTGGTCCAGCGATGCGCCGAAATTGCCGCACTCGGCCATCGCGTCGGTGACGGCCTTCCAGGCTTCGAACCCGGCGGACAGTGATTTGAGCGGAACGGTGTTCTCGAACGAACACGCCGCCCATGCAGTGCTGGTCACCATGGTCATGGCGCCTGCCATCAGAATTGTCTTGAGTTTCATGCGTTTCTCCCTGTCAGGATCGGTCCGTCGTCGACGTCCGGACCGTTGGTTGGCCCTTTCGGGCTTAGGTTGGGGTCAGCCCCCGATCCGCGCACCGCTCTCTGCTTCGAACAGGTGACAGATTTCTTTCGGTACCGAGAACGAGACCATCTCGCCTATTTCGGCACGGAATGCTTTGTCGGCTTTGACCGAGACCAATGCGCCGCCGACCCGGACCGAAATCATGGTGGCGTCACCCAGCAGCTCGAGCGTGTAGATCGGTGCCGTGATCTGGCCCTGACCTTCGGCCAGTGTCGCATCCTCGGCGCGGAACCCCAAGGTCAGCGGGCCGTCAGCAATGTCCAGCCCCGGGATTTCGACACCCTTGGCCCGGAACACGCCGCCCTCGACCTGACCATCCATCAGGTTCATGGCGGGCGAGCCGATGAAACTCGCGACGAAAGTGTTGGCCGGGCGGTCGTAAATCTCGGTCGGGCTACCGACCTGTTGCACGATGCCCTTTTTCATTACCACCACGCGGTCGGCCAGCGTCATGGCCTCGATCTGGTCGTGGGTGACATAGATCGTGGTGACGGCCAGTTCGTGGCTGAGATTCTTGATCTGCGCGCGGGTGGATACACGCAGCTTGGCGTCCAGGTTGGACAGAGGCTCATCCATCAGGAACACGTTCGGTTCGCGCACGATCGCGCGGGCCAGGGCGACCCGCTGGCGCTGACCGCCCGACAGTTCAGCCGGCTTGCGATGGAGAAAATCGTCCAGCTCGACCATGGCGCTGGCGCGGCGCACTTTCTCGTCATGGGTCGCAGGGTCGATCCCGCGGACCTTCAGCGGGAAGCGGATGTTTTCATAGACGTTCATGTTGGGGTAGAGGGCATAGCTCTGGAACACCATCGCCACGTCGCGGTCCTTTGGCTCGAGATCGTTGACCACCTTGCCGTCAATCAGGATGTCGCCCTCGGTCACGTCCTCAAGCCCCGCGATCATGCGCATTGTCGTGGTCTTGCCGCAGCCGGACGGGCCAAGCAGAACCAGAAACTCGCGATCGGCAATCGTCAGATCGAAGTTGTGAACCCCAACAAACGATCCCCATCGCTTGCCGACATTGCGCAGTTGAATTTCCGCCATGAAGCCCCCCGGGAAGGAATCGTTTTGCATACGTTTGCAAAAGGGTATTCTTGGTTTACCAATTCTGGCAAGACATTTTTGCATACGTATGCAAATATGCGGGAAATCAGTGATTCACCCCCGGGCAGAAACAGGCGCAATATGCTGCAAAACAATGAAAAACAGATGAGCTTTCAAAAAGAGAAAGATCTGGTGAAGGCGTTCTATGAGGACCTGCAGTTGGCCTCCAACGACAAGCTGGCAGACGTCATAGGGCGATTCTGTGCGCCGAATCTGCTGTGGCGCGGCTTTCACCCGTTCGGTCAGATTTCGGGGGTCCACGACGTAGCAGAAAACTTCTGGGGCCCGCTGCGAAACAGCCTCAAACGCATGCAGCGGCGTCAGGATATTTTCTTTGCGGGTTGCAACTCGCTGACCGACGAGCGCGAGGTCTGGGTGGTTTCCATGGGCCATCTGATGGGTCTTTTCGACCACTCCTGGTTGGGCATTCGACCGACAGGCAAAATGGCATTCCTGCGCTATTGCGAGTTCAACAAGGTGCAAGACGGCAAGATCGTCGAGACCGCGATGTATTTCGATATCCCGCATCTGATGGTGCAGGCCGGTCAGAACCCGTTTCCGCCCCAAACCGCAGCCCATCTTGTACAGCCCGGGCCCCTGACTCACGACGGTATCCTTGGCGCGGATCAACCGGTCGAAGAAGGGGAGCAGACTCTGGCGCTGATCAACGCCATGATTTCCGATCTGGGCCAGTGGAAAAGTGGCCTGACCCTGAGCGAAGAGCTGAGCCGCACCTGGCATGACGACATGATCTGGTGGGGGCCCGAGGGAATTGGCGCCACCTACACTATTGAACGGTATGGCAAGCAACACGCCGGTCCCTTCCGCGCGGCATTCGCCGAGCGGTCAAAGACCAAACATGTCTGCCGGCTGGCCGAAGGTCACTACGGCGGGTTTTTTGGCTGGCCGAACTTCACGGCTGTTCCGACCGGAGGGTTCATGGGTATGCCGGCGACCCAAACGCCCGGTGAGTTTCGGGTGATCGACATCTATCGCCGTGCAGGCGACAAGCTGGCCGAGAACTGGATCTTCATCGACCTTCTGCATTTCTGGAAGCAGCAGGGCGTGGACATACTGGAAAGAACCACGGGCATCGGATCGGCGCAGGTGTAGCCTCGGGGGGCGGACTGGATGCAATGGTAGGGGATTTGGTGGAGCCTAGGGGAGTCGAACCCCTGACCTCTTGCATGCCATGCAAGCGCTCTCCCAACTGAGCTAAGGCCCCTTTCCGGTACCGCCTGTGCGGTGGACGGACGTTTATGAAACGACGTGCGCGAGTGCAAGACCAAAAAATCGGATTCGGTGAAAAAAGATGCGCGGCGCACGGGGCGCGGGGCAGCCTGCGCCGCCCCGGCCGGATCACGAGTCTTCGTCTTCCGACGCGACGTCGGTGATGTCGTCCAACGAGACGTTGTCTTCGTCGTCGTCCTCAAGCAGATCATCGTCCAGATCGACATCGACTGCGTCATCATCGTCCAGCAGTTCGTCATCGGACGAGGCTTCGCGCGCCTTGACCGACGCTGCATCTTCGGCGTCGGCTGCGATCATCCGGCTTTTGCCGGTTTCCAATTCCACGATCTCGCCGGTGTAGGGGCTGATGATCGGGTCCTTGTTCAGGTCGTAAAACCGTTTGCCAGTGGTCGGACAAACGCGCTTTACGCCCCATTCTTCCTTGGGCATGTCAATTCCCCTTGATATCAGGTGAGTCGTATCAACGATTCAGGTCACCTGCCACATGCGGCGGGTACTGTCAAAGCCTTTGCGCCAAGGAGATCGCACCATGGGGCGACATTCATTGCCCGGACAGCCTCCCGTTGCGCTGACCTTGCGCAAATCGGCGCGGGCACGCCGCATAAGCTTGCGGATTTCCCAGTTGGATGGCCGGGTTACGTTGACTTATCCGCAGGCTGTGTCCGAATCCGAGGCGATCGGCTTTGCGCGCTCAAAGGAGGACTGGATCCGCCAGCATCTGGGCGCGCGGCCCGTTCCGGCGTCGGTCGGCTTCGGGGAAACCCTGCCGGTCGAAGGTGTGCCAAGGCGAATCGTGCCGGCGGAGGGGCGCCGGGTCAGTTTGCACGCCGATCAGGTTGCGGTGCCCGAAGGGGCCGAAGCGCGGCGCCTCGCCCGCTTTTTGAAAGAGCTGGCGCGTGATCGCTTGACCGAAGCCTGCGACGACTATGCGGCCATGCTGGGGCGGGGCTACTCCAGTCTGACGATGCGCGATACACGGTCGCGGTGGGGGTCGTGCAGTGTAGCGGGAGGGTTGATGTTTTCGTGGCGGCTGATTCTGGCGCCCCCCGAAATCCTGCACTATGTCGCGGCTCATGAGGTCGCGCATCTGGCCGAGATGAACCATTCGGCGGCGTTCTGGGCGCAGGTCGAGCGGCTTTTTGGGCCGTACAAAGCGGCCCGGCACTGGCTGCGCGACAATGGGGCCGAACTGCACCGTTACAGGTTCGATGCGCCCGCCGGTTGACGTCACGGGGATTTGTGATCACATGAGGGGATGTTGACCACCCGCAGCTCCGACTCCCAGATCGCGACCCATGATCAGGTATACCGCGCCTTGCGGTCTCGAATCATGCATGGAGAAATCCCGCCCGGTCAGGCGCTGACGCTGCGCGGCATCGGCAAGGAGTTCGGTGTGTCCATGACGCCGGCGCGCGAAGCCGTTCGCCGTCTGGCCGCCGAAGGGGCGCTGTTTCTGTCCAACTCGGGTCGGGTCTCTACGCCCGAACTCAGCAACGACCGGATCGAAGAATTGGCCGCGCTGCGGGCCCTGCTGGAGGTCGAGCTGGCCAGCCGTGCGCTGCCTCGGGCGCATATGGCTCTGATCGACCGGTTGCAGAGCATCAACATGACCGTGGCCGAAATGGTGACCAAGCGTGATGCGGTCGGCTACATCCGAACGAACCTCGAGTTTCACCGCACGCTTTATCTGCGTGCGCAGGCTCCGGCCATGCTTGCGATGGCCGAAACCGTCTGGCTACAGCTTGGCCCGACCATGCGGGCTCTTTATGGCCGCCTGCGACGGACCGAACCGCCGCATTATCACAAGCTGATCATCGCCGCTCTGAAGGCTGGGGACGAGCCGGGTTTGCGGTTGGCGGTGCGATCGGATGTGACCCAGGGTCTGCGCCTGCTGGTCAGCTGAGCGGGCCTTTGCCCAAAGTGAAAAATCCAAACGGGCGGCGGTTGCGAAGCTGGCCTCAAGGCATTTGCTGCGCTACGCTGCTGCCAACAACAAACAAGAGCAGATTTCAGCCATGATCAATCGACGGACATTCTCACTGGGTCTCGGTGCAGGTTTCCTGAGCGCCTGCGCGGGCGGGCCCGCGCCAACCGGAACAACCGTGTCGCGAATGCGGGCAGTGCCCAATGCCGGCTGGGATTCTTGGGTTGCAAGTTTCAAGGCGCGCGCGGCGGGGCAGGGTATTTCGCAAGCGACTATCGACCGGGCGTTTCAGGGTGCCGGTTACCTACCAGATGTGATCGAACGCGACCGCAACCAGGTCGAGTTCAAGCGCTCGCTCGAAGACTATCTGGCCATCGCCGCGTCCGACGAGCGGATCAGTACCGGCAAGCAGATGCTGCAACGCCACAATGCCACCCTCACGCAGATCGAGTCGCGCTATGGCGTGGACAAAGAGGTTGTGGTGGCGGTCTGGGGGCTGGAAAGCCGCTATGGGCAGCGGCGGGGCGATGTGCCCGTGATTTCGGCCCTTTCCACGCTGGCCTATGACGGGCGTCGCGGGGCGTTCTTCGAAAGCCAGCTGATTGCGGCGTTGAAGATCCTTCAGAACGGTGACACGTCGCCGACGAACATGACCGGTAGCTGGGCCGGCGCCATGGGGCATACGCAATTCATCCCGACCTCGTATCTGGCCTACGCAGTGGATTTCACCGGAGACGGCCGACGCGACATCTGGTCCGACGATCCGACAGACTCGTTGGCTTCGACAGCTGCCTACCTGTCACGGGCGGGTTGGGTGCGAGGGCAGCCTTGGGGAGGTGAGGTCGGATCTGCAGCGGCAAATTCGGGCACACCGGTTGCAATTCTGCAGCCGCAGAAACCCGGGCCGCGCATAGCGGTGTTCCGCAATTTTCAGGTGATCAAACGCTACAACAACTCGGACAGCTACGCGATCGGGGTCGGGCACCTGTCCGATCGGATCGCCGGTGGCGCACCTTTTCAGGCGTCATTCGGGCCCGATGAAACCGGCCTGACGCTGGAAGATCGCAAAGAGTTGCAGCGGCGTCTGACTGCTGCCGGGTATGACACGCAAGGGGCTGATGGGGTGATCGGCAAGAACACCACCGCGGCCATCACCGCGTATCAGCAAGCCAAGGGCCTGCCCGTTACGGGCGTACCCTCGGTCAGCTTGTTGCGCTCTTTGGGTGGTTGACGGATCAGGCCGCCAGTCCCTTGGACCCCAGGTCCAGGAATTTCTGACGCCGGTCCTTGATCAGCGCGGCGGCATCCTTGCCGTTCAGATCCTTCAGCATCTTGGCGATCGCCTTGCCCACGGATTCGATCGTAGCCGGGCGGTCGCGATGCGCGCCACCTTTGGGTTCGGAGATGATCAGGTCGCAGACGCCCAACTTTTGAAGGTCCTGCGCGGTCAGGCGCAGCGCCTCGGCGGCCTCGCGCATTTTTTCTGCATCTTTCCAAAGGATCGACGCGCAACCCTCGGGCGAAATCACCGAATAGATCGAGTGCTCCAGCATCGCCACCCGGTTGGCCGTGGCAAATGCCACCGCGCCGCCCGAGCCGCCTTCGCCGATGATGACAGACACCAGCGGAACACCGATTTTCAGACACATCTCGGTTGAACGGGCGATCGCTTCGGATTGCCCGCGTTCTTCCGCGCCCTTGCCCGGATACGCGCCGGCGGTATCCACCAAGGTGATCACCGGCAGACCAAACCGACCAGCCATTTCCATAAGGCGCACGGCTTTGCGATAGCCTTCGGGGCGGGCCATGCCGAAGTTGCGCTCGATCCGAGATTTGGTGTCCGAGCCTTTTTCATGCCCGATCACCATCACCGGCTGATCGTTGAACCGTGCTAGGCCGCCGATGACCGCCAGATCGTCGGCAAAATTGCGGTCACCAGCCAGCGGGGTGAATTCGGTGAACAGGGCCTCGACATAATCCTTGCAGTGCGGACGTTGGGGATGGCGGGCCACCTGGCATTTTCGCCAGGGCGTCAGGTCCTTGTACAACTCGTCCAGCAGCTTGGCCGCCTTGGCGTCCAGCGCGGCGGCTTCGTCCGCTACGTCCATCTCTTCGTTGGCGCGGGCCAGGGCGCGCAGCTCTTCAGCTTTGCCTTCAATCTCGGCCAGCGGTTTTTCGAAATCCAGATACTGGGTCATGACGCCTCTCAACGCGAAAGTTCTCCGCTATATGACCCGAGGTCGCCCCGGATGCAACTCGGCACCGCATCTCGGGGTGCGTTTCCCCGCGCGCGGCGACATGGTACGCGAGCCGGCGACCTCAGTCTGGCTACAGCACCGGGTACAACGAAATCACCAGAAGAACCGCCATCGACCAGTTGAACACGGTCAGGCGTCGCCGGTTGGTCAGCACGCGCGCCATCTGCTGGCCCAGAACCGTCCAAGTGCTGACAGATGGCAGATTTACGCAGCCGAATACAAGGGCAACCAGCGCAATGGCTTGCAGGGTCTGGTCCGGGGCATAGGCGGTCGTCGCCGTCAGCGCCATGGCCCAGGCCTTGGGGTTCACCCATTGAAACGCCGCCGCCTGCAGAAACGTCATGGGCCGTCCGACGTGCCCCGGGCCCTTGGCAGGAGCCGCATTGGCAATTCGCCACGCGAGGAATAGCAGATAGGCCACCGACGCGATTTTGAGGATCACGTGGCTGATGGAATAGGTCTCGAACACCTGCACCAATCCTGCGCCGACCAACAAAACCATCAGCATAAAGCCCAAGCCGATACCCAGCATATGGGGGATTGTCCGCCGGAACCCGAAACTTGCCCCTGAGGCCATCAGCATCAGATTGTTCGGCCCCGGCGTGATGGACGAGACAAAGGCAAACGCGACCAGCGCAAGTAGGATGTCGTAAGTCATGGCGCAAAGATCGCCCAGGTTTGGTCAAATGAAATTGCGATTTCGTTCTCGATTACATAAAGCTTGCAACAAATGGCGAATATTGACCTAAAGAATCAGCAAATATTGCAAGAGCTGGCCCGAAATGGCCGGATCAGCAACCTTGAACTGGCGGACCGCGTAGGGCTTTCGCCGTCAGCCTGTCTGCGCCGGGTGCAAGAGCTTGAGCGGTCCGGCGTCATCAGCGGGTATCGCGCCGTTTTGAACCCTGCGGCGATGGGCGTCGGTTTTGTCGCCTATATCGGCGTCGGACTGGGTGAGCATACAAAGGCCGCTCAGGAAGGTTTTGAAAAAGCGGTGCAATTGGCGCCCGAAGTGGTCGAATGCCACAACATCACCGGTACGATCGAATACTTGCTGCGGGTGGAATGCGCCGACCTGTCGGCCTACAAGACCTTCCATACCGACGTATTGGGCACGTTGCCCCATGTCACCTCGATCACGTCCTACGTGGTCATGGGATCCCCGAAAGACCTGCGGGCCTGAGCTTGAGCCCACTGCCGCTAGGGCCTTGCAGGCATGTGTATCCCGGAATATCGTCGGCCTGAAAGCGCCAGAAATTCGGCATCAGATCGAACAGTGCGCGATGTCAGGGAGACACGATCATGAGTTTTGTTCGGACAGGCGCATTGGCGGCCTTGGTGGCGATTGTCGCCGGTGCCGCATTTGCCGCGCCTTTGAAATTGCAGCCCGCCAACCCGCAACCCAATCCCAAGGCGGGGTTGAACGTGAAATATGTTGGGCAGGGTACTCAGAGAAAGATCCGCGATCTGAGCCAGGCCAAAAGCGTGTTGTCCAAGGCCAAGCCGGGCAAGCCACTGCGCGGGCTGGACTATGCCGACACCAACAAGGGCGAGCCGGTTCTGACGTTCACGGACCCCTACAATGTTGCCGCTGAAATCACCGGGTACATGCGCTTTGATTCTCCAGGCATTTACGAACTCGAAACCTGGTCCAATGACGGGCTCGAGGCCTATGTCGGTGGTCAGCAGATCGGCCGTGTCACCGGGATTCAGGGGTGTGAAGCCAACCAGCGCACCGAGGTCGAAGTTCCAAAGGCGGGCTGGTACCCTCTGAAGATCATCTATTTCCAGAAGCTGGGAACGTCCTGCCTGATGATGAAATCCGGCAAGCAGGGTGAGAAGTTTACCTGGACACCAAACAACGTGTTCGGCCGCTGAGGCCAACCGAAGTCAGGAAAAGGCGCTCGGAACGAGCGCCTTTTTTATATCCCCATCAGCCGTTTGCGGCGATCAGTTCGGCCTGCGCCACGATCACCTCGGCCTGCTTGATCGAGGCGATGTCCACCAGCCGTCCTTTGTAGACCGTGGCGCCTTCGCCATTGGCCTTGGCTTGCTCCATCGCGGCTAGGATCTCGCGCGCTTCGGTCACCGCCTCGTCCGACGGGGTGAAAACCTGATTGGCCAGCGCGATCTGCTTGGGGTGGATCGCCCATTTGCCGACCATGCCCAGCGTCGCCGAGCGGCGCGCCTGCGCGATGTAGCCTTCGTCGTCCGAGAAGTCGCCGAACGGTCCGTCGACCGGCAGCACCCCGTGGGTGCGGCAGGCAGCCACGATGGCAGCCTGCGCCCAGTGCCACGGGTCCGACCAGTATTTCTGGGCCTCGCGCAGCATGTAATAGTTTTCCTGCGTGCCGCCGATTCCCGTGGTCTGCATCCCCATTGAGGCAGCGAAATCGGCCGCGCCCAGGCTCATGGCCTGAAGGCGCGGGGAGGAGGCCGCGATTTCCTCGACATGGGCGATGCCGGCGGCGGATTCGATGATGACCTCGAAGCTGATGGGCTTGGTGCGGCCCTTGGCGCGTTCAATCGCAGTGACCAGAGCGTCAACCGCATAGACATCCTCGGCGCAGCCCACCTTGGGGATCATGATCTGATCCAGCCGGTCGCTGGCCTGTTCCAGCAGGTCCACCACGTCGCGGTACCAATAGGGCGTATCCAGCCCATTGATGCGCACCGACATGTACTTGTTGCCCCAATCCACGGTGTTCAGCACCTCGATCACGTTGGCGCGGGCGGTCTCCTTGTCGGACGGGGCCACCGAATCTTCGAGGTCGAGGTTGATCACGTCCGCGGCCGAGGCGGCCATCTTGGGGAACAGCTTGGTGTTGGATCCGGGGCCGAACAGCTGACAGCGGTTTGGTCGCGCCGGGGCGGCGGGTTGGATACGAAAGCTCATCGGCACCTCGCTGAGTAATGAAATTGCGATTTCAGTTGGCAATTGGGTATTAAATTGCGCGACCCTGCGCAAGCCTGATTGTGCAGTTGCGGCAATGCTGTTGCAGAAAGCTGTGCGCAACCCCCGGAACGCAGCGGTCAAAGTTTCATCATTTTGAAAATTTCGAAGCTTTTTGCGCCACTCGGGGGAATCTTGCAAAATTCTCCGTTCGATGTGCGGCAGGTCGGAGGAAAACGAGAAACGCTCGTTGACGGCCTTCAATAGGTTGTGGCGCAAGAAAAGGAGAGCGCGCGATGATCGAGACACCGTATTTGCTGTTTTTGGGAGATGCCCCCGACCAACTGGCCGCCAAGGTCGCGATCGGCATTCGGGACTGGCGCCCGGAAAACGCCGTGGGTCAGCTGCGGATGGAGGGCTGCAAGGCCGATCTGGGACTGACCGACATGACCCTGGCCGAAGGCAAGGCCGCCGGCGCCAAGACGCTGGTGATCGGTGTCGCGAACCGCGGTGGCGTTATCAGCCAGGCCTGGAAAGAGGTCCTGATCGCCGCGCTGGAAATGGGCTATGACCTGGCCTCGGGCCTGCACAACCTGCTGCGCGACGAAGGCGATCTGGTGGCCGCGGCCCAGACCCATGGATGCACCCTGCATGACGTTCGCGTGCCCACGGTGGGTTATCCGATCGCCAACGGGCGCAAACGCAGCGGCAAGCGCTGTCTGGCGGTGGGCACCGATTGTTCGGCGGGCAAGATGTACACGGCCATGTCGATGGATGCCGAGATGCGCAAGCGCGGCATGAAATCGACCTTCCGCGCTACCGGTCAGACCGGCATTCTGATCACTGGGCAGGGCGTTCCGCTCGACGCCGTGGTGGCCGATTTTATGGCCGGTTCCGTCGAGTACCTGACGCCCGAGAACGATCCTGATCACTGGGATCACATCGAGGGGCAGGGGTCGCTGTTCCATGTCTCGTATTCCGGCGTGACCATGGCGCTGATCCATGGCGGTCAGCCGGATGCTCTGATCCTGTGCCACGAGCCGACCCGCACCCATATGCGCGGTCTGCCGGAATACTCCCTGCCGACGCTGGAACAGCTGCGCGACACGGCCCTGCCTTTGGCGCGCGTCGCCAACCCTGCCTGCCAGGTCGCGGGTGTGTCGATCAACACCCAGCACCTGAGCGAGGAGGACGCGAAAGCCTACATCGCCAAGGTCGAGGCCGAGATGGGCCTGCCAACGACCGATCCGTACCGGTTCGGCGCGGGCAAGCTGGTGGACGCGCTGGCCGCGATGTGATCCAACCGGGGCGCCGATGGCGGGGGAGCCCGCCACCGGCCCGGGAAATTGCAAAGAGTAAGGAGTGGACGCGTGCAAATCGACGTCTCTCGTGATGTGTTCCAGTTGGCGCAGGTATTCACCATCTCGCGCGGGTCGCGGACCGAGGCCAAGGTACTGACGGTGCGCCTGACGGATGGGGCGCATCAGGGCTGGGGCGAATGTGTGCCTTATGCCCGGTATGACGAAACGCTGGAGTCGGTCGAGGCCGAGATCCGCGCTTTGCCAGAAGCATTCACGCGCCAGTCGCTGATGGACCTGCTGCCCGCCGGCGCCGCGCGCAATGCGGTGGATTGCGCCCTGTGGGACCTTGAGGCCAAGCGGGCGGGCAGGCGCGCCTGGGAACTGGCCGGCCTGCCCGCGCCCAAGCCCGAGATCACCGCCTATACCCTGTCGCTGGACACGCCCGGCGCCATGCGGGCGCAGGCGGCGAAGAACGCGCATCGTCCGCTGTTGAAGATCAAGCTGGGCACGCCCGACGACATGCCGCGGCTCGAGGCCGTACGAGCCGGGGCGCCGGATGCGAAGATCATCGTGGATGCCAACGAGGGCTGGTCGGCCGAGGTCTATGCCGATCTGGCGCCGAATCTGGTGCGGTTGGGAGTCGCGCTGGTCGAACAGCCGCTGCCCGCCGGAGATGACGAGGCGCTGATCGGACTCGATCGTCCGGTGCCGGTCTGTGCCGACGAGAGCTGCCACGATCGCGCCAGCCTGCCCGGGCTGAAGGGCAAATATGACGTGATCAACATCAAGCTGGACAAGACCGGCGGCTTGACCGAGGCGCTGGAGCTGCGCCGCGCGGCGCAGTCCGAGGGCTATGGGATCATGGTGGGCTGCATGGTCGGCAGCTCTCTGGCGATGGCGCCTGCGACACTGGTGGCGCAGGGTGCGCTGGTGACGGACCTTGACGGCCCGCTTCTGTTGGCCGAAGACCGCGACACCCCGCTGATTTTTGATGATGCCGGAGTACACCCGCCCGAGGCGGAACTCTGGGGCTGATGGAGACGAACATGACCCGTACCGTTTACGTGAACGGCGAATACCTGCCCGAGACCGAAGCCAAGGTCTCGATCTTCGACCGAGGCTTTCTGATGGCGGATGCCGTCTATGAGGTGACAAGCGTGCTGGACGGCAAGCTGATCGATTTCGAGGGTCACGCGGTGCGCCTGAAGCGGTCGCTGGACGAATTGCAGATGGCCGAACCCTGCAGCAAGGACGAGCTGCTTGAAATCCACCGCAAGCTGGTCGAGCTGAACGGCATCACCGAGGGGCTGGTCTATCTGCAGGTCACCCGAGGCAGCGACGGCGACCGCGATTTCGTATTTCCCTCGGCCGGCACCAAGCCGACGCTGGTTCTGTTCACTCAGAACAAGCCCGGTCTGGCTGACAATCCGGCGGCGAAGAAAGGGGCCAAGATCATCTCGATCGAGGATATCCGCTGGGGCCGCCGCGACATCAAGACGGTGCAACTTCTGTACCCGTCCATGGGCAAGATGATGGCCAAGGCCGCTGGGTGCGACGATGCTTGGATGATTGAAGACGGGTATGTCACCGAAGGCACCAGCAACAACGCCTATATCGTCAAGAACGGCAACATCGTTACCCGCCCGCTGTCGAACGACATCCTGCACGGGATCACCCGCAAGGCGGTGCTGCGCATGGCGGCCGAGGCTCAGATGGAAGTCGAAGAACGCCTGTTCACCATCGACGAAGCAAAAGAGGCCGACGAGGCTTTTACCACCTCGGCCAGTGCTTTCGTGATGCCGGTGGTCGAGATCGACGGCGTGGCGCTGGGCGACGGCACGCCGGGCCCGATCGCCAAGCGGCTGCGCGAGATCTATCTGGACGAAAGCCGCAAGGCGGCGATCTGAACCCCATGGCCCGCCGATCTGGCGGGCCTTTTCGTTAATGCGTCAGTCTTTTTTGCCGACGTTTTCCTCGAACGCGACCTTGAAGGCGGCCTGTTTGTCGGGGCTGGCCTCGGTCTGGTATCTGGATTTCCACTCGTCCATGGTCATGCCATAGAAAATTTCGCGGGCTTCATCCTTGCCCATTTCGATGCCTTTTTCATTGGCGGCTTCCTGAAACCACCGCGCCAGGCAGTTTCGGCAGAACCCGGCCAGATTCATCATGTCGATGTTCTGAACGTCGGTACGGTCCTGCATCAGGTGTTTTCGCAGGCGGCGGAAAGCGGCGGCCTGCAGTTCAATCTCGGTCTGGGGGTCCATGGGCGGGCTCCGGTTCGTGGGATTTGATCCAGACCTAGCAAGCCCGAGGCCATTGCACAACGCGCGCCGGTTCAGACCAGCTTGAGGGCAATCCAGGGCATCAGGCAGAAGATCAGGGTCAGGATCTTGTAGTTCGCAAGATACTTGAAATAGGCCTTTCTGACCTCGGCCTTGTCCATCTGGAACATGCGGCCGTGAATGGCGGCGATGCGGTCCTGCAGGGCCACCACCATCAGGGTCGACAGCAGCAGGACCGCAAAGTTCAGAACGGTCATCCAGCCGAAAAAGGCTGTCAGGGTTTCAGGTGTCATGACGGCCTCCTTTCAGCCCAAAAATGGGGACCGCCTGCGCGCCGCGCAAGAGCATGGGCGTCGTTTGGTCGCGGATTTTTCCAGCGTTACAGACCGCTTGCGGCCAGCGCGTCCTGCAGGATCGGCGCCAGCCGCTCGGCCCAGGCGCGCTGCCCGGCATGGTCGGCGATCAGGTCGTTGCGCAGCTCGATCAGTGCGTTGGGGCGGCCAAAGGCGGTGGCGTGCCGGTCGATCGCATCCCCGGGCAGCACGCCGGTATAGGGTTCGTTGACGCCGACGCACAGATCCTCCTCGGCCCGCAGGCGCTCGATCAGCGGGGCCGAGAACCGCTCGTCCTCGGTGTGAAGGATGCCGACATGCCAGGGGCGCGGCGGGCGGCCCCGCAGCTGGCGCGTGAAGGAATGCATCGACACGATTACGGCGTGGGGCAGGGCGGCCATCTTGGCCAGCGCTTCGTGATAGGGGCGATAGCACAGGTTCAGGCGCCGTTCGCGCTCGGCGGCGTCGGCGTGACGGTTGGCCGGAATGATCGACCCGTCATACAGCTTCATCAACAGGGTCGGGTCGTCCTCGCCCCGGTTCGGGTCGATCACCAGCCGAGAGAAATTGGCGGCAATCACCGGCGCGTTCAGGATCTCGCCCAGATGTTTCGATACCTCGTAGGCGCCCACGTCATAGGCGATGTGGCGCTCCATGTCCTCACGCGGAAGGCCGAGGTCGCCGCCGTTGATCTGCGGCGGTACGATGTTGGTGGCATGGTCGCACGTGATCAGCCAGCGGGACGGGCGATCCGCCCCGTGCACGTAAAACGGAGTGTATGTCATGAGCCTGTCATCTTGTTTGCCGCAGGTGTAGGACAGTTGCCTCGGAAAGGGAATTGCGCAATAAGCAAACCGACTATTGTTTGCGGTAACATTCGACCATCAAGGAGAGCAAGATCGATGCGACGCCTGAGAAATGTGAAAATCGTGGCGACGCTGGGCCCGGCGTCCAACGACTATGATATGATCCGTGCTCTGCACGAGGCCGGCGCCGATGTTTTCCGCCTGAACATGAGCCATGGCAGCCACGACGAAATCCGTGAACGCCACCGGATCATCCGTCAGATCGAAAAGGACCTCGACAGCCCGATCGCCATTCTGGCTGACCTTCAGGGCCCGAAACTGCGGGTCGGTGTGTTTGCGAATGATGCAGAGGACTTGGTCGAAGGTGCCGCGTTCCGTCTGGATCTGGACGAAACTCCGGGCGATGTCAGCCGGGTCTGCCTGCCGCACCCCGAGATTTTTCAGGCGTTGGAAGCGGGGGCGCATCTGCTGGTCAACGACGGCAAGATCCGGCTTGTGGTTGAGAAATGCGGCCCCGATTTCGCGGATTGCAAAGTTGAAATCGGCGGGACCATCTCGAACCGCAAAGGTGTGAACGTGCCCGACGTGGTGCTGCCGCTGGCGGCCCTGTCGGAGAAGGACCGCGACGATCTGGAGTTCGTTTGTCAGCTGGGTGTCGACTGGCTTGCGCTGAGCTTCGTGCAGCGGGCCAAGGACGTGTACGAAGCGCGCGCCCTGGCTGACGGTCGCGCCGCTATCCTGTCCAAGATTGAAAAACCCGCGGCGGTCGAGGCGTTTGACGAAATCCTCGACGCATCGGACGGCATCATGGTCGCCCGTGGCGATCTGGGCGTCGAACTCCCGGTCTCGGCCGTGCCTCCGATTCAAAAGCGACTGGTCCGAAAGTGCCGCGCTGCCGCCAAGCCGGTTATCGTTGCGACCCAGATGCTAGAAAGCATGATCGAAAGCCCGATGCCCACCCGCGCCGAAGTGTCGGACGTCGCTACCGCCATCTACGAGGGAACCGACGCCATCATGCTGAGCGCCGAGTCGGCCGCGGGCTCGTATCCGATCGAGGCCGTTCAGACCATGAACAAAGTCGCGATCGAGGTCGAAGCCGACCCAACCTACAAACAGATCATCGACGCCTCGCGCCAGACCAAGGGAACGACCGTTGCCGACGGCATCGTGGCCGCGGCCCGTGAAATCGCCGAAAAGACCGACATCAAGGCGATCTGCTGCTTTACCCAAAGCGGCACCACCGCACTGCTCACCGCCCGCGAGCGTCCCGGTGTCCCGATCATCGCCATGACTTCGCTGCGGGGCACCGCGCGGCGTCTGTGTCTCAGCTGGGGCTGTCACTGCGTGATGACGCCCGAGCTCGAGCGGTTCAAAAGCGCCGTGGTCAATGCGGCGCGCGCGGCGCGAGCCAGCGGGTTTGCCGGCGCCTCGGATCAGATCGTGGTGACCGCCGGTGTCCCGTTCAACGTGCCAGGCTCGACCAACATCCTGCGCGTCGCACCCTGCGACGAGCGACTGATCTACTCGACGGATCCCGAATAGGATCAGCCACCCGGTCCGCCGGGCCTTGCTTTGGCGCCGACAGGCTCTTTTACGGTCTCCATAACCGTGAACGAGCTTGTCTGGTGTATCCCCGGAAGCTTGTTGATCTTGTCGCCCAAAACCGTTCGGAAATGCGCGATGTCGCGTGTCCGAACGGTCAGCATGTAGTCGAATGATCCGGCGACCATCAGGCAGGTTTCGATTTCAGGTACCCGTCGCACGGCTTCGTTGAAACGGTCCAGCGAGTGTTCGGCTGTGGCCGTCAGCGAAACCTGCACCACCGTCAAGTGCCCCAGCCCCAGCCTCTCTTTGTCGATCACCGCGCTGTAGCCGGTGATGTACCCGCTCTTTTCCAGCCGTTTCACCCGCTCGGAACACGGCGTGTTGGTCAGGTTTACTCGGGCCGCCAGTTCGACTATTGGCAGGCGTCCATTGGCCTCGAGCTCGGCCAATATCCGTTGATCGATCTTATCCAAATCCCTGTCCATCAGGCAATTTCCCTGCGTTTTTGAGGTCTGGCGGCATATTTTCTTGAAAATAGACCGAAAAAATCTCCTTTTCCTAGTGATTTTTCCTGATACTTGACCGAAGGGCAGCCTTGTAAAACGAGTTCCAGGTTCCGGCTGCCCTGCCGGGGGCACGGGCCCCGGCCAAATCAACAAAAACGGAGGAACGAGATGACAACGAAAATTGTCATAGGACTGGACGGGACAGAGACCGGAGATCGCGCGGTCGGCTTTGCCAAGGATCTGGCAAGTCGGATTGGATCGTGTGAACTGCTGGTTGCCTATGTCATCGAATGGTCGCCCTATACTTTCCAAACTCCCGAGGAAAACGCCCTGCGGCACAAGCGGCGCGAAGAGGAGATCGCGCTTGCCACCAGCCGCGTGGTGGAACCCGCCGTCGAGGCCTTGAAGGCCGCAGGCTTCAGCGCCCGCGGTATTGTCCGCCATGGCGATGTGGCCGAAACGCTGAACGCGATCACGGTCGAAAACGGCGGATCGCAGATCGTCGTGGGACGATCCTCGGCTGACGGCATCAAAAAGCGAATCTTCGGCAGTTCGACCCAGAATCTGGTCATGCACGCCGACGTTCCGGTCACAGTCGTGAACTGACGGGAGGAGCAGACATGAAATCGATCAAAACCCTGGGCCTGTCCGGTGCGGCCGCGGCCCTGCTGGCCAACCCCGCACTTGCGCAGGAGGCCCCCGGTCTGGATGAAAAGATCAACCAGACCTTCGCGAATCTGACGGGCCCCTTCGTCAGCTTCATCTTCGCACCTTTTCCGGGAACGAGCTTTCCCTGGATCGTGATGTGGCTGGTCGTGGCCGCAACGGTGTTCACGCTGTATTTCGCCTTTGTGCAGATGCGGTTCTTCAGCCATGCGATCAGCTTGGTGAAAGGTGACTATTCCGACCCCAACGATGCGGGCGAGGTCAGTCACTTCCAAGCGCTGGCAACGGCGCTGTCCGGCACCGTCGGCCTGGGCAACATCGCGGGCGTCGCCGTGGCAGTCGGCATCGGCGGACCCGGTGCGACCTTCTGGATGATCCTCGCCGGCCTTCTGGGCATGGCGTCGAAATTCACCGAATGTACGCTGGGTGTGAAGTACCGCAACGAGTACGAAGACGGCACCGTTTCGGGCGGCCCGATGTACTACATGTCCAAGGGCTTTGCCGAGCTGGGTCTGCCCGGCGGCAAGATCCTGGCGGTCCTGTTCTCGATCTTCTGTATCCTTGGCGCGCTGGGCGGGGGCAACATGTTCCAGGCCAACCAGGCGCACCAGCAGATCGCGGGTATCGTTGGTGACTATCCCGGTTGGATCACCGGCCTGGTCTTCGCGGCCGTGGTGTTCATGGTCATCGTGGGCGGCCTGAAGTCGATCGCCCGCGTGACCGAGAAGGTCGTGCCGTTCATGGGCATCCTGTACGTCGCAACTGCGCTGGTCATCATCATCATGAACGCTGACATGATCGGCTGGGCCTTCGGTCAGATCTTCGCTGGTGCCTTCACCGGTCTGGGCGTGGCCGGCGGCATGGTCGGTGCTCTGATCCAGGGCTTCAAACGCGCCGCCTTCTCGAACGAGGCAGGCGTGGGTTCGGCGGCCATTGCACACTCGGCCGTTCGCACCAAGGAGCCGATCACCGAGGGCTTTGTTTCACTGCTCGAGCCGTTCATCGACACCGTGGTGATCTGCACCATGACCGCGCTGGTGATCATCATCACCCAGCAGCTGGTGATCGACCCGGCAACCGGCCTGTACGTGCTGAACGAAGCGGGCACCGCGATCGCAACCGTCGATGGCAACACCGGTGTCAGCCTGACTTCGGCCGCCTTCGGCAGCGCCTTCAGCTGGTTCCCCTACATCCTGGCCATCGCGGTGATCCTGTTCGCCTTCTCGACCATGATCAGCTGGTCCTATTACGGCCTCAAGGCCTGGACCTATCTGTTCGGCGAGGGCCACACCAAGGAACTGGTGTTCAAGATCATCTTCTGCGTCTTCGTGGTGATCGGGGCTGCGGCCAACCTGGGCCCGGTGATCGACTTCTCGGATGCGGCGATCTTTGCCATGGCCGTGGTCAACGTCTTTGCGCTCTACTTCCTGATGAAAGTGGTGCGTCAGGAACTGGCCTCGTACAGCGCGCGACTGAAAAGCGGCGAAATCCGCAAGTTCGCCGACTGATGACACCAACCGGGGCGGCCCTGCTGCCCCGGTTCCCGACCCCGGTGCAAAAAGCACCCGAACGGGTCAAAAACCCCTTGCCAGCATGACCGAACTTGCGTAAACGGCGCATCTGATCGCGCGACCGGCCGATGTGGCATGCCGAGTCGCGTTTCGGACCGAACCCTGAAAGGAGACGGAAATGCCCAAGATGAAGACCAAATCGAGCGCCAAGAAGCGCTTCAAGGTGACTGCGACCGGCAAGGTCATGGCTGGCCAGGCCGGCAAACGGCACGGCATGATCAAGCGGACCAAGAAGTTCATCCGCGACGCCCGTGGCACCACCACCCTGTCCGCCCCCGACGCCAAGATCGTCAAGGGCTACATGCCCTACGACCGCTAAGAGGAGATACCGATATGTCCCGCGTTAAAGGTGGAACCGTAACTCACGCCCGTCACAAGAAGGTCATCAAGGCCGCCAAAGGTTACTATGGCCGCCGCAAGAACACCTTCAAGGTTGCCCGTCAGGCCGTCGACAAGGCCAACCAGTACGCAACCCGCGACCGCAAGAACCGCAAGCGCAACTTCCGTGCTCTGTGGATCCAGCGCATCAACGCCGCTGTTCGTTCGCATGACGAAGCTCTGACCTATTCCCGCTTCATCAACGGCCTGAACCTGGCCGGCATCGAAGTGGACCGCAAAGTCCTGGCCGACCTGGCCGTGCACGAGCCGGAAGCGTTCGGCGCGATCGTCGCCAAGGCACAGGCCGCTCTGGCTGCCTGATCCTCTTTCGAGAGACAGTGAAAGAAAGGCCGTCCCGTTCGGGGCGGCTTTTTTCTTTGGATCGACCAGATTGGATTTCGCGTAAACCAAGTATGGGATTCCGTTATGGTCACTACACGCATTTGATGTAATCATCTGTTAAGTTTCACTGATGAATTGAATGCGGAATACTGAAATGCCTATTTGCCAAAGACTTACCCAAGCCCTTCTTGTCTTGACTGCAGTGGTGATCTGCCACCCGACAGTGGCACGATCACCGAACCTGACCTCCCTGACGTATTGGTTGAAACCTTTGATGGCGACGACACGACGCTCATACTGGGTGGGCAGATCGACTTTCAATCGGCCAAGCCGCCCTGGGTCGTCTATATGGCCGATGGAAAATTCGTCATGGAGAACAGACAGGATGCGCGCAGCCTTCAGTTCAACGACGTGGCGTGGGTGAAGTTTCCCGGCTCGGATTCGTTGGAGAGCACGCAGGACATGGTAATCTCTGCCGTGGTGGACGGAGAGTTCAGCGGCAAAAGCGGTGTGGGCATTCTGGTTGGCAGCGGAAAGTCCGGGAAATACGTGGCGTTCACTGTGGACGACAAAGGGCGCTATCACGTACTGCAAAAGGACGGCCGCCAATTGAGGCTGGTACACGCAGACAGACATGACGCGATACGCGTCGGCGCCCCGAACAAGCTGACCTTCCAGGTCCGAGGAGCGCATGTGGTTTTCTATGCCAACGGAACCAAGGTCGTTCAAACGCTGTTTTCAAAGCGAACGTCCTCGAACCCCGGCCAGGGCGCTCGGGCAGGGATAGGCCTGGCAGCCTTTGGAACTGGTCGTTTCGAATTTGATGAAGTTGAGATCAAAAGAGCCAACTGACGCCCAAAAACGCAGGTCGCGCGAACTGGAACCGTTGGGTGGTGTCCTCGCGAGGGTACTTGCCCCTCTGGCCTCCTGATCCTCATTCGCTAAACAGTGAGAGAAAGGACGCCCGACTAGGGGCGGCTTTTTTGGTGCCTGAGTGCCGGCTTTTTGCGCAGGCAGACATCCGGGCCAAAAACCGCTAGGCTTGCACGTGCTGAATTGACCAACATTGGTTTTGCGAGTGCCATGCTTGAATTTGATGCAGCAACAACGCGCCTACTCGATAGCGTGTATCAAGGTGCCGATGTCACCCGACGGCGGCGAGGGTCTTTTGACGCGTTGCGACCAGCCCCGGGTGATACCATCGCGGACGTTGGGTGCGGAAATGGTCTTTTAACAGCAGAGCTTGCTCGGGCGGTTGGTCCGACCGGGCGTGTTTTGGGCATCGACCCAAGTGAGGCGATGCGGAGTTCCGCCAAAAACCGCTGCCATGAATATGACTGGGTCCAGATCATGGAGGGTGAGGCAGGCCAACTTCCGGCCAAGGACGCGTCACTCGACAAGGCGGTGTCGGTTCAGGTTTACGAGTACTTGAACGACATTGCCGCCGCGGTGGAGGAGGCCCATCGCTGTCTCAGGACGGGTGGTCTGCTTGTCGTGGGCGACATCCATTTCGACAGTCTGGTTTGGAGCAGTGATGATCCGGCAAGAATGGATCGGATGATAAAAGCCTGGGACAAGCACTTTGTCGGGAGAGACGTGCCCGCTCTACTGCCGCCGATTTTGAGAGACCAGGGTTTCACAGTGGAAAGCGTCGCGCCAATCACGATTTGCGATAACGAACTCCGGCCAGATGGGCTGGCCAATATGATGATCACCCTGATGAAAAGGTTCGCCGAGTCCAACAAGCTCGTTCCGGATCAGGAAGCCAGGGAATGGGCGGATGAGCAGAGATCGTTGGCCGCGAAGGGCCGGTTTTTCTTTTCTCTAACCCATTTTGTCATCAGCGGGCGCAAATCCTAATATTTGGGTCTGGATGCGCTGATTGACTCAAACAAAGTCTATTGCCTGAGCGAATAGGGCTCAAAAAAGAAACCGGCGCGAAGAACGCCGGTTTCACTTGGTCTTTTATCCCGCGCTGGGTTTACCCGAACACACGCCCCAGTGCGCCATCAACCGCATCGGTGATTTGGTCGATGTCGTCCGCCGTGGCGATCAAAGCGGGCGAGAAGCACAGCGTGTTGTTGCGCCCGGGGACTGAACGGTTGGTCACGCCGATGATTACCCCTTGCGCCATGCAATCGGCCACGACCGCTTGGGCCAGCTTTTCGTCCACCGGTTCTTTGGACGCGCGATCCGCGACTAGTTCGGCACCCAGGAACAGGCCCTTGCCGCGCACGTCGCCGATGACCTTGTGCTTGTCCATCAGTGCCTGCAGGTTGCCCATCATGCGATCACCCATCGCGGCGCAATTGCCCAGCAGGTTCTCGTCTTCGATGATGCGCATGTTCTCGATCGCCGCCGCGGGCCCAGCGGTGCAGCCGCCAAAGGTCGAGATGTCGCGGAAATAGTTCATCGGGTCCGCGGCATCGTCTTTGAACATGTCAAAGACTTCCTCGGTGGTCACCATGCAGGCAATCGCGGCATAGCCCGAGGCCACGCCTTTGGCCATGGTCACGAAATCGGGTTTCACGCCGTATTGCTGGTACCCGAACCAGGTACCGGTGCGACCCACGCCGCAGACGACCTCGTCGATATGCAGGAGGATGTCGTATTTCTTGCAGATCTCCTGCACGCGCTGCCAATAGCCCTCGGGCGCTTCGATCACGCCGCCGCCGGCGGTCACCGGCTCAAGGCACAGCGCGCCTACGGTGTCGGGGCCTTCGCGCAGGATCACGGCTTCGATCTGATCGGCGGCCCATTCGCCAAAGCTCTCTTCGGGTGCGCCGTCCAATTCGTGCTTGCGGTATTCCATGCAGTGCGGAACGCGCACGAAATCCGGCGCAAAGGGGCCGTATTGCGCGTTGCGCTCATCCTGACCGCCCGCCGACATCGCCGCCAGAGTCGAGCCATGATAGTCGCGGTCGCGATACAGGATCTTGGTCTTCTTGCCGCCGTATTTCTTGTGGGCGATCTGGCGGACCATCTTGAAAGCCTTCTCGTTCGCCTCGCTTCCCGAGTTGGTGTAGTAGACCCGGCTCATGCCCGGCATCTTCTCGATCAGCTTTTCGGCAAACAGCGCCCCGGGGATCGAGCCCGCCGAGTTCGCAAAGTAGCACAGCTTCATCAACTGGTCGTAGACGGCCTTGCAGATGGATTCGCGGCCATAGCCCACATTCACCGTCCATACGCCGCCCGAGACGGCATCCAGGTGTTCCTTGCCCTTTTGATCCCAGACGCGCATGCCCTTGCCTTCGACGATGATGCGCGGATCGTTCGTCTCAAACGGCTTGTGCTGGATCAGATGGTGCCAGATATGGGCGCGGTCGGCCTCGACCACGCGGGAAAGATCGTTTTCGTTGAACGTGCCGTCCATGACATGTCCTTTCAGTAAGACGCGACGCGCGGGAATCACGATGCCCGGCGGGCGCGGATGAACCAGATACCGCAGATCAGCCCGAAAGCCCGGTACGCAGTAGGGCCAGATTACCCGATCACGTAGCTCCAGTATATTCGCCTCGCGTATTTTTACGGGTTTGTTTTGCGGCAACCTTTGTGCTCAATACGAAAAATCCGACGACTTGGGGAGGAGAGGCGGATGGCGACCCACAGCATTTTTCAGCGCGATCTGGACAAAGGCCCGGCAAATTTTACGGCCCTGTCCCCGCTCAGCTATATCGAGAGGACCGCGGCCGTTTACCCTGACTATCCCGCCGTGGTCTATGGTGACCGGCGCCATAGCTGGGCGCAGACCTATGCGCGCTGCCGCCAGTTGGCCAGTGCGCTGGCCGCGCGTGGGGTGGGCGCGGGCGACACGGTATCGATCATCGCCGCCAACATCCCCGAAATGTACGAGGCGCATTTCGGTGTGCCCATGGCAGGCGCGGTGTTGAACACGATCAACACAAGGCTCGATGCCCCGATCATCGCCTTCATCCTCAACCACGCCGAATCCAAGGTGCTGCTGGTCGATCCCGAATTCTCGGGCGTGGTGAAACAGGCGCTGGAGCAGGTGGATCACGACATTCTGGTGATCGACATCGAGGACCCGAGTTTCGACGGCGGCGAGAAACTGGGCGCGTTGACCTATGACGCGCTGCTGGCCGAGGGCGACCCGGAATTCGACTGGTCTCTGCCCGCCGATGAATGGGACGCGATCACGCTGAACTATACCTCGGGCACCACGGGCAACCCCAAGGGTGTCGTCTATCACCACCGTGGCGCGGCGCTGAATGCCACGTCGAACATCCTGACATGGGGCATGCCGCAGCATTCGGTCTATCTGTGGACGCTGCCGATGTTCCACTGCAACGGCTGGTGTTTCCCCTGGACCATGGCCGCGAACGCGGGCACGTCCGTCTGCCTGCGTGCGGTGCGGGACGAGCCGATCTACCGCGCCTTCCGCGACGAGCGCGTGACCCATTTCTGCGGCGCGCCCATCGTTCTGAACATGCTGGCCAACGCGCCCGATCACCTCAAGGATTTCGACCACGAGATCAAGGTGATGACCGCAGGTGCCCCGCCGCCTGCCGCGGTGATCGCGGCGATGGAGGGGATGGGCATCGAAGTCACTCATGTCTATGGCCTGACCGAGACCTACGGGCCGTCGGTCGTGTGCGCCTGGAAGGACGAATGGAACGACAAGCCCGCCGAGGAGCGCGCCGCGCTCAAGGTGCGGCAGGGGGTGAAATACGTTGCCCTGTCGGGGCTGATGGTGGCTGATCCCGAAACGCTCGAGCCGGTGCCGGCCGATGGCGAGACCATGGGCGAGATCTTTATGCAGGGCAACATCGTGATGAAAGGGTATCTGAAGAACCCCGAGGCCACGCAGAAAGCGTTCCGCGGCGGCTGGTTTGCCTCGGGCGATCTGGGGGTGATGCATCCCGACGGCTATATCGCGCTGAAGGACCGGTCAAAGGACATCATCATTTCGGGGGGCGAGAACATCTCGTCGGTCGAGGTCGAGGATGTCCTCTACAAGCACCCCGCCGTGATGGAGGCCGCCGTGGTCGCCAAACCGGACGAGAAATGGGGCGAGACGCCTTGCGCCTTTGTCGAGCTGAAGCCGGGCGCCGAAGCGACCGAGGCCGATTTGATCGCGTTCTGCCGCGATCAGATGGCCCATTTCAAGGCACCCAAGACGGTGGTGTTCGGGCCGCTGCCCAAGACATCGACGGGCAAGATCCAGAAATTCAAGCTCAGGGAACAGGCGCGGGCGCTGGGCTAGGCGCCCTGCCGGTCAAAGATCGACAGGTCCAGATCCAGCATCTCGCCCATCCAGATCGCCCGGTCGCGGTGGTCGGGCAGGTGCTGGCCGGTTTCGGGGTGGGTGAACACGGTCAGCCCCTGCCGGTTCAGCATCAGCCACGGTATCACCTTGTCGAAGGCATCGGCGGCAAAGCTCAGCTGGCAGCTCCAGCGGGGGTGAGGGCCGACATTGCGGCTGTGCATGTGGCCCATCTGGACAGGGAGCAGGCGTGCAGCCTCCCCGCAGACACGGCGGGCGGTGTCCTGCGTTTCGGCGTCGAAATAGACATGGGCGTGATAGCCGGTGATCTGTGGCATCGGGGGCCTCGTGCGGTGGTTTCCGGCACAAGGCTAGGCCCGATCGGCGCCGGTGCACAGACGCATCGGCAAACAGACCCTGTGCGCGGCTCAGCCCGGCGCGTGGGCGTCCGGGTGGGCCGCTGCAAAGGCGGGGTGGTCGGCACAGGCCGCCTCGACCGCCAGAATGCGCGGTATGTCCGACAGATCGACCTGCCAGCGCCGGGCGTTGTACATCTGCGGGATCAGGCACAGATCGGCCAGCCCGGGCGTTGATCCCGTGCAATAGGGGGCTTGTTCGAACCCTTCCAGCATCGCCTCGAAGGCCAACAGACCGGGGCGGATGAAATGGCGCATCCAGTCGCCGGGCATGTCGCCCCGTCTGCCGCTCAGCTGCGTGGCGCGGCGGGCGACCTTCAGGTTGCAGACCGGGTGCAGATCGACCGCGATGGCATGGGCCAGCGCCTGCGCCCTGGCCCGCGCAACCGGCTCGTCCGGCAGTAGGTTCAGGCCCCGCGTCCGGTCGAGATAGTCCAGAATGGCCAGCGACTGGGTCAGTTGCACGCCGTCGATCTCGAGCACCGGCACAAAGCCCTGCGGGTTGCGTGCCAGATGCGCGGTCGCGGTCTGCTCGCCCTTGACCAGATCGACGGTCTGCGCGCGATAGGCGATCCCGGCCAGGTTCAGCGCGATGCGCACCCGGTAGCTGGCCGAGGACCGCCAGTAGTCATACAGGACGACGTCGCTCATCGGGCTTTGGCCGCGTCGATCGCCTGTTTCAGGATGGCCCGGTCGCCGATATGGTTGGCCAGCACCAGCACCAGCCGCGCATTCAGCGCATCGCTTTCGGCCTTGTCCAGACCGTCGTGCGCGGCCAGCAGATCGGCATAGAAATCATCCGCGCCGTCGATATTCGGGGTGAGGATCAGTTCATCCATTGTGCCTACTCCTTGCCGATGGCCCGGCGGATCGCATGCCGGAACGCGTTGTCTTCATAGCTGTCGCGCCGCGCCGCCACATGCTGGTCGGGCCGGATCAGATAGACCGCACCTTCCGCGTCGCCCAGATACCGCCGCTTTAGCGCCAGCGTCCGGTCGTCCTTGACCGACAGCGCCAGCCGCTCGACCGTCACGCCCTCTTCCTCGATCCTGTCTGGGGCGTCGGCGTCGATGGTCAGCAGGGTGAACTTGCCCGCCAGCTTGGGCAACAGGAACGCATCCCCCAGCGGCGCATCGGGGCAGGGCGATCCGGGGCGCGTTTCGGCCGGACCATTCAGCGCATCGGCCGAATTCAGCAGCGAGCCGTCATAGGTGCAGGGCACGCTCAACCGCCCGGAATTCACCAGCGGGCGGGCGAACTCATAATGTTCGCTCAGGTCCAGCACCGCGTCGCGCAGGATGCGTGACATTTCCGATTTCGGCGTGATGAAATCAGTCGAGCGGGTGGAGTTCAGGATGTTTTCGTCCGCGCCGTGGATGCGCTCGACATCATAGCTGTCCAGCAGGCTGTCGGGGGCGGTGCCGTCAAGGACCATCTTCATTTTCCAGCACAGGTTGTCGGTGTCCTGCAGGCCCGAATTGGCCCCGCGCGCGCCGAAGGGGCTGACCTGATGCGCGCTGTCGCCGGCAAACAGGACGCGGCCGTGGCGGAACTTCTCCATCCGGCGGCACTGGAAGGTATAGATGCTGACCCATTCCAGCTCGAACTGGACATCCTCGCCCAGCATCGCCTTGAGGCGCGGGATCACGTTTTCGGGGCGCTTTTCCCGTTCCTTGTCGATGTCCCAGCCCAGTTGCAGGTCGATGCGCCAGACATTGTCGGGCTGTTTGTGCAACAGCGCCGACTGGCCACGGTTGAAGGGCGGGTCGAACCAGAACCAGCGCTCGGTCGGGAAATCGGCCTCCATGATCACGTCGGCGATCAGGAAGTTGTCCTCGAACACGCGGCCCACGAAATCCAGTCCCAGCATCCGGCGGGTGGGCGAGTTGGCCCCGTCGCAGGCGATCAGCCAGTCGGCCTCGACGGTGTACGACCCCTCGGGCGTTTCCACCTCGAGCTTGACGTGGTCGTCATGGGTGCCGATCGCCTCGACCTTGTTGCGGCCACGGATCTCGAGCGGTGCGCCCTGGGCCTGCAACTCGCGGACCCGTTCGACCATGAACTGCTCAAAGTAGTATTGCTGAAGGTTGATGAAGGCCGGATGGGCGTAGCCCTCATCGGGCTGCAGGTTGAATTCATAGACCTTTCGGTCGTCGAAAAACACCTTGCCGGTGTTCCACAGCACGCCCTTGTCCACCATCGGCCGAGCACACCCCAGTCGGTCGGAGATTTCCAGCGTGCGCTGGGCGAAACAGATGGCGCGGCTGCCGAAACTGACCTTGTCGTTGTCGTCCAGCACCACCACCTCGACGTCCTGCTGGGCCAGGTCGATGGCGGCGGCCAACCCGACCGGCCCAGCGCCTATCACGATCACCTGATGCCGCACCGGGGTGGGGGCATCCTGATCGGGGCTGCGGGCATAGGCATAGAGCGGCTGTTCAAAAATCTTGTTCATGGGCTCTCTCCCCAAGTTCTGTGCGCGTGGCGCACAATCCCTGCCCACCGGCGCGTGGCGCCGATGGCTCTCCTCCATGGTCGCATCGTTTTCAGGCCGGCAACACGATCTGGATCAAGTCGCCGGGCCATTTCTCAGCCTTGCAGGGCCTCCCACATCTCCAGATCGCGCTGGGCGGTCCAGATGCGCGGGGTGTCGATGCCGCGCGCTTCATCATAGGCACGGGCCACGTTGAAGGGCAGACAGTGTTCATAGATGGCGTAGTCCGAGAATTTCGGATCGCATTCCGCACGCACTGCGTCCCAGGCCTCTTTCAGACTGCCGCCGCGCGCCGCCACCTTGGCGGCCGGGCGATAGGTGCTTTCGACGAAATCGCGGGTGTTCTCGATGGCGGCGTTCACCATTTCCTTGCCGACAAGCGCATCGCCGCGCCCCGGGGCGATGGCGTCCACGTCGAACCACTGGATCTGATCCAGCGTATCGCCCCAGTCGCTGAAATGCCCGTCACCGCAATAGCAGGCCGAGTGATATTCGACGATGTCGCCGGTGAACATCACGTTCTGGTCGGGCACGTGGATGACGATGTCACCGGCGGTATGCGCCCGCCCCAGATGCATCAGGTCGACCCGGCGGTTGCCCAGATAGACCGTCATCGTGTCGTTGAAGGTGGTGGTGGGCCAGGTCAGGCCGGGGATGCTTTCGTGGCCTTCGAACAGGCGAGGGAAACGCTGGAACTCGCTGTCCCAGTCCTCTTGCCCGCGCGCGACGACCATGGCGCGGGCCATGTCCGACATGATGATCTGTTGCGCACCGAAGGCGCTGGCGCCCAGCACGCGGACCGCGTGGTAGTGGGTCAGCGCCACATGAGTGATCGGCTTGTCAGTTACGGACCGGATGCAGTCGATCACCTTTTGCGCCAGGCGCGGTGTGGCTTGCGCCTCGACCACCATCACGCTGTCATCGCCGATGATGACGCCCGAGTTGGGATCGCCCTCGGCGGTGAAGGCATACAGCCCTTCGCCCACCTCGGTGAACGAGATCTTCTTTTCGGTCATGTCCCCTTGGGACGCGAATGCCTTGGCCATTTGGCGCTCCTTATCGTGCGTATGGGTCTTCAAGGGCGGGCAGCACCGTGCCGGTGCAATCGCCGAAGCCGATCGTGTAGCCGTCGCCCAGGGCAGCGCCCTTCAGGGTCAGCGTGTCGCCGTCCTCGATGAAGCTGCGCGTTTCGCCGGTCTCCAGCGTGATGGGTTCCTTGCCGCCCCAGCTGAGTTCCAGAAGCGAGCCGCGGCTGTCCTTCGTCGGCCCCGAAATCGTGCCCGAGCCAAGCAGGTCGCCCACGTTCATCGGGCAACCCGAGGTGGTATGATGCGCCAGTTGCTGCGCCGAGGAATAATACATTTCCTTGTAATTGGTGCGGGCGATGGTGGATGCCGGTTTGCCCTCGGGCGCCATCGTCACCTCAAGCTCGATGTCATAGAGCATTGGGCCGCAGTCCTTGAGGTGGTCCAGCAGTTCGACCTCACGCGGGGGCGTGTCGCAGCGGAAAGGGTCCAGCGCGGCCTTGGTTACGATCCACGGCGAAATCGAGGTAGCGGTCGCCTTGGCCTGGAACGGGCCCAGCGGCTGGTATTCCCAGGCCTGGATGTCGCGCGCAGACCAGTCGTTCAGCAGGACATAGCCAAAGATATGATCGTCGGCCTCCTGCACGGTGATCGGGCCGTCGGACGGGGTGCCGACGATGGCGCCCATCTCCAGCTCGATGTCGAAACGGCGGCTGGGCAGGAAGGCGGGGCGGTCATGGTCGGGCGACTTCAACTGCCCCCACGGGCGGCGGATATCGGTGCCCGAGACTACCACAGACGAGGCCCGTCCGTTGTAGCCAATGGGGATGTGCAACCAGTTGGGTGGCAGCGCGTTTTCCAGGCCGCGGAACATGGTGCCGACGTTGGTGGCGTGGTGCTTGCCCGCATAGAAATCGGTGTACTCGCTGACGGCGAAAGGCATGTGAAAATGGGCCTCGGCCTGCGGAACCAGCAGCGGTTCGACCTTGTCCTGTTCTTTCGACCCTTTCGCCAGCAGGGCGGTCAGCCGCTCGCGCAGCGCGGCCCAGACGGCCGGACCCTGTTCCATCAGCGGGTTCCAGAAGGGCAGATCGAACAGCGGCTCGTCGCCCAAAGTGATCAGCCCCTCGGCCTCGGCGGCGGACACGTCGAGGATCATGTCCCCGATGGCCACGCCGCAGCGCGGCTCGGAACCTGCAGTCGAAAAGACGCCATAAGGCAGGTTGTTCAGCGGAAACGGGTGGTTCGCGTCATTGGCCGAGGCCACCCAGGATTTCATCAAAGGCATTGCGTTTCCTTGTGCGGTGCGGTGGCCGTGGGGCCACCGGTGTCATTTCTTGCCGGGCGTGCCGTCGAATTTCTTTTCCAGATCCGTCCAGCAATCGATGTAGTCATCCTGCAGCGGCGCCTCGTTCGCGGCAAAGGCGGTCAGGTGCTGCGGGAAGCGGGTCTCGAACATGAAGGACATGGTGTTGTCCAACTTGTCCGGACCCAGATTGGCGTTGGATGCCTTTTCAAAGGCTTCCTTGTCGGGGCCATGCGGGATCATCATGTTGTGCAGGCTCATGCCGCCCGGCACGAAGCCTTGCGGTTTGGCGTCATACTGGCCGTAGATATTGCCCATCAGCTCGGACATGATGTTCTTGTGGTACCACGGCGGGCGGAACGTGTCCTCCATCACCATCCAGCGTTCGCGGAATAGGACGAAATCGATATTCGCCGTGCCCGGCACGCCCGAAGGCGCGGTCAGCACGGTAAAGATCGACGGATCGGGGTGGTCGAACAGGATGGCCCCGACCGGGCAGTAGGTGCGCAGGTCGTATTTGTAGGGCGCGTAGTTGCCATGCCAGGCCACCACGTCCAGCGGGCTGTGGCCGATCTTGGTGGTGTGGAACTGGCCGCACCACTTGATCGTCACGGTCGAGGCCACCTCGCGATCTTCGAACGCCGCGACAGGCGCCTTGAAGTCACGCGGGTTGGCCATGCAGTTGGCGCCGATCGGGCCACGGCCCGGCAGCTCGAATTTCTGGCCGTAGTTTTCGCAGACGAAACCGCGGCAGGGGCCTTCCAGCACCTCGACACGGTAAACCAGGCCGCGCGGGATGATGGCGATCTCCTTGGGTTCCAGGTCGATGATGCCCAGCTCGGTCGCAAAGCGCAGCCGGCCTTCCTGCGGCACCACCAGCAGCTCGGAATCGGCCGAGAAGAAATAGTCGTCGACCATCGATTCAGTGACCAGATAGATGTGGCTGGCCATGCCGACTTGGGTGTTCACGTCCCCGGCGGTGGTCATGGTGCGCATGCCGGTCAGCCAGGTCAGCGGCTGGTCGGAATGGGGCACCGCGTCCCAGCGGTACTGGCCCAGGCTGATCACGTCTGGATCGACATTTGGGGCGCTTTTCCAATAGGGCAGGTCGATCTTTTCATAGCGGTGGGAATGCTTGACCGACGGCCGGATGCGATAGCACCAGGTGCGCTCGGGCGGGTTGGCGGTGAAGGCGGTGCCGCTGAGCTGTTCGCCGTAAAGGCCATAGTTGCATTTCTGCGGGCTGTTCATGCCCTGCGGCAGCGCGCCGGGCAGCGCCTCGGTCTCGAAGTCATTTCCAAAGCCGGGCATATAGCCTGCGTGGGTGCCAACGGGCGTGCTGGCTTGGGTCAGAGCGTGCGGGTCAGTCGGACGATTCATCGGGGTTCCTCCGTTTGCTGCTTGTCGAATAATAGTTGATTTTGTAACTAACAACCATGACACAGCCAGATTCCGCCGAAAAAGATGACTTCGACCTGCGAAATTTCCTGCCCTTCCTGCTCAACCAGGCAGCCGAGGAAAGCTCGTTGGATTTTCAAAAGGTCTACAAGAACCGCTATGGGATGCTGCGCACCGAATGGCGCGTGTTGTTCCACCTGGGCAATTACGGAGAGATGACCGCCAAGCAGATCGGGGAACGTGCCAAGATGCACAAGACCAAGATCAGCCGCGCGGTGCACAAGTTGGAACAGCGCCGATACCTGCGGCGCACCCGCGACGAAAACGACCGCCGGATGGAGCGGCTGACCCTGACCCCCGCCGGTCTGACGGTGTACCGCGAATTGCGCGACATCGCCCGCGACTATGACGCCCGGCTGGCGGGCATGTTCACCACAGGCGAGGCGGCCCTGTTGCGGATGATGCTGCGGCGGCTGGCCGGGATGGACTGACCTCTGGTAATCTGGCCCCGCAACCCCCAAGTGGGGTGCAGACCAGACGGAGCCACAAGATGCCATCCACCGACCCCAAAGCCTACGCCGAAAACCTGATCGGATGGTTGCTGGACCGGGGGCTGGAGGGGGCCGAACAGTCGGAAATACTGGAAGGCTATTGCCTGCGGCTTGTGGATGCGGGCGTTCCCCTGATGCGGTTTCACGCCGCCCAGAGCGCCTATCACCCCACTTATGGCGGTACCGGCTTCAACTGGTACCGTGACGAAGGGGGCAGCGTCGAGAATTACGAACACACCGAGGTACCGCCCGCACAATGGGTGAACAGCCCGCTTTACGAGATGCTGCAGACCGGCGCGAAGGAACTGCGCGAGAGGTTGAAGGACCAGAACGAACCCAGCCGGTTTCCGTTTCTCAACGAACTGCACCAGAGGGGCGCCACCGACTATTTCGCATCCGGGCTGGTTTTGCAGAAGGTCGAACCCGAGCGCCGGATCGCGCTGGACCAGATGCCCGAGGGGGTTCTGATGTCTTGGGCGACGGATCACGCCGAGGGGTTCGACGAAACGCATCTGGATCTTATCCGATATGCCCTGCCGCATCTGGGCCTCGCCTTGAAATCGGCCGCGAACCGGAAGATGGCGCAGGATCTGTTGCGTGTCTATCTGGGCGGGGATGCTGGCCACCGTGTACTGTCGGGTGAAATCCGGCGCGGGTCGCTACAGCAGATCGACGCTGTGATCTGGAATTTCGACCTCGAGGGCTTTACCGGCCTGGCCGAACGCCTTCCGGGGTCGGACATCATCGCGATGCTGAACGACTATCTGGCCGTGGCGGTCGAGGTCGTTCAGGGTTGTGGCGGCAATATCCTGAAATTCATGGGCGACGGCTTGATGGCCATGTTCGACGTGGGCGAGATCGACGAGGACGCCCGCGCCGCGCTGGCCGCTGTGACTGTTCTGCAAGAGCGCATTGCAGTGCTCAACGCGGAACGGGCTGCCGCCGGCTTGCCGGTTGCCAATTTCACCCTTGCTCTGCATTCGGGCGAAATCCTTTACGGCAATATCGGTGCTGAAAGCCGGCTGGATTTCACTGTGATCGGACCGGCGGTGAACCAGGCTGCGCGTATTGCAGGCATGCACCGATCGCTGGATCGACGTATCTTGATCTCGGATGACGTGGCCCGCGCCGCTCAGCCCTGCGAACAGGAACTGATCTCGGTCGGGCGCTACATGCTGCGCGGCGTACCCGAACCCAAAGAGCTGTTCACGATCTTCGCGCCGACGGCTTAGAAGTCGATCTCGACCCCGGGCAGGTTCAGTTCACGCATCATGTCGCGCAGCTCCTGCCGCGCGGCGATGTTCGAAATGTTGAGCTGTTTCACCCCGATATCCTTGAGGTCCAGCAGAGTCAGCCCGCGCGGAAACAGTTCGCGAAAGATCACACGCTCGGAAAAGCCCGAGGCAACGCGGAAGCCGATGCGCTGCGACAGCATTTCGATGGCGCGCTGCATCTTTTCCTTGTTGACCATGCGTTGGGTGCCCACGCGGTTGCGCACCACGACCCAGTCGATCGGTTTCAGCCCGGCCTGCGCCCGCAATTGCCGCGCGTTCCAGACCATCTCGGAATAGACCGAGGGGCCGAGAATCTTTTCGCCCTTCGAGTCGATCCGGGCCAGCAGGTCGAAATCGATGAAACTGTCGTTCAGCGGCGTGATCAGCGTGTCGGCCAGCGAATGGGCCACCTGGCTCAGCCTTGTGTGGGAGCCGGGGCAGTCGATCAGGATGAAATCGCTGTCGCTCTCCAACTCGGCCACGGCGGCGGACAGGCGGTGGTCATAGATGTTCTCTCCGGGTTTGAGCTTGCTTGCGTCGATCTCGGGCAGGTCATGGTGGCGCGGGCTGGGCAGTTCCAGCTTTTCCGTGGACAGGAAATTGCGGCGGTTCTCGAAGTAGCGGCCCAGGCTGCGCTGCCGCAGGTCCAGATCCAGGGTGCTGACCTTGTTTCCCAAACGCGCAAGCGCGGTTGCAACATGCATGGAAACCGTCGACTTGCCTGCGCCGCCCTTTTCGTTCCCCACAACGATGATATGTGCCATACCTGTATTCCCAAGTCGCGCCGTGTTTGCCTACACGTTGTTTGAACCCACTATATGTTGTGTGATCCGCGAAGAAAAGCGGTCCTGTAGGGTCTGCGGGACAATATCAGTGTCTAAATTGGATTTTTTCGCGATACCCGCCGCTTGACGCTTGGATGTTGCCAAACGGGGCGTCCGTCGCCACAGTCTGCAAACTGACTTGGACGCAAGGACCCGGTTTGGAGCACGTATTCCTGAACGTATTGAACATCGTTCTGCCGGTGCTGATCTGTGCCGGTGTGGGGTACGGGCTGGCGGTCGCGCGCGCACCGTTCGACAACAAGGTGATCGGCGGGATTGTCTCGAAGGTGGGATATCCGACACTGATCATCTCCCATCTGTCCGCCACCAAGATCCAGATTGCCACGTTTCTGGACATGATGGCTGCTGCTGCCCTCGCCATTGCGGCGTTCGGCGTGCTCGGATTTCTGGCGTTGCGGCTGTTGCGTTGGCCGGTGCGGGCGTTTCTGACCCCGCTGATGCATGGCAATGTGGGCAATATCGGATTGCCGATCACTTTGCTGGCACTGGGCGATGCGGGCATGGCCTATACGATGGCTTTTGTCGTCGTGGTATTGGTGAGTATTTTCACGGTCGGCATGTGGATCCCGGCCGGAGAGTTCTCGGCGCGCAAGCTTGCAACATCTCCGATCATCTATGCGGTTATCATCGCGCTGACGCTGATGGCTACGGGGTCTACCCTGCCGCAACCGATCGCCAAATCCTTTGACATTCTGGGCGGGCTGTCGATCCCGCTGATGTTGCTGACACTGGGTCACACGCTGGCCACGCTTCGGACGGGCAGCCTTGGCCGGGCGGTCGTTCTGACAGGTCTGCATCTCGTTCTGGCCGTCGGGATCGCCACCACGCTTGTCTGGCTGTTCGGCTTTACCGGGGTCGAACGCGGAGCGCTGATCCTCTGCTGCCTGATGCCGTCCTCGGTTGCGACATACCTGTTCATCGACCAGCATGTTCCGGAATATGGCCCGGAAGTGGCCGGATACATCATGGTCTCAACCCTGACGACGATCCTGGTGCTGCCACTCGCCTTGGCCTACTGGATCTGACTTTGCCCAACCAGGAACCGAAATCATGATATTGCACTGCGTGTTCTTCACTTTCCGATCAGATGCACCGCAGGACGCGCGCCGTGCCGTTCTGACCGGCTTGGCCGAGCTATGCGCCGACCTGGAGGGGGTCTTGACCTTTGAAAGCGGCCCCAATCTCGATTTTGAAGGAAAGTCGCAGGACTATCGCGATGGGTTCGTGATCCGCTTTGCGGATCGAACCGCCGCGCAGGCTTATGCCGAACACCCGAAACACCGCCGGTTGGGCGGTCAGCTGTGTGATCTGTGTCAGAATGGTGCTGACGGGATCATCGTCTTTGATCTCGACGTGCCGGACGCGCAATAGAAGCGGCCAACGAAAAAGGCCGCCCCCATGGGGACGGCCTTGGAAATTCCGAAAAGGCGTGGGTTCAGAAACCCAGGCCTTCGTATTTCTTCTTGAACTTCGACACGCGACCGCCGGCGTCCATCAGACGCGACGAGCCACCGGTCCACGCGGGGTGCGAGGAGGGGTCGATTTCCAGGGCCAGCTGATCGCCTTCGGCGCCCCAGGTCGATTTCATCTGGATCACGGTGCCGTCGGTCAGTTTGACGTCGATCATGTGGTAGTCGGGATGGATGTCTTTTTTCATCTTTCCGCTCCTTACGCCTCGGCGCCAGCCTTGGGCTTGTAGTTGGTGACTTCTGCGATACGAGCGGATTTACCGCGACGGGTACGCAGATAGTACAGTTTGGCGCGACGGACGCGGCCACGACGGACAACGGTGATGCTGTCGATGTTGGTCGAATACAGCGGGAACACACGCTCCACGCCTTCGCCAAACGAGATCTTGCGAACGGTGAACGATCCGGCGATGCCGTCGCCGTTTTTGCGCGCGATGCAGACGCCTTCGTAGTTCTGCACACGGGTGCGCGAGCCTTCGGTCACCTTGTAGCCGACACGGATGGTGTCACCGGCTTTGAAGTCGGGGATGTCTTTCCCCAGGGCGGCAATCTGTTCCGCCTCAAGCTGTGCGATCAGGTCCATCGCAGTTACTCCTATCTGCTCGTGGTTGGTCCACGAAGTTGGGCACGATCTGAGAGCTCTTGGTCTTCTCCGGGTCCCGCGATCTGCAGCCCGCCAGAGGTCAGGTCGAATGTTCCTTTTGGTCCGGGTTATTCCACAGCTTCCCTGATCCGAAGAAGGGCAGGTGCGTTCCTGCGATCAACCCAAAACACCGGAGTCGCCCGAAAGGCGGCACCAGATTGCGCCCGTTTAGGGAAGTCGGACGTGTATTTCAAGCCCAAATCGCCGGTTTTCCGGCCAAATCGCGGTGGATTTGGTGGGAATCCGCCGTCACCTGTACCGCGACGTTGCCTTGTGCCGGGGATCGGGCATTCTGGGTCATAATTTGAGGGCAGGTTTAGAGGCAGAGCAACAGGATGAGCAAAGCGATTTTATGCGTGGTTCTAGCGCTGGCACTGATGTCTTGCGGGCGTCGTGCGCCGGCGCCCCAAATCGTAGACCAACCGATGGTCGCGGGCCTTTCCGGACCTTCGGTTTTGTACCCAGCCTTTGCGGATGCCGACCCGCATGACTGGGAGCGGCGGCGGCCCGAGCACTATCCCGTGCATGGGCTCGACGTCTCGCGCTGGCAGGGACCGATCGACTGGCGCCAGGCCAAGGCCTCGGGGGTCAGTTTCGTGTTCATTAAGGCGACCGAAGGGGGCGACGTGGCCGATCCGATGTTCCAGGATCATAGTCAGGGCGCCCGGGCGGCTGGGGTTCCGTGGGGTGCATATCACTATTACTACTTCTGCCGCCCCGCGGCCGAGCAGGCCCGCTGGTTCATTCGCAACGTTCCCCGAGGGGCCGACCTGCCGCATGTGCTGGACATGGAATGGACCCCCCATTCCAAAACCTGCACCCTGCGCCCCGATGGCAAAACGGTGCGGTCCGAGGCGGAAAGGTTCCTCGACATATTGGAGCGACATTACGGCCGCCGGCCGATCGTCTACACCACGGTCGATTTCTACGAGGACACAGGTATCGGACGGCTACCAAAGACCGAGTTCTGGCTGCGCTCGGTCGCGGGGCATCCGCGCAATGTCTACCCTAAGGCAGTCTGGCGGTTCTGGCAGTATACGGGTACCGGTTTGGTTCCCGGCGTGCAGGGGCGGGTGGACATCAACGCCTTCAATGGCTCGCCTGATATCTGGGCGCGATGGAAGGCGGGCGCACCCTAGTCGTCGGCTTCCCCGCGCGCCTTCAGGTAGGCATCCCACAGGTCCGGGCGGCGCGCGCGGGTAATCTCTTCCGCCATCTGGTGACGCCATTCGGCGATGCGACCATGATGTCCGGACATCAGGATCGGTGGGATCTCGCGCCCGTTCCACTCGGCTGGCCGAGTGTATTGTGGATGTTCCAGCAAGCCGGACGAAAAGCTCTCTTCCTCGGTCGAGGCCTGGTTTCCCAGAACCCCGGGCAGCAGTCGCACGGTGGCGTCGATCAGCGCCTGCGCGGCAATTTCGCCTCCGGTCATGACGAAATCGCCCAGCGAGACTTCCTGGATGCCGTAGTGCTCCAAAACCCGTTCATCAACGCCTTCAAAGCGGCCACACAACAGGGTTATGCCATCGCAACGGGCCAAGTTCTGCATCATGCGCTGATCCATCCGGCGCCCGCGCGGGCTGAGGTAGATCAGCGGCCAGTTGCCCTGTACCCCATCCATCGTGTGATCGATCGCGGCCCCCAGTACATCCGGCCGCAACACCATGCCGGCACCGCCGCCTGCGGGCGTGTCGTCGACATTGCGATGCTTGCCGACCCCGAACTGCCGCAGATCTACCGTTTCCAGTTGCCATAGCCCGTCTTGCAGCGCCTTGCCGGTCAGGCTTTCGCCCAAGACGCCGGGAAAGGCAGATGGGAACAGCGTGATCACCTTGGCCTTCCACACGCCATGCAGGTCCGGCGTGGGCGTCAGCAGCTCACGCGGTTTCAGCGTGGGGCGAATAGCCTTGCGGCCATGTGACTTTGCAGGTTTGTTCGTCATGTGTTCGTGGTCAGGCTGTTTTGGGCGCGTTCGACGATGCGCGCTTTCTGTCTGACCAGCGCCGCCTCGTCCAGCCCCGATCGGTTCAACTCGAGCATTTCGGATAGCGCTTCTCGCGGCAATGCCGGGTTTGACCGAGTGGGCTTGACCAGCAGGGCGGCTTTCTCGGGCGGCAGATCCAGGAACTCGGCAAAAGGTGTTCCGGGGCCAAAGCTGCGCTCACGTAGGTCTTCCAGCCATTCGGTCTGCACTCGAACCGAGGGCAGCCGATCACGAACGGCGTCCGCAGTCTGCTGCAGCGAAGGGAGCTCTTCGAGCCTCTCGCGGAACGTGTCAAAATCCTGCACAAGCCGCGTGCGCTGAAGATCATGGGCCCAGAGGCTGCGGATCCAACTACCGCGCTGGCGCAACGAGAGATAGACGGTGATGTCCAGTTCCGACCCGACAAGCCGGTTGCGCAGCGTATCGACCACGCAGGCGGCCAGATCAGGGGCTTCGGCGTATCCCACAACCAAATTGCGGCTGGGGCGAAGCCCCGAGAAGTTCTCCTCGCTCAGGATCAGGCCGCGCTTTTCCCCGAAATCCAGCGTCGCCAGAAGTTCGCGCCAGCGATTGCCGAATTCGGACAGCGTACCGAATGTCCCATACAGCGAATGGCGCGTGGCGGCTTCGGATAACCCGGATTTGCGGGTGACATATGGCAGAACCAATGCGTGGCGCGGCCAGATCAACGCTCGGTTCTCGAACAGAAAGGATTGCGCGGCGGTCGTGCCGGTTTTGTGAAGGCCCAGATGCAGCAGGATGCGCCGCGTCACAGCAGGCCCTCGGGAGGGTCGGCGACGATACGCCCGGCCTCAAGGTCAACTGTGGGTACGGCGGCCTTGGTGAATGGCAGGAATACAGTCGATTTCAGCCCCGGCCCGTGCAGTTCGAGCAGGTCGTCGGCGCCGTGGTTTTGCACCGATTTGACCCGCCCCAACAGGGTTCCGCCGGTGTCATAAACCTCAAGCCCCAAAAGGTCGGCGTGATAGAATTCGTCATCCGGAAGCGATGGCAACTGCTCGCGCCGGGCATAAAGGCGCAGCCCCTTAAGGGCGTCCGCCTGTTCCTTGGTTTCGACTCCGCCCAGACGCGCGGCAAACCCGTTCTTGATTGCGCGGGTGATGATCAGTGGATAGCGCTGGGCGCCACTCTCGTCAGTCAGGGGGGAGTAGGTCTCGATATCCTCGGGTACCGCACAATAGCTTTTCAGGCGGACCTCGCCGCGTACGCCGAAGGACCCGGCGATGCTGCCGACACAGATCAGATCAGTCATTGGGCATTTCCGTTGTCACGCATATTCCACTTTCCCAGACACCGATTTCGCCGCAGGCTTCGCGTTGATTGTTGCGTTCAAAGAACACGCCCACAATAAAGGCGATCAGCAGCAGGATGGGAAGGCGTATCAATCCAAACATGCCACCCTACCGCGTTTCCACCGGCAGGCTGCCGCGGCGGCACTCCCAGCCATGGGTTTCCAGTTCGGGCGTGTCCGAGCAGTCCTCGGGCCAGCCCACGCAGAAATAACCGATCAGCCGCCAGCCTTCGGGCACTGACAGGTCGCGGGCTAGCCGGTCGGGATCGAGGATCGAGACCCAACCCAGCCCCAGGCCATGCGCGCGCAGCGCCAGCCAGAACAAAGTGACGGCCGAGACCACCGAATAACGGCGCATCTCGGGCATGGTGCCTGCGCCCAGCCCCTGGCCCTTGTCGGTGGCGTCATCGCAGAACACCGCTAGCTGCACCGGCGCCTCCTGCATGCCCGACAGTTTCAGCTGGCTGTACAGCTGCGCCCGGTCACCGGAATAACCCGCCAGCGCGGCGTCATTGGCCGCCTTGAAATTCTCCAGCGCCGCGGTCCGGGCCGCGGGGCTTTCGACGCGGATCACGCGCCACGGTTCGCTCAGCCCCACCGAAGGGGCCAGCTGAAACGCGTCGAGGCAGCGCGTCAGCACTGCCTCGTCCACCGCGTCTGTGCGGAACCGGCGTACATCGCGCCGGAGCCGCATCAACAGATCGAACTGCGTGCGGAAATCTTCGGTGAAAGCCTGATCCTGCACGCGCCCGCCTGTTTACTCTTCTGCAGCAGCAGCTTCTTCTTCGGCCGGAGCGGCAGCAGCCTCTGCGGCTTCAGCAGCCTTGGCGGCTTTCTCTTCGGCGCGCTCCTGGGCTTTCTTGCCCGGGGTGCCCTTCTGAGGGTTGTTGCGCTCGGCTTTTTCCTTGGCGCCGGCGGCTTCCAGCATGCGGGCGATCCGGTCGGTCGGCTGCGCGCCCTGGTCCAGCCAGTACTGGATGCGCTCCATGTTCATCTTCACGCGCTCTTCGCTGTCTTTCGGCAGCAGCGGGTTGTAGGTGCCCAGCTTCTCGATGAAGCGGCCGTCACGCGGCATGCGGCTGTCCGCTGCGACGATGCGGTAGAAGGGGCGCTTTTTCGAGCCGCCACGGGCCAGACGAATTTTCATTGCCATTGTGGTATCTCCTTTGGATGGCGTTGGCCGGAAAGCTCCGGCTATTTCTGGTGTTTCTTGTGGTGTCGGATGACTTCCTGAATGATGAAATTCAGGAAAGCCTTGGCAAAATCGGGGTCCAGATCCGCCTCTTTCGCCAGGTCTTCAAGCCGTGCGATCTGCGCGGCCTCGCGCGAGGGATCGGACGGGGGAAGTTCGTGTTCGGCCTTGAGCTTGCCAACGGCCTGCGTGTGCTTGAACCGCTCGGCCAGCGTATAGACCAGGATCGCGTCCAACCGGTCGATGCTTTCGCGGTGGTCTTTCAGCAAGGCCGCGGCCCGCGTCACGGGATTGTTCATTGGCCGGTCCTTTCGGTGGTCAGATCGGTCGTTGACGTGTCGAGTTTCGGGTGCCGCCAGATCTGCGCGGACTTGCCCAGCACTTCGCCCTCGCGCTCGTAGGTCGCACCGAGGCGCTCCGCCAGAGCGCGCGAGCGGTCATTGGCGTGGGCGATATAGCTGATGACGCCGTTCAGCCCCTGATGGCGCGCCGCGTGGTCGCGGGCGGCCTGCGCGGCCTCGAAGCCCAGGCCCTTGCCCTCGGCCTGTTCCATCAGGGTCCAGCCCAGTTCGGGTTCGTCCCAGCCCGGCACATAGATCATGCCGGTCCAGCCCACGAAAGAACCGCTGGACTTTTCGGTCAGGTGCCACAGGCCATAGCCACGCAGCGCCCAGTGGCCAAGCCGGTTCGCCAGTCCGTTCCAGCAGCCCGCCGCATCCCTTGGCCCGCCCACCATGTGGCTGCGCTCGGTCGCGTAGAAGGCTGTCATCGCCGGCAGATCGTCCAGATGCGGCGCCCGCAGGATCAGGCGCTCGGTCTCAAGGGTCGGGATGGCGAAGGTCGTCATGCGTAGGCCTCCATCCCGCCATCTTCGTCGCCGGGCAGGTGGCGATAGACCAGAACCGGCTCGTCGAACCCGGCCTCGGCCTGTAGGTCGCGCTGGGCGCCCAGGCGCTCGGCCACGCGGACCGAGGCCGCGTTGTCGAGGTCTACATAGCTGACCAGTGACGGCAGGGCCTGCGGACCCAGCGCAAAGTCGCGGGCGGCTTCGGCCGCCTCGGTTGCAAAGCCACGCCCCTCGGCGGCTTCGGTCAGCAGATAGCCCAGCTCGTGTTCGCGGTCGCCGAATTCCATGCCGACCGACACGAACCCCAGAACCTGACCGCCCGAGCGGTCCTCGATGGCCCACATTCCCGCGCCGCGCAGCAGCCAGCCCGCGACGTATTGCGAGAAATCTAGCCAAGCCGCCTGCCGGTCAAACGGGCCGTCCATGTGTTTGGCGCGGTCCGACATCAGGATGTCGGCATAGGTGTCGAAATCCCCGATCCGCGGCGCGCGCAGCACCAGCCGCGCAGTCTCCAGCCGCGGCAAGTCCGCAGCCAGCCGCGCCGACAGAGCGGCAGCGGGGCCGGTGGCCGGAGCCTCCCAAGGATATGCGACGGGCGCGGTCACTTACTTCTTCTTTCCGAACCCGCTCAGGCCGGGGGGCAGGGCCATGCCGCCGCCCATGCCGGGCATGCCGCCGGGCATCTTGCCGCCCATCGCCTTGGCTGCGGCTTCCAGCGCCTTGGGGTCCATGCCCGCAGCCATGTCCTCGGGGCTGGGCCCGCCTTTGCCGAACATGCCTTTCATGGCCTGTTTCAGCATCTTGCCTTTGCCCATCTTGCCCATCTTCTTCATCATGTCCGACATCTGCCGGTGCATCTTGAGCAGCTTGTTGATGTCGCTGACTTCCATGCCCGAACCGGCCGCGATGCGTTTCTTGCGGCTGGCCTGCAGCAGCGCGGGGTTGGCGCGTTCCTTCTTGGTCATCGACTGGATCATGGCGATCTGCTGGCGCAGGATCCGGTCGTCCAGTCCGGCCTGATCCATCTGCTTGGCCATCTTGCCCATGCCCGGCATCATGCCCATCATGCCCTGCATGCCGCCCATCTGGATCATCTGCTCCAGCTGCATCTTCAGGTCGTTCATGTTGAACTGACCCTTCATCATGCGCTTCATCATGCGCTCGGTCTGCTCGAGCTCCATGGTCTCCTGGGCCTTTTCGACCAGGGCCACGATGTCGCCCATACCCAGGATTCGGCCCGCGATGCGGTCGGGCTCGAAGGTTTCCAGCGCATCCATCTTCTCGCCCAGACCCACGAAGCGGATGGGCTTGCCGGTGACCGCGCGCATCGACAGTGCCGCGCCGCCGCGCCCGTCGCCGTCCATCCGAGTCAGGACCACGCCCGAGATGCCGACCTTGGCGTCGAACTCCTCGGCCACCTCGACGGCGACCTGACCGGTCAGGCCGTCGACCACCAGCAGGGTCTCGCGCGGGTCGACCACGTTGCGGACCTGCTCGACTTCGTCCATCAGCGCTTCGTCGATATGCAGACGGCCCGCGGTATCCAGCATGTAGACGTCATAGCCGCCCAGCGTGGCCTGCTGCTTGGCGCGCTTGGCGATGTCCACCGGTTTCTGGCCCGGCACGATCGGCAGGGTGTCCACCCCGATCTGGGTGCCCAGAACCGCCAACTGGTCCATTGCCGCCGGGCGGTAGACGTCCAGCGAGGCCATAAGGACCTTCTTGCCCTCTTTCTCTCTCAGACGTTTCGCCAGCTTGCCGGTGGTCGTCGTCTTGCCCGAGCCCTGCAGGCCGACCATCAGGATCGGCGCGGGCGGGTTGTCGATCTTGAGCTTGCCGGGGTCTTCCTCGCCGCGCAGGGTATCGACCAGCGCGTCGTGCACGATCTTGACGACCTGCTGGCCCGGCGTGATCGACTTGGTCACCGCCTGGCCGGTCGCCTGTTCCTGCACCTTCTTGACGAACGCACGCGCCACCGGCAGCGACACGTCAGCCTCAAGCAGCGCCACGCGAACTTCGCGCAGGGCGGTCTTGACGTCTTCCTCGGACAGGGCGCCCTGTTTGGTCAGCCGGTCAAAGACGCCAGAGAGGCGTTCGGATAGATTTTCAAACATGCCTTCGGCCTCCTTCGCCGGTTGTCGGTTGGCGCCCCATAGATAGGGGCAGACGGGTCAATGCACAAACGCCCCCACGGGCGAAACTCGCTGGTGGGGGGCGATCCCTGAACGACTCAAGGGACCGGAAGAACAGACGCTTCCGGATGTTGCGTTGGCGTTTAGGCCCATTGGCCACCCGAGTCAACCATCCGCGCTTGCCGGGTTGCATCGTCTTGCCCCGTCGGCCATGACTGCTGCGCTATTCGGGAGAAGACCATGGACGCCTCATCCGCCTTTCAGGACACATTGCCGCTTAGTTCCGATGCACTGCTGGCGCAGCTGGACGATTGGGGGCTGCCCTATCGCCTGCACAGCCACGTCCCGCTGCGGACGGTCGAAGAGTCGAAGGCGGTCGAGGATCAGTTCATGGTGCCGGGCGAAAACGCGTTGCGGCTCAAGAACCTGTATCTGCGCGACAAGAAAAAGCGGAACTACCTGGTGACGCTGGAGCAGAGCCGCGAGATCGACCTCAAGGCGCTGGGCGCCGAACTGGGGGTGGGCAACCTGTCCTTCGGGTCGGCGGATCGGCTGATGCAGAACCTTGGCATCCGTCCCGGCGCGGTCAGCCCGCTGGCGATGATCAACGGCGTCGGCAACGATGTGCGGTTTTTCATGGACGACGCGGCGCAGCATGCGGACGTGATTTATATGCATCCGCTTGTCAACGACCGGACGGTGGCCATGGCGCGCGACGACCTGATGGCCTTCTTCGACCGGATCGGGTGCGAGGTTACCTGGCATCCCTGATCAATCGCTCAGCGCCTCTTTCAACGCGGCGGCGACATGGGCGGCCGAGGGATTGACGAACAGGTGCCCGTCGGTCTCGAAAACCGGGTCATCAAGATGTTGGGGAAAGGCCAGCGGCAATTCGGTGCAGGCCAGCAGGATCGCGGTTCCGGGGGCGGCGTGCCGGTTGCAGAACGCCAGCAGACGGTGGCGGGCATTGGCCGAGGCACCGCCATAGAACTCGGTGTCGATCATGGCCTGCATTTCCGCGATCTGGTCCTCGGGAAGTCGGTCATTGGCTGTGATGCCTTCAACCGCCAGCCTTTCCGCATAGTGGCGCGCTTGCATCGTGACCGAGGTTCCCAGCACCAGCGCGCATTTGGCGCGTGTCGTTTTGGTGGCCACGGCGGTTGCATCAAAGATACTCAGGATCGGCATGGTCACGCCCTGCCGGATCGCATGCAAACGGGCGTGAGGTGTGTTCGAGGCAATGATGCCGAAATCACATCCCGCCTGCTCAAGCGTCAGCAGTGCATCGCGGAAAAGGGCATCGAACGCGGACCAGCTTGCTTCGTCGCCGGCAGTTCCGCGCAGCGCGCGGGTTCTGGCCTGGGTGACGGATTCGATGGTCATCGGAGGAACAGGCAGCGGTGATCCGTGCCCACGGTCTGCAAAATGGCGCCCGGCGCCCTCGGCGATGGCGCGGTAATAGTCTATTGTCGACGCCCAGCCGACCCCGCCCAGAATTCCGATCTTCTTCATGACAACCGTCCAATCTGCCGATCCAGTTCGGGTGCAGATTGGACGGTTTGACCAAGGATGGCCAGTGGCCGGATCAGGCGGCCAGTTCGGCCACGGCTTTCTGCGCGTTGCTCAGCGCGGCTTCCGGATCCAGCGCCATGCGGTCGGCGGCCACCACATCCACGTCGTGGATGCCGATGAAGCCCAGCACATGGCGGGCGTATCCGGTGGCGAAGTCGATCTCGGACCCCACGGCAGTGCCGCCCGAAGCGATGGCGAGGATGGCGCGCTTGCCTTCCAGCAGGCCCTTGGGGCCGTTTTCGGTATACGAGAATGTCAGTCCCGCGCGGGCGACCAGGTCGATCCAGGCCTTGAAGGCAGCGGGGACCGAGAAATTGTAGATCGGCAGCCCGATCACCACCGTGTCGGCCTGCTGCAGTTCCTTGACCAACTCGTCCGACAGGGCCAGCAGGTCGCGCTGGGTGGCGTCGCGTTGATCGGCGGGGGTGAAGTTGGCGGTGATCCAGTCCTCGGTCAGCAGGGGCAGGGGCGTGGCCAGGTCGCGGCGGATGATGCGGCCGGCGCCCAGGTGCTGGACGATGCGGGCCGACAGGTCGCGGGTGGCCGAGCCGGTGCGGCGGGCCGAGGCGTCGATATGCAGGATGGTCTTTGTCATAGCGTGGGTCCTTCTCAGGGTTCGGATTTTGTGTCTGAGCCCAATATGAGTATTGCGTGAGCGAACGAAACTGGGATAAATCAACAGTCATTGTTGGAAATTGCACAGAATTGGTATTGTCATGGACAATTGGGACGAGGTCCGCACCGCCTATCAGGTAGCGCGTATGGGCACGGTCAGCGGCGCGGCCGAGGTTCTGGGGGTGCACCACGCCACGGTGATCCGCCATATCGATGCGATCGAGGCCCGGCTGAAGGTCAAGCTGTTCCAGCGCCACGCGCGCGGCTACACCCCGACCGAGGCGGGCGAGGATCTGCTGCGCGTGGCCCAGGCCACCGAGGATCAGTTCAACCAGCTGGTCGGGCGGCTGAAGGGGCGCGGAGACGATGTCTCGGGCGAGCTGGTGGTGACTTCGCTGGCCTCGCTGGCACCGCTGGTGGTGCCCACGCTGACCGCGTTCCAGCAGGACCATCCCGATCTGATCGTGCGCTATCTGACCGGCGACCGCCTGTTCCGCCTGGAATATGGCGAGGCGCATGTGGCCATCCGTGCCGGTGCGGCCCCAGATCAGCCGGACAACGTGGTGCAGCCCTTCATGACGCAAGAAGTGGGGCTTTATGCCAGTCAGGACTATATCGCGCGGCGCGGCCTGCCCGCGGGCGTCGAGAATTTCCCCAACCACGCCTTCGTCGGGGCGGATGACGAAAACAGCCGCGCGCCTTTTTCGCGCTGGCTGCGCGCCAATGTCCCGGCCGAGGCGATCACCTTCCGCTGCTCCAACAACTTCACCGTGGCCGAAGCGGTTCTGGCCGGGGCAGGGATCGGCTTCATGGCCCGGTGGGAGGCCGCCCGCCATCCGCAGTTGCAGGAGGTGATGGAGCCGCTGCCGGAATGGGCCGGCAACCTGTGGCTGGTGACCCATGTGGATCTGCACCGCACCAACAAGGTGCAGACCTTTCTGAAATTCCTCAAGGAGCAGGCAAAGGACTGGCTGCCATGAGCCCGCAGGCGCGTGGCCATCTGGCCATGCTGGTGTTCTCGGCGCTGGTGGCGGGCAGTTTCTCGCTGGGCTCGATGATCGCCAACGAGATCGCGCCGGCGGCGTTGAACGCCGCGCGGTTCGCAATTGCCGGCGTGGTGATCGGCATCGCGGCGCTGATGACGACCGGCCTGCCGCGCAGCGCGGCGCGCGCGCCGTGGCGGTATCTGGTGCTGGGCGGGCTGTTCTCGGCCTATTTCGTGTTGATGTTCTACGGGCTGAAGACCGCGCCGCCGGTCAGCGCGGCGGCGGTGTTTACCCTGACGCCGATCCTGTCGGCGGTGGCGGGTTGGGTCCTGCTGCGCCAGATCACCACCCCGCACATGGCCCTTGCATTGAGCGTGGGCGCGGTTGGCGCGCTTTGGGTGGTGTTCCGCGCCGATTGGCTGGCCTTTCGCGCCTTTGAGATCGGGCAGGGCGAGATCATCTATTTCTGGGGCTGCGTGGCCCATGCGATCTATACGCCCATGGTGCGCAAGCTGAACCGGGGCGAGCCGCCGGTCGTGTTCACCTTCGGCACGCTTGTGGCCGGATGCGCGGTGCTGACGGTGTTCGGCTGGTCCGACATCCGCGCGACCGACTGGGCCAACCTGCCGGCGATCGTCTGGATCGGTCTGTTCTATGTGGCCGTCTGCGCCAGCGCGGCCACCTTCGTTCTGTTGCAATATGCCACGCTACTGCTGCCATCGGCCAAGGTCATGGCCTATACCTACCTGACGCCCAGCTGGGTGATCATCTGGCAGATCGCGCTGGGCCAGCCGGCGCCTGGCCTTCTTGTTCTTGTGGGGATAGGGCTGACGATCCTTGCCCTGGTGCTGTTGCTGAAAGGGGATGACCTGGGGATGGCTCGGCGACAAACCGCGTTGGACTGACCTTTGCCAAAGCGCCCGTTCGTGGCAGGGTGGGGCAAACTCCGAAAGGACCGGAACATGCACAGATTGATTGCCTCGGCCACGCTAATGCTGGTTTTTGGGTGTACGCAGGACACCACCGACAATTCAACCCTTCAAGCCAGCTGCGAGGCATTGGTGGCTGCTGAGGCCAACCGGAGCCCCGCGGATGTCCAGGCTCTGTCGACAACTGCCGAACCGGCGGGAACCGTCACACAAGTCACAGTGGCCGGCGCTCAGGCCCCGTGGCTGTGCCGCGCCGATCCCAGCGGTGTGGTCACAGGGGTCGAGTACAGCCAGCAAGGCTGATCCTCTTGGATTGAGCCACATCAAGGGCCGGTTATGTCAAACCCGCTAAGCTGTCGGCGTGAAAGGAGGGACTGATGTTCCAACACATAATGTTTCCCGTCGATCTGCATCTGCCACCCGAAGTGCGCAAAGCGGCCGAAGTTGCGGCACAGATCGCCCGGTGGCAGGGCGCGCGGATCACCATCGTCAGCGTGACAAGCAACCAGCCCGGCGACCCCACGCAAACCGAATCCGCGATCAAGGACCACCTTTCCGATCTGGCGGACGAGTTGTCCCAGGCCAGCGGAGCGCAAGTTGATTTCCGCAACATTCATTCGGTGGATGTGGCGGTCGAAGTGGATGGTGATCTGGCCCGCACCGCTGAAGAGATCGGTGCCGACCTGATCGTGGTGGGCACCCATGCGCCACGGATTACCGACTTCATCCTGTCCAGCCATGCCGGATATCTGGCCAAACATGCCAGCATGTCGGTCTTCGTGGTGCGCTAGGCCTCGTCCCCCGCGGAAAGCTGGTTTTCCAGAAACCGCTCGAACGCGTCCAGATTCACGGGTTCGAACTGCCCGAACCCCTGCATCCAGACCGAGGCCGCGCGCAGGGCGTCGGGTTCCAGCTTGCACCATTTCACCCGGCCACGCTTTTCCTGACTGATCAGCCCGGCTCGGGTCAGGATCGTAAGGTGCTTCGAGATCGCCGCCAGCGACATCTCGAACGGCTGGGCCACGTCGGTGACGGCCATGTCATCCTCGAGCAGCATCGCCAGTATCGCGCGCCGCGTGGGGTCGGCCAGGGCCGCAAAGACGGTATCGAGGTCATCGGACATGATCCCGCTGAACCACAGCGGGAAAGTTTGGTCAACCATTTGGTTGAATATGCGGAATCCGATGTTTCCAGCGGCATGGTTTGTTCGCGGCCCGATCGTCAGTCAGAGCGTGTCCATAAAAATCATTTGAAAACATAGGCTTAAGCTGCGTCAATTGGAGCCATCAACAGCGTTGACTCTGCGCGCGAGGCCGCTTAGCAACTGCGCCAAGACTGTGCGAGGGAAACGCCCGTGACCGATGACGACCCAAAGCAGCGCCTGACGCAGCTTGAGGCCAAGATCGACGCGGCAAAAAAGGCCAAAGCGCCGAAACCTCGTGCGGACGCTGACATATCCGGGGGCGAGCTGGCCTGGCGGATGGTCATCGAGATGGTTTCCGGTCTGGGGATCGGATTTGGCATCGGGTACGGGCTGGACAGCCTGTTCGGGACGATCCCGATCTTCCTGGTGCTGTTCACATTGCTGGGCCTTGTCGCGGGCGTGAAGGTCATGCTCCGCAGCGCGCAAGAAGCTCAAGAGAAACAAGCGGCCTCGACACAGGCCGAGAAGGACGAGAGGGACTGAACGTGGCGACCGAGACCACCGCAGCAGAAGGCAGCAGCCTGGTTTTCCATCCGATGGACCAGTTCATCGTCAAGCCGCTTTTCGGCGGTGAGATGGCTTGGTACACGCCCACCAACGTGACCCTGTGGCTGTTCTTCGCGGTTCTGGCCATCATCGGCCTGCTGGTGCTCAGCACCTCGAAGCGCGCCATCGTTCCGACCCGCATGCAGTCGATCGCCGAGCTGGCCTACGGCTTCATCTACAAGATGCTGGAAGACATCTGTGGCAAGGAAGGCGTCAAGTACTTCCCGTATGTCATGACCCTGTTCATGTTCATCGTCACCGCGAACTTCCTCGGCCTGATCCCGACCTCGTTCACCACCACGTCGCATTTCGCAGTCACAATTCCGCTGGCGCTGGCCGTGTTCCTGACCGTGACCGTTCTGGGCTTTGTCAAGAACGGCGCCGGCTTCCTGAGCCTGTTCTGGGTGTCCAGCGCGCCGCTGGCGCTGCGCCCGATCCTGGCGATCATCGAGCTGATCTCGTACTTCGTGCGCCCGGTCAGCCACTCCATTCGTCTTGCGGGTAACGTCATGGCCGGCCACGCCGTGATCAAGGTTTTCGCCGGCTTCGCCGCGGTCGCCGTGATCTCGCCCGTATCGGTTCTGGCGATCACCGCAATGTACGGTCTCGAGGTCCTGGTGGCCTTCATCCAGGCCTACGTATTCACCATTCTGACCTGTGTTTATCTGAAGGACGCTCTGCATCCGCATCACTGATCAGGGGCGACCCTGAGCACAGGAACGATAACCCAAAATCGAAACTTCCAATTCGTAAGGAGATACATCATGGAAGGCGATCTCGCACACATCGGCGCAGGCCTGGCAGCAATCGGTTCCGGCGCGGCCGCAATCGGGGTGGGCAACGTGGCCGGCAACTTCCTGGCCGGCGCTCTGCGCAACCCTTCGGCGGCTGCTTCGCAGACCGCAACCCTGTTCATCGGTATCGCATTCGCAGAAGCCCTGGGGATCTTCGCATTCCTGGTCTCGCTGCTGCTGATGTTCGCCGTTTAATCTGCGGAACCTGATCCTTACGCGCAGGTGGGCCCAAGCCATAGCGGCCCACCTGTTGTAAAGACAACGTTCCGACGGAGGACATCATGGCGACAGAACCCATAGCTGCAGAAGCAGTCGGCAAATGCGTCGATTCCCATGGCTCGGCCATCGGGATGCCGCAGCTCTGCTTCGATTGGTTCCCCAACCAGATCTTCTGGCTGGTCATTACGCTGGTCGTCATCTTTCTGGTCCTGTCCCGCGTGGCCCTGCCGCGCATCGCGGCGATCCTGGCCGAGCGTCAGGGGACCATTACAAATGACCTGGCTGCGGCCGAAGATCTGAAGGCCAAGGCGGTCGAGGCCGAAGAGGCCTATAACAAGGCGCTGGCCGATGCCCGTGCCGAGGCTCAGCGGATCGCAGCCGAAGCGCGCGCCGAAATCCAGGCGGACCTGGATGACGCGATTGCCAAGGCAGACGCGGAAATCGCGGCCAAGGCGGCAGAATCGGAGAAGGCAATTGCCGAAATCCGTGCCGGAGCGCTGGAAAGCATTCAACAGGTTGCCAACGATACGGCGGCCGAACTGGTGACTGCGCTGGGCGGCGAGGCGGATGCCAAAGCCATCAGCAGTGCCATCAGCGCGCAGATGAAAGGATAAGTGACATGCGGAATACACTTGCTCTTATCCTGACCGCAGGCTTCGCCAGCCCGGCGCTGGCCGCAAGCGGTCCGTTCTTCTCGCTGGCGAACACCGATTTCGTCGTGACGCTGGGCTTCATCGTCTTTATCGCGGTCCTGTTCTATTTCAAGGTTCCCTCGATGATTGGCGGGGCGCTGGACAACCGCGCCGAAGGCATTAAGGCCGAGCTGGACGAGGCCCGTGCCCTGCATGAAGAAGCGCGCAGCCTGCTGGCCTCATACGAACGCAAGCAGCGCGAAGTGCAGACTCAGGCCGAAGCCATCGTGGCCGCGGCGAAGGAAGATTCGGTTCTGGCTGCCGAACAGGCAAAGGCGGATCTGGAGAAATCCATCGCGCGTCGTCTGGCTGCCGCACAGGATCAAATCGCATCGGCCGAGGCCTCGGCAGTGAAGGAAGTGCGCGACCAGGCTGTTACTGCGGCCGTTGCGGCGGCCAAGTCCGTGCTGGCCAAGCAGATGACTGCGGCGCAAGCCAACAAGCTGATTGACTCGGCGATCTCCGAGGTCGGTGACAAGCTGCACTGAGCTGTTCGGCGTGACCCAATCTCAATTTCCAAAACCCGAAAGCTGCCTGCTTTCGGGTTTTTTTGCTTGTAGCCCGTGTCATTGTCTGTTGATTCAGGGCAGTCAGCTTGTGGCGTTTCGGTGAGGTACGATGACATCCGGACATACCAAGATTGTTGATCCCGCCCCTGTGTGCGTGTTCGCGTTCAACCGACCCGAACATACGCGGCGGACGTTGGACGCCCTGGCCCAATCGCCCTTGGCCGCGTCGACATCCTTGACCGTATTCATCGACGGCCCCCGCAATGATGCCGAAAAGCCGATTGTTGACGCTGTTGCGCAGGTGGCCGAAACGCAGCGGGGCTTTGCCAGTATCGAGCTGCGCCGACGTGACCGGAATGCAGGGCTGGCCGTATCGATCGAGGAGGGTGTTTCGCAGATGATGGCGGAGCATGGCCGCGCGATCATTCTCGAGGATGATATACTCACGTCGCCAGCCTTTCTTCATTATATGAACCTTGCGCTGGACCGCTACAAGGACGAGCACGCGGTCTGGCATATTGCCGGCTACAATGAGGACGTGCCTGCCTTTCGCCGAGCGCAGGGCGCATATCTTTGGCGTTTCATGAGTTGCTGGGGATGGGCAACCTGGGCGGACCGTTGGGCGCATTACAGCCGCGACCCTGACGCGCTGGTGGATGAGTTTTCAGACGCAGACATCGCCCGCTTCAACCTCGACGGGGCACAGGACTATTGGTCGCAGGTTCTGGCGAACCAGACCGGCGAGTTGAAGACATGGGCGGTTTTCTGGTACGCGACCATTTTCCGGAATCGCGGATTGTGCCTGTCCCCATATTTTTCCTATGTAGAGAACATCGGTTTTGATGGATCCGGCAGTCATGGTGTGGTGAACAAGTCCTACACGCGCAGCCGCCTGAACTCCAACCTTTCGCCGGGCTTACCTGACCAGATCTCGGAAAATACCGATGCGGTGGAGCAGGTGAAACTGTATTACCTGACCAAACCCGGCAAACTGGAAAAGATCAGGCGCAAGCTCAACAGGTTTGTCGGCAGGCTCATGTCCAAGAGGGAAAGATGATAGAGCGCATAGGAAACTGGCTTCGCGAAAAGCGCTACAAGCGCCACAGGCTGCAAACGGTTCGGGCCAGGCACGGTTTGCGCCTGGTCACACTCGGCTCTGACTATGGTGGCTGGACTTTCCTCGAGGACGAGAGTCTGCAGGGCTGCACGATCGTCAGCGCTGGTCTTGGAGAGGACGCGTCTTTCGACGTCGAGTTTGCGAACCGCTACAGCGCTAGGGTCGTGATCATCGATCCGACACCTCGGGCCGTGGCCCATTTTGGCGCGATGAAAAAGCGTTTCGGCCAAGTGGGTGAAACGGGCTACGTTTCAGGTGGTTCACAGCCCGTTGAAGCCTACGACCTGAGCACCTGCAGTGAAGACAACCTGATAATGGTCGATCGCGCCCTTTGGTGCCGCAACGAGACACTGCGTTTTTTTCTTCCCAAGAACCCCGAGCATGTGTCGCACTCGATCGTGAATTTCCAGAACGATTATCGTCAGGATACCGATCACCTGATGGTTCAGGCCGATACATTGCAGGAAGTACTGGACGATCACGCAATTCCAATCGAGGAAGTCCAGCTGTTGAAGCTCGACATAGAAGGTGCGGAAGTCGAAGTTCTTGAGCAGATTCTGGCAGACGGGCTGCGGCCCCAGCAGATCTGCGTCGAATACGACGAACTCAACCGGCCCGGAAAGAAAGCCTTTCAGCGGGTTGATGCCGCAGACAAGGCGCTGAGGGCAGCAGGGTATGTCTGCGTCTATGGAAATGGCAGTACCGACTATTTGTACCTGCACGAGAAACAGCCCTGACGTGCTTCTTTCGAGTATTTCATGCGCTAGAAAACGGGCGGAACCAAGCGTCGTGACTCTGGGGCTCGTGACCAGATTCTACGCCGGACAAATGGAGTCGCGGTGCTCAAGGTAAACCACATCAGTTTCAGTAGTTCTGAGGGGGGCGCGGCGATTGCGGCGCACCGGCTGCATATGGCCCTAAACGCCAGCGGCGTGAACTCAACCATGACCGTTGCGCGAGGTCAGGAAGGGCCAGGCATCACCACGTTCAAGCCGGCCAAGGGTCTGGGACGAATGATTCAACGGGAAATGGCGCGCAGTATCCGGCGCCGGCATGAAGCGGATTTCTCGGGTTTGATTTCGCTGGGTCAGGTCCGTTCGGGCTTGGCGAAGTACCTGAACCAGCAGCCCTCACAAATTCTGAACCTGCACTGGGTCAACTCGGATCTGATGTCAATCCGCGAGATCGGAAACCTGTGTCATCCGGTTGTATGGACCATGCATGACATGTGGCCGTTCTGTGGGGTGGAGCACTACTCTGAGGGCGATGCCTGGAAAAACGGTTACGCGACCGAGCAGGATAGCCGAGCGAGCAGGCTGAACCGCCGTGTCTGGAAGAGAAAACAGCGGTTTTGGACGCGGCCGTTCCATCTTGTTGCACCCAGCCGCTGGCTGGCGGATTGCGCCCGGCAAAGCACCTTGACGCAGGACTGGCCCGTTTCAGTCATTCCCAACGCAATCGATACCGATGTCTGGCGCCCCACCGACCGAGACGCGGCAAGAGATCGATTGGGTCTGCCACGCGACTCTGCTGTCATCGGTTTTGGGGCCATGGGGGGCGACAGCGATCCGCGCAAAGGATTTAGGCACCTCAAGGAAGCTCTGTCGATCCTGAAACAGGAAAGATCTGATATCCGGGTTCTGATATTCGGCGCGGATGCGCATGAGGTCGATCTGCCCTTTCCGGCTCATTTCACTGGACAACATTCAGTGCCCGAGGAACTGCGGTCTGTTTATGCGTGCGCGGACGTTTTTGCGTTGCCGTCCCGACAAGACAACCTGCCCAACACCGGCGTCGAGGCGCTTTCTTGCGGTATTCCGATCGTCGGGTTCAAGATCGGTGGATTGCCCGATCTGGTCCCGAACCCCGGGTGCGGGCGGCTGGCCAAGCCGTTTGATGCGCGGGACTTGGCGGATTGCCTAAAGGGGGTGATTGATGATCAGCGTTCCTGCGAGGCTCAAGGGCAGAAGCGCGACGGGAATGCTGCGCGCAAACATGCCCTGCAGAGCTATGCGATGCCAATCGTGGCCGAGCAATACAGGCGCCTTTATGAAACGCTGGGGTTGAAGGCGCAGTGAGAGGCAGAGGGCCTCAACCGCCCAAGTTGCCAACCTCATGTTCCAGCCGCTGGCGCGCGATCAGTTCGTTGCGCCGGGCCTTCTGCTGGTCTTCCATGCAGCGTTCGACAAAGCTCAGATGCTGTTCCACTGCCTGCCGGGCGGTTTCGGGGTCGCGGGCCTGAAGGGCTGCGTTGATTGCCCTGTGCTGGTTTAGGATAGCGTCGCGTGTGGTGCGCTGGTGGAACATGATCTGGCGGTTGTAGAACACGCCCTGCCGCAGCAGATCGAACATCGACCGCATCATGTGCAGCATCACCACGTTGTGGCTGGCCTCGATGATGGCCATGTGGAACTGCGCGTCCAGATGGGCCTCGTCATCGGCCGCGTTGCGGGCATGGGCGGCCTCCATCTTGTCGAAAATCGTCTGGATCACCTTCAGGTCGCTGCCCGAGCCCAGACGCGCGGCGCGTTCGGCCGCCAGCCCTTCCATGTCGCGCCGGAACGACAGGTAATCGAATACGGCCTCGTCATGGCTGCCGAAAAGACGGATCAGTGCGGGCGAAAAGGCCGAGCCCAGAACCTCGGCCACATAAATGCCTGACCCTGCCTTGGCGGTCAGCAGGCCCTGCTCCTGCAGTTGCGAGATCGCCTCGCGCAGCGACGGGCGCGACACACCCAGCCGGTCGGCCAGCTCGCGCTCGGACGGCAGGCGCTCACCGGGGCGCAGGATCCCGCGCAGGATCAGCAGTTCGATCTGTTTGACGACGGCCAGGGACAGTTTCTCGGTCTGGACTTTCTGAAAGGGCATCGGATCATCGCTGAAAATTGGTCAAATCATATGACCACATATGCCCGGCCCGTGCAAGAACGGGCCGCGATCACATTGGCTGAAACACTAGGTCAGTATTATTGACTTTAAACGCAGAGGTCATAGCGTCGGTCCGACCCAGCGGAGGAGGCTCGGCACATGCACCAGCTATTTGCAACGCGCGCCGCGCGAATGAAGGCGTCTGAAATCCGAGAGCTGCTGAAGCTGCTGGATCAACCCGGCATCATTTCCTTTGCCGGCGGTATCCCCGACCCGGCGCTTTTTCCGACCGAGGCGTTTTCTCAGGCATTCCAACAGGCACTTGGTGCTGGCGGCGGCGCGCAGGCGCTGCAGTATTCCGTGTCCGAAGGGTACATGCCGTTGCGGGAATGCATCGCCGACCACATGCGCAAGATCGGCATCAACTGCGGCCCCGACGACGTACTGATCACCTCGGGCTCGCAGCAGGCGCTCGACTATCTGGGCAAACTGTTTCTGTCGCCCGGCGACACGGCGCTGGTCGGGTGGCCGACCTACCTGGGCGCCTTGGCGGCCTTCAACGCCTATGAACCACGCTTTGACCGGTTGCGCGAAGGCGGCAATGCGGGCGCGGCGCAATACCGGGCCGCGGCGGGGCCGGGGACCGTCAAATACGGCTATCTGTCTCCCGATTTTGCAAACCCGACCGGTGAGACCGTCGATCGGCAGGGGCGCGAGGCCCTTCTGGATCTGGCCGAGGAGTTGGACTGCGCCCTGATCGAGGACGGCGCCTATCAGGCCCTGCGCTATGACGGGCAGGCGATCCCGCCGATCCTTGCGCTGGAACTGGCGCGGAAGGGCGATCTGCAAGCCTGCCGGACGATCTATTGCGGCAGTTTTTCCAAGACCCTGTCGCCCGGATTGCGGGTGGGTTGGGTCGTGGCGGCGCGGCCCGTCATCGCGCAGCTTGTGCTGATGAAACAGGCCGCTGACCTGCATTCGGCCACCATCAACCAGATGGCCGTGCACCAAGTGGCCCAAACCTGTTTCGACAGCCACATCCTGAAAGTGCGCGCAACCTACGGTGCGCGCCGCGACGCGATGCTGGCGGCGCTGGATCGGCACATGCCCGAAGGCGTGCAATGGACCCGGCCCGAGGGTGGCATGTTCATCTGGCTGACCCTGCCGCCCGGCTCGGATGGCGCGCAGCTGCTGGCCCGCGCGCTTGAGACGGTCAAGGTCGCCTTTGTGCCCGGCCAGGCCTTTCACCCCGATGGCAGCGGCGCCAACACGATCCGGCTGAGTTTCTCCAACTCGGACGAGGCCACGATTGCCGAGGGCATTGAACGGCTGGGCACGCTCCTGCGCGGCTGAGCGCGGGAAAGCTTTCGTTAACCATTTTGCCGCAAAGCTGCGGCATGATCCGGTTCCTCGCCTTGCTGTTGCTGGCCGGTTGCTCGGCCGGCACGCCCCATTTCCGCGACGTGCCAGCGACCCGCGTGGCCGTGAACGGCAGCGTGTTCGACGTGCGCCTGCGCGGTGACCTGGCCGAGGCGGTCCGCATCAACAGCCAATATGCCCCGCGGCTGGGGCCGGTCCGAGATCGGGCCGCCTTGGCCATGGCTCAGGTCGCGGGCTGTCCGGTCGCCGATGTGCTGGGCGACGCGGCGGTGACCGTGGGCATCCTCGCCTGCGACCGCAGGGCGTCGGACCGGCTGTTGCTGGCTGCGGTCACGCCGACCAACTATGAATGCATCGACTTCGGAACCTATGAAAGCGGGGCGGACACCGGATACCAGGTGTTCGAGTGTTCGCCTTATTGACTCCGCGCAATTCCGCCCAAATCAGCAAGATATTGTGGATAACTCGGCCCAATATCCCATATCCTGCGCAACTTCGTTGACTCGCGGGCATTCCCTTGTCCAGACTTTCAGGGAACGGGAATCATGGAAATCGGCCTTTGCGCTTCACCAAACTCAAACTCACCGGCTTCAAAAGCTTCGTCGATCCGACCGATCTGATCATCGCAGACGGGTTGACCGGTGTTGTGGGGCCCAACGGCTGCGGCAAGTCCAACCTGCTCGAGGCGCTGCGCTGGGTGATGGGCGAGAACCGTCCCAAATCGATGCGCGGCGGCGCGATGGAGGACGTGATCTTTGCCGGTGCTGCCACCCGTCCAGCGCGCAACTTCGCCGAGGTCGTCCTGACCATGGACAACTCGGAACGTCTGGCCCCGGCCGGGTTCAATGACAGCGACCAGATCGAGATCGTGCGCCGCATCACCCGCGACGTGGGCAGCGCCTACAAGGCCAACGGCAAGGACGTGCGTGCCCGCGACGTGCAGATGCTGTTCGCCGACGCCTCGACTGGCGCACATTCACCCGCGCTGGTGGGGCAGAACCGGATCGCCGAGCTGATCAACGCCAAACCCCGCGCCCGCCGCCGCATTCTGGAAGAGGCCGCCGGCATCTCGGGTCTGTACCAGCGCCGGCATGAGGCCGAACTGAAGCTCAAGGGCACCGAGGCCAACCTGACCCGCGTCGATGACGTGCTGGAACAGTTGGGCACGCAGTTGGCGCAGCTGGCGCGCCAGGCCCGTCAGGCCGCGCGGTATCGCGAAATCGGCGAGCAATTGCGCCAGGCCGAGGGCATGTTGCTGTATCGCCGCTGGAAAGAGGCCGACATGGCCCGCCAGCAGGCCGAAGAGCGTCTGCGCGACCGCACCACCGAAGCCGCGCGCGCCGAGGCCGAGGCCCGCGCCGCAAGCGCGAAACGCGCCGAGATCGAAGAAACCCTGCCGCCGCTACGCGAAGAAGAGGCCATCGCCGCCGCCGTCCTGCAGCGCCAGCAGGTGCAGCGCGATCAGCTGTCCGATCAGGAAACCCGCGCGCGCCAGACCATCGAAACCCTAACCGCCCGTATCCAGCAACTGGGCCGCGACATCGAGCGTGAAACCGGTTTGAACCGCGACGCCGGCGAGATGATCGAACGGCTGGAATGGGAGGCCCGCGAACTGGCCAAGGCCGCCGAGGGCCATGACGACAAGCTGGCCGAAGCCGCCGAAATCGCCCGCGAAGCCGCCGCGGTTCTGCAGGAGCGCGAGGATCTGCTGGCGCAGGAAACCGAGGACACCGCCCGCCTAGTCGCGCGTCACCAATCGGCGCAGCGCCTGGTCGAGGACAGCCGCAAGACGCTGGCACGCTCCGAGGCCGAAGAGGAAAAGGCCCGCGCGGCCGTTGCCGAGGCGCGCGCCGCGCTGACCCGCGCCGACGAAGCGTTCGAGGCCGCGCAAGCCGCCGAGGAAGAGGCGCGCGAGGCCGCCGAAGCCGCCGAAGAAGCGCTGGCCGCCGCCGACGAGCTGCGCGGTGAAACGCAGGCGCGCGAGGCCGAGGCCCGCGCCCAACGCTCCGAGGCTGAGGGCGAGTTGGGCGCGATCCGGGCCGAGACCACCGCGCTGGCCAAGCTGGTCGAGCGCGACACCGCCGAGGGCGGGCAGGTGCTGGACCTGCTGCGGGTCGAGCCGGGCTTTGAAAAGGCGCTGGGGGCCGCGCTGGCGGATGACCTCCGCGCCCCGCTGGTCGAGGGCGATGGCCCGTCGGGCTGGGTGCAGGTGCCGGGCTATGACGCCGATCAACCGTTGCCGGACGGGGCCGAGCCGCTGGCGCTGCACGTCTCGGGGCCGGACCGCCTCAGCCGTCGCATCGCGCAGATCGGCCTGATCGACGCGGATCAGGGTGCGCGGCTGCAACCCTTGCTGAAACCCGGCCAACGGTTGGTGTCGCGCTCGGGCGATCTGTGGCGCTGGGACGGGTTCCGCGCTTGGGCCGAGGATGCCCCCAGCGCCGCGGCGCTGCGGCTCGAGCAGCTCAACAAGCTTGAGGCGCTGAAACAGCAGCTGGCGCAGGTCGAGGCGCAGGCCGACGGCGCCCGCGCCGCGCATGAGGCTCTGTCGCGGCAACTGACCGAGGTGACCGAGGCCGACCGCCGCGCCCGCGAGGCCCGCCGCGCCGCCGACCAACGCATGGCCGAGGCCGCCCGCGCGCTCAGCCGGGCTGAGGCCGACCGCAACCTGGCGCAGGGCAAGCTGGAGAACCTGACGCTTGCGGTCGACCGTCACAAGCAGGATGCGATGGCGGCCCGCGCCCAGCTGCGCGAGGCTGAGGCCGCGGTGGCCGAGTTGGGCGATCTGGACACCGCCCGCGCCCGGGTCGAGGACATCAAGCAGACGGTCGAGGCCGCGCGGATCACCATGCTGACGCATCGCTCGACCCATGACGAGCTGCGCCGCGAGGGCGAGGCCCGCACCCGCCGCACGCAGGAGGTGGCCAAGGACCTGAGCGGCTGGAAACACCGTCTGGAAACCGCCGAGAAGCGCATCGCCGAGCTGGCCGAGCGCAAAGCCAGTTCCGAGGAAGAGCTGACCGAGGCGATGGCCGCGCCCGCCGAGATCGCCGAGGCGCGCGAAGAGCTGAACGAGATGATCGAGGCCGCCGAGGCCCGCCGCGCCGAGGCCGCCGACAAGCTAGCCCAGGCCGAAGCGCTGCAACGCGAGGCCGTGCTGGCCGAGCGCGGGGCCGAGCGCAAGGCCTCGGAGGCGCGCGAAGCCCGCGCCGCGGCCGAGGCGCGGTTCGAGGCGGCTAAGGAAAGTGTTGCCGCTGCTGCTGAGCGCATCGCCGAGGATCAGCAACTGACCCCGAACCAGCTGTTGAACCAGCTGGACGTGAACCCCGATGACATGCCCGCCGCCGATGCCCTGGAAGCTGAGGTGAACCGCCACAAGCGCCAGCGCGACGCGATGGGTGCGGTGAACCTGCGCGCCGAGGAGGACGCCAAGGAGGTTCAGGAGGAGTTCGACACGCTCAACAGCGAGAAATCCGATCTGGAAGAGGCGATCAAGGCGCTGCGCAGCGGCATCGCCAGCCTCAACCGTGAGGGCCGCGAGCGCCTGCTGACCGCTTTCGAACAGGTCAATGCGAACTTCGCCATGCTGTTCAAGCATCTGTTCGGCGGTGGCGAGGCCAACCTGGTGATGGTCGAGAGCGACGACCCGCTGGATGCGGGGCTCGAGATCATGTGCCAGCCGCCGGGCAAGAAGCTGTCGACCCTCAGTCTGTTGTCGGGCGGGGAGCAAACCCTGACTGCCACCGCGCTGATCTTCGGCGTGTTCCTGGCCAACCCCGCGCCGATCTGCGTGCTGGACGAGGTTGATGCGCCGCTGGACGATGCCAACGTGACCCGGTTCTGCGATCTGCTGGACGAGATGTGCCGCCAGACCGACACGCGGTTCCTGATCATCACCCACCACGCGGTGACCATGGCGCGGATGGACCGTCTGTTCGGCGTGACCATGCAGGAACAGGGCGTCAGCCAACTGGTCTCGGTCGATCTGAAGAAGGCCGAGCAGATGGTCGCCTGACCGCTCACTGCAACGTTATTCCGCGATCGGGCCGGGCCGGGCTAGGCTGGCTGCATGAAACACGTGTTGCTGATCGCCGCGGCCTGCGCCGCCTCGCCGCTCTGGGCTGCCGAATGGGCTGTACGCCCCGGTGATATCCCCCTGAGCCCCGCTGAACTGAACGCGCTGGCCGGGCGAACGCTGACTTTCTATGACGACGGGCAGTCGAAATACTCGGCCGGTGGGGCCTATTCCTATACTTATTCGACGGTCAATGGCGGCGGAACGGCCTTCGGAACCTACAGCATCGCCGCTGATGGCAGCATCTGTGTGCAGTACCGCAACGGGTTCGACCGCTGCGATCTGTACGTGCGCAACAATGGCCGGTTGATCCTGATCACCGAAAAAGGTGAACGTTACCCGGTGCGACCCGAGTGATCGGGGCCTCTCCTTCACCCGCCGTGCCCAACCAGGAATCGACCGATGACCCGACCCGCTCCGACCCTGCACATGCTTTGCGGCAAGATCGCCGCGGGAAAATCGACGCTTGCCGCCCAGCTCGTGAGGCAGCCCGGCACGGTTCTGATTTCCGAGGACGCCTGGCTGAAGCCGCTTTTTGCCGATCAGATGGTGACAGGTGCCGATTATCTGCGCTGTTCCACGCGTCTGCGCGCGGCGATGGGTCCGCATGTCACGACTCTGCTTGAGGCGGGCATGTCGGTTGTTCTGGATTTCCCGGCCAACACGGTCGAAACCCGTGCTTGGATGCGCGAAATTCTGGATCAGACCGATGCCGCGCATCAGATGCATGTGCTGACCACGCCCGACGCCGTTTGTCTGGCCCGACTGCAAGCACGAAACGCAGCGGGCGACCACGCCTTTGCCGCGACCGAAGAACAGTTCCGCCGGTTTTCCAGGCATTACGCCGAACCGACGCCTGAGGAGGGATTAACGCTGGTGTTCCACGACCCAACGGATTGAGCGGCTAGAGCCGGTTCAGCAAGTCAACCGTCGGCCATGCGTCCGCAGGCAGTCCCAGCCGGGCCTGTTCAGCCTGTACTGCAGCGCGCGTTCCGGCCCCCAAGATGCCGTCGATCTTGCCCACGTCGTGGCCGCGCGCCTGCAGTTTCGCCTGCAGCTGTTTCATCTGGGCACCGGTCAGGCCTGGATCGGGGTTGCCCGCAGAATAGACTTGTGCGCCTTCGAGACGCGTTCCGAAATAGGCAGCGGTCAGGACATAGACAAAGCTTTGGTTCCACTCGAAATAGACATCGAAATTCGGATAGGCCAGAAAGGCTGGCCCCTTGCGCCCCTGCGGCAGGATCAGCGAAGCCGGCAGGTTGGCCAATGTCCCGCTGCGCGCCTGCACGCCCATCGCCTGCCAGTCTGACACCGGGCGCGGTTTGCCCGGCCCGCTCAGCGACCAGTCCATCTGTGCGGGCACGGTGACCTCCTGCAGCCAGGGCTGACCGGGCTGCCAGCCCAGATGAGACAGCATCTTGCCACCCGACATCAGCGCATCGGGGGGCGAGGTTTTCAGCCGCACATGCCCGTCGCCATCACCGTCCACGCCGTTTTCCAGAATGTCGCGGGGCAGCATCTGCACCATGCCGATCTCGCCCGCCCATGCGCCCGTGGTGCGGTTCGGGTCGAAATCGCCGTTCCGGAACAGCTCGATCGCGGCGAAGATCTGCGGCCGGAACAGCTCGGGGCGGCGGCAATCATGGGCCAGCGTCACTAACGCATTGCGGGTGTTGAAATCGCCCTGGAACGCGCCGTAATCCGTCTCGAACGCCCAGAAGGCCAACAGGACCCCGCGCGACACGCCGTATTCGGCCTCGATCCGGTCGAACACGGCGTCGTATTTCTGTGCCATCGCCTGGCCGCGCCTGATCCGATCCTGCGAGATCAGGCGACGCGAGAATTCGATGAACGGTTTCTGGAATACGCCCTGCGCGCGGTCGGCCTTCAGCACCTTGGGGTCCTGCTGCACACCGTTGAAGAACGCATCGACCGTGGCCGTGTCGAACCCCTGCTGTGCCGCTTCGGTCTTCAGTCCGCGAACGAAGGCGTTGAAGCCGCCGCCGCATTGGGCAAGGGCCGGGGCGGCGAACAGGCAAGCGGCCACAAGGCCCGAGACAAAGCGCATGACGAAAACCATCCTCAGAAAACCGTGTTCAGAACAACCCACACCGTCAGCCCGGCCAACGCAAGCCCCCAAACCTGCCAAAGGATCCCGCATGCGCGGAAAACCTCCGTTGCGCCGATCGTGCGCCGGGCCTCGCCGTTGACCCAGGCCAGATCGCGCATCTGCCCATCATAGCTGCGCGGCCCGGCCAGTGCCACGTCCAGCGCGTGGGCCATGGCGGCCTCGGGCCAGCCGGCATTGGGCGAAATGTGGCGCTGCGCGTCCGCGAAGATGGCCCGCCATTGGCGCCACTGTCCCGACAGGGCCACGATCATCAGGCAAGTCAGCCGCGCCGGGATCAGGTTCAGCAGATCGTCCAGCCGGGCGGCGGCCCAGCCGAAGTCTCGGTACGTGTCATTGCGGTAGCCGATCATGCTGTCGGCGGTGTTCACCGCCTTGTAGACCAGCAGCCCCGGCAGGCCGCCCAGCAGGAACCAGAAAGCCGGGGCGATCACCCCGTCGCTGAGGTTCTCGGCGGCGCTCTCGATGGCCGAGCGCGCCACCTGTGCCTCGGTCATCTGCGAGGTGTCGCGCGACACGATCATCGCCACCGCCGCGCGTCCCTCGGGCAGGGACCGCCGCAGCGCGACGCCCACGGCGCGGACATGCGCCACCAGAGAGTTCTGTGCCAACAGGATCGCGCAGACCACGACCTCGACCGCCCAGCCAAGCCACGCAAGCGCGGCACCGACCACCCAGCCGCCCAGGACCAGCAGAATGGCGACGAGCACGCCCTTGGCCCGTCGATGCGTGCCGTGGTTCAGGCGGCGGTCCAGCCAGCCGATGGCGTTGCCCATCAGCACCGCCGGGTGGCGCAGACGCGACCACAGCCAGTCGGGCTCGCCCAATGCGGCGTCCAGCAGCATCGCCAGGGTCAGCGTCAGGGCGGTGCTCACAGCGCCGCCTCGAGGCGTGCCCAGCCATGCTCGGGCGGTAGGCCCAGCCGCAGGAACCGGTCGGAATAGGGGAAGATGCGGCTCCAGATATGGGCCTGTGCCAGCCGGTCCTGCCAGGCGGCGGCATCGTCCACGTCATACAGGCGGAACAGCGTGGTTCCGCCGACCAAATGCGCGCCCTTGCCGGTCATCAGCGTATCCAGCCGTTCCGTATCACGGGCCAGTCGGGCGCGTGTGGCCTCGGCCCAGGCCGTGTCATTCAGGGCCTGCGCGCCGATGCGCAAGGCCGGCCCGGACACCGCCCAGGGGCCGGTCAGATCGTTCAGTCGCGCGATCAGGTCGGGATGCCCGATGGCAAAGCCCAGCCGCAGACCTGCAAGTCCCCAGAACTTGCCAAAGCTTTTCAGAACGATCACGCCGGAGCGCTCGGACAGGCGGATCAATGATGCTTGGGGCGTCACGTCGCAAAAGCTTTCGTCGATCACGGTCAGCGGCGCATCGGCGTCCTCGGCCTGCCAGATCCGGCCGTCGGGATTGTTGGGATGCACGATCACCCGCGCCTGCGTCGGGCCGCCGGGCTGCACCGTCCAGCCCTGCGCGGCAAAGGCGGCGGCATGTTCGTTGTAGGTGGGCGTGGTGATCTGGACCGCACCAACGGGGGCCAGCGCCGGGATCCGCGCGATCAGGGCCGAAGCGCCCGGCGCGGGAAGAATCGCCGCGCCGTCCGGCACACCCCAGAACCGGCGGGCCGCATCGCTCAGCCGGGCAAAGGCCCCGTGGTCGGGCAGGGCGGTCCAGTCTTCGGACGTGAGGTCCGCCACCGGGTAGGGGTGCGGGTTGATCCCGGTCGACAGGTCGATCCATTCCGCTCGCGCGCCGCGGTGGCGGGCAATGGCGTCGTCCAACCCACCGCCGTGGTCACGCTTGCCGCGTGGGTTCAAGTCGTCAGTGCGGTCAGTCATGCCGGAATCGTCCAAAACGCCGAATTTACCCCGCTTCAAGCGGATTTACGCCGTTTTTACAAGCAAATCCGGTTCATAGAGGAGGGCTGGAGCGACCGTTAACCCTTTGTTAACGAAATAACGTGATCACAGCTTATGGGGGTCGGCACCACTCACCTTATCAAGTGCCGAGGTTGTTGCAAATGAAAGTTCTGATTGTTGAGAGTAACCCCGACCTGGGTCGGGTCTGGCAGCGGCACCTGGAACGGCAGGGGGCTGAGGTTTCTCTGGTCGAAAGCCAGGAGGCAGCGATCCTTGCACTTTACGGCACGCCCTTCGACATCATAATCCTGGACTTGGTTCTGGATTCAGGCAGCGCGTTGGCGGTCGCGGATTTCGCCAGCTATCGCCGCCCGGATGCCCGGGTGATCTTCGTCACCAACACAACGTTCTTTTCCGACGGATCGATCTTTGCGCACAGCCCCAACGCCTGCGCCTATGTCCAGAGCGGAACGCCGCCCGAGGATCTGGCGGCGATGGTCGAACACTACGCCGCGGGGCGTTGATCGCGTCCGTGCGGCTCCCAATAGTCCAGGGTGGGGTTGATCGGGATGATCCGGTGCGGATTGATGCTGTCGTGACTGTAGTGATAGTGCCGCACGATATGGTGCATGTTTACCGTGCCCGCCACGCCCGGCCATTGATACAGTTCGCGCGTGTAGGCCCACAGGTTGGGATAGTCGATCAGCCGCCTGCGGTTGCACTTGAAATGCAGGTGATAGACCGGGTCGAACCGGATCAGGGTCGTGAATAGGCGCCAGTCGGCCTCGGTCAGGCGATCCCCCATCAGGTATCGGTGCGTGGACAGCCGATCTTCCAGCCAATCCAGCGTGTCGAACAGGGGGTGCACGGCCGCGTCATAGGCCTCCTGCGAGGTGGCAAAGCCGGATTTGTAGACGCCGTTGTTCACGTTTGAGTAGACCCTCGCATTGACCTCTTCGATCGCGTCGCGCATCTCGGCGGGCCAGTAGTCGTCGGTGTTGCCAGTGATTTGGTCGAAGGCCGAATTGAACATGCGGATGATTTCCGAGCTTTCATTCGACACGATGGTCTCTTGCACCTTGTCCCACAGGATCGGCACCGTCACCCGGCCCGAGTAGTTCGGGTCGGCGCGTGTGTAGACCTGATAGGCATAGTCCAGCCCATACAAAGCATCGCCGGTGGCGCCGTGATCGTCGGTCTGGAAAGTCCATCCGCGGTCCAGCATGTCCGGATGAACCACCGATACGGTGATCAGGTCCTGAAGTTCCTTGAGTTGGCGGAAGATCAACGTCCGGTGCGCCCATGGACAGGCCAGGCTGACATACAGGTGATATCGCCCGGCTTCAGCCTTGAAACCATCCTTGCCCGAGGGACCCGCACTGCCATCGGTCGTTATCCAGTTTCGAAACTGGGCAGCCGAACGTTTGAACGCTCCGCCGGTGGATTTCGTGTCATACCAGGTGTCGTGCCAGGTGCCGTCGACCAACAGGCCCATCTTGGATCCTCCGTTTCCGTCTCCGGACAAAGCTTAGTGCGACAGCGCCGCAGTTCACATCGCCGAAGGCGCGCAGCATCTCTGCGCAGTCGCACAGTGCCACCCGGGATGTCTGTGCAACAAATCGCCCACAGATCCGCGTCAACGGTCGGGCTTCACTGGATTTTTACGAAGATACCCCCACAATAGATGGCATAGCTTGGGGGGAATTTTGATGAGTACTTATGTTTCCAAGGAAATTAGCGCCGAATTGGATGCGGCCCGAATCGCATCGCTCAAGAAGTCCAGCCGTCTGCGGGTGGAAATGGGCGACAATACCTACAGAATCCTCAAATTGTGGAAGGATGGTTTCGCCGTCGAGGCCGAGACAACACCGCGTCTACGTGGACTGGTCGATATTTTTGACGGCGCCAACCACCTGTATCAATGCCTGATCGTCGCTGACGAGGAAGACGGCGGCCAGATGCGATATGAGTTCAAGCGCAGCACCGTCGCGGCGGACAAGGCGCCACTGGATTTCTATCGCGCGCCGGATGCCCCAATCGCCCTTCTCGGCAAAGACGACTAGGGCAGACCGTTCGCGCGGCCTTATTGAAGGTCGGAAAAAGCAAGTTTCAAACGGGCGCACGCGTCCTCGACCCGCGCCCGCTGAGTGGCGAGATTGAACCGTTCGAAGGTCTCGCCTCCCGTTCCAAACCCCGGACCGGATGACGTTGCGATCCGCGCATCATCGCGCAGACGGCGCACGAATTCGGCGTGGTCCATTCCGGTGCCCGAGAAATCGACCCAGGCCAAGTAGGTCGCCTGCAGGGGCATCGACCACAGGCCGGGGATCTCGGAAATCGCGGCATCGAACAGCGCGCGATTGCCGTTCAGGTGGTCGATCTGGGCATCCACCCATTCGGCGCCCTCGGGTGAGTAGGCTGCGGTGATCATCGCCACGCCCAATGCGCTGGGGTCGTAGTCCAGCGTGTTCAGCCGGTGGCGCATTTGCGCCCGCAGCTTGTCGTCGGGAATGATCATGTTGCCCGTGCGCTGGCCGGCGATGTTGAAGGTCTTGGACGGTGCGGTCAGCGTCACCGTCCAGGGCCGTGCATCCGGCGCGGCAACGTCCATCGGCACGAATGTATGCCCGGGATAGACCAGATCGTGATGCACTTCGTCCGAGATCAGGATCAACCCATTGCGTTCGGCAAAAGCCGCCACCGCGCGCAGCTCGTCCGGTGTCCAGACCCGCCCGGACGGGTTCTGTGGTGAGCACCACAGCAACAGCTTTTCCGACCCGTCCAGCCGCGACTGAGCGTCATCCAGGTCGATCTCATAGGTGTCGCCGGCCCGCACAAGCGGGCATTCCACCACCCGGCGGCCGGTCTTGTTCACCTTGTGCGCAAACTCGTGATAGACCGGCGTGAAGATCACAACCCCGTCACCCGGTTCGCTCCACACATCGAGGCTCAGCGCGATGGCGTTGCCCAGACCCTGTGTGGTCAGAACCCAATCGGTGTCGATCGCCCAGTCGTGGCGGTTCTGCATCCACCACTGCACCGCCTGCAGATAGGCCGGGTGCTGCCAGGAATAGCCGAACACCCCGTGATCCGCCGCGCGGCGCACCGCCTCAATCACGCAGGGCGCGGTGGCATAGTCGGAATCGGCGGTCCACATGGCGAGCCCGTCCTCGGGCGAGACACCATAGAGTTTCTCCATCTTGTCCCATTTCGAGCTGAAGGTGCCCCGGCGGTCGATCAGGTCGTTGAAAGTCATGTCTGCTCCATTCGTTGGCCCGAAAGCTATCGGGAAATTCGCCCGGCGCAAGGGGGGCGTTGCGGCCACGCGCGCGATGACCTAAATCAGCCCCATGAAACGCAACATCCTGATCCATCCTGATCCCCGCCTGAAAAAGGTCTGTGCGCCCGTGGACGACCTGTCAGACGAGCTGCGCACGCTGGCCGACGACATGCTGGAAACCATGTATGACGCGCCGGGCATCGGGCTGGCCGCGCCCCAGATCGGCGTGCTGGAACGGCTGATCGTGCTGGATTGCGTCAAAGAGGAAGGCGCCACCCCCCGCCCGTTGGTGATGTTCAACCCCGAGATCATCTCGGCCTCGGACGAAACCAGCGTCTACGAGGAAGGCTGCCTGTCGATCCCCGATCAGTTCGCCGAGGTCACCCGCCCGGCCGAGGTCGAGGTCGTCTGGATGGACCAGAACGGCAAGGCGCAGCGCGAAACCTTCGACGGGCTCTGGGCCACTTGTGTGCAGCACGAGATCGACCACCTGAACGGCAAGCTGTTCATCGACTATCTCAAGCCGCTGAAACGCCAGATGATCACGCGCAAGATGGTCAAGCTCAAGCGCGAGCTTGCCCGCGCATGACCGTCCGTCCCTGCCTGCCATGGCCCGACAAGCGCCTGCGCACCAAGGCCGAGCCGGTGACCGAGATCACCGATGAGATCCGCGCCATCTGGGACGACATGATCGACACGATGGAGGCGATGCCCGGCGTCGGCCTGGCCGCGCCCCAGATCGGAGTGATGCTGCGGCTGGCGGTCGTGGACGGCTCGGCTGAGCGCGGCCGCGCGGTGCGCCTGGCCAACCCCGAAATCCTGCACAGCTCGATCGAGCTGCGCGAGCATGACGAGGCCAGCCCGAACCTGCCGGGCGTGTCGGCCAAGATCAAACGTCCGCGTGCGGTGACGGTCAGATTCCTCAATGAAAAAGGCGAGATCGACCGACGCGATTTCGTCGGCATCGAAGCCACCAGCGTACAGCACCAGATCGACCATCTGAACGGCCGGATGTATTTTGACCGTCTCAGCAAGGTCAAACGCGACATGCTGCTGCGCAAGGCGAAAAAGGCGGGGTAGGGCGGCATGCGCGTCATCTTCATGGGAACGCCTGAGTTTTCGGTGCCGGTGCTGGACGCGCTGGTGCAGGCCGGGCATGAGATCGCCGCCGTCTATTGCCAGCCGCCGCGTCCTGCCGGTCGCGGCAAGAAGGACCGGCCCACGCCGGTGCAAGCCCGCGCCGAGGAGCTGGGCCTGCCGGTGCGCCATCCCACCTCGCTGAAATCGCCCGAGGAACAGGCCGCCTTTGCTGCGCTGAAGGCCGATGTGGCCGTGGTCGTGGCCTATGGGCTGATCCTGCCGCAGCCGATCCTGGACGCGCCCCGGCATGGCTGCCTGAACATCCACGCCAGCCTGCTGCCGCGCTGGCGCGGGGCCGCGCCGATCCACCGGGCGATCATGGCGGGCGATGCCGAGACCGGCGTCTGTATCATGCAGATGGAGGCCGGTCTGGACACTGGCCCCGTCCTGCTGCGTCAGGCCACCCCGATCGGAGCCGAGGAAACCACCGCCCAGCTTCATGACCGCCTGTCGGCGATGGGCGCCGATCTGATCGTGCAGGCTCTGGACCGCCTGCCGGACCTGTCCCCCGAACCGCAGCCCGAGGTCGGCGTGACCTATGCCGCCAAGATCGACAAGGCCGAGGCCCGCGTGGACTGGTCGCGCCCCGCCGTCGAGGTCGATCGCCAGATCCGCGGCCTGTCGCCATTTCCCGGCGCCTGGAGTCAGATCGAGGGCGAGCGCGTCAAGCTGCTCGCCTCGCGCCTGTCGGACGGGCAGGGCGTGCCGGGCGAGGTGCTGGACGACGCGCTGCGCGTGGCCTGCGGCACCGGCGCGGTCGAGCTGCTGCGCTTGCAACGGGCGGGCAAGGCGGCGCAGGATAGGGAAACCTTCCTGCGGGGCTGGCCGATCCCGGCCGGAACCCGCCTCGGCTCGGAGACGTCCTGATGTTCATGGTGATGATGGGTACCGTCGTGATTGCCGGCATCGTCGGCTATCTGTCCGAGGTGACGGGATTTACCCACAACGGGTATCTGCAATCCATCATCATCTGCGTGGGCGGGGCGTTCCTGTTCTATTTCATCCGCATCATGTTCGGCATCAGCTTTGGACCGCCTGGGCTGGATGCGGTGATCTCGTCGGTGGGGGCCTTGATCATCGTGCCCACGCACTGGAGGAAATGAGATGCCCGTCCTTGCCCTGATCGTCATCGGCGCCGCAGCCGGATTTCTGGCCACCCGCCTGATGCGGATCGAGGCGGACATCCCCACCACCCTGCTGATCGGCATCGCCGGGGCCGTCGTGGGCGGGCTGATCATGCGCGCCTTGCTGACGGTCATGGGCTGGATGCCCGGATTCGTCGGCGCGGTGCTGGGCGCGCTGCTGCTGATCTGGATCTGGAAGACCTATTTCCGGCGTTGATGCGGCAGGTCGAAGCCGCGCTAGACAGTGCTTTGGCAATCAACTAGGCATCGGCAATGAAAAACTATTTCTTGCCACAAGCTTATAACAACGCATGGGCCAACCACCGAATTCTGGAGGCTTGCGCGCAATTGCCCCCCGAGGAACTGGCGAAGCACCGTACTGGTTTCTTCCCGTCCATCATCGAGACTCTCAATCACATTTATACGGTTGATCTTTTCTACGTCACCGCTCTGGAAGGCCGGCCAATGGGATTGGACGCCTTCGACCCGGAAACTCCCTATCCCGACTTGCCCGAGCTTTCGGCGCACCAACGCGCCATCGACCAACGTTTCGTGGATGTTTGCCGCGATGAGAAGGTTTTGGATGAAACTGCGCGCGTCAGGATTCCACGTGGGGACGTAGTGCAAGTCGAGCGGTACGACCGCACGATCCTGCACTTGCTGCAGCACCAGATTCACCATCGGGGACAAGTGCATTCGATGCTTTCGGACACGATGATCGCTCCGCCGCAACTGGATGAATTCTTCATGGAGTGGGAGGCTGACAGATCGCTGCGGGCCGAAGATTTCACATCTCTGAACCTGACCGAGGAAGAGGTCTGGCGCGGCCTCTAGCTCCGCGGCGGGCGTGCCTTGTAGACCGGCAACTGCCAGCCGAACAGCAGCGATCCGGCCCTCAGCGCCCAGCAGGACAGCGCGCACAGGCCCAGCGCCAGAAGCGTCTCCAGCCCCAGACGGGTGGCCACCACGGCCACCAGCGCACCGGTGAAAGCGCACGAGACATAAAGCTCGCCCTGTTTGAGCACCAGCGGCACCTCGTTGCAGACCACGTCGCGCATCAGCCCGCCAAGGCAGCCGGTGGTCACACCCATCAACACCACGATCACGCCCGACTGACCCAGCGCCAGCGCCGCGCCCGTTCCCGCGGCCACGGCGATCGACAGCGCGAAACTGTCCAGCCAGACCAACCAGTTGTAGCGGCTTTCGACTAGATGCGCGGTGAAGAACACGACCACCGCCGCCGCCACTGCGATCAGGATATAGTCAGGTTGGCCCACCCAGAAGACGGGGTGCCGATCCAGCAGCAGATCACGTACCGTGCCACCGCCCACCGCCGTCAGGCAGGCGATGAAGGCAAACCCCACAAGATCCAGCTGTGCCCGGCTGGCCACCAGCGCCCCGGTCAGCGCAAAGACCAGAACCGAGGCATAGTCCAGCAGGGCCAGACCGCTCATGTACGGGCCTTTTTCGGCTTGAACGGGGCCATGCCCGCGCGTGCCAGTTCGTCGGCGCGTTCGTTTTCGGGGTGGCCGGCATGGCCCTTGACCCATTCCCAGGTCACGTCATGGCGCTGTTGGGCTTCGTCCAGCCGTTGCCACAGGTCCACGTTCTTGACGGGCTTCTTGCTTGCGGTCTTCCAGCCGTTGCGCTTCCACCCGTGAATCCAGCCGGTCACCCCGTTTTTCACGTAGGCGCTATCGGTCACAATGGTAATTTTCGAGGGCCGCTCCAGTGTCTCGAGCGCGCTGATCGCGGCCAGCAGCTCCATCCGGTTGTTGGTGGTCTCGGCCTCGCCGCCGTTCAGTTCGCGCTCTTTCAGGACGGTTTCTCCATCCATCGCCCGCAGCAGCACGCCCCAGCCTCCGGGGCCGGGATTGCCGGAACAGGCACCATCGGTATAGGCAAACAGATCAGGCATGGGCCAGCACCAGAATGAAACCGTCATAAGAACCGGCCAGCCCCTTTCCCATACCGGTGGTGACACGGTCTATGACGAACCCGGCCTCGATCAACGCGGTCTCGATCTCGGGGCGCGTGAAATAGGTGTAATAGCGGTCCAGTTCGTCGCGATGCTCTCCGGTGCCCAGTTTGAGGCCCAGAAAGAACACGCCGCCCGGCTTCAGGGCCTGGTGGATGGCGGCCAGGTGTCGAGGGAATTCGGCGCGCGGGGCGTGCAGCAGGGAAAAGCTGGCATAGACCCCATCGTATTCGGCCGTTTCGGTCACGTCGTCGAACGTGCCCAGATGCGCGTCCACGCCATTTGCGCGGGCGTGTTCGACAAAGGCCGGTGTGGCGTCCAGCGCCCGAACCCGCAGCCCCTGGCGCAGAAAGAAACCGCTGTCCGAACCCGGACCCGACCCCAGATCCAGCACCAGCCCGTCGCCGACCGCCTGCGCGAATGCTGCGCGCGCCTCGATCTGTTCGGGCGGCAGCGGCACTTTCAGATAGTCGTCCACACGGGTTGTGTAGGCGTCGATGGTTCGTTTGTCGCTCACAGGAATACTCCAACGGCCAGGCAGGCCAGTACGACGGCGCTCAGCAGCAGCCGCAGTTTCATCCACCAGCGCGGGGTCAGGCCCCAGGACCAGAACAGCGCGTCCAGCACCAGCAGCCCGGCGAAGCCGATCATCAGGTTGGTGCCCGCGTCGACCGGCCCGCCGCCGGTGGTGAAGAACGCCCACAGCGCCGGCAGGACCGACAGCCCATAGCACAGCGCCGCCCGACTGCCCGATGTCTTTGTGGCAAAACCCCATAGAACGCCGGACATAAAGCTGAGGATCACCGCACCATAGAACAGCTGCACATAGGGCCCCACGAACCGGGGACCCAGCGCGCGGCTGCCCCAGTCGTTCAGGTCTCCGCTCAGGTAGGTCAGCGCGCCCCAGACAAAGGGGATCAGACCGGCCAGGCCCAGAACCAATGGTGCGCGGGGGATGCCGCTCATGCGGGCACGCGCAGAATGCGGGGCACCTTGAACTCGACATTCTCGGTGGCGGTCTCGACGGTTTCGACGGTCACGTCATAGCGGTCGCGGAAGGCGTCGATCACCTCGTTCACCAGGACCTCGGGCGCCGAAGCCCCGGCGGTGAGGGCGATGCTGGAAATCCCGTCGAGCGCGCGCCAGTCGATGTCGGAGGCCCGCTGCACCAGCTGGGCATAGGTGCAGCCCGCCTTGGACGCCACCTCGACCAGGCGGCGCGAATTCGAGGAGTTGGGCGCGCCCACCACCAGCAGCGCATCTGACTTGGGTGCGACGGTTTTCACCGCCTCCTGGCGGTTGGTGGTGGCATAGCAGATGTCTTCCTTGTGCGGGCCGACGATGGCCGGGAACCGGTCCTGCAGCGCAGCCACGATGTCGCGCGTGTCGTCCACCGACAGCGTGGTCTGGGTGACGAAGGCCAGTTTTTCAGGGTCGCGGACCTGCACCGCGGCCACATCGTCAACCGTCTCCACCAGCAGAACTTCGCCCTCGGGCAGCTGGCCCATGGTGCCGACGGTTTCAGGGTGGCCCTTGTGCCCGATCATGATCATCTGCAACCCGGCCTCGGCGTGGCGCTGGGCCTCGATATGGACCTTGGACACCAGCGGGCAGGTGGCGTCGACATAGATCATCTCGCGCGCGGCTGCGGCGGCGGGCACCGATTTGGGCACGCCGTGGGCGGAAAAGATCACCGGCCGGTCATCGGGGCATTCGTCCAGCTCTTCGACAAAGACGGCACCCTTGGCGCGCAGCCCGTCCACGACGAACTTGTTGTGCACGATCTCGTGCCGGACATAGACCGGGGCGCCCCATTTCTGCAGGGCCATTTCCACGATCTTGATCGCGCGGTCCACGCCGGCGCAAAACCCGCGCGGGGCGGCCAGATACAGGGTCAGGGGGGGCTTAGTCATGCGTCTGTCTCCTTGAAAGGGACAGGTAAGGCTTTTCCACCTGTTGGTCCAGTCAGGACAGCCTTGTCATCATGCTGACATGAAGTCCTGTTAGCCAATACCCGTTTGAGCACGGGTTCTTGATTAAAGAAGCGCGGCCAGGACAAAAAGTCCTGACCGCGCGATTGCTCCACATGTGTGAGTGGTGGATGGCGGAGTTCTTATTTTCCTGCGACGGCTACCGTACGCGGTTCATCGGACACGTCCCGCGGAGGGCGTCCGATCACGTCGCGCAGGTCGTCAAGCTCGATGAAATTGTCGGCCTGACGACGCAGCTCGTCCGAAATCATCGGCGGCTGGCTGCGGATGGTCGAGACGACCGAAACGCGCACGCCCTGACGTTGCAGGCTGGCAATCAGCGGGCGGAAATCCCCATCACCCGAAAACAGCACGATATGATCCACGCGCGGCGCAAGCTCCATGGCATCGACAGTCAGTTCGATGTCCATGTTCCCCTTGACCTTACGGCGCCCCATGCTGTCGGTGTATTCCTTGGCCGGCTTGGTCACCATGGTGAAGCCGTTGTAGTGCAGCCAATCGACAAGCGGACGGATCGGTGAGTATTCGTCGTTTTCTAGCAGCGCTGTGTAGTAGAAGGCTCTGAGAAGCTTGCCTCGACGCATGAATTCCTGGCGAAGCAACTTGTAATCGATGTCAAACCCCAGTGCTTTTGCGGCGGCGTACAGATTCGAGCCGTCGATGAACAGCGCAAGCCGTTCGTCCTTGTAAAACATTAATTTGTCCTTCCGGTATCGCTCAACGCGCGGAGGTGTCTGTGAGTGAAAAAAATAAATTCGCGCATTGATGCCTTTAAAATAGGCTATTTGACCTGTATCGCAAGTATTCTCTGAACGGAATACGGGGATAAAAGTGGTCAAATCCATGTCAAAAGTGGTCGTGGCGTTGGGGGCAAATCTCACCTTGAGAGGAAACGGGCCCAAGGTGACACTCGCGCAGGCTCTCGAGGTCATGGAGGCCAAGGGGCTGGTGATTCGGGCCAAAAGCCGGCTGTTTTCGACCCCCTGCTTCCCTGCGGGCGCCGGCCCGGACTACGTGAACGCAGCCGCTGTGATCGAGACGGAACTGGATCCGCGCGGTGTTCTGGACCTGCTGCACGAGGTCGAGGCCGAGTTCGGCCGCGCCAGGGTTCAGCGTTGGGGTATGCGCACACTTGATCTTGATCTTGTCTGCTGGGACGACCGCGTTCTGCCGGACCTGGACGGATACCGCCGCTGGTTGGATTTGCCGATGGACCAGCAGGTGCGATCCGCGCCCGAACAACTGATAGTGCCGCACCCGCGCCTGCAGGACCGGGCATTCGTGCTGGTTCCGATGGCTGATGTCGCGCCCGATTGGCGCCATCCGGTGCTGGATTTGACCGTCCGGGAAATGATCGGACAGCTGCCTGCGGACGAGGTTGCCGCCGTAACCCCTCTCTGAGCCGCCAATGCTGGGCATTTCCCGCTTGTCAAGGCAGAGAATCGCGCTTAGATAAACCCCTTCCTGACACGGATTCATTTGTGGAGAGCGCCTCATGGCCCGCGTGACGGTCGAAGACTGCGTAGACAAGGTACCGAACCGGTTCGAACTGGTGATGCTTGCCGCCCATCGTGCGCGCGAGATTTCCACTGGCGGATCGATCACCGTTGACCGCGACAACGACAAGAACCCCGTCGTGTCTCTGCGCGAGATTGCAGAAGAAACCCAGACGGCGGACGAGCTGCGTGAACGTCTGATCGAGGCCAACCAGACCCAGATCGAGGTCGACGAGCCCGAAGAAGATCAGATGGCGCTGTTGATGGGTGCAGAGTCGGACAAGCCGGCAGATGACGACATGTCCGAAGAGAAACTCCTGCGTGCCCTGATGGAGGCCCAGGGGCAGGGGTAAGCCCTGCAAGCGAAGGTGCGGACCGGATGATTTCTGTTGACGACCTGATTGCGCTGGTCCGCAACTACAACCCCAAGACAAATGCAGATCGCATCGCCCGGGCCTATGAGTTCGGACTGCAGATGCATGAAGGGCAGTTCCGGCATTCGGGCGAGCCCTATTTTTCGCATCCCGTCGCAGTCGCCGCCATTCTGACCGAGCAGCGTCTGGACGATGCCACGATCATCACCGCACTGCTGCACGACACGATCGAGGACACCAAGGCCAGCTACTCGAAGATCGCCGAGCTGTTCGGCGACGAGGTGGCGATGCTTGTGGACGGCGTCACCAAGCTGACCAACCTGCAGCTCTCCAGTCGCGAAACCAAGCAGGCGGAAAACTTCCGCAAACTGTTCATGGCCATGTCCAAGGACTTGCGGGTGATCCTGGTCAAGCTGGCCGACCGGCTGCACAACATGCGCACGATCAAGGCGATGCGCCCCGAAAAGCAGGTGCAGAAAGCGCGCGAAACGATGGACATCTACGCGCCGCTGGCCGGCCGGATGGGCATGCAGTGGATGCGCGAAGAGCTTGAGGACCTGGCGTTCCGCGTCCTCAATCCCGAAGGCCGCCAGTCGATCATCCGCCGCTTCATCACGCTGCAGCGCGAAACCGGTGACGTGATTCACCGGATCACCGGCGACATGCGGCACGAGCTTGAGAAAGCGGGGATCGAGGCCGAAGTCTTTGGTCGCGCCAAGAAACCCTATTCGATCTGGCGCAAGATGCAGGAAAAGGATCAGGGCTTCTCTCGCTTGTCCGACATCTATGGCTTCCGCATCATCACCCAGACCGAAGAAGACTGCTATCGCACCCTTGGGGCCATCCACCAGCGCTGGCGCGCGGTGCCGGGACGGTTCAAGGACTATATCAGCCAGCCGAAATCGAACGGCTACCGGTCGATCCATACGACGGTCTCGGGCCGTGACGGCAAGCGGGTCGAGGTGCAGATCCGTACCCGTCAGATGCATGACGTCGCCGAGACCGGTGTTGCCGCGCACTGGTCCTATCGTGACGGTGTGCGGACGGAAAACCCCTTTGCGGTCGATCCGGCGAAGTGGATCGCCAACCTGACCGAGCAGTTCGATACCGAGGAAGACCACGAAGATTTCCTCGAGGCGGTCAAGCTCGAGATGTATTCGGACCAGGTCTTCTGCTTCACCCCCAAAGGCGATGTGGTGAAACTGCCGCGTGGTGCGACCCCGATCGATTTCGCCTACGCGATCCATACGCGCATCGGCCATGCCTGTGTCGGGGCCAAGGTGGACGGTATTCGCGTGCCGCTGTGGACGCGGCTCAAGAATGGCCAATCGGTCGACATCATCACCGCCGACGGCCAGACACCGCAGGTTACGTGGCTCGAGATTGCGGTGACTGGCAAGGCCCGCACCGCCATCCGCCGCGCCCTGCGCGAGGTTGACCGTGAACGGTTCATCAAACTGGGGCGCGAACTGGTCCGCGCGGGGTTCGAGCATGTCGGCCGCAAGGCGACCGACAAGGCATTGGAAACCGCCGCCAAACACCTGCGCATCAAGAACAGCGATGAGTTGCTGGCCCGCGTCGGCAGTGCCGAACTGACCGCCCATGATGTGGTGGCCGCGGTCTATCCCGACCTGACCCGCGACGAGGGCGAAGCAATCCCCTTGCGTCGCGCCGTGATCGGGCTTGAGCCGGGGCAGGGGTTTGAACGCGCGCCGTGCTGCCAGCCTTTGCCGGGCGAACGCATCGTGGGTATCACGTCTCGGGGCAAGGGCGTGGTGGTGCATTCCATCGATTGCGATCGCCTTGCCGAATTCGAGGATCAGCCGCAACGGTGGGTGAATCTTCACTGGCATACCGGCACGCATCCGGCCGCTTACGGCGCCACGTTGGAACTGACCATCGGTAATGACGCCGGCGTGCTGGGACGTATTTGCACATTGATCGGCGAGAAAAAGGCCAATATCTCGAACCTGGAATTCGTGGACCGGAAGCCCGATTTCTATCGTCTGCTGATCAGTATCGAGGTGCGGGATCTTGAACAGCTGCATTCGCTGATGCTGATGCTCGAGGCGGAAAGTGACGTGGCTGCGGTCGAACGGTACCGGGACATGACAAGCGCTGCGGTCGCAGCTGGCTGAGAAGGGGTGATCAGGAGTGGTTTTCAAGCGCCGTGATCGCCGCTCGGTACTCCAGGTCCTGTCCGAGTTGGTGTATCCTCGCGGCGGTTGGACCCGCGCCTTCCACTATGTCAAACACCGTGTCCGTCGTCTCCCGGATTCGCCCGAGCGCATTGCCCGTGGGGTCGGGGCCGGGGTGTTCGCGTCCTTCACTCCTTTCTACGGCCTTCATTTTCTGGTTGCCGCGGTCTTGGCCCGGCTGCTGAACGGCAACATCCTTGCCGCGTTGAGCGGCACGTTCTTCGGCAACCCGCTGACCTACGTTCCGATCGGCGTGGTCTGCCTGCAAACTGGGCATTTCCTGCTGGGCACCGAATACGAAGAGGGTGACACCAAGGGACTGATGGGCAAATTTGCCAGCGCGATGGGGGACCTCAAGGATAACTTCCTGGCGATGTTTTCCGATCGGGTCGCTGATTGGCACGGGCTGTCCCAATTTTATGACCACGTGTTCTTTCCCTACATGATTGGCGGCATCATTCCCGGCATCGTGGCCGGCGTGATCTGCACCTATATCAGCCTGCCGGTGATCCGAACCTATCAGATGCGGCGCCGCGCAAAGATCAAGGCGAAGTTCGAAGAAATCAAACGCTTGGCCGAAGCAAGCTCTGCCGTTCCCCGACCAAACCCGATAGGCTCGGGCGACGCGAGAAAAAAGGATTCGAAGGATGTCTGACACCCCTCTGCGCCTGGGCGTGAATATCGACCATGTCGCCACCGTGCGCAACGCCCGTGGCGGCGCCTATCCCGACCCGCTTCGCGCCGCAAAGCTTGCCGAAGAGGCCGGGGCCGACGGCATCACCGCGCACCTGCGCGAAGACAGGCGGCATATCTCGGATGCCGATATCGACGGGCTGATGGAGGTTCTGTCGGTTCCGCTGAACTTTGAAATGGCGGCTACGGATGAGATGCAGAAGATCGCTCTGTGCCACAAGCCGCACGCGGTCTGCATCGTCCCCGAAAAGCGCGAGGAACGTACCACCGAAGGTGGCCTGGAAGTCGCGCGCGAGGAAAACCGTCTGGCGCATTTCATCGCGCCCCTTCGTGACGTCGGTTGCCGGGTGTCGATCTTCATCGCCGCAGACCCCAAGCAGATCGAGGCCGCCCACCGCATCGGCGCCGAAGTGATCGAGCTGCACACTGGTGCCTATTGCGACGCCCATGCCGAGGGTCGGGTGGACGACGCGCAACGCGAACTGGAGGCGCTGCGCAAGATGTCGGCCTTTGCCCATTCGCTGGGCCTCGAAGTGCATGCCGGCCATGGCCTGTCCTATGACACGGTCCAGCCCGTTGCCGCCTTCCCCGAAGTGCGCGAGTTGAACATTGGTCATTTCCTGATCGGCGAGTCCATCTTCCGGGGTCTCACCCCAGCGATTCAGGAAATGCGCCGCCTGATGGATGAGGCGCGCCAATGATCCGCTGCCTTGAAGCCTCCTTCTTCTGGATCTCCCGATGCGCTTGAACATTCCCAGGTTTCTTGTCGTCTTCGTAATCACATCGATTGCGGTCCCGGCTGTTTTGTTTGGCGTTTCGGCGGTGTTCGGAATCGACTTGTCCAGCAGTTTCCTGCCGTTCATCCCCTTTTTGGCCGCTGCGACATTCGAAGGACACCGACAGGTTCAGACGCACAAGACCATGCCGGGCAGCGGCGACATGTGGAGCGCCGCACTATGGATGGGCATCGTCGGCATGTTGACCAACCTTGTCATGGCTGGGCTGTTCTTTCTTGTCGTTCCGGGCATGTCCGAGGGATTGGCCGGTATCCCGGTGAACTTTTTGGTGATCGGTTTCACGATCACCTTTGTCGTGGCGTTTCTCATTTCGCGGCTATTCCTGTGGGTGGGCGCCCGGTCGGCGTTCAAGGCTCTTGAACGGGCAAAGAAAGAGTCGAACTCATGATACTCGGCATCGGTACGGATCTTGCGAATATCGAGCGCATTCAGGGCACGCTCGATCGGTTCGGTGACCGGTTCCGCAACCGTGTCTTCACCGAGACCGAGCAGCGCAAGGCCGAGCGCCGGCGGGATACGGCCGGAACCTACGCCAAGCGCTGGGCCGCGAAAGAGGCGTGCTCCAAGGCGCTGGGCACGGGGCTGCGCATGGGCATCGCTTGGAAGGACATGGCTGTCACCAATCTGCGCACCGGTCAGCCCGTCATGCATGTGACCGGCTGGGCCGCGGAACGGTTGAAGGAAATGACGCCCGAAGGACACGAGGCGATCATCCACGTCACCTTGACCGACGATCATCCATGGGCGCAGGCCTTCGTGGTGATCGAAGCGCGCCCGCTTGGTGATCCCGACGCAGCGGCCTTGACACCCCCGCGACCGCGCCGCATGTAACCCCCCGAGCCGAGCAAGGACTGGAGAGCAGTATGGCCGAGCAAGCCAAATCCGGAAACGCCATCTGGGAGACGATCAAGACAATCGTCTATGCCCTGCTGATCGCGGGCGTTTTCCGCACTCTGTTCTTTCAGCCGTTCTGGATTCCGTCGGGGTCGATGAAACCCACGCTGCTGATCGGTGATTTCCTGTTCGTCAACAAGATGGCCTACGGCTATTCCTACGCGTCCTGCCCCAGCCTGATCATCCCCAGCGTCGGGCTCGATGTCGATGCCGAGGACATCTGCGGCTGGATGGGGGGCGACAATACCCGACTGCTGGGCGGCGAGCCTGAGCGTGGCGACGTCATCGTGTTCCGCCATCCGGTTTCGGGGCGCGACTACATCAAGCGCCTGATCGGCCTGCCCGGAGACAAAATTCAGATCAAGGATGGCGTGGTCTACATCAACGGCACCGAAGCCAAGCAGACCCCGGATGGCACTTTTACCGAAATCGCCGAGCCTCAAGGGCCTCAGCGCCTTCGGCCGCGCTGTGAAAATGGCCCGGTCGGCGTCGGCGGTACCTGTGAAAAGACCCGGATGATCGAAACGCTGCCGGGCGGCGTGTCGCATGAAATCCTGAATATCGGCAATCAGAGTACCGACAACACGGGTGTCTACACCGTGCCGGAAGGGCACTACTTCTTCATGGGCGACAACCGTGACAATTCCAGTGACAGCCGCGTGCCACAGGTCGCAGGCGGCGTCGGCTACGTTCCTTATGAAAACCTGATCGGTCGAGCCGACCGCATCATGTTCTCGTCCGCCGGGCGTTCGATGCTGTTCTTCTGGACCTGGCGCGGTGACCGGTTCTTCAAGGCGGTCAATTGAAGCTTTCGGCCGACATGAAGGCGTTCGAAAAACGTCTTGGACACAGGTTCTCCAACCCTGAACTACTGGTTCGGGCACTGACCCATGGTTCGGTCTCGTCTTCGACACGTCCAGACAACCAGCGGCTCGAGTTTCTGGGTGACCGTGTGCTGGGTCTTGTGATGGCCACCGCATTGCTCGAAGCGGACCAGAAGGCCACTGAAGGCCAACTGGCCCCCCGTTTCAACGCATTGGTGCGCAAGGAAACCTGTGCCGACGTTGCCCGCCAGATCGATATCGGCGCGGTTCTGAAGCTGGGTAGGTCAGAGATGCTGTCGGGCGGGCGCCGCAAGCAGGCGCTGTTGGGCGACGCGATGGAGGCAGTTATCGCCGCGGTCTATCGCGATGCCGGTTTTGAGGCCGCGCAGAAAGTGATCCTGTCGCTGTGGGGTGACCGGATCCACACGGTCGAAGCGGATGCGCGCGATGCCAAGACATCGCTTCAGGAATGGGCGCAGGCGCGCGGGCAGAAACCGCCCGCCTATGTCGAGATTTCACGAAGCGGTCCGGATCACGCCCCCGTTTTCACTATCGCGGCCCGGCTGCAGGACGGATCCGAGGCCCAAGCAACCGCCGGCTCCAAACGTCAGGCGGAACAGGCGGCCGCGCAAGCTCTGCTGGATCGTCTGACAAGCTGATCTCTTCGATCGCGGCGTTGCCTGCTCTTCATCTGTCCGGGAATGTCCGCAATGGCTGGCCACCTATCACGAACCGCGTCAGCAACCGCTAGACCTTGCGACTCAAACGACCCGCAGGAACCCGGTCAGCCCGGTCTTCTGATGTTCGATCACATGGCAGTGAAAGGCCCAGTCGCCCGGATTGTCTGCGACCAGCCCGATTTCAACGACCTCGTCCTTCAACAACAGCATGGTGTCGGTCACCAGCGGCGGCAACTCTCGCAGGTTTGATCGCAACGGCACAAAGACCAGCCCGTGCAGATGGATCGGATGCAGGTTCGGAGATTCATTGCGCAGCCTCAAGACATAGCTTTTGCCCAGTTCCAGCGTCGCCAATGGCGCGACATCCGAGGAAGCATCTCCGGACCAGGGAACCCGGTTGATGGACCAGAAATTGTATCCAAGAGACCCGCAGAACCCATTGTCCGGCAGTTCACCTTCTGGCGTCCATCCGAAGACGAATTCGTGCACCTGAGCTTTGCCGAGATCGGGCAGGGCGACCGGGTTCTTCGGCAAAGGCTTCAGTTCTCTCAGGTCTCGACTCGCGGATTGCCCGACCGATCGCAGGCTGGCCATCGTCCTCAAGGGCTGACCGAGCAGTTTGGCCACAAGATCGACCTGTGCCCCTTCGCCGTCTGGCATCGCAACGGCAAAATCCACACGCTGACCGGGGCCCAACAGCAGGGGATCGTCGGCACTCGGCATCGGTAGTTCGGCGGTGACCGGGTGACCGTCCCACGCGATGACCTGCGCGTTTCCGTCCGTCAGGTGCAACTTGTAGATCCGGGTCGTATCCGAATTGAGCAGTCGCAGCCGCACGAGGCTGCCGGCGGCGTGGTCATAGACTGGATGCTGGTGCCAGTTCGCGGTCTGCACATTGCCGAAAGTTCCGGCTCTGGCCGCGCCCCGCTGGGTGTAGGCTGGCAGAAATGCCCCCGTCTCGTCCAGGCGAAAGTCCCGCAGGTTGATCACTTGCTCGCTGTCGAACCCGACGTCTTCAGGCTCGGCGATAACCATCACTCCGGTCAGGCCGTGCGCCATCTGCTCCATCGTCATGCAGTGCGGGTGATACCAGTAGGTTCCGGCGTCTGGGGGCGTGAACTCGTAGGTGAAGCTTTCGTTCTGTCCCAGGGGCATCTGGGTCAGATAAGGCACACCATCCATATCATTGCGGATGCGCATCCCGTGCCAGTGCATCGAGGTATAGTCGGACAGAGTGTTTTTGACCGTCAGTCTCATCGCTTCACCCTGACGTCCAAAAAGGACGGGCGGAGGAGCGTCGGGGCTCAGGCTGACCATTCCTTGCGTAGGCTGGTCCCGAAACATGTAGCTGGCGCTTTGAACCACCAGTTCCTGATCGGAGCTATTGGACGCGAATGCAAGTCCACCCAAGCCTGCGGCCCCCATTGCGGCGCCGCCCGATAAAAGAAACTCCCGTCGTCTCATGCCTGATCCTCAAGATGCGGGTCTGCGGCCTGGCTGGGATCGGCTTGGCCTGTGCGCCTGTCCTGCCATTCCCGTACCGGCCCGGCAATGCGACAAATGCCTCTGGCCCGCTGTGCCTTTCTGCGATAGGGATGCGCACTTGAAAACAGGATCACCACACAATGACGACACGCGCCGGATTCATCGCCCTGATCGGAGAGCCCAACGCAGGCAAATCCACCCTTCTGAACCGCATGGTCGGGGCCAAGGTCTCGATCGTGACGCACAAGGTGCAGACAACGCGTGCCCGGATCCGCGGCGTCGCGATGGAGGGTGATGCGCAACTGGTCTTCGTCGATACGCCGGGTCTGTTCAAACCCCGCCGCCGGCTTGACCGCGCGATGGTCGCGGCGGCCTGGGGCGGGGCGGCCGATGCCGACATCATCGTACTGATGGTCGAGGCGCATCGCGGTATCACCGAAGGCGTCGAGCGCATCCTGGATGGCCTGTCCGAGATCGCGCAGGGCCGCAAGGTGGCGCTGGCGATCAACAAGATCGACCGTGTCGAGGCCCCCGCGCTGCTGTCTCTGACCCGCGACCTGAATGACCGCTTCCCCTTTGCCGAAACCTTCATGATCTCGGCCGAAAAGGGCCACGGCGTCGAAGACTTGCGTGCCTGGCTGGCACAGCATCTACCCGAAGGCCCCTGGCTTTATCCCGAAGACCAGATCGCCGATCTGCCGCTGCGCATGATCGCGGCCGAGATCACGCGCGAAAAGCTGACCCTGCGCCTGCATCAGGAACTGCCCTATCAGCTGACGGTCGAGACCGAGAACTGGGAGGAGCGCAAGGATGGTTCGGCCAAGATCGACCAGGTCATCTATGTCATGCGCGACGGCCACAAGGGCATCGTGCTGGGCAAGCGCGGCGAGACAATCAAGGCCGTCAGCCAGGCCGCTCGGGCCGAGTTGGAGGAATTCCTTGATCGCAAGGTCCACCTTTTCCTGCAGGTGAAGGTCCGGCCCAACTGGCTGGAAGAGGCCGAGCGCTACTCGGAAATGGGGCTGGACTTCAAAGACGGCAACGCATGACCCGCCTGACTGCCGAGTTCTGGGTCCACGCCTACCTAGCCCGGCTGCGCCTGCACGAGATCCCCGCCTTTGTCGTATCCCATGGCGACGACACTGCCGGCGCGGTTCTGGTCAAGCTCAACACGCTCGACGGCAATGCCACCGCCTTTCAGCGCAGCTTCGACCTGCTCAGCGGCGCACGCAAATGGATCGAGCTCGCCACAGGTCCCGAAGCCGAGGTGGACGAGGCCATCGCCCGTCAGCGCAGCTTTGACTCCGATCTCTGGGTGATCGAGGTCGAAGACCGGCAAGGCCGGCATCTGTTGAACGAGGAAGGGCTGGACTGAGACCTGGACCTTTCAGGTCTGCCGATACAGCGCATTACGTCCGAATTTTCCGCGCAATTCATAGCCGTTTTGCTCCAGTTTGCCCGCAATATCGACCGACCAGAACCGTTCGTGCTGGAGTTCGAAAAAAATCGCCTTGGGTTTCTGGGTGGCCGAGGCTTCGGTGATCAGCGGGGCAAGCACCCGGTCTTCCTGGCCCTCGACATCCACCTTGACCAGATCGATCGGCGTATCCGGGTCGGATGGCAGAAACTCGGTCAGCGTCCGCACCTGAACCGATATACCGTTGGCGCCGCGCATCGGTTCGCCCAGTCTGGCCAACCCCAGGTTTCCCTGCGCTGGCACGAACAGCTCCATCTCGCCGCTATTGTCCGAAACCGCGCAATCATGGACCCGGATACAGTCAAATGCGTTCAGGCGGATGTTTTCTTCCAACCGCGCCCGCATGACAGGGTTGGGTTCGAATGCGTGGATCACCGATCCAGGCGCCGCGACGGCTGCCAGGCGAAGGGTGTGAGCCCCGGCATTGGCGCCAACGTCATAGGCAACGATCGGGCGGTCTTTGGGCAGGTCTTTCAGAATATGCCGCAAAGCACGTTCTTCTTGGGTGCGCCCCATGCGCCAGATCTGAAATTCCGTGTTGTTGTCGGCGGGATGAATACGCATCCGGCACCCGCGATAATCGACCTCGGTGGGTTTCAATTCGCGGCGGATGCGTTTCCTGATCTTGTTGGGGGTGTCCGGGTCATTGAAGATGTCGCGCAGAAGGTAATTCGGCCAGTCCATGGCATTGGATCCCGTTTTTGTTCCCCGTTCCGAGTGCTTTCTATCAGTCGGATCTGCATTGAAAAACACTTATTCCTATTTCCTGATCGGGCCGTTCCGCGTCTGTCAGGATGCTCCGGGCACCCACAAAGGCGACAGCGCCAGCCAGACGCCCGCGAACATGGCGATCCCGCCCAGGTTCACCCAGATGTGCCAGATCGCATAGCGGTAGGGCAGCGTCTTGCGGGCGTAGAACGCGGTTCCGATCACATAGCAACCCGACCCGGCCAGAATGCACCACAACGTCGCCACCGGTAGGCCCCGCAGATCGGGCAGGGCCAACAGCCCCAGCGCGCCCAACCCTAGGTAGGATGCCGTCGACCAGCGCGATTTCACTGTCTCGTTGGTGATCTTGTTCCAAACCGCCACCGCCGTCAGCGCCCAACACACTACCAGCAGGCCCAGGGTCCAAGGCGTTCCAGCCAGTACGAAGAATGGCGTGAAGGTGCCCGTAATGCTGGGATAGATCGCCGCGTGGTCGATGCGCCGCAGCAGTGTGCGCCGCTCGTGCAGCGGCAGAAAGTGATAGGCCCAGGACGCCAGGTTCGACGCTAGCGCACACAAGACGTAAACCACGACGGCGGCCACCAACGCGGCTTGCAGATGGGTTGCCGCCTTAGCTACCAGCAAGCCGCCCGCAATCAAGATCAACGCCAGGCCCACTGCATGCACCGTCATGTCCGCGCGGCGGAAGGCGGGAGAAATGCTGGGAAAGGTCGCGTCGGTCATGTCTGGTCTCGTGGCTGCCTGTTCTGGGTAATGCCGCCCTGGGTCCAGGTCCACAATTCCGGCACGTCAGCCGGCGTCTTCCGATTGAATTTGCTTCTTTCCGCGCCGCGCTCTACCGTCGCGGTCCGACGCGACCTCAAGGCAACCCAAGGGCCCCGCATGGACTGGCGCGACCATGGCATTCTTCTGACCGCCCGCCGCCACGGCGAAACCGCGGCCATCATTGAGGTGTTCACCGAAACCCATGGCCGCCATGCGGGCGTGGTGCGCGGGGGTGCCAGCCGCAAGATCGCTCCCATTCTGCAACCTGGCGCGCAGTTGGACGTGCTGTGGCGGGCGCGGCTGCAGGAACATATCGGCACCTTCCAGGTCGAGCCGTTGCGCTCGCGCGCGGCGGCGGCGTTTTCGGGGCGGCTGGCCCTGTCGGGGCTGAACGCGGTCGTGGCGCTGCTGTCCTTCTGCTTGCCCGAACGCGAACCGCACCCCGGCATCTATCGACAGACGGAACAGCTGATGGATCTGCTGGGCCAGGACGAGATCTGGCCGCTGGCTTACCTGCGCTGGGAACTGGCCCTGCTTGAAGAGCTGGGTTTTGGGCTGGACCTGACCCGCTGCGCCGTGACCGGCACGACCGAGGGGCTGGCCTATGTCTCGCCCAAGACCGGCCGGGCGGTCAGTGCCGAAGGGGCCGGGGATTGGGCCGACCGCCTGCTGCCTCTGCCGCCGGTGCTGCGCGGGCAGGGGGCCGCCCCGGATGACGAGATCGCCGCCGGGCTGCGCACGACCGGCTATTTCCTGGCGTATCGCGTGGCGCCATCGCTGGGTCACACGCCGCTGCCCGAGGCTCGTGCCCGTTTTGTCGATCAGTTCACTCGGCGGCTTTGAACACCATCTCGTGCCCGTCCTCGTTGCGCAGGATCAGCACGTCGCCCGACACCTCGGACTGCGTCATCGCCAGCAGCGCGGCGAAATAGAATCCTTCGGCCTCAAGCCCGGCGCAGGCGGCGCGGGTGGCGGTCAGGTCGGTGATTTCGAACCACGGATAGGGCGCGTTCAATGTGCCCGAGTAGCTGTTGCAGGGCGCGTTGCCTGCAATCTTGCCGTCTTCGGGAAAGCGCAGCAGGGCGCTGGCCTCATAGGGCTGGCCGTTTACTTCCTGCAGCACCCAGGTGCGGTCGGCCGCGCCATAGGCGGCAACGCTTTCGTCGCGGTCACATTGCAACAGGGCAAGGGCGGGCAGGATCAGGCTCAGACGCAGCATGAGGGCTTTCTATCGCGACTTTGGCGTCATTGCGCCAGCAGTTCGGCGCGCACCTCCATCCGAGGGCGCCAGTTGTAGCGCGTGTCCTCGCGCACCGGCGCCCAGAACAGATCACCCCCGTTGCGCCAGCCGTCCAGCACGATCGCGTCATAGGGCCCGTCACCCTTGGCACTGATCGCGGCGGAGTGGTGGATGATGCGGAACGGGGTCGGCGGCGAAGTGATCCAGTGCAGGTCCAGCGTGCGGAAGTTCTCTTGCCGCAGCCGCTTCAGGATGTCCTCGGCCCAATCATTGCACAGCCCGCGTTCGCGAAAACCGTTGATGACCTTGGCGTTGTGGATGATCGCCGGATCGGTGACCCGGTACTCGGCCCTCAGCTGCAGCGCATAGTCATGGGCGATCTGCGCCGCGCGGGCGGCTTCCTGCGGATCGACATCGGGGCCGAGGTTCTGAATGGCGCGGGTCAGACCGGCAACATCGCCCGAGGTCGTGCCGGACGGCGTGCTGCATCCCGCGATCAACAGGCCAAGAACAAGGATCAGAAAGCGCGCCATGGTTTCTCCGCAAGGCTTGTTCGGGCATCTGCATTGCGGCGGCGCAGCATGATGCGGTTCGCAGGCTACTTAGCCGAAACCGGTGCCTGAACCCAAGGCATATTTTGTTCTCCGCCGGAGCGTACGGTCCAGATCAGGGATGTACAATCCGGAAGATCGGGGCCCGAGAACCTGTTTGATTTGTACAAAAGAAAAGACCCGGCGCTGGGCCGGGTCAAGTTGGGGAAACCGCGACGGCCGGGCGCTTAGGCCAGCAGACGCCGCGCGATGACTTGCGCCTGAATCTCGGCAGCACCTTCAAAGATGTTCAGGATGCGGGCGTCGCACAGCACCCGGCTGATCTTGTATTCGAGGGCAAAGCCGTTGCCGCCGTGAATCTGCAACCCGTTGTCGGCCGCCGCCCAGGCGACGCGCGCGCCCAGCAGCTTGGCCATCCCGGCCTCGAGATCGCAGCGGTGGCCGTTGTCCTTTTCCCAGGCGCTGAAATAGGTCAGCTGACGGGCGATCATGATTTCGACCGCCATCATGGCCAGCTTGCCGGACACGCGCGGGAAGTTGATCAGGGCCTTGCCGAACTGCTTGCGCTCCTGCGCGTATTGCATGGCGATGTCCAGCGCGCTTTGGGCCACGCCGATGGCGCGGGCGGCGGTCTGGATACGCGCGGATTCGAAGGTTTCCATGAGCTGCTTGAAGCCCTTGCCTTCCTCGCCGCCCAGCAGGTTCTCGCCCTTGACGTGGAAGCCGTCGAAGGCCAGCTCGTATTCCTTCATGCCGCGATAGCCCAGCACCTCGATCTCGCCGCCGGTCATGCCGGGGGTCGGGAAGGGGTCGTCGTCGGTGCCGGGCGTTTTTTCAGCCAAGAACATCGACAAGCCCCGGTGATCGGTGGTTTCGGGATCGGTGCGCGCCAGCAGCGTCATCACATGGGTGCGCGCGGCATGGGTGATCCAGGTCTTGTTGCCGGTGATCTTGTAGTCACCGTTTTCGTCCTTGACCGCGCGGGTGCGCAAGCTGCCGAGGTCCGAGCCGGTGTTGGGTTCGGTGAACACGGCCGTCGGCAGGATCTCGGCGCTGGCGATCTTGGGCAGCCATTGGGCCTTTTGGTCGTCGGTGCCGCCCGCGATGATCAACTCGGCCGCGATCTCGGACCGGGTGCCAAGGCTGCCGACGCCGATATACCCGCGCGACAGTTCTTCGGAGACCACGCACATCGACGCCTTGGACAGGCCGAACCCGCCGTATTCCTCGGGGATGGTCAGGCCGAATACGCCCATCTCGGCCAGTTCCTCGATGATTTCCATCGGGATCAGCTCGTCCTTGAGGTGCCATTCATGGGCGTTTGGCTCGACACGATCCAGCGCATAGCGGCGGAACTGCTCGCGGATCATCTCAAGCTCTTCATCCAGGCCCGAGGCGCCGAACATGGTGGCCCCGGATTGGTCTTGCATCAGCTGAACCAGACGGCTGCGCGCGGCCTGGCTGTTGGCCTGTGCCATCAGAGTCTGTACCTCGGCGCATTGGAAGCCCGACAGCGCATCCCAGCCCAGCCCCAGATCCTGCAGGCGCACGACCTCGCCCTGGTTCATCGGGATGCCGCCGGCGACCTGGTGCAGATATTCGCCAAAGGCGATCTGGTGCAGCAACTGCTCCATCTCGCCGAACTTGCCCTGGGCGTCCAGCGCCTCGGCCCATTTCTGCATCTGCTGCAGCGACTGGTTGTAGGTCGCCAACCAGGCCAGCCCATGCGCGGCGGTCTGGTTCGCCTCGACCAAAGCGCCCGAGACGCGACCCTCGGCCGAGACCATCGCGCGCACGGCATCGCGCGCCCGGTCAAAGACGGACTGAACCGCCGGCAGCGCGGCCCCCGTCAGGGTCAGAAGATCAGGCAGAACCGGCTGAGAAGTCATGTTCGTCATATCTTGTCCGTCATGGGCCATGAATCACGTCCTTTGCTGGGTTATCTGGTCATATCATGCTGCAACTGCAGCGCAACAAAAATTCACAAAATGCGTCGAAAAGGTCCAAAAATTACGTAACGAATTTTGCGGTGCAGAGAAAATCTGCGGTGGTATGTAGGGGCAATGGATCTGTTTTCTTTGATGTCCCTGCCCGAACTCTACCTTGCGTTCGCGGTCGCCTTTCTGGCCGGAGCGGTGAAAGGCATGGTCGGTTTCGCCATGCCGATGGTCCTGATTTCGGGGCTCAGCATGATGCTGCCGCCTCAGCTTGCGCTGGCCGGGCTGATCCTGCCAACGGTTGTGACGAACGGGATCCAGGCCTTGAGAGAAGGACGCGCGGCAGCGATGTCTTCGATCCGGCAGTTCCGGGTCTTTCTTTCCGTCGGGCTGGTTTTTTTGTTGGCGAGCGCTCAGCTGATCAGCCTGGTTCCATCGCAGGCTTTCCTTCTGATGATCGGAATTCCCGTCACGTTCTTTGCCACGATCCAACTGCTGGGCGTGAAACTGAGCCTGTCTGAACAATCGCCGAAGATCGAGGCCGCAGTCGGTGCGGTTACCGGGTTCATTGGCGGCATATCAGGCGTTTGGGGACCTCCGACCGTTGCCTATCTGACTGCGCTGAATACCCCCAAATCCGAACAATTGCGCATTCAGGGCGTAATCTATGGCTTGGGAGCCTTGGCTCTGGTCGTGGCGCATATTGGATCAGGCGTGTTGCGGGCTGAAACCGTGCCGTTCTCGGCTGCGCTGACCCTTCCGGCTTTGGCCGGCATGTGGCTGGGATTGCAGATGCATGATCGGATTGATCAGGCCACGTTCCGCAAGGCGACTTTGTTGGTTCTGATGATCGCAGGTGCGAACTTGCTGCGCAGGGGGGTGTTCGGTTGAACGCTCAACCCTTACGTTCAAAATAGAGGAAGGCAAAAAACAGTCCGAACATCAGGAACAGCAGTCCCGAAAGATCGCCGATCAAAAAGGCAAAATACTCGGCCGTCGCGCTGCCAAAAGCCAGGTTGGTCAGGCCGGACACCAGGATTGACGTGATGACTCCGACCCCCATGATGCAGGCCCAGCAGGGCGCCCGATCAGCGGCGGGAAACAGATCCCATCCTAGCCATTTCAACAAATAGAATACGGCCGGCGCCGTCGTGACCGCAATCAAGATGGCCAGCAGGCGGCTGGTCAGAAAAACGTCCGAGCCACCGAGTGTCGCGAAAACCAGAAAGACACCGGGCAGCATGGCAAGTATCGCACGCCACCCCAAGAGCCACGCCGCAAGGACCCGCACGCCGTGCGGAAGAAATAACAGGCTGGCGCGGCTTGGGTACTCTGGAAAGAACACGTTCTGCATGGGCATCAGAACCCAAAAGGTCAGAAACGAGGCGCCGATATAGGCCAACGAAGCAAAAAACGTGTCAGAGGCCCACGATCGCATAATGCAATGCTTCTTTTAGGTCTGCTCAGCGGTCAACGCGGGGCGTTGACGACATACCGTCCCCGATTGGCGTTTCCGCTTTGAGACAAGTAGCCCTTCTGAACCAGCGACTTGAGGGCGCGGAAGAAGGTCGGGCGCGAAACGCTTTGCACCAAAGTGTGCTCGATCAGGCCATAGGTCCGGACTTCGCGCGTGTCTTTCGACAGCTCTTCGGCCGCGTAATAAATGTCACGCTCTACCGGAGAAAGCTCTTCGAGCCCCAACGTGCGTTCCATGCTCTGCATCAACTTGCGCAGTTCCGCCAGTTTCGAGATCTCGGTCATTTCCATTCCTGATTTTACCAGTGCCACGAATTGATATCCGCTTGGTCAAATGACCCATGATAGTCGCCTATCACGCGGCATATCTCATGTTGACACTCATCCCCTTGATAATACACTACCGCCTTGATTAGGCTGCTCATCTTGCGAGTGTGAGTGTCCGCGCGCGAGCTGCCCAAAGGTTTTTTCAGTCTTGGCCCGGTGCAATTTGCGCCGGGCTATTTCCTTGTAATGGGTCCTTGACTTACTGCATGATTTTTAGGCGGGCAACGAATTTGTTCATGCCAATGTCACATTGCAACTGCAGGAAGAACAAATAACTGCAAGGACCCGTTATTGTGCGCGCAGGGGCCCGCAACCGCGCCCCTGCATGTCGGTTCAGCCGATTGCGACGGCTTTGATGTCTTCGTCGATGAACGGCAAATACTGTTCAAAGTTCTCGGCGAACATCTGCACCAGCTTTTCGGCTTGCCGGTCGAATGCGGCCTGATCGTCCCATGTGCGGCGCGGATCCAGCAGAACTTCGGGCACACCAGGGACCGTCACCGGAACGTCGAAGCCGAAATTGGCGTCCTTGCGATACTCGGCATCGGCCAGCGACCCGTCCAATGCGGCCGTCAGCAGGGCACGCGTGGCTTTGATCGGCATCCGGCTGCCAACGCCGTATGCGCCGCCGGTCCAGCCGGTATTGACCAGCCAGCAGGTTGCGCCGTGCTGGGCGATCTTGTCGCGCAGCAGCTTGCCGTATTCCTCGGGGCGGCGCGGCATGAACGGGGCGCCGAAGCAGGTCGAGAAGGTGGGCTGCGGCTCGGTCACGCCGCGTTCGGTTCCGGCAACCTTCGAGGTGAAGCCCGACAGGAAATGGTACATCGCCTGCGCCGGGGTCAGCCGTGCGATCGGCGGCAGGACGCCAAAGGCATCACAGGTCAGCATGATGATGTTTTTCGGGTGCCCGCCCAGAGCCGTCTTGGAGGCGTTCGAAATGTATTCCAGCGGGTAGGCGCACCGCATGTTCGCGGTCAGGCTGTCATCGTTGAAATCCAGTTTCAGGGTTTCGGGATCGAAGACCATGTTCTCGATCACCGTGCCGAACTTCGACGTGGTCGCGTAGATCTCGGGTTCCGCTTCGGCGCTCAGATTGATTGTCTTGGCATAGCATCCGCCTTCGAAGTTGAAGGTCCCGCGATCCGACCAGCCGTGCTCGTCGTCGCCGATCAGAACACGTGCCGGATCAGCCGAAAGCGTGGTCTTGCCGGTGCCGGACAGGCCGAAGAAAACGGCGGTGTCGACGGGGTTGCCCACAGCATGGTTGGCCGAACAGTGCATCGGCATCACGCCTTTTTCGGGCAGCAGGTAGTTCAGAAGCGTAAACACGGACTTCTTGTTCTCGCCCGCGTATTCGGTGCCGCCGATGAGAATCAGTTTGCGGTCAAAGTTCAGCGCGATCACCGTTTCGCTGCGGCAATCGTGCTTTTTCGGGTCCGCCTGGAAGCTGGGGCAGTTGATGATGGTGTAATCTGCGATGAATTCGTCCAGGTCCTCGCGGTCCGGGCGACGCAGCAGGTGCCGGATGAACAGGTTGTGCCAGGCCAGTTCCGTAACCATGCGCACATTGATCGCATAGGCAGGATCAGCGCCGCCAACCAGATCCTGAACGAAGTAGTCCTTGCCTTTCATATGGGCCAGCATGTCGGCGTACAGCGCGTCAAAGCCAGCGGGGCTCATTTCCGCGTTGTTTTCCCACCAGATGCTGTCCGCCACGCTTTCGGTCCGGACGACGTGCTTGTCCTTGGGTGACCGGCCCGTGAACTTGCCGGTGGACACCAGAAACGCTCCGCCATTGCCCAGCGTGCCTTCATTCCGCTTGAGCGCCTTCTGAATCAGCGCCGGCTCCATCAAGTTGTAATAGACATTGCCCAGCCCCTCGATGCCTTGATCTTCGAGGCGGAACTGCGGGTTTACCCGTCCAAATGTCATTCGTGTCTTCTCCTGTGGCGGCGCTGCGGCGGTTGGGGCCGTCTGCGCTCATGAGGCGTAGTGCCGGTTAGTCCGGCGGATAAGGGCCTCATATCACGGCCGTTTAGGGCATGAACAGGACGGTTTGGCACAGTTAGCGCAACCAAGGCCGGGTTTAGCGCAACCAAGATTTTCCGGTCGGAAAACCCGGGCACTTTCGGAAGCGCAGGACGACCTTTTTGTCGCAGGATCGTGAACAATGTGGCGCGATTCGTACATCCGGATTGATTCGCGGCCTTAAAAAAGCCAAGAATGCCCTACAAAAAGCAAAAATACATCGTGAGTGAGCAGGTAAAGGGGCAGCCCTATGTCTAAGATTGCACTGGTGGATGACGATCGGAACATTCTGACGTCCGTATCCATGACGCTCGAGGCCGAAGGGTTCGAGGTCGAAACCTACAATGACGGGCAGGCAGCCCTTGATGCGTTCAACAAGAAACTGCCGGACATGGCGGTTCTGGACATCAAGATGCCCCGCATGGACGGCATGGATTTGCTGCAGCGGCTGCGGCAGAAAACCCAGATGCCGGTGATTTTCCTCACGTCCAAAGACGATGAGATCGACGAGGTTCTGGGCCTGCGGATGGGCGCGGATGACTACGTGAAAAAGCCATTCTCTCAACGCCTTCTGGTCGAGCGCATCCGTGCACTGCTGCGCCGTCAGGAAGCGACCGACGGGGATGCGTCGGCTGCAACCACCGGGGACGCAAAGGTGATGGAGCGCGGCGATCTGCGCATGGACCCCCTGCGTCACGCGGTCAGCTGGAAGGGGACCGATGTTTCGCTGACGGTCACGGAATTCCTGCTGCTGCAGGCCTTGGCGCAACGCCCCGGCTTCGTCAAAAGCCGCGATCAGCTGATGGATGTCGCATATGACGATCAGGTCTATGTCGACGACCGGACCATCGACAGCCACATCAAGCGTCTGCGCAAGAAGATGCGTGCGGCTGATCCCGAGTTTTCGGCTATCGAAACGCTGTACGGTATCGGGTACCGTTACAACGAGGAATAAGCCGGGCCGGCTTTCTGCAAAGGTGAATTTGTTTCGTGCGTGACACCGAGCAATCCAGCGAGTTGCGCGACGGTGACGTCGTTCTGGGCGATGATTGGGTCATCCCGCAAGACCCCGAGTCGGCCGAGCTGCGCGCGCGGCGATCGCGGCGTACTCTGTTCACGCTGCGCAACTCGCCGCTGGCGCGCAAGATCATCACGTTCAACCTGATTGCTTTGGTGATCCTGGTCGCGGGGCTATTGTACCTGGACGACACCCGAAAAGAGAGGGTCCAGCAAACGGCGCGGGACCTGATCGGAGACGCGCAACTGGTCAGCAACGTCTTCGAGGCCCAGCTGCGCCAGGTCGCCGGATCGCGGGACGCTTCTGACCTTAACGTCAAGGCGACCCTTGCAGGGCTGAGCATCCCCGAGGGCGGCGAAGTCTTCGTCTATGACAGCACCGGCACGTTGATCGGCTGGACTCGCGGTTCCTCGACCGTGGCGGAATTGCCGGGCCTGATTCAGGCCGAAGCGGATGTTCCGACTGGCAGCACATTGATCTCTGATGCCCTGACCGCCGTCTGGAATGGTCTGTATTCGGTTTTCACCACCGGATCTGAAACCGAGGCGCCGACGCTGGCACAGCGGGTTCAGGACATCATACCAAACGCGCTGGACGGCCACATGCAGGTTCACGCCGTGTCTGACGCGGCCGGAGACACCGTGATTGTGGCGGCGTCGCCGATCGTTCTGGATGGCGCCCCTGTGGGGGCTGTCGCAATGGCCGGCCCCGCCGGAGAAATCGACGCGCTGGCTCGGAAAGAGCAGGAGCGCATTCTGCAGATGTTTGTCGTTGCCCTGCTGGTCTCGGTGGGTCTCAGCCTTGTGTTGGCCTCGACCATCGCGAACCCGTTGGCGGATCTGGCCGCTGCGGCCGAAATGGGCAAAGACCGCGGCACTGGGGTTAATCCCGGTCGTATCCGCATCCCCGACCTGAGCGCCCGCCCGGACGAGATTGGTCGGCTTAGCCGCGCGCTGCGGGGAATGGTGACGGCGCTCTACAACCGGATAGACGCCAACGAACAGTTCGCGGCTGATGTCGCCCATGAGATCAAGAACCCCTTGGCCAGCCTGCAATCGGCCGTCGGTACGCTGCGAATGGTCAAGCGCGACGATCAACGTGAGAAACTGTTGGGCGTCATCGAGCACGATGTCCGCCGGTTGGACCGCCTTGTCAGCGACATCTCGAACGCGTCCCGCCTGGATGCTGAACTGGTCAAAGAGCAGGAGCAGCCCTTCGATCTTCTGAAGCTGATAGGCAATATCGGTCAGTACCTGGGCGAAGATGCCCGGTCGAAGGGGATCGACTACATTACGGATTTGCCGTCCAAGCCCATCGTCATAAACGGGCTCGAGGCCCGTCTGGCGCAGGTATTCGTTAACCTGATCACAAATGCCATCTCCTTCTGCGAGGAAAGCGACGCGATCCGCGTTTGGGTGCGCCAACGCGAAAACCGGGTTCTGGTTGTTGTCGAAGACACCGGCCCCGGTATTCCGGACCAGGCTCTGACCAAGGTTTTCAAGCGCTTCTACTCGCAGCGCCCGGCCGAGCATTTCGGCAACAACTCGGGCCTTGGACTGGCGATCTCGAAACAGATTGTCGAGGCCCACGGCGGCGTCATCTGGGCCGAGAACATCCGTCCGACCGAGGCGGACATCACGTCGGACCCGCAAGGTGCGCGGTTTGTCGTGGGTCTTCCCCTCTAGGCGATGTGCGCTTTGCGCCTTCCCGAGATGCCCAGCGATGATCCGGTCTGCGTGCACGCCACATGCGTAGCCGTTGCTGGCCGCGGCGCCCTGATTTCGGGGCCGTCCGGGGCCGGAAAATCGGCACTTGCATTGCAGATGATGGGTTTCGGCGCGGACCTGGTCGCCGATGATCGTGTGAATTTAACCCTGTCGGGCGACCGGGTGATGGCGGATGCGGTCCCTCAGATCCGTGGATTGGTCGAAGCCCGCGGCGTCGGCCTGCTGCGCGCCACGGCCTGCGGCCCCGTTCCGTTGGAATGGATCGTGGATCTGGATCAGGTGGAAGCCCAGCGACTGCCGGAGCCGCGACAGGTTCTTGTCCTGGGACATCCTGTTCCCTTGCTTCGAGCCGCAGGCGTCCCCAACTTGGCGTCAGCACTTGTTCAACTGATGAAAATGGGGCGCGTCGATCCGCAATGGCCAAGCACATGACAGCACAAACGCGCATCGTTCTGGTGACAGGTCCGTCGGGCGCGGGCCGGTCGACGGCGATTCATGTGCTCGAGGATCTGGGCTATGAGGCCATCGATAACTTGCCGATGGGCATGTTGCTGCGCTTGATGGAGGGCGCGGATCCTTCCCGGCCGATGGCGTTGGGGATCGATGCCCGCAATCGTGATTTCTCGACCATCGGTTTTATCGAATTGGTCGCCAAACTGGGTCGGATGAGCCAGGTGGACCTATCCACGCTTTATCTGGATTGCAGCGACGAAGTGCTGTTGCGCCGATTTTCGGAAACCCGGCGCCGTCATCCGGTCGCAACCGATGCCAGCCCCGAAACCGGTATCCGTCAGGAGAAGGAATTGTTGGAGCCGATCCGCGAGATCGCCGACACTCTGATCGATACCAGCGTGCTCAACGTGCACCAGCTGCGATCCGAGGTCGAACGCTGGTTCGCGCCGGAAGGGGGCCGGCATCTGGCCGTTTCAATCGAGTCCTTCTCCTACAAACGGGGGCTGCCGCTGGGTCTGGACATGGTGTTCGATTGCCGATTTCTGGCCAATCCCTATTGGCGTCCGGAACTGCGCGAGGCTGATGGTCGCAATCCGGACGTTGCGTCCTATGTTCAGGCTGACACAAACTATGCCGCCTTCTTCGAACGGGTGGTGGAACTGTTGCTGTCTCTGCTGCCCGCCTTCAAGGCCGAGGGCAAAACGCACCTGTCGGTCGCTTTTGGCTGTACCGGGGGTCAACACCGCTCGGTCGCGATGGCCGAAGCGGTCGCAAAAGCCCTTGCAGAGCAGGGGCAGCCGGTGGCAATTAGACACCGCGAGATGGAACGTCGATCGTTGAATGTGAGGCCGGATTGATCGGAATTGTAATCGTGGCGCATGGCGGATTGGCCCAGGAATACCTGGCGGCCATGCAGCACGTCGTGGGCAAGCAACCCGGCCTTGTGGCAGTGTCGATCGACGCCGATCATGATCGCGAGGAAAAGCAGGCCGAAATCTGCCGGGCCGCGGATGCTGTGGATGTCGGCGACGGAGTTGTTGTCGTGACCGATCTGTTCGGGGGCAGCCCCTCGAATCTCAGTCTACGCGCCTGTGCGCCGCAGGACCGCAGAATTCTTTACGGCGCCAACCTTCCGATGCTGATCAAACTGGCCAAAAGCCGCCAACTTCCGGTCGGGGACGCCGTCCGTAGGGCCATGGAGGCTGGACGAAAGTACATCAATGCGCAAAATGTGACATTGGACTGACATCGGATCGATTGAATATGGCCACCAAAAGCTTGAAAATAATCAACGAAAAGGGTTTGCACGCGCGCGCTTCAGCCAAACTGGTCGAGGTGGTCGAAGGGTTTGACGCCCGCGCCGAAGTGTCCAAAGACGGAATGTCCGCGTCGGGTGACAGCATTATGGGCCTTTTGATGTTGGCGGCTTCGCGTGGAACGACTATTGACGTCGAAACGTCCGGGCCGGATGCTGAGGCGCTGGCAGTCGCGCTGGAAGCATTGGTGAACGACAAGTTCGGCGAAGGTTTCTGACGCAGGGCACTGCTACGAAACAAGAACGGGAAGACCAGGAATTGGCGGAAACCACGCACGATACCAAGACCAACACGGTGGTGGCCGAGACCGCGGAAGCGGGCGAAATCTACGACCGCCGCACGCTGACCTACGCAAATTCGTTTGACGACGCCTGGACCTCGACGGCCATCAAGGCGATCGAATGGTGCACAGGCAAGCTGACCATTCTGCGCATGGTCAACAAGTTCGAAAAGCAGAATGAAAAGTATCGCGGCCAGAAATTCTGGGGTGGTGCCCTTGGTATCATGGGAATCGACCTGACCACGCCCGAACACCAGATTGCGCGCATTCCGAAAGAGGGGCCCGTTGTGGTGGTAGCCAATCACCCGCATGGGATGGTGGACGGCATGATCCTGGCCGAGTTGATCGGACGGGTGCGCCAGGACTACCGTATCCTGACCCGCTCGGTTCTGACCGGGCTGGATGAGGCCGCGACCTCGTTCATGATCCCGGTCCCGTTTCCACATGACCCCGAAGCCCAAAGCAAGATGCTCGAGATGCGGGGCAAAGCGATGGAGCACCTCAAGAACGGTGGTGTCGTCGCGCTGTTCCCATCCGGGGTGGTGATGTCTTCCGACACCTGGTTCGGCCCCGCTCAGGAACGCGAATGGAACGTGTTCACAGCTAAGATGATCCGGCGATCCGGTGCTAAGGTCCTGCCCATCTACTTCCCCGGCAGCAACTCGCGCTGGTACCAGATTGCCAACAAACTATCGGCAATTCTGCGTCAGGGACTTCTGCTGCATGAGATCGTCCGGTCCTGCAACAAACCGATCGGCCCGGTAATCGGAGAGCCGATTTCGGACGAGGACATGAAACTGCTCGAACGCGACCCGCGCGGATTCATGGCCTGGCTCAGAAAACACACGCTGGCCTTGGGGCAGTCACCACAAGCCTGATCCACCGTTCATTGGCGCGAAAATATCGCGGGCGAGCGGGTCGGTCCCTTGACGGCTTAGCGCGTCGGGACCGGAACCTCGCCACGGTAGTCATAAAACCCGCGATCGGTCTTGCGGCCCAGCCAGCCGGCCTCGACATATTTCGTCAGCAACGGGCAGGGGCGGTACTTTGTATCCGCCAACCCTTCATGGAGGACGTTCATGATGGCCAGGCAGGTGTCCAGCCCGATGAAATCGGCCAGTTCCAGCGGGCCCATGGGATGATTGGCGCCCAGCTTCATGGATTGGTCGATCGACTGAACGCTGCCGACCCCTTCATACAGAGTATAGACGGCCTCGTTGATCATCGGCATCAGGATGCGGTTCACGATGAAGGCCGGAAAATCCTCGGCGCTGGCGGCGGTTTTGCCCAACCGATCCACCACGGCCTTGCAGGTAGCAAAGGTTTCTTCGTCGGTGGCGATACCGCGAATCAACTCGACCAATTGCATGACAGGAACCGGGTTCATGAAGTGGAACCCCATGAACCGCTCCGGCCGATCCGTCCGGCTGGCAAGCCTTGTGATCGAAATGGACGAGGTGTTCGACGTCAGGATCGTGTGAGCCTGCAAATGCGGCTGCAGATCCTCGAAAATCGCATGCTTGATGGCCTCACGCTCGGTCGCGGCTTCGATCACGAGGTCCGTCTGGCCGATCTCCGGAAGGTTCAGCGTGGTCTTGATCCGCTGCAGTGCGGCCTGCATCTCGTCGTCACCGATCTTGCCGCGTGACACCTGACGAGCCAGGTTGCCCTTGATCGTTTCAATGGCAGCATCCAGCGCATCCTGGCTGATGTCGTTCAGCAGAACGTTATACTCTGCCAACGCCATCACATGGGCGATTCCGTTGCCCATCTGGCCCGCGCCGATTACTCCGACTGATTTCACGTCCATATTGAACTGCCTTCCGCATCAAGGTTCAGGGGGGACATTATCGGCAGTCCGGGTTGCGCGGCAAGGGGTTGGGACCGGTCCAATTCGCTTCAAATGCGCACATTAGAGTTTTCTAAACACCTAAGGCCGCAGAATGGCGATTGGGTGAAGAAAATGGGTGGCTGACATGAGTTATCATGAGTCGGGCGCGACTGGTGTCGAGGAATCCGTCTGCCGGTACGGGGCGTCAAAATTGTGGTTTCGCGGGCCAAAGCGAGCGTTGCAGGTACCATATGTGGCCTGCGTCGGCGGCACCGAGACATTCGGTCGGTTCGTCGATTCTCCGTTTCCCGCCGCGTTGGAGCAGCGGCTGGAAATGCAGTGTCTGAATCTGGGCAGTCTGTTCACGGGTGCCGAGGGGTTGGCGCGGGATCCGGAAATTCTGAGCCTGATGAATGGCGCCGAGGTTTGCGTTCTGCAACTGCCATCGGCGCTGAACCAGTCCAACCGGTTCTACCGTGTTCATCTCCGACGCAATGATCGGGTGCTCGAGGCGACCTCGGACCTTTCCGCCTTGTACCCCGAAGTTGACTTCGCCGACGTTCATTTTGTGCGGCACCTTATGTCCAGGTTGTCGGCCTTTTCGGATGCACGGTTCGAAATGGTGGCCGCCGAGTTGCGGCGGGCTTGGGCAGTGGCGCTTCGCACCCTGTTGGACAACGTCACCAGCCGGGTTCTGCTGCTGTGGCTGGACTGGGATCACAGCCCGGCAGTCGGGCTGGATGCGCGCGGGGTATCTGATCCGGTACCAATTACACAGGCCATGATTGATGGGGTGTCGGATGGAGGGGTGCCAACCGTGAAGATGACGGTGCGCCCTTCAGGTGCTTCGGATGATCTTGAGGACATGCTGTTCGGCACGATGCAGCAACCGATGGCGGAATATATGATCGGGCCAGCCACGCACCGGGCCATTGCCGAACGTTTGCTGCCTGCGATCCGAGACCTCGAATGAAAAAGGCCCGCCAATTTGGCGGGCCTTGAGTTCTCGAAAAGAAGGACCGTCAGCCCAGCTTTTCGGTAAGCTCCGGCACGGCCTGGAACAGGTCCGCGACCAGGCCATAGTCCGCGACCTGGAAGATCGGAGCTTCCTCGTCTTTGTTGATCGCGACGATGATCTTCGAATCCTTCATGCCGGCCAGGTGCTGGATCGCACCCGAAATGCCAACCGCGATGTACAGATCGGGTGCAACGACCTTGCCGGTCTGACCCACCTGCCAGTCGTTCGGGGCATAGCCCGAGTCGACTGCCGCACGCGACGCACCAACCGCGGCACCCAGCTTGTCGGCCAGGGCTTCGATCAGTTTGAAGTCTTCTTCAGAGCCAACACCACGGCCGCCCGAGACAACGACGCCGGCCGAGGTCAGTTCTGGACGGTCGCTTTCGGCGACCTTGTCCTCGACCCATTCCGACAGGCCGGGGTTTTCACCGACCGATACGGTCTCGACCGGGGCCGATCCGCCTTCGCCGGCCGCATCAAAGCTGGCCGTACGGAAGGTGATGACCTTCTTGGGATCGTTCGACTTGACGGTCTGGATCGCGTTGCCCGCGTAGATCGGGCGCTCGAAGGTCGAGCCGTCCACCACGCCCGAAGCGTCCGAGATCACCATAACGTCCAGCAGCGCGGCCACGCGCGGCATGACGTTCTTGGCGTCGGTGGTGGCGGGCGCCACGATATGCTCATAGCCGTCGGCCAGGCTGACGATCAGCGCGGCGGTCGATTCGGCCAGACGGTGACCCAGCGACGGGTCTTCAGCGACCAGAACCTTGGACACGCCGTCGATCTTGGCGGCGGCTTCGCCGGCAGCGGCGGCCGAGCCGCCCGCGGCCAGAACGGTCACGTCACCCAGCTGCTTGGCAGCGGTGACCGCCTTGGCGGTTGCGTCGATCGCCAGTTCGCCATTGTTGACTTCGGCAAGCAGAAGTACAGCCATTACACAGCCCCCGCTTCTTTGAGTTTCCCGACCAGCTCGTCGACCGAGCCCACGATGATGCCAGCGGCGCGTGCCGGCGGCTCTTCGGTCTTGACGACTTCGAGGCGCGGCGTGACGTCGACGCCGTAATCGGCGGCGGTTTTTTCATCCAGCGGCTTTTTCTTGGCCTTCATGATGTTCGGCAGCGACGCATAGCGCGGCTCGTTCAGGCGCAGGTCGACGGTGATGATGGCCGGCATCTTGACGCTGATGGTCTGCAGGCCGCCGTCAACTTCACGCGTGACCTTGGCAGTGTCGCCTTCGATGTCCAGCTCGGACGCGAAGGTGCCCTGGCTCCAGCCCAGCAGAGCCGACAGCATCTGGCCAGTGGCGTTCATGTCGTTGTCGATCGCCTGCTTGCCGCACAGAACCAGTCCAGGCTGCTCTTCCTCGACCACCTTGGCCAGGATCTTAGCGACGGCCAGCGGTTCGATGTCCTGGTGGACGTCATCAGCCGCGACCACTAGAATGGCGCGGTCAGCACCCATGGCCAGCGCGGTGCGCAGCGTTTCCTGCGCCTGCTTGACGCCGATCGAAACGGCCACGACCTCGTCGGCTTTGCCGGCTTCTTTCAGGCGGATCGCCTCTTCGACGGCAATCTCGTCGAACGGGTTCATCGACATTTTGACATTGGCGAGATCAACACCGCTGCCGTCCGCTTTGACACGAACTTTCACGTTGTAGTCGATCACGCGCTTGACAGGCACAAGTACCTTCATTTTTGCGTACGCTCCTTACAAAAACGGCAAGCCGCAATGCGACTCCACCAATGCTCTCGTCGGCCTAGATAGCGCCTTGCGGGGCGTCGGGACAGGGCAAAATCGTCACGTCATGTCGTGGGGACGTCGCGTTTCACGCTTTTTGACGTGAAGGAACGAAAGATTGTTACCCGGCCGATGGGCGGTTTTGCCGCGCCGGATGGTGCGAAAACGCGTTCAAGAAGCTCGGGTTTCAGCGGTTCGCGCCGGCCATTCGGGCCGGGGCTTCGCCCTTCCGGTCGCCACAACGTCCACTGGACGTTGTGCCGCTTTCAGCGGTTCGCGCCCGGAACCCACAAGACGTCATCGCGGCCGCCATTGTTGGCGCAACGGGCTGCCACGAAAAACCAGTCGCTGAGGCGGTTGAGGTATTTCACCGCGGCCTCGTTCACCGGTTCCATGTTGGTTAATTCGACGGCCAGGCGCTCGGCGCGCCGCGAGACCGTGCGGCAGACATGCAGATGCGCCGCCAGCTTTGATCCGCCCGGCAAGATGAAGCTGCGTAGTGGCTCAAGGTCGGCATTCATCGCGTCGATTTCCGACTCCAACCGGTCGATCTGGGCCGGGGCGATCCGCAAGGGCGGGTAATCAGCCTCGGCATCTTTTTCCATGTCGGGGCGGCACAGGTCAGCGCCCAGGTCGAACAGATCGTTCTGGATGCGTGCGAGCGCCGCATCGACCTCGCCCTCGGCCTCGGTGCGAGCCACGCCGACAAAGGCGTTCAGTTCGTCCACCGTGCCATAGGCCGCCACGCGGCCCGAGTACTTCGCAACCCGTTCGCCATTGCCCAACGCGGTTTTGCCGTCGTCGCCGGTGCGGGTATAAATCTTGTTCAGAACGACCATCTACTGCACTCCCTGTCCACGCAGATAGACGTAGAGCACGATCAGCACCACGGCAATGAACTGAAACAGGATGCGCAGCCGCATCATCTTGTTGCTTTTCTTGGCAGCCGCCATGCCGCCCTTGCCGAAATTGGATATGCCGATGGCCAGAACAACGACGACCGCCGCCATGGCCAAAAGAAGTACGCCCATTAGAAGGTCCATGAACTCACCGTCCGCATTTGTTGTATCCTTGCCGCTCCATCTAGCGGGGCGGCCCGCGAAAGCGAACGGGTAATTTCGTCTCAGATACCCGAAAGGATGCGGTCAATCGTACCCGTTGGCAGAATGCGGCGCAAATAACCCGCGATATAGGTCGGTGTGGTCACGTAGTATCGAGCCTTGGGCGACTTTGCCTCGAGCGCGCGGGCAAGTTTGTCGGTTACCGCAGACGCCGGCAGCTCGAACCGGTCGGGGCCCGAGTCTTCGTACAGACGTTTGAGCAGCGACTCCTCATACTTGTCGCGCAGGGCCGAGCTTTCCCAATCTATGAACCGTTCAAAAATCGGTATGGCCTTCTCGCGCAGTTTAGAGGTGATGGGACCGGGTTCAATCAGCACCACTTTGATGCCGGTGCCGCGCAGCTCCAGCCTCATCGTGTCGGTCAGGCCTTCGATAGCGTATTTCGTGGCGACGTAGGCGCCGCGCCAAGGAAAGGCAACCAAACCCAGTACCGACGAGTTCTGCACGATGCGGCCGTGGCCCTGTGCACGCATGACGGGTATCACCTGGCGGGTCAGTTCGTGCCAGCCAAAAACATTGGTCTCGAAGATATGGCGCAACCCGTCGGTGGGCACGTCTTCGATCGCGCCGGGCAGCCCATGGGCACCGTTGTTGAACAGCGCGTCCAACGTGCCGCCCGTTGCTTCGAGAACATTGTCCAATCCCGAAGTGATCGTTTCGGCATCGGTATAGTCGATTCTTGGGCTGTCAAAGCCTTGAGCCCTCAGCCTGTCGCAATCGCGCTGATGTCTGCAGGCGGCAAACACACGCCAGCCGCGCGCACGCATTCCGTGTGCCGCGTCCAGACCAATGCCGGATGAGCATCCGGTGATGAGGATGGATTTCTGCATGTCTGCCCCAAAGTCGTCCTCGGCAAAAACTATTGCGAGGATCGGCCTCCGGCAATGACGGCATCACGTCAATTTGTGCTTTTTCGGATCAACGAGGAGGAAATCCAGCCAACCTGTTGCTCGGGCAACACGCGCAGGCGCAGCCAACCGGTTCCGGACTCGCTCAGAACTTCGACCTGCTGACCCATCCGCGCTTTGCCGATGATCGGATAGATCGTGCCGGGGCCGTCGCGCATGTTCACGCGAGTGCCGGACACGATGCGAATGTCTTTCGGCGGCTCTGACGGTGCAGGGGCTGCTGCTTCCGGTTCGGACTCGGTGTCCAGAACCTGGACGGCCGCGTTTTCATCCAGCGACGCCAGCGAGAAGGTACCGCCGGTATTGTCGAAACTGGACAGATCAGAATTCAGACCGGCCGCGATCTGCGCCAGCAACGCCTCGGTATCGACGGCATCGGCGGCGGGGATCGGTTCCGGCTTAGGTTCGGACGGCTTGGCGGGGCGCAGGGCCACTTTCGTCACAAGCTCGGTTGCCGGGGAGGGGACCAGTGGCCTGGTCTCGGGTTTCTCAGCTGCCGCAACGACGGGTGGTGCCTCGGCGCGGGTTCCGCGCGGTTCGAATTCGGATCCACCGCTCATGACGTAGAAGAACCAGCCGAGCATGGCAAAAGTAACAAGCATAAGGCGCGTCATGGCGCATCCCCCGGTAATCATAACAACAAGAAAAAGGCAGCATTCAATTGTTGGGATCCTACCATAGTTCGGGTCCCGAGTCGAAAATCGGGGGAAATCGCCGGGTTGGCTCCCCCTGTTGCAAAAACCCCGACTTGTCCCCAGCAAAATATGCCTTGGTTGCTTTACCACGCGCGCCGGGCGTCGTATCACATCATCTATGAACGACACGATCGACGACCCCAACATGGAGGCCCCCGACGCCGGGGGCGAGGTGGCCGAACCGCTGCGCCGGGCAATTGGCGAGCGTTATCTAACCTATGCTCTCTCCACCATCATGCACCGCGCGCTGCCGGATGCGCGCGACGGGCTGAAGCCGGTTCACCGGCGAATCCTCTACGCTATGCGCGAGCTGCGACTCAGCTCCTCGGGCGGGTTCCGCAAGTCGGCCAAGATCTCGGGTGACGTTATGGGTAACTATCACCCGCACGGGGACGCCGCGATCTATGACGCGATGGCGCGTCTGGCGCAGGATTTCAACGTCCGCTACCCGCTGGTCGACGGGCAGGGGAATTTCGGCAATATCGACGGCGACAACCCGGCGGCCTCGCGCTACACCGAGGCCCGGATGACCATCGTTGCCGAGGCGTTGCTGGAGGGGCTGAACGAGGACGCCGTCGATTTCCGCGACAACTATGACGGCACGCTGACCGAACCGGTCGTCTTGCCGGCACAGTTCCCGAACCTTCTGGCCAATGGCGCCTCAGGCATTGCCGTGGGCATGGCGACGAACATCCCGCCCCACAACATCGCCGAGCTGTGCGACGCCTGTCTGCATCTGATCAAGACGCCCGACGCGCGTGACGACACGCTGCTGAACTATGTGCCGGGGCCCGATTTCCCAACGGGCGGCGTAATCGTAGAACCGGCCGAGAATATCGCGCAGGCCTATCGCACGGGGCGCGGATCGTTCCGGCTGCGTTGCAAATACGAGGTCGAGGATCTGGGCCGCGGCCAGTGGCAGATCGTGGTCACCGAGATCCCGTATCAGGTTCAGAAATCCAAGCTGATCGAAAAGATCGCCGAGCTGATCCAGACCAAGAAGATACCGATCCTGGGCGATGTGCGCGACGAATCCGCCGACGACATCCGCCTCATCCTCGAACCGCGCTCCAAGAACGTGGACCCCGAGGTGTTGATGAACATGCTGTATCGTAACTCGGATCTCGAGGTGCGGTTCAGCCTGAACATGAACGTGCTGATCGACGGGGTGACGCCCAAGGTCTGCTCGATGAAAGAGGTGCTGCGCGCCTTCCTCGATCACCGGCAAGAGGTGCTGCTGCGCCGCTCTCGTCACCGCATGGCCAAGATCGACCACCGGTTGGAGGTGTTGGAGGGCTTTATCGTTGCCTTCCTGAATCTCGACCGCGTGATTGATATCATCCGCTATGACGACGATCCCAAGGCCGCGCTGATGCGCGAGAATTGGGGCATCGACCATGTCCGCGCCACCAGCGAGGCCGACTATGTCTCGCCCAAGCCGGGCGAGGGCGAATTGTCCGAAGTTCAGGTCGACGCGATCCTGAACATGCGCCTGCGCAGCCTGCGTCGGCTCGAAGAGATGGAACTGGTCCGTGAGCGTGACGCGCTGATGGAAGAGCGCGCAGAACTCGAGGATCTGCTGGCGGATGAGGGTCTGCAATGGGCCAAGATCGCCGAGCAGCTGAAAGAGACCAAGAAGACCTTCGGCAAGGATTATGAGGGCGGCGCGCGTCGCACCCGGTTTGCCGAAGCAGGCGAGGTCGAGGACGTACCGCTTGAGGCGATGATCGACAAGGAGCCGATCACGGTCGTCTGCTCGCAGATGGGCTGGATCCGTGCCATGACCGGCCATATCGACCTGAACCGCGAGCTGAAGTTCAAGGACGGCGACGGGCCGCAGTTCATCTTCCATGCGGAAACCACCGACCGGCTGCTGGTCTTCGCATCGAACGGGCGGGTCTACACGGTCAGCGCCGCGAACCTTCCCGGTGGCCGGGGAATGGGTGAGCCGCTGCGCCTGATGGTCGATCTGCCCAACGAGGCGCAGATCGTCGATATCCTGATCCACAAGCCGGGGCGCAAATTGCTGGTTGCTTCGGATGCGGGCAACGGGTTCATGGTGCCCGAGGACGAGGTGCTGGCCCAGACCCGCAACGGCAAACAGGTGCTGAACGTCAAGGATGACGAGCGCGCGGTGATCTGCAAGCCGATCGAGGGCGATCACGTCGCTGTGGTATCACAGAACGGCAAGTTTCTGGTGTTCCCGGTCTCCGAACTGCCCGAGATGACGCGGGGCAAGGGCGTGCGTCTCCAGAAATACAACATGGCGCGCGGGCGCCAGGGCACGCTGGAGCTGGATGGCGGCCTATCCGACCTGACGACGTTCAACTGGGAGGACGGTTTGAAATGGTCAATGGGCGGCGACAAGACGCGGCATGAGGCAGATATGTCTCAATGGCTGGCAAAGCGCGCAAGCGTCGGAAAAAAACCGCCCTATGGGTTCCCGCGCGACTACAAGTTCTCGTGATCGTGCGCCGACCACGGTGGAAATCTGCCGATACGGCTTGGCACAAGCTGCATCGGTGCGCTAGATCAAAGAAAAACAGGCCTATCGAGACGAGACAATGCTGCGCATTCTGACCCTGATTACCGGACTGGCCCTGGTGGGCGCCTGCACGCAGACGCAACTCTATGAAGAACCGGAAGATCTGGGTGAATTCAAGCTGCGTGTGAACTATGCGTTTGCCGACAAGGCCGTCCAGGGGCCGGTGTCTCGTGACGCGACGCCCCAGGAATGGACCGAAGCGATCCAGAAGGCCGTCGATATCCGCCTTGGTCGCTATCAGGGCTCGCAGGAGTATGACATCGGGATCAGCCTCGAAGGCTATATGCTGGCGCCTCCTGGTATTCCGGTGATCTACAACCCCAAAAGCACAGCGATCGTTCTGGTCAACGTCTATGATGTCGGCAAGAAAGAGTTTCTGGCCAAGGGCAAGCAGTTCCAGGTCCTCGAAGATACCACCGGTGGCAGCGCTCTGAAGGGCTCGGGCAACGAACGCACCAAAGAAGAGCAGATGAGCGGTTTGGCACTGAAAGTGGCCGACCGCGTCGAGGAATGGCTGGCTGAAGAGCACAAGGACAACGGGTGGTTCGACCTGCGCCCCGGCCTGATCCAACCGATTGAATCCGGACAGGCGATACAAAACCCGGCATAGTTTTGAGGATTTCCCTCAGGATGTGCTTGATTTTCCGCTTTGAACCAAATATCTCGCGCGCGCAGATGTAACCACGGGACCAAGGGTCCCCCAAATCGCAAAAGGGCGCCTGAGGAATGGCAAAGGAAAAGTTTGAGCGTACAAAACCGCACGTCAACATTGGCACGATTGGCCACGTTGACCACGGCAAGACGACGCTGACCGCAGCAATCACCAAGT
>NZ_JBQFUU010000005.1:0-374234 GCF_056539345.1 Ruegeria sp. BB9 | reverse complement strand
CTCAAGATGCCCCCGGTCTCTCCCAGGCGTCTCAACCGTCTTTCCAGTCCGTCAGGCCGTCCATCCGACCAACCAACACCGCCTCAGCAGCGCCGGTGAAGGGCGTTCTAAGGATAACTACAAATCACCGCAAGCAGAAAATGACAAACTGCCGAACTTTTTTGCTGATTTTATTTTTATCAATGCTTGTCAGATACTTAGACAACAGCCACCTAGCTCCACCGTTGGGAATTTCACCCCCGTAGATCAAGCCCGACCCTTTGGTTTCTAAGCCCGACCTCACCAGACCACTATATATAGCGAAAGCGCCCGGACATCACCACAAGAACACTCGACTCGCGCCCCATGAGTCGACTCACTCTGTGCCCGATTGGCGGCTCGGAACGCACAAGCGTTGGTGCGCCGAACACAGCGTATTGCGCCTCCCCCATGTACTTGACGCGCACAGCGCCATTGGCCTCCGGCCGGACCGAATGACCACCCCATTTAAGGCACAAAAAAAGGCCGCGAAATCCATTCGCGGCCAGCAACGATCCAGGAGAGAGTGTCGGACCTTATGATGGCCCGACCATGAAACAGGTGACATTGCGCGCCTTCAGGCGGCGACAGGCCAGATCCGCCTGCTCGCGGGTCATGCCCTGGAAGGTCGCGTCGAACCCGCGCGAACTCTGGTTCACTTTGCGCAAAGTGCCTTCCAGTGTCGTCATTTCCGACAAAGCCGTTTTCAGCAAAACCTTCTCGGCCTCGTAGCGGGTAGTGTAGCGCCCGACATTGACGCCCCAAAGATGCCCGCCCGACGTGGACAGACGGGTAACGACCTCCTGCTCGGGCTCGGCCACGACTTCTGCGGGCTCGGTCGATGCAAGCACAAGGTTCTCGGGGCGCAGGGCCGGGCGCGTGTCGGCATTCTCGACCGGAGGCGCCGTCGGCGCGATATCCGCTGCGGCGATCGCCGCGGCGATGCCGTCTTGAATACGTGCACCGTTCTTGGCTGCGGTTTCAGCCACGGCGCCGGCAACCTGGATGGCCACCCCAGCCCCGGGTCGCATCACAGGTCGAAGGCTGCGCTGTGGTGCGCGGACCGCACTGGCCAATTGGGTGGCTCCACCCAGCCCGGTATTCCCGGCATATGCCGGACGGGCAGGTTTGCGGATCGGAGCGCGCGACGGGGCGCGCCGGAATCCCATGTCCAGTAGCTCGGCCACCTTGGCGTTGCGCGAAGTGCTGGATTTGCCACCGAACACGGTTGCGATGATCCGTTTGTCCCCACGCTTGGCCGAAGCAACAAGGTTGAAGCCCGCAGCGCGCGTGTACCCGGTTTTGATGCCGTCGGCGCCCCGGTAGGCTGCCAGCAGCCGCCGGTTGGTGTTCGGAACAGTCTTGATGCCCGCATGTGTCGATTGGCGTGAAAACAGGTTGTAATACTCAGGATAGTCATAAAGCAGGTGCCGACCCAGCGTGGTCATGTCACGCGCAGTCGAAAGATGGCCCGCTTCGGTCAGCCCGTGTGCGTTCTTGAAGGTTGTGCGGCTCATGCCCATGGCCTTGGCTGTGCGGGTCATACGGCGCGCAAAGGCGGCCTCGGATCCGCTGAGAGCGATGCCGATCGCGGTCGCGGCGTCATTGGCCGATTTCACAGCGGCCGCGCGGATGAGATAACGGAACGCTATGGTCTGGCCCGCCCGCAGGCCCAGCTTGGAGGGCGGCTCGGCCGCCGCGGCCTTGGTGATCCGCACCTGGGTGTCCAGCGTGATCTCACCGTTCCGCACCGCTTCGAAGGCGATATAGAGGGTCATCATCTTGGTGAGAGAAGCAGGGTGCAGCCTGGTATCGGCGTTGCGGGAGTGCAGAACCTCACCGGTTCTGGCGTCAATGACCATTGCCGCATAAGGAGCCGCAAGCGCCTGAGTCGCCAGGACCAGCGCCATCCATACCACTGTGACTACGAGCAAGCCCGCCCGCGCCGGAACTATCCGCCGAATCTGCACGATCTTTGCCTCTGTCTGCCTCGCGCCGCCGAGTTTTCCCGGTCAGCCTTTTTGATTATTTGGTCGAGGCTAACACACAGCACTGTTGAAATAAACCGAAAGCTGAAAAATCCGCGGCAGCGGCTCCGCTCGGTGGCGTCTAGATGTTGCGGCCCAACGGATGGCCGCCACCAAAACGGCGAAGGTGTCAAAAAGTTGGCGCGGCTTCGTCGTAAAAGTTTGAAACTGGGGCCAATCTGTCACAGGTCAGGAAATCTGCCGGACCAGATCAGGAAGATCTCCCAAATCGCGGATCTCCCGGAAACGGGGATGGCTTGTCGGGATCTCGGCCTGCTCGATCTCCCACACCAGACCGTGCGGTACGTGCACGCCCCAGCACCCCGCCTGGATCGGCGCGACCACATCCGACCGCATCGAATTGCCGACCATCATGGCACCGGCAGGTGACTGCCCCATCCGCCGAAAGACTTCGCTATAGGTGTCGGGCGTCTTTTCCGACACGATTTCGACCGCGTCGAACAGTTCACCCAATCCCGATTGGGCCAGTTTGCGCTCTTGATCAATGAGATCACCCTTGGTGATCAGAACAATGCGATGGGTGCCTGCGATTGTCTCGACCGTCTCCCGCGCGTGAGGCAACAGCTCGATCGGGTGGGACAGCATCTCCTGCCCGGCTTCGATCAGTTCGCGGATGACCCTGGCCGGGACTTTGTCTTCCGTCACCTCGATTGCGGTTTCGATCATCGACAGGACGAAACCTTTGATGCCATACCCATAGTGGCGGATGTTGCGCTTCTCGGCCGCCAACAACCGCTCCATCAGATGGTCACGGTCCGCATGATCCGCCAGTAGCGCAGCAAAATGCGCTTGGGTCAGCTGAAAGAAACGCTCGTTGTGCCACAAGGTGTCGTCAGCGTCGAAAGCGACGATGGTCAGGTTTTCATCCATTTCGAATCCGCCCGGTTGCTCTTTCCTCTGGGTGGGTCGACGTTATATAAGCCCTGAAACGACCCGAAGTGTGAATCGGAAAATCTCGCGACATGATTGAAGCCCGTTGGATGATGGCTGGCAAATCGGAAGACGATGGCGACACGTCAATCCTTGTTCAGACCAAGCCCAAGACCAAACGACCGCCCTTGTACAAGGTGCTGCTGTTGAACGACGACTACACGCCCATGGAATTCGTGGTTCATGTGCTCGAGCGGTTCTTCGGGATGTCCCATGCGCAGGCCTTCGAGATCATGTTGACCGTGCACAAGAAAGGTGTGGCCGTGGTCGGCGTATTCAGCCACGAGATTGCCGAGACCAAGGTTGGGCAGGTGATGGATTTCGCTCGTCGGCATCAACACCCGCTTCAGTGCACCATGGAGAAAGAGGAGTAGGGCCGCGACGCGCGACTCTGCCCCCTTCAACCCGCTCTGATGTCCTCTCGATTGTCTCTCGCCCTCGACTCGGGCCTGACCCTGTCGGAACCGATATCGGTCGTTGGACCGACGCCGGATCATGACCTGTCGGCGCTGCCGAACGGTGTCGAGGTTGTTCAACCTTTCAAACCGTTCCACGACCATTTCCGGGACCGCGGCTTTGCAACTGTGCCCGAAACCGACAGCGCTTGTGAAGACGTGGTTCTGTTTCTGCCCCGCGCCAAAGCACAGGCACGCGCCATGATACATCATGCGTGCAGCCGGGCCTCGGGAACGGTTGTCGTGGATGGCGCCAAGACAGATGGCGTGGACAGCTTGTTGAAGGACATTCGCAAGCGGGTCGAGATCGAGGGCCCCATCGCCAAGGCGCATGGCAAGATCTTTTGGTTCAAGGCCGACCCCGACGCATTTGCAGACTGGGCCGCGCCCGCAGGACAGATGGCGGACGGCTTCCAAACCGCGCCCGGGGTGTTTTCGGCCGACGGGGTCGATCCTGCTTCGGCACTGTTGCGCGAGACCCTTCCGTCAGGGCTTGGACCTCGGGTCGCCGATCTGGGTGCCGGATGGGGCTATTTGTCCGCCGGGCTGCTGCAGGGTGACACTGTACGCACGATTCATCTTGTCGAAGCCGACCATACTGCCCTGACATGCGCACGTATCAACGTGCCCGACCCAAGGGCACAGTTCCACTGGGCAGATGCGGTGACATGGTCTGCACCAGAACCCATGGACACCGTTGTTATGAACCCGCCATTTCATACTTCGCGCAGCGCCGATCCCGGCTTGGGGCGCGGGTTCATCACCGCCGCCGCGCGCAACCTGTCCCGCTCGGGCGACTTGTGGATGGTCGCCAACCGGCATCTCCCCTACGAAACGACTTTGACTGACGCTTTCGCGCGGGTCGAGGAAATTGCAGGCGACAACCGGTTCAAGGTATTCCACGCCTCTCGCCCTCGGCGGTGAAGCCGATTAACCTGCGCCGCGACTCAGGAGGAAACACATGTCCTTTTCCATAGCCGGCAAGACCGCCATCGTCACCGGAGGCGCCAACGGCATCGGCCTTGCCATCGGCCGTCACTTCGCCGACGCGGGCGCCAACGTGATGTTCGCCGACATGGACGAGAAACGTCTGGCCGAAGAACTGGGCGAACAGGCCGATGACAGCAACGTCCGCTACTTCGCCGGTGATCTGCGCGAAAAGCTGACGATCGCCAACCTCCTTTCGGCCACTCTGGATGCATTCGATCAGGTCGACATTCTTGTAAACGGAGCGCGACAGGTCATCTCGACGGATCCGCTGGACCTGGAAGACGACTCGGTTCGCACCCTTCTGAACCAGAACCTGATGCCAGCCCTGCGGCTGAGCCAGCTTGTGGCCAAGCGGATGATCAAACAATCCGAGGATCAGGAAGACGGGCCGAATGGTTCGATCATCAACCTGTCCTCGATCGCCGGTCAGCGCGCGCATCCAGGCCTTTTGGCCTATTCGGTTTCCAGCGCCGCGCAGGACCAGTTGACCCGGTCCCTTGCAGTGGCGCTTGCGCCTCATCGGATCCGCGTGAACTCGATTGCGTTGGGGTCGGTCATGAGCGCGTCACTGCAGGCCACCCTGAAAGACAATCGGGACTATCGGCGGGACATTGAGGATCATACCCCACTGGCCCGCATTGCCGCCCCGGCCGAGCTGGCCGAAACGGCGCAATACCTTGCCTCGGACGCGGCTGCGTTCATTACCGGGCAAGTCCTCACAATCGACGGTGGACGGACCCTTCTGGACCCGGTTGCCGCTCCCGCGCATTGAGCCTGACGATGTTTGAAACGGAAAAATCCACCGCCTCGACTTGGTTTCGCCAGTTGCGCGACGAAATCGTCGCGGCCTTCGAGGCTTTGGAAGACAGCCACCAGGTGGGGCCATTTTCCGATGCCCCCGCCGGACGGTTCGAGGTCAAGGAGACCCGACGCCAGTCCGAGGACGGCTCGGACGCGGGTGGTGGGCTGATGTCGGTCATGCGCGGCGGCCGCGTGTTCGAGAAGGTCGGTGTCAATGTCTCGACGGTCTACGGCACGCTCGGCGAAAGGGCGCAACAGGCAATGGCCGCGCGCAAGGGTATCCCCGGGATGACAGACGACCCGCGGTTCTGGGCCTCGGGCATCAGCCTTGTGGCGCATATGCAAAACCCGCACGCACCGGCCGCTCACATGAACACCCGCATGTTCTGGACCCCGCATGCTTGGTGGTTCGGCGGTGGATCAGACCTGAACCCCTGCATCGAATATGCCGAGGACACGGCCCATTTCCACGCCACGCAAAAAGCGCATCTAGACCCGCACGGGCCGGGTCACTATCCGCGGCTCAAAGAATGGGCAGACGAGTATTTCTACATTCCGCACCGCAAGCGTGCGCGTGGGGTGGGCGGCATTTTCATGGACGACTACTGCACCGGCGACTGGCAGGCGGATTTTGCGCTGACACAGGACATTGGCCGCGCTTTCCTGCCGGCCTTTCTGCCGCTGATCAAAAAGCGGCGGACCCAACCCTTTACCGAGGCAGACAAAAACACCCAGCTGGTGCACCGCGGGCTCTATGCCGAATACAATCTGGTCTATGACCGGGGCACGAAATTCGGCCTGGAAACCGGGCATGACCCCGACGCCGTGCTGATGAGCCTGCCCCCACTGGCCAAGTGGGTCTGAGACGTCAGAACCCGAAATCCATGAAGTTGTCGTAGCAGTAGTTCTGCGCGGAGGACGCTGACATGTTCTCGCCCACCCGCTTGACGGTAATTGAATAGCCGGGGCTGGTATCCACGCCTGGCGGCGGCTTCAACGAGAATTGCACAGTTCGTACACCCGGCTCGTACGCCCTCCAGATGTAGATCCGTTGCGAACCGGGGACACCCAACTGCCGAATGGCGAAATCGCCGATACCGCACCAGTAGTTGACAGGGGCTGACGACCCGATTGCCTTGACCTCATACACACCGTCTCCGACGGATCTTATCTCGGTGCGGTAGGTCGGGCGGACGCCGATGCCGAACCCGACAGCTTGTGCGGCGATCGGAGCCAACAGAGTTGCAGACAGAACCAGGGCTGAAATCAAATGCTTCATCAAAACTATCCGCCAAAAAACCGGGTTGCTCCAATCATAGGCCGCATGTCCATTGAGTAAAGCCAAACCCGGTTACCTTTGGGAACAGGCCACGCCCACAAGCCCGCTCAGCTGCGGAGGCGACAGAAAACGAATACCATTTCAAGACTTTGCCCGATATACTGCCGATGTCCCAAGGGGTTGAGGTCAGGTTTGAGCAGAAAATTTCCAAAGGACTGGTTTGATATCTCTCCCGAGAAATACGCCGACTTCGGCGCGCTCTTCTACCTTGCCGGACTGACCAAAACCCACCAGCAGCGCAGCCTCGCCTAGGTTCTGTAAGCGTTCGAAACGCCTTTGCGGCTGGGGCAGTATCACATCTTTCGCCAAAACGGATTCCCGCGCGGGTTCGTGACCTTTGCCGGGCTCAGCCCTGAAGCGGAATACCGATATGCGGTGCAGGAAAAGCCGTTGATGGATACGGATTTCACCAGCGGTTCATCTTTCTGGATCGTCGACTTGGTCGCGCCTTTCGGGCAGACCAACCAGATGGTCGAGATTCTGAAACGCGAGATTCCGCACCCGAGGGTGCGCACGAACCGCATGGACAGCGACATGACCCGAAACCGCATCGTCGAATGGACCCGGGATGAGGCCGGCAAGGTCCACATGAAACTGTACCGGAAAAAAGAGTTCTCACAGCTTCTGAAAGAACAGGGTGGCTGACCCTGCCACCTAAGACTTGGCGACCCGTCCACCGACATCCTGCGGTGCCAGCGCTACGGTCTTGACGACCGCGTGGCACGGTTTGCCGGGTTGCAACGCCAGGGCCTCGACCGACCGGCGCGTCACTCGGGCCAGCAGGGTGCCGGCCGGTGTTCGGACCGAAACGATCGCCCCCGGACCTTCGCCCGCGCGCACGGTCTCGACGGTGCCCTGCAGGACGTTCAGCGCCGACAGGCCCTCGGGCTTTCGGTCCGACAGTATGACTTCCTGGGCGGGGATGCGGATCCGAAGCGCATCGCCAACCGAATGCGGGATGCGCGGCAGGAACAGTCGGACACCGTTTGCCGCCAATTCCGTCAGGCCGTCTTCGTGATGCGCGGCCACAGTGACCTCAAGCACCGCACCCACAGCCCGCACACCTGTCGGCGCAACCGAAGGATCCGCCAACACTTCGGAGGCCGGCCCCTGCCGCAGCACCTTGCCGTCCTGCAACGCTACGACCGAGGTAGCAAGGCGGGCAACTTCGGCCGCAGAATGCGTGACATAGAGGATCGGCACTGAGACCTCGTCCCTCAATCGCTCGAAATAGGGCAGGATCTCGGCCTTTCGGGCTTCGTCCAGCGCAGCGAGAGGTTCATCGGCCAGGATCAACCGCGGGCTTGCCAGCAGAGCACGGCCAATGGCGACACGCTGCTTTTCACCGCCTGACAGGTGGGCGGGGTGACGGTCCAGCAGGTGGCCGATGCCCAGCATCTCTATCACGTGATCGGGGTTTTCACGGCGCGCGTCCCGGGGAGCAAACCACCGGCCGTACGACAGGTTTTGGCGCACGGTCAGGTGCGGGAACAAGCGGCCTTCCTGGAAGATATAACCCAGCCGGCGGCGATGCGGCGGCAGCCAATGGCCTTGCTCGGTATCGAACAGCACCCAATCATCCACCGCGACCCGCCCAGCCTGGGGGCGCAGCAAACCGGCCACGGCATCCACGATGGTGGTTTTGCCAGACCCCGATCGTCCGAACAGAACCGTCACACCCCGCGGCGCCTGAAACAAGATGTCCAGGTCAATGCCCGGCAGGCGGTGTCTTATCTGCACGGACAGACTCATGTTCCGGCCACCCGGGCCGCAGCGCGACGCCCCACATATTCCGACAGAAGCAGCGCCCCCATGGCGATGACGATCGAGATGATGACCAGCCGCATCGCGGCGCTCTCGCCGCCCGGCACCTGAAGGAAAGCATAAACCGCCGACGGCAAGGTCTGGGTCTGGCCCGGAATGTTCGACACGAAGGTGATCGTGGCTCCGAACTCGCCCATCGCCTTTGCGAAGGCAAGGATTGCCCCTGCAATGATCCCCGGCAAGATCATAGGCAAAGTCACGGTGACAAAGACAAAAGGTTGCGATGCCCCAAGCGTCGCTCCCGCCTGCTCCAGTTTTGGATCAACCGCCTCGATCGACAGGCGGATTGCCCGAACCATCAGCGGAAATGCCATGATCCCGGCGGCCAGTGCGGCTCCGGTCCAGCGGAAGGCCACAACGACGCCCAGATCAGCCAGCACCCGACCAACCGGGGCTTGTACGTTGAAGGTCAGCAACAACAGATAACCGGTCACGACCGGTGGCAGGATAAGCGGCAGATGCACCAGACCGTTCAGCACTTGTCGACCGGGAAACCTCCAGCGGGCCAGTGCGTAGGCCACGAATATACCGAGTGGCAGCGAAACGATCGTCGCCCAGAAAGAGACGCGCAGAGACAGTCGCAACGCTTCGATCTCGGCAGGGCCCAACCAACCCATGGCGCTATCCGTGCGGCAGGGTGAAACCCTGCGCCTTGAATATGCCGGTCGCCGGTTCGCTCTGCAGGTAGTCGAGGAAGACCTGCGCCTCAGGCCGTGCGGTCGCGGTCAGGGCCGCAGGATAGACGATCACCGGGTGCGTGCCTTCAGGGAAAACTCCGACCACATCCACCCGGGCCTCGGCCTGCACATCGGATCGGTAGACAACACCCATTGGTGCCGCGCCACTTGCGACAAGCGCCAACGCCGCGCGCACGTTATCGGCCTGAGCCACCTGATCCTGAACATCGTCCCACAGGCCCAGAGCAGTCAACGCGGCCTTGCCATAGCTTCCGGCGGGAACCGCATCAACGAGAGCCATCGCCAGATAGCCGCCTTTCAATTGACCGCTCAGATCGAAGTCCGGCGTAAGCGTCTGTTCGCTGGGCTGCCCTGCGCGCGCAATCAGCACCAGCCCGTTGCCCACAAGATCGACGCGCGACGCCGGGTCGATGTCTCCGTTCCGCTCAAGAACATCCATCCAGGCGGTATTGGCAGAGATAAACAGATCGGCCGGCGCGCCCAGCTGAATCTGCCGGGCCAAAACGGAAGAGGCTGCGAAGGAAACCGTAACCTGTTGACCTGTCGCGGCCTCGAATTCCGGAGCGATCTGGTCCAGCGCGGTCTTGAGACTGGCCGCCGCGAACACCAGGACCTCAGCCGCCGCAACCCGAACCGGGGCAACCAACGCGCCGCAAACGGCGGCAACCGCAACAAGACGGCGGCATGTGTCGAACTGCATCCCCGGCTCTCCTGTTCGGACGGTCGCACTGCTTTTGGCATATCGGAGGCAGCGGGCCGCAGGCAAGGTGTATTCCCGCCGGCGTGCCATGCAGAGTCCGGAATCAATTGGTCTTTCCGGCGTCGAAAGAGTAAGCCCGGAGAAAAAGGCGGCATCCCAAACCCGCAATCTGTCGCAAACGAAATTGATGTCGCGAACTCGCAAGACGAGTCTGGGCATGAACCAAACAGGACGTACACCATGCTGCACCAAACCCCGGGATTGATCGACACCGTTCGCGCGCGGTTTGCCCATGTGGACAGCTGCCCCTTTCAGGGTCCCCGCGTCTTTTTCGAAAATGCCGGCGGCGCACTGACCTTGAACTCGGTGGTCGAAACCTCGGCCCGTTTTGCGGCCATCCCGGACAATCAGGGGCGGGACAACCCCGCCAGTCACGCGTTGGTCGACATCATCAGCCGTGCCAAGGCAGATCTTGCCGTGTTTATGAATGCGCCTTCGGGGCAGTTCTTCGTGGGTGAAAGCGGAACAGAGCTGCTGTTCCGCATGATCCGCACGGCCTGCGTGAATGCGCCAAAAGGGGCAAAGGTGATCGGCAGCTCGATCGAACATCCCGCCAGCCGCAGCGCCGCGCGCCGCTGGGCGGGCCTTGCCGGATTGGACTATGTGAACGTGCCGCATAACGACGCGACAGGTTTGGTTACGGCCGCAGATTATTCGGCCCACATGACACCGGACGTCGCGGTCGCCACGATCCTGCACGCTTCGCCGGTGACGGGAATGGGAATGGACGTGGCTGAAATCTCGCGCGCGATCCGGGCGGTGTCGCGGGATTGTTTCATCATCGTCGATGGCATCCAGCACGCAGCACACGGACAGTTGGATATCGACAGCTATGAAGTCGATGGATATGCGATTTCACCCTACAAAGTGTTTTCCCGGCATGGCTACGGCATTGCCTGGATCTCCGACCGGCTGACCGCCCTGCCCCATGACCAACTGATTGACGCGCCCGCTGATGGTTGGGAATTCGGCACGCGCGATACCGGTGCCTACGCCACGATGTCCGACGTGGTTGCCTATTTCGACTGGCTGGGCGGCCAGGTGTCGGATGCCCCTGACCAACGCACCAGAATCGAGGCCGCCGGCCAGGCGATTCATGCCTATGAGACCCATCTGACCAACGCGATGATCAACGGCGTCGGCAACCTGCCCGGCCTGCGCGATATGGATCACGTCGCGATTCTGGCCGGAGAAGACAACCCCGCCCGCGAAGGACTGGTGTCGGTCGTGGTCCGCGACATGCCCTCGACCGACGTGGTCTCGCGCCTGAACGCGCAGGGCATCCGAACCCACACCCGCAAGGCCGACCATTACAGCGGGAACGTGCTGAACCCGTTGGGCTTGTCCGATTGCATCCGGATTTCGCTGTGCCACTACAACACCGAGCACGAAGTTGCGCAGCTGCTGACCGCATTGAAGGACATAAATCCCTGAGACACATGGCCACCGGCGCAGAAATTCTGAAAGACCCTCTTGCGCCGGCCCACCAGCTTGGCTAAATCCCCCCTCACGGGTGATTAGCTCAGTTGGTAGAGCGCTTCGTTTACACCGAAGATGTCGGGAGTTCGAGTCTCTCATCACCCACCATGCTAACCCATTCTACGTCTTCAGTATTTGCGCGGATGTGACCTGCCAATCTCTGGCGCGTTGCCCAACCCATGCACAAATCAAAATACCATTTTGGTTTGCCAGCAGCCTCCTTTACTGTGGGTCAAAGCCAAAACGGGCTCACCGGAGGGACATCATGAAGACGGTACGGATCGCGAAACCCCTGATGCTTGGCCTGTCGCTTGCGATTTCAGCAGCGACATCGGCACTGTCTCAGCAGTCCGACTGGTCCTATTCGGCCACGATCTACCTGTTCACCCCTGAAACCGAAGTGTCGTTGGACACACCCGCGGGAACCCTGGATAGCACGCTCAGCTTCTCTGACGCGCTGGAAAACCTCGACCTTGCTTTCATGGGCACGTTTACCGCATCGAACGGCCGCTGGTCGTTCCTTGCGGACTACAACTATACGAACCTGTCCTTCTCGAACGAGACTCCGGGACCGGCTAGCTCGGGTCTGGACACATCGTTCAAAACGCAGTTCCTGAGCGGCTATGTCGGCTACCGCGTCCACGAAACGCCGACAGCCAGCGTCGATCTGGCTGGCGGATTCAGATGGTTCAGCACGGAAACAGAGTTCAACCTGTTGCCCGGAACAGCGCCCGGCAACCAGACCTCGGTCGACAGCAGCTGGACCGATCCGGTGATCGGCGTCCGTGCCCGAGTCGCGTTTTCGGACAAATGGTCGGGAACCGGGTTCCTGGACTATGGCGGGTTCCGCAGCGGCAGCGAAACCTGGCAGGTCCTGCTGACTGCGGACTATGCGATCAACGACCGCTGGCTGCTACGCGGCGGGTACCGCTACATTTCCTTTGATCACGACATCAATGGCAATGACTTCAGCTTCCACCAATCCGGCCCGGTCATTGGCGCAACCTACCGATTCTAGGGCATTTGCCGCCCACTAGGTGACGTTCGACATCCAAAGTCCGTTCCTAAACAATATCACCCCATTGTAATAAAACGATAATATTTTCGGTGCGACATTCTCTTTTCCGGCCCCACGACACCTAGATTCTGTCTTGCGACATTTATGAACCGTTCGTTTTCTTCGATATTCTCAAGAAAAAAGCCGCTCATCCCTGAGCGGCTTGAATAGCTTTGATCTTGGCGGGTTATCTCTGCCGAGGTCTCCTGCGGGTCTGCCGTGATTCTTTGATGTGTCTGTCCATCGCAATCGTTGTATCGCTGCTTCGCCAATCATGGCTGAGGAAGGGATTAAGCGCATCATCGCAGTTCATCCTTTCGTAGTATTCCTCCGCGAAATGCTCGATACCAAGCCTTTGGCTCTCGTACTTCTTTGCAATGCCAGTCGCACCGATAAACAATTCGATCGCCATGCCAAAACGCTGTGCCGATGCATGCATCAGGATCTTGATAAACTCGCTTTCGTCCAGCAAGCCGTCATCTTCAAGTCCCGCTTTCTCCAACAGTTCCTTGATGGAGCGTTTAATTAGTGGACCGTCTTTTCCAAAGGCCATCGGAAGAACCTCGATCGGCTCGACCCGACGTAGCATTGTCCCATCCTGATTGATGATTGTTTTTGCTTCCATTGTGCCAGTAATGATTGCTGAAACTGGCCAAGCTCCTTTCTGCATGAAATTGCGGAACCTACCGGTAAAGTGCTTCATGCTATCGCTTGTCACATAGCGACCGCTGTCTTGAACCTCATCGAGATGAAGCGCTGCAATCCCTTTTTGCTGGAGCCTATCTACAACCAAACTGACGAAGTAGCCCTCATCGCGACGAGCGGAGATCGGATAGCCCAGATCGTGCAAAATCAGTTCGCAGGTCTCTCTTACAGTTGCCCGACTTGGTACCGTGACACTCCAAATCAACGACCCGTATTTCAGCCCGCCTGTGGCATCGACGACTTCCTTGAATTCGGCGGCAATGCGCCTGACCATGCGCGTCTTGCCAATTCCCGGCGGACCGATCAACGCTGCGCCGCGCAATTCGGTATACCCGCGGCTAAGCCGCTTTTCCCGTTCGACCAAAACCTTAAAAATACGATCCCTGAATTTTTTGAAGTCCTCCGTTTCGAAAAACTCGGTTTCAAAGTCGATCTTTGACCGCGCCTTGCTTCTCAGTGCGGCGAATTTTTCTGCGTCGATTGTCGATGGCATGACTATCCCTCCCCTCACATCTACCGGGAGAATTTCTTGCTGGTCCGGAAACGATCAAGACTTCCGGGCTCGTCCGGGAGAACCACCGAGTTGACCCTGTGTTCGTCTCCGATGGCATCTTCCTGCGCCAATTCTCCTTCATCATGCATGTCATCGGCGGCAATCTCGAAGTCCCCGTGGACAGGATCTTGATATTCATCCCGTCCGACGAAAGGTTCCTCATTCGAGCCCTTTCCGAAAGACAACTCGAGGCTCGCACGATCCAATTCGGTTTGGGTGTAGCCGGTCATGCCCATGTCGTTGCCACGCATAATCTTGCCGACGAGTTCCGCGCGAAGCCGCTGTGCTTCGTCACGCGCGCCACTGCGACGTTGGCCGTCCAAAGCCGCCTCGGCACGCCTCAGCTGGCGTTCTTCCTGCCACTGCCGAAGGGTCTTCCCACGCAATGAGCTGTCCAATGCAGGAACGGAAATCGTATCACCATGACCCACTACGGAGATGGCACCCATGTCCATCGGATCGACGATGATTTCCACCGTTCCATCTGGAGCGGCGACCCGATCTGCTACCCGTGTTTTGCGATCGTTCCGAATAAATTCATTGAGGTAAGTCGTACCGGCGAAGCGAATGCATTCATGCGTTACCCTTGCAGTGGTCGAGAACCCACAAGCTTCACGAAGGTCCTGCGGACCTGGGATCTGCATTGGATCATAAGCGATATCCCGGGTCAGTTCTTCCCAAGCCGTCGCAGGCGTTTTCCCATTCAGTCCCCGGTGCGGCGTGTTGTGGTATTCGGCGATAAAGATGACGAAGAGCAGGTCAAGCTCATCATCCGTGACGCACGCCTCTTCGTGTGGTCTTCGATCGTTCAGTTTCGATGGCATAAAAGCCTTGAGTTGTCCGCAAATTGTGATGGTCACTCATACGAGGCGAAGCTGCTGCTTCGAAATCGGCAACCAAATGGCATAAACGGCCGATTCTGTGGGAAAATACCTGTTCGCGAGCGCGGAACCCCGGCCCGCAGGCAAAGGTTCCTTTTGACGCATTCAATCGAAGGTCAGGCTCCTTCAAGACCCGTCGGCACCTGCCCGGGGTTTAGACTGAGAATTCAGCCCTGGTAAGGAATGGTGCCGAGGCCGCATGCTTTCTCAGTTCTTCAAGAGATGAATACAGCGGCGTTGACGGATCAATTCTCGCTTGGGCACGGCTTCTGAAGAATTTCGAATACTCTTCCACGTAGGGACGGTCCTTTCGCGGCATGTCCGCGAGATGATTGATCAGGAAATTGTCATAGTGGTGAACCGCATCTGCAAACCTTTCTTGCCGATGCCGCGCCATTGCGCGAAACAGTTCCGCCTTGGCCATGAAATATGGTTGCGCTTGGAGCCCATCCAAGCGGTCAAGAACAGCCGGGTATTCCCCAGCCTGCATTGACTTCACAGCCATGTGGAAGACCCCCGCGGCTCTGATATTCCGGATTAGTTTCAAATGGCCACCCCCACCAGTTTCGCCCTTGGTCTTTCCGAATGGCTCTATTCGCCAAGCTCCCTGATTTCGCGCCGTATCGACCATTCAATCAGCTCGGCCCAAAGCTTGCGCGCGAGGTCCGGGTCCAGACCCTTTTCGGACGCGGTTGAGCCAACTTTGTCCAGCACCTCAGCCACACGATCTGTGGTACGCGCCGGCAGACCTTCGATTTTCTTGAGGTCCACTGCCCGGTCGATATAGAGGCTTCGCGTGGCGAGCAGGTTTATGAGTTCGACGTCGATTGCGTCGATTTGCGCGCGAAGATCGGTCATGGTCTGGCAGGCCTTGGGCGCGATGAGGGTCGTCATGTTTTGAATTCCTTTGGTTTTTATTGAATTTAGCCCAGAAGTTTACAGAGGAGTTTGACGGCACGTTCAGACCGTTCTTGGCAAAAGGTTTTCGATGGACTCGGCAGGCGCCCGATGACGCGCCTGACCTGTTGATCGCCAATCAAGAGATCGAGATAGAGCGCCACAGCCTCGCCAGAGTGCTCAAAGTTGAGCACGCCCTCCTCCCGGGCGCGCAGAAACACCTGTTCCAAAAGCGGGAACACCGCCTCGCGTCCCGCCTTTGACAGCGCGGCGCCCAATTCTCCGCTACTGTCTGCCGCCGCTGCCCGGTTCAGTGCAACGGCCCTGTCTCCAGTGAGCAGGGTCAACAACTTCGGGCCAAGCGTGCGCAGGATGGACAGCGCGTCGTGATCGGTCTCCAATTCCGATGCGAGATGGTCTTTCACCTCTTCCGCGTTACGCGCGACAAGGGCCTGAAACAGGCCCTGCTTGTCGCCATACCACCTGTAAAGCGTTTCGTTCGACGCTCGCGCCTGTTTCGCAATGTCCCGCATCGATGTGCCGCCATAGCCCTTGGCCTCCAACACCTCACAGGCGGCGTCTTCGATCTGTCGTTGGCGCAGTGATCTCTTTTCTTTGCGCATTCCTGTCTCCTGCGTGTTGACATAATCCGTAACTGCAATTACGGATATTTTCAACCGTAACTTAAATTACGCTTTTGGAGGAAAAATGTCTCACCACGACCGACAGGCCATTGCAGCACTGGCCACACTGATCCTGCTGCAACTCATCATGCTTTCTGCGCTTTATGCCGGCATCCAGCCCCATCCGCCGATTACGACTCCGCTGTTTGGCATCGCCCCGTTTCTTGGCGCTTCGGTATCAATCGCGCTGTCGGCAATGATCGTGCAGCCGCTCACGAACGCTGTCGGGCGTGGCCTGAGCGTGATGGCTGCGCTGATGGCGCTGGTATCGTTCGGGCCGCAGAAGTATTTCGACGCGCAGTTCGCATTGATCTGGCCCGCCGTAGTGCTCGGGCAGTTTGCAGCCATCGTGATCTTTGTCCGCGTCCTGAATGCGTCCCGTCAAGCTGATGAAACACGCCAACGCCCGGCCGCACCTGCGGGACAGGTTTGATGGCCCGACTACTCGTGCCGATGTCGATGCTCTCCCTTTTGAACATCGGCGCTGTTTTCGGCTTCTTCTATGCTTGGGTCTGCTCGACCATGTGGGGCCTCGATGCGACCGACCCCCGAGTCGCAATCACGGCAATGCAGGCGATGAACGCCTCTGTTCGGAATCCGGTGTTCTTCCCGGCCTTCTTTCTGACACCGGTCATGCTGATGCTGACCGCGTTTGTCGCGATCCATCAGGAAAGGACGAGGTCAGCCGCTCTCTTCGCGGCAGGGGCCGCCGTGTATTTCATCGGGGCATTTCTGGTCACGGTTTTGATCAACGTGCCGATGAATGAGGCCCTTGCAACAGTGCCGGTACCGACGGACAGGGCGGACGCCGCCCAAATCTGGAAGGACTATTCCGCGCCGTGGCAGATCTGGAATACGACCCGAACCCTTGTCAGCGGACTGGCCCTGATCCTGACCGGCCTCGCAATTCATGCCCTGAAACCGGAGACGACCTGATGGAAATTTCGATTGTGACATTCGCCCTGTTGGCCTTGGTCGTCGTGATGACACCCGGACCGACGGTTTTGCTGGCCCTGTCCAACGGGTCTCGCTACGGCCTTGTGTCCGCGGGCTATGGGATCGCGGGCGCCGCACTCTCCGACGGTGTTCTGATCGCCGCGGCTGGTCTGGGGTTGGGCGCGATACTAGCCACATCCGCGGTTCTGTTCACCGTCGTGAAAATGATTGGCGTCGGCTATCTTATGTGGCTCGGCGTTCAGATGTTGCGGTCCTCGGGGGAGTTGGGATCTTTTCCGGCACACTCGAATAGACAAATCTCGGGCGTAACCGGGCGCAGACTGACACTGTTCCGCAAGAGCTTTCTGGTCGCCTTTACGAACCCCAAAGGCTACCTGTTTTTCACTGCGTTCCTGCCGCAGTTCCTTGACCCGTCCGAACCGCTTCTGGCGCAATACGCCCTGCTCGCTCTCGTCTTCATCGCGGTCGACGTGGCCACTATGGCGGCCTATGCCGGTCTTGGGGCAAAGGCGATGCAATTTCTGAGCCACCGGGGCGCGCGCTGGATCGACCGGACCTGTGGAGGGTTGCTCATCACCCTGGGTTGTGCCCTGACATTTGTGCGGCGCAGCAATGAGTGACTACTTCACGATTTCTCGCATGACCTGCAGTCATGCGCTGTTTGGCAACGGTGGAGCCCGGCCCAGACCTGCCGTTCACTCGTAGCACGGCATGCTGCCGTGCGGCTAATCGCAAACTGCCATGGAGTGAGGCATGCCGTTCATTCGAGGCGCATGTTTCAACGTAATTTCTATGGATTTGTGTTTGGCCGATAGAAGGCAGAGCGTTCTCCGTCGACCACAAAATACCGGAGTTCCAAGGGCGGTGCCTCATGCACAACCTGCCGCCAACTCTTGCATCCATACTTGGAAGGCAGTTGCTGGGGATGCCGTACGGTGATCCATTTCACAGCCTCTGCCAGCGAGGCCCATCCATCTCCAGCCAATTCCTGGAATGCCTCTCGCAAAGCATTTACTATGCCCGAGGCACACCAGTTTACGGATCCGTCGGAAGAAATACCATTGATGAAACAGTCTCTGAAGGCTTGGGTCTGCATGACTTCCGCCGCCGCCAAGCGTGGCTTTTCCATATCTTCAACCCATTCCCGAAGCTGTGTGAGGTGCCTGTCGATGCTACTGTAGGCCGCCACCAAGGCATCTTGCGCTCCACGGCATCCATCTGAGCTCCCGATGTCGTGTTGGTCTATGAAATGATGAACAAGATTGTTCCTCAGATCGACCATTTCCCTCAGTTCACGCTCTAATCGCGCGAAGTCTGTAAACGGATAGCGAACCGTCATATACATGGCGAACGACACAGGGGCCTCAGGCGTGTCGGTCATCGCGTCTTCAGTCGGCTTGATTTCATCTGGCACAACATACGATCCGATGAGCTCGCTAACTAAGGAGCCGAGTGTCTTGCGGGCCGTGCCGTCAATTCGTGCAGTGCGAACCCGCTTCAAGTCATGAATCGGTCCTGAGAGGCTATGATGCGCGACCAAGATCTTGATCAGCCGCTCATACTGCTGCAGCCACAACATACACCGCCCCAGCAATCGCTGAACTTCTTGCTGTAGCTGAGGCAAGTCTTCGTCATTCAATGACGTCAAGGCACTATCCTAGTTCGTTTAAGTTGAGCGCAACTATATCGCAATGTTGCAGAATGTCTTGCCCGGCATGAAAGGCGTTTAGAAGGTTTCGGCCCAGACCTGCCGTTCACTCGTAGCACGGCATGCTGCGGTGCGGCCCGCCGAACCTGATATTCGCTGCTACGGCTAAATCTGCGGATTGGCGAATTACACAGTGCGGACCGAACCGCCGGTGCCCGGCTATGGGTGAAGGCCGGCTTTGGATAGCCGTGTCCAATTAAAACCCATCAATAGGACCATTCTCACAGCCAGGGTCGTCGAAACGGATTTGAGTATGGTGGCCGAACTGGCAGCATAGACCAATGGAACAGAAACCTCCGGCCAGATCGGCAGAAAATCTGACAACGGTCGAGGACGCGTTGGGTAGCACATCATCCCTCATGATCCCTCATCAGAGTCAAAAAATTTTTGCAGGTTGAAATTTGAGCTTTGGGCTTGTCTCATGCGGGAGTGTCAGCGCGTGTCGAAAGGCTGACGAGATCGGAACCAACTCAAGATGGGGAACAGCCGAGTGGACACCGTCGAAATCAAATCCATGTATCGAGCCTCGGGCACATCGCTTGCACCGAAGCTGCGCAGATTACCTGCAATGGCAGCTCTCTTTGCAGCCACCATTGCACCACCTGCCAAAGCTCAGGAAGACCTCAGCGAGATCAACAACGGAACAAATCCAACGCTGCTCACGACGCAGTTTGGGCTTCAGTATCAGTTCAACCAGATCAATTCCGACCTGAACACCGGTCTGTTCGAGGCCTTCTATACGCAGCCTTTTGGTGAGGGTGGGAAACGGGCGTTCCGGATCACCGTGCCCGGATCGGACAGCCCGTTCAACGCAAACCCCATCTTCGGCGGAAAGCCAGGGGTTGAATTCACGCTGGGCGACATCAGCGTTACCTACATTGACGTTTTTTACCTTACCGAGAAAAACGGGGCCGCTTTCACTTTTGAACTGTTCCTGGACACAGCAGAAACCGAAGCCGCCGGCTACGGGCAATTTGCCGGTGAAACCTCGGCCTTCTACGCGTGGTTTCTCAACAACGGAGCAATTTTCGCCCCGGCCTGGGTTCAGACATTCGGACTGGAGGGCGGAAATGATCAAGGTCAGAATGTGAACACGACCACGATCGACTTCTACTATGTTCCCAAGCTGAAAAATCCGCGTTTCTACCTGACCTTCGACCCGGCCATCATCCACGATTGGGAAACGGATGCTACCTTCGGCAGCCTGCAGGTGACCGCGGGCATGCTGACGGGCAAGGCATTTGGCGGTGACGGTCAAGTGTTCATCAAGCCTGGCATTCTGTTTGGCGGCGACAGGCCCGCGGAGTGGTCTGTCCAGGTTGGATACAAGGTGCTGAACTTCTGATGCGGGGCGATGTCGCTGTTGACTTCTTGGGTCTGTTCACGCCCTCATGTGACTGAACATTTCAGTGCCGCGGGAGCACAAGAAAACCCAGCGGGTCCACTCACCGCGATCCGCAATTTTTGAAAACCCAGGCTGCGCACCCAAAAAACAGGTTTGCGCGACCAAAACCAAATTCATTCATCGCTTGAAAATGAGGATGTACATCATGACCAACAGAACACTCACCTATCTGCTCTGCACGACGCTCGCCGCGACTCCGGTCAGCGTTCTGGCGCATGAGGCCAACCATGAGGTCGTCCCGGCCGGTGTCGTCGGTGAAATTGAAACCACCAACGTAAAGATGAAATTCGACAATGTCCTGATCAGGGGCGCACAGGTCTTCAACGGGTGTGACGAAGAACTCGCGGATGTTGACGTTCTGGTTTCCGGTCAGTTGATCTCCGCCATTGGTTCCGATCTTGAGGCACCCGAAGGCGCTTTCGAGATCGATGCCGAGGGCTATACGCTCATCCCGGGTCTCATCGACAACCACTGGCATGGGGTCTTTGCCGAGGCGACGATCGCGCAACTGGCCCTGACGGGCGAGGGCTACTGGAACCTTCTGGCCGCCAAGGCCCAGAACAACGCGCTGTCGCGCGGGTTCACAACAGTGCGTGACGTGGCCGGACCGATGTTCGACATCGCACGTGCAACGAACGAGGGGCTGATCGACGGGCCGCGGGTCTTTCCATCAGGGCCAGCCTTGTCAATCACCGCCGGCCACCAGGATTTCCGCATCACCCGGGACGTGCCAACTCCGCTGGGTGAGTTGCACTCTTTCGAAGAAGGCAACATGTTCTATCTCGCGGATGGCGTTCCGGCGGTTCTGAAGCGCGTCAGGGAAAACCTGATGCAGGGGGCTACCCATATCAAATTAATGGCGGGTGGCGGCGTGACATCGTCCTATGACCCGATCCATGTCATCCAGTTCACCGACGAGGAATTCCAGGCCGCCGTCGAGGCGACCGAAGCCTGGGGCACCTATGTGACGACCCATGCGATCAATGATGAAGCGGTTCGGCACTCAGTCGAGAATGGCGCGCGTAGCGTCGAACACGGCCACATGGCCACCCGTGAGACCCTGCAGATGATGAAGGACAAGGATGTCTGGCTCAGCATGCAGCCGTTCATGGATGATGAAGACGCACCGGCTCTGAACGAGTTCCAGAAGGCCAAGTACAAGTTTGTCACCGATGGCACCGACTTCGTCTACAAGACCGCCAAGGAACTGGGTATGAAGATCGCCTTCGGCACCGATACGCTGTTCAGCGCGGACCTCGCGAAACGCCAGGGCGCGGTGCTGGCCAAGATGGAACGTTGGTTCACGCCGTATGAAACGCTGAAAATGGCAACTTGCGACAATGCCGAACTGCTGAAGATGTCGCAAAAAGTGACCCCTTATCCGCTCGGCCCGCTCGGCGTGATCGAGGAAGGCGCCTATGCGGACATGATCCTCGTCAACGGCAATCCTCTGGAGGATCTGCAACTGATCAGCGATGCCAAGGCGAACTTCGGCATGATCATGAAGGACGGCACCATCTACAAGTTCGACATGGAGTGACCGGTCATGCGTGGCCGAACGCTGACTACCTTTGCTTTCGTCCTCGCGGCTTCGGTCGCGGGGGCGCGGGACGCCCCCCGGTCCAATCATCATAATACACGCAAATGTCCATGACGGGTTGTCCGCGAAGATGATCGACATCACCAGTTTCGTAACCGACGGAGACCTGATCATGGTTGTCGTCAACCCTCTCGAGGATTTGAGGCTGGCCGCCAACCCGTGGGGAAACATTGATCTGATCATGATGGGCAGCGTCAACTTCAAGAACGCGGTGTGACATGGAAAGGCCTGCTATGGACGCGCAACAAGTCATCACCTTTTTCGGGCATATGGTGCTTTTGCTATTGCTTGCGCTGGGGCTGCACCCTTCGGCCGCGCTGGCCAATGAGCCCCCGCATGTAGATTGGCATGATCTGGCGCCGTCAACGGCGCCTTATGACGATCCGTTCCTCGAGATGTCCTACAAGCAGAAGGATGACCTGCGAACGATCCTGGATGCCGCGCGCCGCGTGGATGACGCCGAACTCGGCCAGCGGGCACAGGAGGCCCGTGTGCGGCTGCGCGACCAAGGCTATGACGCGGACGAGCTTTTGACCCAGCGCCTTGTGGTGATGGAGAAACGGCGCGAAGAGGCGACCGGCGTAACCGGGCAGTATCTCGGGCACGAAGTTTCGCTTGATGGATACGTCCTGCCGCTGCGCGGGGATAACGGGCGCGTATTCAGTTTTCTGCTGGTGCCGTGGGTGGGGGCCTGCATTCACACGCCGCCGCCGCCGCCCAACCAGATGGTTCGTGTCGATGTACCCGAAGGCATTGAAATAGACGAAGCGTTTCACGCAATTCGGCTGCGCGGCATTCTGGAACATGAACCGTCTGTCAGCAATCTGTTCCTCGTCGACGGGCAGAGGATGGTCGAAGCATCCTACTCATTGAAAGAGGCACAGGTTTGGGGCGTACCGGGTGAAATCAAGGCGTCTGCCGCTGCGCCTGTTCAGGGCAATATCGTGGTCCGAACCCAGGCCTGGATCAGCAATCTCTTCACGACATCAATGACGTCGATGGATCAGGGCAAGTCGCTGGCGACGGTAGCGTTCGCTCTTCTTGTCGCGTTTCTTTATGGGGTCCTGCACACCCTTGGGCCGGGGCACGGCAAGGCCGTCGTGATTTCCTATTTCGTCGGTGAAGGGGGTAGCCTGCGCCGCGGTGTCGGGATGGGGGTTCGCATCGCCATCGTACACGTGTTCTCGGCCGTTGCGGCTGTATTCCTGCTCGACCTTGCGATCCGGCAAACCACCGGCGGGGCACCCTCCGATTACAGGCTCATCCGGCTGGGCAGCTATGCGCTGATCATTGCAATTGGCCTTTTGATGCTTTGGAAAAGCCTTCGGACAATTCATGACCTCCGAAGAACGGCCTCGGCGACCCATGAACACGGTCCGCATCACACGCACCCGCATGACCACAATACCCACAGCGGCTGCGCTGCCTGCGCAATTGCCGAAAAATCGTCCAGCCGATCCGACGGATGGCTTGCGACAGCGGTGGGCATCGTTCCTTGTACCGGCGCGCTGATCGTAATGCTGTTCGGGTTTGCAAATGACCTTGTATGGCCTGCGATCGCCATGGTGGCCGCGATTTCGCTGGGCATGGCGATCTCTATGTCTCTGATCGGCGTCGCGGCCATCTGGGGACGCGCGAAAGTTGCGCAGCGGATCGGTGCGAATGCAGCCACCCACCAACGCTTTGAAAGCGTTGCCCAAGTCGCCGGTGCGACCTGTGTGACCGTGGTCGGAGTGCTTTTGTTCCTCACATCATGGAGTGCGCCCGTTCAACCGCTCGCATCCCAGATTGGCCCGGCGGAGAAACTACAAGAAAAGACTTTGTCGGCTCTTAGGGATTGAAAGCCGAGAAGGCCTTTCTGGGTGTGCCTTGTACGCACTATCTCTGGGCAGGACGGGCCACAGGTCGCGGGAATGAAGGTCTCCTTTTGCGATCTCCTCTGTTGCACGCTGCACGGCCGCGAATTCACACTTTCCACCCGTTCCGGTGCCCATCCATATTCGGGCTGGATCTATGCCTTCGAAGTCATACTCCGGGTTTCCGCGAACCTGCGGTTCCTTCGGCATCGGGAATGGATAGTTCAGGGGCGCGGGCGACCTCAGATCGAGCACCGCTGCGCGGGGGCGGCTATGCGGCCGCGACCCGGATGTACTTCTCATGATTCCTGCCCCAGACTCTTCGCAGGAGAACTCTCCCAGACGCACGCCTCACGCAGATAGGAGATGGGTTCATCCATCAACTCCCCGGCATATCCGATCGAAACGTTGCGAATGTCCGTGCCGTGGACGTGCCCGCGGAGCCTGCGGTGCGAATGGCCGAAGAACCAGGCCTCTGGCCGGAAACGTTTCAACAGGTCGCTCAGGTCGGAATGGAAACTGGCCGTCAGACCATCGATCCTGCCTGCGACGGCCGGGTGCGGACCGTGATGGGTGACGACAACGGTGCACCCGGCGGCACCCGCGGGGTGCGGTTCGCCAAGAGCACTCTCGAGCCAGGCGCGGTGGTCAAGATGGGCGTTCAGGGTGTCGATGGGCCGGATCCGCCGGGGCGGGCGGATGGTTCCGTCCTTGGCAAGGAACAGCTGCGGATCCTCCGGCGCCGTGATCAGATCGTAGTCGCGCATCACCCGCCGGGCCATCCGCATCGCGCCCGGCCGATCCTGCGACAGGGCAAAGTCGGTCCAGAGCGTGCAGCAGAGCAGGCGCGTGTGGCCATGCTGCAGAACCTGTTTCTGAACGAACTGCGCCCCGGCCTTTCGAGCCGCATCCGCCAGGTACGGATCGTCGTCAAAGCAGCCGTGGTAGCAGTCGTGGTTGCCGGGCAGCGCATAGATCTGCTGCGGCGGAAAGAAGGTGGAGAGGTACTGAAACACATCGGCCCAGTTTCGCGCAGGGCCATTGGTCAGGTCGCCCGCGAGGATGAGCGCATCGGCCTCCCAAACGATGTCCTCGAGCCCCCAGGTCTTGATCGGATCGAGCCCATGGCGCTGATAGCCGTCGAAATGCAGATCACCAAGAACCACAAGGGTACCGGTCTGATACGGAATGGTCACATGGGTCACGGCGGTCGCCTCAGTGCAGCACGGGGTGCTTCGCCAGCGCCTCGGCGCGGTCGAGCATCCGGGCGACGGTGCGCAGGCTCAGGCGGCGGTGGGACAATGCGCCGGTCTCGAAGATGGCGGCGAGGGCGTCGACAGCAGGCGCGGGAAGTCGCCGCCGGGCGGCTTCGTTCATAGCGAAGTCTCTCAATTGCGCCGTGGTCAGATCCGGCAGGTCCAGCACCACGCAGCGGCTCTGGAATGGTTCCGGCAGGCCCTGCCGGCTGTTCGCCGTCATCACCCAGTTGACCCAGGACATGTCCATCTTGACCTGGAAGAACGGGCATTCCCAGGTCGCCGCCGTCATCCGCTCCAGCAGCGGCAGTAGCGCATCCGTCAGCGTGTGCCGCGTGCCTTTGTTGGAGCGGACCTCGTCGGCCTTCTCGATCTCGTCGATGATCACCAGCGGCCCGCCATGCCGGTGGGTCAGGACCGTGTTGACCAGCTTGCCCGCATGGGCGCTGCCCCAGCCGCGCTGGGATCCGGTGAGCGCGAACGACGCCGGCTCGCCCGTTGCGTCAATCTTTGTCCCGGGCACCTCCAGATGGTGGGCCAGTCGCCGGGCCCAGAAACTCTTGCCGACGCCGGGCGGGCCGATCAGGACGAGCGGGGTGAACCGAACACCGGGCAGGCCTTCGCGTGCCGAGGCCCGCAGCCCGTGCCAGACGGCTTCGGTGGCGGGCGCTATCCAGGGCATCTCGGCGTGGAGCGCGGCGGCGATCTCGTCCGCCTCGTGTTCGGAGGTGACGCGGGTAACCGGCAGTCCGCCACGAATGGGCGTCAGCTTCGCACGGTTCTCCTCGCTGAGATCAGACAGGGCGTCCAGCCGCTGCACGTACCGGTGCGCGCGACGCCGGATCTTCCGCCGCTCGGCCTCATTCAGATAGTCGAAAAACTGATCCATCTTGTCGCGGCCGCCTTCATCGTCACCGGTCTGCGCCGCCTGGCGTTGCCTGCGGAGGCCGCGCAGAAATGTCTTCAGGCGCCGCTCGACCTCGTGCAGCGTCGGCAGGTCGTCTTCGAAACGCAGCGCGTGAAATGGAATCGTGGTCGTGGCACGGGGCATCGCAGAATCCTTTCGAGGCGCGACGGGGCTTGCCGCGCTGGTGTCCACACCGCCGGGGCGGGCGGGCTGATGGGTATGAAAGGTTCCGGAACCTGTGGAACGATTAGGGAACAACTAACGTGCTGTGTGTCAACGCATCCTGGTTGGGTTGCGCCATCGAACCCGGCCGGAATGAACGAACCGATCCACGACACACAAGTTGTTGAAAGAACTGCGCTAAAAGGAAGGTAGATTCGGGGGCAATTCAAAAAACCGTTTTTTGTCGCAAAAACGGACTTTGGATGTCAAACGTCAACTAGGATCAGGAACTGGCGATCCCGGAAGGACTCGAACCCTCAACCTGCTGATTAGAAGTCAGCTGCTCTATCCAGTTGAGCTACGGGACCGCTGGGCCCTTCTTGATCGGTTTAGGGCCGGGGTTCAAGAGCCAAGCGCATGAACGCGCTGTTGGGATCGTCCCGATACCCAAAGATCGGACCGCAATAGCTGTATCCCAACGCTTCATAGAGTTTGCGTGCGGCGTCGTACTCGGCCAGATGGGCAGCGCCGGTTTCCAGAACCAGAGCAGAGAGTCCGTCGGCGCGTGCGCATTCGGCCAGGTGGTTCATCATCGTCCGCGCCAAACCGCGCCCGCGCGCCTTGGCCAGGATATGGACCGACTTCACCTCGGCCGTCCCGTCCGGCAAAGCCTTCAATGCGCCGCACCCCACAGGCTCGTCGTCGTCAAACAGGGCCCAGAACCGAATACCCGGCCCAGAGAGCGCCTCGGCATCCATCGTGTGATTGCTTTCGGCGGGTCCCGCGGTTTCGCTGTGCGCGAAATGCGCCTCGACCACCGGCCGCAGGGCAGCCGAGGTCGGATCCGCTTCGCGGATGTCAATCATTCAGTGGGTCCAGGGACCGCGGCGGTCTGTTGCAAAATTCTCGCCATACCCGCGCTGGCGCAGGTTGGGTTTGCGCTTGTGCGGTTCGCTGACCAGAACTTCGATGCCATGATCCTTGGCATAGTCCAACGCTTCTTCCTTGGTGTCGAACTTCAGGCGAACCTGGGATTGCGTGTCAGAAGACGATGTCCAGCCCATCAGCGGATCAACCTCGCGCGCCGACGCAGGCGCGAATTCCAAAACCCATTTGCGGGTCTTGGCCATACCCGACGTCATCGCATTTCTTGCAGGCTGGTAAATCCGTGCGCGCATGTCGCCTCTCCATACTCGGTTGGTCGCGACCGTTTATGCGTCAGAGTGCGGGCGGGGACAAGATTGCAAATGCCGCAGGGCCATGCAAATGACCGGCGCTGCAGGGGTTGCATGCGGACAAAATAAGAACAAATGTAAGAAGCCCAAGCGGAGCCTGCCGATGCCCTATGCACATTCTGACAAAACCCAGCTGACCGTCGACGATGTCCGCGCCCGCCTGAAGCTCGAGGGCGGCAAGCGGTTCGTCATGCATACGGAGTTTGCACCGGCGGGTGACCAGCCAACGGCCATCAAGGAACTCGCCGCCGGTGTCCTGGACGGCGAGCGCGATCAGGTGCTGCTGGGTGCCACGGGCACCGGCAAGACCTTCACCATGGCCAAGGTGATCGAGGAAACCCAGCGCCCCGCCATCATCCTGGCCCCCAACAAGACGCTGGCGGCCCAGCTTTACGGCGAGTTCAAGGGCTTCTTCCCGGACAATGCGGTCGAATATTTCGTGTCGTACTACGACTACTACCAGCCCGAAGCCTATGTGCCGCGCAGCGACACCTATATCGAGAAGGAATCGCAGATCAACGAACAGATCGACCGGATGCGCCACTCGGCCACCCGGGCGCTGCTGGAACGCGACGACGTGATCATCGTGGCCTCGGTCTCGTGCATATACGGCATCGGTTCGGTCGAGACCTACGGGGCGATGACGCAGGATCTGAAGGTCGGGGAAGAATACGACCAGCGACAGGTGATGGCCGATCTGGTGGCCCAGCAATACCGCCGCAACGATCAGGCCTTCCAGCGCGGCAGCTTCCGGGTGCGGGGCGATTCCCTGGAAATCTGGCCTGCCCACTTGGAAGACCGCGCGTGGAAACTCTCGTTCTTCGGCGAGGAACTGGAGGCGATCACCGAGTTCGACCCCCTGACCGGCGAGCGCACCGACACGATGGAGCAGATCCGCGTCTATGCGAACTCGCACTACGTCACGCCGAAACCGACGATGCAGCAGGCGATCCTTGGCATCAAACAGGAACTGCGCCAGCGCCTCGACCAACTGGTCGGAGAGGGCAAACTGCTCGAGGCGCAGCGGCTGGAACAGCGCACCAATTTCGACCTCGAGATGCTGGAGGCCACCGGCGTCTGCAACGGGATCGAGAACTACTCGCGCTATCTGACCGGCCGGGCACCGGGGGAGCCGCCGCCGACCCTGTTCGAATTCATCCCCGACAACGCCATCGTCTTTGCCGACGAATCCCACGTGTCCGTGCCGCAGATCGGCGGCATGTATCGCGGCGACTACCGGCGCAAGTTCACGCTGGCCGAACACGGGTTCCGCCTGCCCTCCTGCATGGACAACCGCCCGCTGAAGTTCGAGGAATGGGACGCCATGCGCCCGCAGTCGGTCTTCGTCAGCGCCACCCCGGCCAAGTGGGAACTGGAGCAGACCGGCGGCGTCTTCACCGAACAGGTGATCCGCCCCACGGGCCTTCTGGACCCCGAGGTCGAAATCCGCCCCGTCGAGATGCAGGTCGACGACCTGTTGGACGAGGTGCGCAAGGTCTCGGCCAAGGGGTTCCGCACGCTGGTCACCACGCTGACCAAACGCATGGCCGAGGACCTGACCGAATACATGCACGAACAGGGCATCAAGGTCCGCTACATGCATTCCGACATCGACACGATCGAGCGGATCGAGATCCTGCGCGACCTGCGGCTGGGGGCGTTCGACGTGCTGGTGGGCATCAACCTGCTGCGCGAGGGGCTCGACATTCCCGAATGCGGGCTGGTCGCCATTCTGGACGCCGACAAAGAGGGCTTCCTGCGCTCGGAAACCTCGCTGATCCAGACCATCGGCCGCGCCGCGCGCAACGCCGAGGGCCGCGTGATCATGTATGCCGACCGCATCACCGGCAGCATGGAGCGCGCGCTGGAGGAAACCAACCGCCGCCGCGCCAAGCAGATCGCCTATAACGAGGAACACGGCATCACGCCCGAGACTGTGAAGAAGAATGTCGAGGACGTTCTGGCCGGGCTTTATGCCGGCGACGTGGACATGAACCGCGTCACCGCCACCATCGACAAACCGATGCACGGCGCCAACCTCGAGGCCCATCTGGACGGGTTGCGCGAGCAGATGCGCAAGGCGGCCGAGAACCTGGAATTCGAAGAAGCCGCCCGCATCCGGGATGAGATCAAGCGCCTGGAAGCGGTCGATCTGGCCGTCGCCGACGACCCCATGGCGCGGCAATGGGCGGTCGAGAAGGCCTCGGAAGACGCGGTCCGGTCGCAGGGGCGGTCAACGGCCGGACGGCCGGGGCAGCGGGGTGGGAATGTCAAGAGGCGGAAGCGGTGAATTTATCTGAACTCTACACGGTTGTCCTTTATTTTGCCTCGCACGAAGACATCCTTCTGAGATATATTCGGGAACTGCTGTTCCCAATCCCTATATCTGTCGTTTGATACTATCCGCGCGTTCAGTTTTTGAGCATCCGTAATCAACAGCGGATCAGCAGGCGTTCCTTTCGGCGCAACCCAAATACGACGTGCGGGAAACCGAAGTGCTTTGGACAGCTTCGCGGGATCTAGGTAACGGCCGGCAACCAAATAACCGATATTTGCATCAAACCAGATTACAGGTTCAAGCCCTTCCGAGATCAGCTCGTCAATTACTATTCTCACAGAGTCCAGGCCCGGTTTGTCGTTATTCCAATACAGAACATTTGACCCGTCTATCACGACCCAATTGGCTTGTTTGCGCAGCTTGGTTCTAAATAATAGTAAAATTGCCAGAACTGAACCGACGACCCCGGCCAACATTGGAAGTGTTATGACCGGACCGAAAGCCGTCACCGACAATAACACCGCTGCTAAGGAAAAAATTAACAAGAAAGCAAACCCAATCATACAGAGATTGATAGCAAGTTTTGCACACCCCGCAATAGAGGTGACTTTGCTTCCGTAAAGAGCCCTTTCTTTAGAATTTCTGTTATTGCGTTTTGTCCGCCCCTTAGTTTACGCCCCTCACTCATCCCTTGCCACGCACCCCTCCCTCCTCCACGTTTGAAATCACAAATTGTGATTCCAAACGGGTGCCATGACGAACGCCAAGAACCTGCCCTCCACGCATGCGGTCCAAAGCGCCATTCACCGGGTGCGTGGCACCCGCGTGGTGCTGGCCGAGGATCTGGCGCGGTTCTACGGAAAATCCGTCAGCGCCTTCAATCAGGCCGTCTCGCGCAACAAGGACCTGTTCGAGGGCTACCGCTTTCAACTGACCGACGACGAGGTGGCCGATTTGATATCACGGAATGTGATTTCAAAGCCCAAAGGCCGCGGCGGGCGGCGGGTCAACCCTTGGGTCTATACCGATTACGGCGTGGCCATCGCCTCGACCCTGTTCAAGGACCCGCGCGCGATCAAGATCACCCGGATGATCACCGAGGCCTTCGTCGACGGCGCCAACGCCCTGGCTGAAACCCCGCGTAGCGCGCCCGAGATCCTGCCGCCCGAAGGCACCCCCGCCCCGCTGCTGCCGAATGGCGAACAGTTGCGAGCGCTGGCCGAAAACATCCTCGATTCCGGGCAGCAGAGCCTGGTCGACTACATCGCCAACCCCACCACCAAGCGCCAGCAGGCGGTGGCGACGATCATGAAGACCCTGGCCGAAACCGCAGGCGAAGAGGTGCGCACCCAGCACGAGCGTCTGCGCCTGCGCATCGCTGAACGGTTGGCCGCGGGCGATTACGCCGATGACGATGACCGCAAGCGGCTGATCGAACTGCTGCAGGCGATGAAGGGTTAAAGCCCCAGTTCCGCCCGCATCTTTTTCGTCAGCTTGGCCACGACCATCTCGTAGGACGTCACGATGTGGTCGCGCAGGGACGCATCGCTCATCCCGCGTTCGTCGTAAACCTGCAACCATTTCATGCCGCGCGAGGCCAGATAAGGCGCGGGGCGGATGCCGGGCTGATCCTGCAGCACCTCATAGGCCAGATCGGTGGCCTTGAAGGTAAAGGCGTCCTTGCCGTCGTTCCAGCCGCAGATCGCGAACACCTTGCCGCCCACTTTCCATACATCCGCATTGCCCCACTGCACGACGTGGCTTGTGGCCTTGAGAGAGGCGCAGAAGGCGTTGAATTCGTCTCGGGTCATGACGCCGATCCTGACCGGCCGGCAAGGATTTCGCAAGCAAACATGACCTGTCGGGCCTAACCGAACAGGTCTTGCAGAACGTCGCCGATCTCAACCGTCGCCGCGCTGGACCAGTCTGGCCGATAGGACGGTTTTCGCACCTGATACTCGGTTCCGGTGCCGGTGCCCGACCAGACGCCATCGAAGAACAGAGCGCGCTCCTTGCGCCGCCGGGGGCGTATTTCAGGTGGCCGCCGCCAATACATGATCGCGCGTCGAGCGCCGGCCACATCCCCGGCCTTCCACCTGCGCACCCATACGGCCCGGTCTATGGCCCCGGTGTTGTAGTGAAAGGACAAGGCCGCGCCCAACTGCGCCTCGGTCAGGGCGTGGCCGGAAAAGGCCGTTTCCACCGCAGGCAGATAGTTGGTGCGGATGGCCCACTCATACACTTCAAAGCAGCGCCGCAAGGTCTGAGGGTTGTCCAGATAGCGCGGCCAGACCGTGTGGCCCGAGGCCGACGTGATCCCCACGCTCCAGGTCCAGACATCAACGGAATCCAGATAGGCCTCGCGCACGATCGCTTCGTGCGCGATAAGCTCGGCTGCAATACGCGGCGTGATCTTGTAAGGCATCAGGCCATCCCCGAGTGGCGGCCGATGTCACCCCTTGTCCCAATGGGCGATGACATCATAGCCCATCGGCGTCGGAGGTCCTTCAAGATACTCGGCAAACTGGCCCCACAACTCGGCAACCTTGGGGGCGTTTGCGTTTGATGTCGCCTCGCTTTCGACGATCGAGATCACATAGCCGCTGCCATCCTCGTTCATCACATTCGTAAAGCAGTGCATACCGGGCATGCCCATGATCTGATCCTTCAGATCGTTCATTCGGGCCGTGGCGGCCTCGCGGGTGCCGGGCTTCATCTTGAACTGGGTAACGCGTGCAAACATGGTTATCCTCCCTCGCATGGGGTCCAGACCCCGAACCGCGGCAAACTGCCAGCGGACGGTATGATCCTACCACGTCCTGCCCAAATCACGCAGGGACACAGGCAACGCGGTCATCTGCGAGAAAAGGTTCAACCATGAAGATAGGCGTCTTCAAGGACCGTCACGGGCGGACAAATTTGGCGTTTCCGACAGCCCGGGGTTTGGGCGCCGCGCTTTGCGTGGACGCAGGAGCCTGGACCGGCACAGCCGACCGCGTCGCGGCCCGGACACTGGACTCGCATGCGATCCCGTCGCCGTCAGGGTCGTTGCGTTTGTGGTACCCAAGCTGTCCCTCGCGCATCGGTCCAAGACCAACGGAGCGAGCCGCGTCGCAACCAGCCAGCGCCACAAGGTGCATCACGGCTTCGGTCCGCTCCAGATCCGAGGTCCGGAGATATACGCCCAGCGCGATCATCCCAGTCGTCAGCGGCAGGGCCAGCACCATCAGCAGAATGCGCAGCGGGGACAGCGCATGTCGGCGCAGGGCATCAGCCTTGCGCTGGCGACGTGCCAAGCGTGGATCTGGTGCGGGTTCGTTGTATACGGTTGTCTTCAGCTTCATAAGCTTGGCGATACACCAACTATGTGGCAAAGCCGAGGCATCGGAATGACGCAATCCAGCGAGGGCGCCACGTGAACACTCGAAACCCATTTCGCCCGGTCGACGAGACTGCGTGGGAACTGGCCCTTGATCTTATCGCGCAGGCCCGTTTTGCCGCCCTGGCCGTGGTACATCCAGACAACGGACTGCCGTCGATAAGCCGCATCGCATTGGCCACCGACAGTGCTGGATGGCCGCTGACCCTGATCTCGGACCTAGCGGAGCACTCACGCGCGTTGGAGGCAAATCCGGCCTGCGCGTTGCTGATCGGCGAGCCCGCTGACAAAGGTGATCCACTGACCCACCCCCGGCTGACCCTGCACTGCACGGCGCGCCCGATCCCACGGGCGACCGAGGAGCATACCGCGCTTCGGGCACGCTACTTGTCACAGCGCCCGAAGGCCGGGCTATATGTCGACTTCGCGGATTTCCGTTTTGTGCGTTTTGAGATTGTCGATGGGCTTCTCAATGGCGGGTTCGGCAAAGCGTGGAAGATGACACGCGAAGACCTTTGCCCGCCATCAGATCAGCGAACGACGTGAACTGCGCAACTGGCGTGGCGCACCACATGCGTCGCGGTCGAGCCGAGCAACAGATCCTGCATCCCCGGTCGGTGCGACGCCATGATGATCAGGTCAGGTTTGTTGGTTTCCGCCCAATCCAGAATCGTGCGCCCCGAATGGCCCTCGACCACAACGCCCTTGGCGTTCGGTAGCTTGGCGGCCAGAGTGTTCAGCTCATCCTGGATCGCGCGCCGCGCTTCGGTCAGGTATTCGGCCGGCATGTAAGAGATTGCGTAGTCCGGAATATGCTCGACAACATGCAACAGGGTCACTTTGGCATCTGGCGTCGCCAACAACTTGGCCAGCTTCAGCGGCCCCGACGTGTCACGCTCGGCATCGAAGGAAATCGGGACAAGAATATTGTGATACATGGTTGGCGCCTCCTTGAGTTTCGCGTTCAGATAGCAGTAGTCAAAGTCTTCTGACCTTGATTCAGGTCAGGATCAGTCAAATGTTTCGGCCACGTCGTACATCACCGGCTCGAAGCTTTTGCACAATTCGTTGATCTTGCGGTTACGCTCGCGCATTTCAGGCGTTCGCAGCATGGCCAGAAAATCTTCCCGCCGCTCCCACTGCGAATAGTTCGCGATGCGGGTCTGGGCATCGTTGACATGCAGTCCGGCCGCGACAAAACCGGGCTGCTTGGAAATGAAGTTCGCATAGGCGTCGGTCAACGCTTCCAGCAGGTCCTGGCAGGTTCCGGGGGTCATTTCGAAAGTGGTGATAACGGTCTGAACACTGGCGTCTTTTGATATCTTCGGCATCGGTCATCTCCCTTGTCTGACCCAAGCCTAGCACAGGTTTTTCAAACGTCCTGCCTTTCGTTGAGCTGGCGCGAAAAAGTTTCCGAAAAATGAACCGAGCGCTAACCTTCCGTTAACCAAGGTTGATGATCCTGCGCCAATGGCCCGCCTAATCGCCTTCCTGTGTGCAAGCCTTGTGTTTTCGACTCCGGCCGTCGCCGGGGCGTGGCTGCGTGAAAAAGGCGCCTCGTTCACCTCGTTGGCCCTGACGGCGTTTTCCGAGCCCGGGAAGGACATCCGCTTCAAGTCCTCGCTCTATGGGGAATGGGGCATGCGCCCAAACCTGACGCTGGGTTTGGACGCGGAAGAGCATCAGGACCTCTACGGTCATGCCGTGGTGTTTGCGCGCCTACCGGTTGCCGAATTTTCCAACGGTGGGCGGCTGGCGGCCGAGTTGGGTGTCGGCGCGCATCACCGTGAAACCCGCGCATGGGCGATGTACAAGGCAACCCTGTCTTGGGGCAAAGGATTTCAGGCCCGATATGGCAGTGGTTGGCTGGCGGCTGATGCCGCGCTGGAATACCGAAGCCATGACGCTCTGATCCGCAAACTGGACCTGACAGTGGGTTTGTCGTCGCACCGTCGGGTCAATCCCCTGCTCCAGATCGAAACGTCCTATGTACCTGGCCGCCCGCTCTATTGGAGCGCGCGGCCCTCGGCGATGTTTCGATCCGAAAGCGGCCCAAACACCTGGATAATCGGGGTCGAGCGTAACGCCGCCGAGGACGGGCAAGGCCTGAGATTCGCGCTGTGGCGCGAGTTCTGAATGCAGCGCGCCGGCCGCTCCAAAAGCGACCGGCCGACCCGGATCAGACCTCGATCCGCATGATCACCGAAACTTCACCGCTCAAGGCCTCGGACCAACGCAACTTGATCTGGTCCTGGTTTGTCCCCTGCTGCAACTGAACATAGGGGGCCGAATAGCGCAGGGTTCCAAAGGCGGTTCTCAGCCCGTCCAGCACGACGACGCTGTCACAGCTGCGGGCCTGCCCACCAAAGGGGAATGCACCATCCGAGTCTACCGTCCAGGCAGAGGCCGCCGTATTCTGTTCGTGTCGGACCCGCAGCGGGTTCGCGGTCTTGAGTGTCACGTTGTGATACGTGTTGTCTGCGAACGTGACATTCACATGCCGATCAGAATTCAGATCGGCAAAAGTTGTATCAACCTTTTCCACGCGGTCGATTGACCCGTTCGCCGTTCGGAACTTGTTGCCCGTGACCGTCATTCCGTTCAGGAAATGCCCGACGCCATGCGGGCGCACGACGATATAGGCGAACCACGGGGCAACATCACTTGAATAGAAGATGTTGTCGGTGATGCTCATGGCGCTGAAGGAATAGCCCGAGGTGTAGTCGGGCTCGGCATCGCGCTCATTGCTCCACTCGATGAAACAGTTGTCGACATAATTGTCGGCGATCGAAGAGCTGTTGTAGGCCCCGATCATCACCAAACCTGCATTGCGCACACCGTTCGACACGCTGTCGCCCTGAAAGAAATGGTTGCCCAGAACCAGGTTGTTGTCTCCACCCAGAACCGCGAAGTGGTGGAAACGAACGGCCCTGTTGTGGCGCAGCTTGACGTCGTTGGCATTGGCGTTGATGGCAATCGAACTGCGGTCGGGCACGTCCAGAGACTCCTCGCTGGACAGGAACTGGCAACCGTCGATCAACATGCCCTGGCACCCCACCCCGATCGAAGTGATACCGCGGTCCAACGGGCGGCTGACAAAGCAGTTCTTCAAAACGAACGTGTTCCCGCCCGGCGACAGGCGGATCGCGCTGCAGCGCCCGTTGCATTGAAACTCGATGTCTTCCATGGCGAATTTCTGGAGCGCACTGAAGCCCGAGAAATCCAACAGGTACTTGAAATCAACGAACGTGAAGGTCTGCGTGCCAGCCGCATCATAGATGGGTGCGTTCAAGGTGATCTCACCGGCACCTTCATCCTTGGACCGAACATAGATCTCACGTCCAACGCCGCTGCCCTGAACCAACGACCCGACCGGGATATTGGCCACGTTGGCCACACCGGACAACTTGTAGGGATCCGCCGGGTCGTATGTTGCGACAGAGGTAAAGGTCTCGGTGTCCCATGAGGCGCTGCTCTTGACGTCGAACTGCCCGTTGCGGATCACGCGGCGAGTGGAGTAGCTGCCGCGATTGGGCACGGCGGCCTGCATGTCGATCGGCTCGGACACCGAGATCTTGCGGCCGCCCAGGTCCAGCGATTCATGATCCGAGTTGTTCAGCAGCGCCTGAAACGCCTTTTTGAAGGCCAGGGCTTCATCGCCGAAGGCGGAGATGTAAGTCGGCAGATCGAAATTCTTGGTCAGAAGAAGCATCTTGTCATCAGGCATCGTGACCGTGCCCTCAAAGTCGACCTCCGCGTCCAGCCCAACATCCTGTGCCAGGTGGTAGGTTCCCTGCGGCACATAAATGCGGCGACCTCCCGCGGCTTGGTCTGCCGCCTCGAACGCGGCCGAGTCATCGGTCACACCATCTCCAATCGCGCCATAGTCCCGCACGTCCACAAGGCTGATCATATCGCGCAAGAAGACCCCGGTGACATCGGTAATTTCGATATCATCAATCCGAACGAGCGCGCCGTTTGCCCCCTCGATATCGAGGCCGAAATGCCCGTATAGGGCCGAAATGCCCCAAGGCATGTCCACGCCCGGCCGCTGCCCAATCCCAACGATGGCGGTGACCTCGTGCACCACGCCATAGGCCGACAGTTGAATGGCCGGGCCCTTCTCGGTCAGTCCAGAAAGGTGCACGTCGCCGGCCCCTCCGGCCCATCCAGCGATCCGGACCTGCGGCAATGGCCCGCTGATCGCTTTGACCCGCGCCTTGATCTGCAAATAGCAGCCCGGCAGAAGCGGCGTCCGCCCCATGTACCTCAGTTGCTGCGTGGCATTGACCTTCAGTATCTCAAGACAGCCGCCAAACTCCGCATCAGCAGGCACGAACACTCCAGTCCCCGATCCGTCATAGGTCGGTGAGCCCGGAGTGCCGTCGCCGCTGGACCACACATCCAGACCATTCGCGAATTGCGGCGGCGTGAAAACGATGCCATCGGTGATTGCCTTGTTCATTGAATACCCTTTCCCAAACGCGCCCACTCTTCAGGCTATGGCGCATGCCAAATTCCGGATCCGGAAGCCGCCCGGACACGCTGGTCTGAGTATCGGAAAGGGATTAACCGTCGCTCATATCATCGTAACGGTGGGTGTTGCATCAGGCCGATGGGTCGGAGTTGCCAAGCAGCTGCACTCCGTTGATCTTCCAGCCGTTTTCCAGCTGAACCATCTGATAGTCCAGGATGTGAACCCGGCCGTTCGCATCCACCACCATCACTTTCTGCCACCAGAAACCAGAAATCTGCCGCAATTCCAGAAATCGGATCTCAGCTGGGCGCCAGACCATTGGATAGCCGTTGCGCACCATCGCGCCAAAATTCTCAGGCGTGCGGAACATTGTCTGGATGTTGGGGCTGGCGAAGTTGAAGGCCGTGGCGAAGTCATCGGCCTTGAAGGCTTCAATCTGCGCAGCAATATTGGCTTCGATGTCGCCACTTTGGGCAACTGCGGCTGTTGCCAAACCGGCGCTCAAGGAAACTGCAAGCAAAAGTCGACGCATGGGGCCACCTCCTGCCGGAAAGGTAGCCCCATGCAGTATGTGGTCAAATCAGGCCAGGTCTCCGGCCAAGGCCTTGTCGATCAGTGCAATCGTTTCGGGGACGCCATAAAGGGCGATGAAGCCGCCGAACCGAGGGCCTTGGCTGGCGCCCAACAACACCTCGTAAAGGGCTGTGAACCAGCCGCGCATCGGGTCAAAGCGCTCGCGGCCGATGGAATAGACCACCGATTGCAGAGCTTCGTCCTCGACCGGACCGTCATAGGCTTCAAGCGCGGATTTCAGGGCCTCAAGCGCCTCGCGCTCTTGCTCCGTCGGCGCCCGATGCTTGCGTGTCGGCTTCACGAAGTCGTTGAAGTAGCGCACTGCAAAACCGGCGGCTTTGTCGAGGTCCGGGTGGCTTTCGGCCGTGGCTTCGGGCGCATAGCGGCGGATGAAGCCCCACAGCGTCTCCTTGTCCTCGGCACCTGAAACCGACGCGAGGTTCAGCAGCATTGCAAAGGGTACGATCAACGTCGATTCCGGCACGTCACCGCCGTGAATGTGCCAGACCGGGTTGTTCAACTGAGCCTTCAGATCCTGCCCGGGGTAGGCACGCAACTGCTGATGGTACTCATCATACGCCTTGGGGATGACGTCAAAGTGCATCCGCTTTGCCGTCTTCGGCTTTTGATACATGAAATAGGCCAGACTCTCGGTCGGCGCATAGGTCAGCCACTCGTCGATCGAAACACCGTTTCCGGACGACTTCGAGATTTTCTGCCCGTTTTCATCGAGGAACAGCTCATACGAGAAATGCTCGGGCGCACGGCCGCCCAGCGCGCGGCAGATCGCGTCATAGATCTTTTCGTTGGTCGCATGTTCCTTGCCATACATCTCGAAATCGACGCCCAACGCCGCCCAGCGCGCCCCGAAATCCGGCTTCCACTGCAACTTCACATTGCCGCCGGTCACGGGCAGCGTCCACTCCTTGCCATCTTCGTCATCGAAGGTGACCGTGTAGGTCTCGGCGCACACCTTTTTCATCGGGACATAAAGGACCCGGCCCGTTTCCGGATGGATCGGCAGAAAGATCGAATAGGTCTGCTGACGCTCCTCCCGCAGGCTTTTCAGCATGATGGCCATGATGTCGTCATAACGTTCGACTGCACGCTTCAGGATTTCGTCAAACTGACCCGAACGATAAAAGTCGCGCGCCGAATAGAACTCGTATTCAAACCCGAACGTATCAAGGAACCGACGCAGCATGGCGTTGTTGTGTTCACCAAAGCTGGGATACTCACCGAACGGATCAGGGACAGAAGTCAGTGGCTGCTGCAGATAGGCTTCAAGGGCCTCTGGGTTTGGCACGTTGCTGGGGACCTTGCGCATCCCGTCCAGATCGTCCGAAAAGCAGATCAGCTTAGTGGGAATGTCCGACAGGGCCTCGAAGGCGCGTTTGACCATCGTGGTCCGCGCCACCTCACCGAAAGTGCCGATATGCGGCAGGCCCGACGGGCCATATCCCGTTTCGAACAGAACGAAGCCCTTTTCCGGTGGAGACTTCTGATAGCGTTTGAGCAACCGGCGCGCCTCTTCGAAAGGCCAGGCCTTTGACGTCATGGCGGTTTCACGCAGTTCAGACATTTCGTTCGTTCTCCATCGGGAAATCAGCGACGGTCGCGCAATGCGACCGATCGGCATCTCCTATTGTGCAGATGCAGCGTGAGTCAATGACCGCAGGCGAGAAACGCCGCCCCTGCTACGATTTCAGACGGTTGCTCGTGACCAGAAACACGGCCTGACCCGCTTGCAGATCGACCAACTGCAGACATCCAGGATTGGCTGCAATAAAATCGCAGACGGCCTGCTTCACCGAGGCTTTCCCCTCGTCATCATGCCAGTTCCAGTCATCGAAGATAAGAAAACAAACGGTTTTCAGCTTCCTCAAGTACGACAATATATCCGCCTGAACACCGTCATAGTAGTGGTTGCCGTCAACGTAGACAAAATCCAGGCTTTTGTCGGGCACCGCGGATGCCGCTTCCGCGGATCTCTTCCGAACAAAGATCTTTTCGTTAGGCAAATGTGCCCGTCTAGACTGCGTCCACTCAAAAATTTCGTCCATGTCGCCCTGATTTTGCGCGACCTTCCCCCCATACATCCTGTTCGGGAATTGCGGCATGCACTCGTATGGATCAACCAGAAAATATTTTGCGATGCTGCCCGCACTCAGAACCATCTCCGAAAAAATTGTCCATCCAGACGCCGATTTCAGCGCCCGCAGATTTGGTAGTCATACATTGAGTCAAGAATCGCCTTGGGTCCGTCGGCGCCTTTCCAAAGAGTTTCCTGATTTTTCTGCTGCTCAATGACGTTCGTTCAACCGTTTCCGCCAGATCTGTTGCTCAGGGTGAATTGGCCCCTGCGCGGACCGACTACGAAACACTTACCATGTTGTGACCGATAGGCGGCAAACGCGCAACTCTGCTGGTCAACGCATTCGCCGTACTTGCAATTCCAGACTAAGGTGGCTGGCGAAACAATATGTTGAACCCGCGCGCCCCGCCCCATATCGTGCGCGATCAAAGACAGCCAAGCAGGACGTTCCCATGACCCAACCCGTTTCCCACCCGATGTCGCCGCAGGATTGCCTTGTAGCTATCATGGTGGCCGTTTCAGCCTCGGACGAGAACATCCGCACCGTCGAACTGGTCAAGATCGAGACAGCCGTGAACATGCTGCCTGTTTTTGCCGACTACGATATCGACCGTATGCGCCGGGTTTCGCAGATCGTGTTTGACCTGTTCGAGCAGGAAGATGGTCTGGACGCATTGTTTGGCCTGATCCGGGACAACTTGCCTGAGCGGTTGAACGAAACGGCTTATGCTCTGGCCTGCGATGTCGCCGCCGCCGATGGCTCGCTGGCCGAGACCGAACTGCGGCTGCTGGAGGAGATCCGGTATGAGTTGGAGATCGATCGGCTGCACGCCGCAGCGATCGAGCGCGGCGCACGGGCGCGTCACACCGTCTGATTGGTTTCAGCTGCCGTAAAGCGCGCCCCAGCGCTCGATGAGGGCCTGCTGCAGTTTGCGGGACCTGCGATTCCAGCTGCGCGCGCCTTCCGGGCGTTCGCGGCTTTCACGCGCGATGGTCGCCCGATGCGGAAGATCGGCAGTGAATATCGCAAAGGCCAGTTCTGATCCCCCGGCGGTGGTCAGATACCCGCCCAAGCCAGATACAAAGTTAAGGGTCCCGGTTTTGGCGTCGACCTTGATCGGGTGCCCTTGGATCCGCTGGCCTTTGGTGTCGGTCAGGGTAAACGGCTTCAACAGATGTCGCAGCGTTTCATGCTGCTGTGCGGCCACCAGAACCTTGACCAGACCAGACGGTACCATTCGCGAAGCATCGCCCAACCCCGAATGATCCACCATCGCAATACCGGACGCGCCGTAGGTCTGAGCCGACCAGCGATTCATCTCATCCGCGGACTCTGCCAGTGTTTGCGGTTGCCTACCCCGCGCAACGGTCGCAGCCAGCCCCACCATCTCGGCCGTCAGGTTGGTCGAGTATTTCAGCATCCCTTTCACGATGCTGGTCAATTCATCGCTCTGATGCCTGACCAGAACGGTGCCGCTGGGGACCTCGCGCGTGACTTGAACCCGCCCCAGGACGATGCCGTTGACCCGGGCCAGAGTGCGGAACACATCTCCGGCATACAAACCCGGTTTGCGCACTGGCAACCACCTGGCGCCGCCGCTGCCCAGCGCGCCCTTGGCAACTGTCCAGCGGTCCTGCCGCGCGCTGGGTTGATAGCTGTAGACCGGAAGGTTGCGGTTTTCGATCCGCATCGTGGCCATGTCCACCGACGGCGTATAACTGGCACTGCGCGCGTCCATGGTCACGTCATAGCTGGCCCCCTGGCGCTTCCACTCGAAATGCACACGGTTGAAGTTCAGGGAAATTCCACTGATCGCAGGGCTATAGCCCACATGATCAGGCTGACCGGGGTCTATGCTGAATACATAGGGCAATGCGCCGCTGTACACTTTGAACGCACCCCGAACCTCGGTCAGTCCGGCCTTGCGCAGGTTGGCGGCCATCGTGGCCAGAGCATCGGTATCCAATACCGGATCGCCGCCTCCGACCAGTATCAGATCACCCTTGAGGATCCCGTTTTCGATCGGACCATCTGCGATCAGCTTTGTTTCGAACCGATGGTCCGGGCCCAGAACGTCCAGCGCGTAAAGCGCGGTGAGGGCTTTGGCGACACTGGCCGGCGGCAAGCCGCTGGCTCCGCCGAATTCCTCCAGTTGCACGCCGGTTTTCACGTCGGCCACGGCGAAGACCACTTCGCCTTTCAATCGCGCCGCCTGAATGATGCGTTCGGCACCGCTCAACTCGGCGCCACGGGCAACGGGCCGCAACGAGACCGTTGGCGCCCCGGCAAAACCCGCGGTGGGGATCAGAAGCGAACCGGCGCCGGCCAGAAAGAAACGTCTCGAAATACGATCAGTCATGGGTCAAATAAAATCCCAGAGATCACAGGCAAACAACCATGCACCAGAATTATGTGCCCATCGGGGCTGTTCAGGCAACACCTGTCAGGTCCAGCCGCCTTTGGAGCGTATCTGAGTCGAGCTGACGTCGACCATCGGCACGTTCACGAAACACCAGGCAGGCGCATCGGCCCGACCCAAAAGATGCCGCGCCGTTCCGTCAATCCGGTATTTGGCATAGACACGCGCCGCCGGTGACATGCGGGCCGAAATCCGATCTCCGGGGCGCGCCACCACGCCCACAGGAACGGTGTCCATGATCAACCGCCAGTCCTTCCATTTGTGAAACTGGGCCAGGTTGTCAGCCCCCATCAGCCAAACGAACCGAACCTGCGGATAGAGCCGCCGCAAGGCAGCAAGTGTGTCAGCCGTGGCGCGGGTGCCGGTCAGATCCTCTATGTCAGTCACCTCAACCTTGGGATGCCGCATAATGGACCGTGCGGCCTCGACACGCTGATCGATCGGAGCCGGGCCGCGAGATTTCAGCGGATTCCCCGGCGACACCAACCACCAGACCCGATCCAACCCAAAAGCCTTCATCGCCTCCAGTGTAACGTGCACATGCCCCTGATGCGGTGGATCAAACGATCCCCCGAACAGCCCCACGACCTGACCGGGCCGCGCATATGGTATCGCGCTTCGCAACATCCCCTGCTGTAGTCCAGAACTCGGCAGCCTTGTCAATCAACAGGTTGCACAGCATCGCCCAAACCGACCATCCCCGATCGCACCACTTCGGCACACCAGCCGCCATGCCCACGCACGGCAGAGTAGCCTCCGCTGCCCAACGCCTCTTCCATCCTGCTGCAAGGCGCGCAGATAACCGTGATCCGCAAAATGGCTGTGCCGACCTGAACCTCGCGCCCTTTGAGAGCGCCCAGATTGATGCCGGAAACCACCAGATTGCGCCGCAGTACGTCCGGTGTGACCGGACCTTGTCCCAAATAGCTGCCGATCGCGGCAAGATGCTCGTGCTGAATCAGGGTCACCGCACGCTTCCCCGGGCGACTCCGATCGCCCTCAACCCCGTCTTCCCGGATCATCGCCTGACCCAGCGCCATCATGTCCAATCGTCGCCCCGGTCTGACGCCGATCCATTCGATCCGTCCGGCCTTGGCCCAACCCGATACCAATTGCGCAAGTTCCGGCATTCCCAGCATCCCTCCCAGTCCGGTCAGGCCGGCGCATAAGGCCAGCCAGAAATTCGCCAAAGCACCAGCTTGCCCCGCCCGTCCCGCTTGGCTATCAAGCGGGTCAACCTGAATTCCCCGACCCAGAGGACGCGACATGGCCGCCTATCAATATGTCTACCACATGCAGGGTGTCTCAAAGACCTATCCCGGTGGCAAGAAGTGCTTTGAAAACATTCACCTGAGCTTTCTGCCCGGCGTAAAGATCGGTGTCGTCGGCGTGAACGGCGCCGGTAAGTCGACCCTGATGAAGATCATGGCCGGCCTCGATACCGATTTCACAGGCGAGGCGTGGGCCGCCGAGGGCGCAAAGGTCGGCTATCTGCCACAGGAACCTCAGTTGGACGAATCCCTGACCGTCCGTGAAAACGTCATGCTGGGCGTGGCCGAGAAAAAGGCCAAGGTCGACCGTTTCAACGAGATCGCGATGGAGATTGCCGAGAACTACTCGGACGAGTTGATGGAAGAGATGACCGCCCTGCAGGACGCGATCGACGCGGAAAACCTGTGGGACCTCGACAGCCAGATCGACGTGTCGATGGAGGCGCTGCGCTGCCCGCCGGACGATGCCAACATCGCCAACCTCTCGGGCGGCGAGAAACGCCGCGTGGCGCTCTGCAAGCTGCTGCTGGAAGCGCCCGACATGCTGCTCTTGGACGAACCGACCAACCACCTGGACGCGGAAACCATCGCCTGGCTGCAACAGCACCTGATCGACTACAAAGGCACCATCCTGATCGTCACCCACGACCGCTACTTCCTGGATGACATCACCGGCTGGATTCTCGAATTGGACCGCGGCCGCGGCATGCCCTACGAGGGCAACTACTCCTCGTGGCTGGAACAAAAGGCCAAGCGGCTGGAGCAGGAAGCCCGCGAGGACAAATCCAAGCAGAAGACGCTACAGCGCGAACTGGAATGGATGCGTCAGGGTCAAAAGGCGCGTCAGGCCAAGTCCAAAGCCCGGATCAACGCTTACAACGAGCTGGCCGAACAGTCCGAGCGCGAAAAGCTGACCCGCGCCCAGATCGTCATCCCCAACGGCCCGCGCCTGGGCAGCAAGGTGATCGAGGTCAGTGGGCTGGCCAAGCACATGGGCGACAAGCAACTGATCGAAAATCTCTCGTTCAGCCTGCCGCCCGGTGGCATCGTCGGCGTGATCGGCCCCAACGGCGCCGGTAAATCGACCCTGTTCAAAATGCTCACCGGCCAGGAAAAGCCCGACGCCGGCACCATCGAATACGGCGATACGGTGCAGCTGTCCTATGTCGATCAGTCGCGCGACGACCTCAACGACAACGACACCGTGTGGGAGGCGATCACCGGCGGCGCCGAGATCATCCAGCTGGGCGACGCGCAGGTCAATTCCCGCGCCTACTGCTCGTCCTTCAACTTCAAGGGCGGCGACCAGCAGAAAAAGGTCTCGCTGCTGTCAGGGGGTGAGCGCAACCGCGTCCACATGGCCCGCCTGCTGAAAGAGGGCGGCAACGTCCTGCTGCTCGACGAACCCACCAACGATCTGGACGTCGAAACCCTGCGCGCGCTGGAAGATGCCCTTGTCGATTTCGCCGGCTGCGCCGTGGTGATCTCGCACGACCGTTTCTTCCTCGACCGGATCTGTACGCACATCCTGGCCTTCGAAGGTGATGCGCATGTGGAATGGTTCGAGGGCAACTTCGAAGACTACGAAGAAGACAAGAAGCGCCGCCTGGGTCCGGATGCGCTGGAGCCCAAACGGTTGAAGCACAAGAAATTTGCGCGATAACACTCCTGACACATCTCCGGATGGATAGTGTGGGCAGAAATCAGCCCATACTATCACCGGGATGATGGACAGTTGGAGAACGGTATGGCGGAAGCGCTACTGTTGATTGGCTTCTTTGTGCTCGCAAGCATTTCGGCGTGGGTGTCTTCGCTGATCTTGGCGTCTGTGTTTCCATTCTTCAACTTCAAGAAAGAGTATACCGAGTATCTATTGAGGGTAAGCGGCGCACCGCTCACCCGTCTTCGTCTGCTTCTGACGGATTACGGGGCTAACAGCTATTTCTTTAGGATTGATTGGGGGTACGATTCACCTGCACCGGGGGCACTCAAAACCACTCCAAATCGCAACCTTTTTCGCATGCTTCTCTTGGCACTTGCGACCTTGATTTTTACCGTGTTCCTGTGGGTCGCTGCATTCGCGATGTTCAACATCATCTCTGCACGAATCTAGAAAACGACATCCCGGCATCTGGCTGATTGCTTGTGCCGATACGGGCTCTCGGGCGTCCGAATGACATTGACTGGAGTCGACTATCAGACAGGTGACCGATCCTATTTCTTGGCCGATCCGCTAATGGATTCGTGTCCGTTCTGCCCGGATGGGACGCGATAATCTGACACCGAAAAGTCCGTAGCGGATTCGAATTCAGTTCGGCGGATTTATGTTCAAAACGCCCGCTGGCCCCTGAAAGCACAACACATTCTGCCCAACTGACCCTTGCCATATGGCCCTCTCAGTGCCATATGCAAAGAGCTTACGTTATTCTACTTCGACCTACTGTCTCCGTTTTCGGCGTTCAGTCTATCGATCCAGACAACGACGCCGGGCTGCCGCAATTCCGTGGGCAGCACTCAAACAGGAGATACGGATATGCCCGCAGGCACCGTAAAATGGTTCAACACCACCAAAGGTTTCGGCTTCATCGCACCCGAAGAGGGCGGCAAAGACGTGTTCGTGCACATTTCGTCCGTCGAGCGTTCGGGCCTGACCGGCCTGGCCGACAACCAGAAAGTCACCTATGAACTGCGCGCTGGTCGCGACGGTCGCGAAAGCGCCGACAACATCGAACTGGCCTAAACCAGGTCTCTGGGGGCGACGGATGGCCGTCGCCCCCATTTTTTTGCCCGATTTCCGATCGCGCTTTCCAGACCCGGTGGGGCAGGAAAACAACATCACTTTCCGGTGAAACCCGCGCGGGAATTGACCCGATCGGCTATTCTGAACAGACTGCTATCCTGTTTTCTTTGTTGATTAGCCGAGTATTGCCATGTTCTCACGCCGCAATTTTCTGATCTCTGCCGCCGCTATCAGTGCCGTGCCTGGCACGGCCCACGCGAAGAAGAAGCCAGTCGAGTACGACCCGACTCCGCAAATCGTTCGGATCAAGAAGCAGTTTTTGCCCGGGCAATTGTTGGTCGCGCCACGTTCGTTCTACCTGTATTTCGTGACCGAGCCTCGCAAAGCCATCCGTTACGGCTGTGGCGTCGGCAAGGCCGGGCTGGAATTTACCGGAACTGCGACGATCGACGTGAAAAAGGAATGGCCCACCTGGCGCCCCACCGAAGAGATGATCGAGCGGGACCCTATTGCCTATGCCAAATTCAAGGACAATGACTATGTCCAGCCCGGTGGAGGAGACAACCCGCTTGGCGCCCGTGCCCTGTATCTGTTTCAGAATGGCGTCGACACGTATTTCCGCATCCATGGAACGACCCAGCCGCAGACCATTGGACGAGCCGTGTCGAACGGGTGCATCAGAATGCTGAATGAGCACGTGATCGACCTGTACAACCGCGTCCCGATCGGAACGGTCGTCACCGTCGTCTAAGACAGCGGTCAAGGCCCCGACCAATCCACCCCTTCGGCTTTTTCAATCTTCAGCCGTCCGTTTGGCCACGGTACACAAAGGCTTGCTGCTTGCTTGTCTGATCCGTTCAGCCAGGTCCGGACGTCTTCGGGCCGCAACAGGACACCCATACGGTGGTGGATCGGCCGCAGATCATCGTTCGGTTCGCAGGTCACTGCGGCGAACTGATCGACATGCTGACCACCGGGTGCAGTCCACCTGTCCGTAATCGCGGCAAACAACAGGGGGGTTCCATCGGCGGTTTCAATCCGCCACGCGGTTTTGCAGCGCTTTTCGCCGGTCCACTCGTACCAGCCATCAACCGGAACAACCGCGCGACCGACACCTTGAAAAGCAGATTTGTCAAAAACCGTTTCCGACCGCGCATTGATGATCGTTTCCATGACCGGTCGCCCCCGGGCATTGACGCGCCCTACGGGAATCATGCCCCACCGCATGCGCCTCGTGCCTTCAGCGGTCAGAACGATCACTTCCTGACCGGGCTGTATGTTCTGGCGCGGCTGTTCATCCGGCCAAGCAGTTTCTCGACCTAGGAATTCGGAAATCTGGGAGAACGGCCGCGTCAGAAAGAAACGCCCGGGCACGGTTTACTGCCGCTGTTTTGCGGCAGCGATCAGATCAAGGACAGCAGGTCCCAGATCATCCACGATCAGCGCAACGCCGCGCGCATTGGGGTGGATCCCGTCTGGTTGCATGAAGGTCTGCACGGCTCCGGGGTCGCCATCCGCCTGCAACCCGGAAAAAAAGCTGGAGGCATAGAGCGTGCCGAACTGGGTGGCCAGATCCGGATACATCGCATCAAACGCTTGTTTGTAGTCCGCGCCATAATTGCCCGGGGCTTGCATGCCGATCAGCAGAACCGGAACCTTGGCTGTTCGCGCCTCGGTCAGAATTTTTTCCAGGTTCGACTTCGAAACGGCCGGATCGATCCCACGAAGAACGTCGTTTCCGCCCAGCGCCACGATCATCCCGTCCACCTCTGGTGTCAGGGTCCAGCCCACACGCGCCGCACCGCCGGCCGTTGTGTCCCCGGAAACACCGGCGTTGATTATCTTCACTTCGACGCCTTGCGCATCCAGCCACCGGGTTAGTTGAGGGACGAACCCGTCTTCCTCAACAAGGCCGTAGCCTTGAGTCAGCGAGTCTCCGAGAGCGGCCAGGACCAACGGGTCGGCTGTGGCAGCAATGCCGCAGAGCGACAACAGCCCCGCCGCCAGAGCCTTGCGCAAGTTCCTGACCGCTCCATATCCCAAATGACTGCCCCTTTCGGAAAGACTAATGACTGAACCCGTTCTGACACTCCAAAATGCCGCTTTGTCGCTGGATGGCAATGCCGGACCCGTCGAAATCTTGCGGGACATCAATCTGACCGTGAAAGAGGGAGAGACGCTGGGCCTCGTCGGTCCGTCAGGTTCGGGCAAATCCTCGCTGTTGATGCTAATGGGCGGACTGGAGCAGACGACCGCGGGTCGCATCACTGCATTGGGACAAGACCTGACTTCGATGAGTGAGGATGCGCTTGCCCGGTTTCGGCGCGACGCGATGGGCGTCGTTTTCCAGAATTTCCATCTGATCCCAACCATGACGGCGCTTGAAAACGTGGCCACCCCGCTGGAACTGGCCGGTCACCGCGATGCCTTCGATCGGGCCGAGGCCGAATTGGCGGCGGTGGGGCTTTCGCATCGGCGCGATCACTACCCGGCGCAACTGTCGGGCGGCGAACAACAGCGGGTCGCGCTGGCCCGCGCTTCGGCCCCGAGGCCTCGGATCCTGTTGGCGGACGAACCGACCGGCAATCTGGATGAGGCGAATGGCGCGGCTATCGTTGATTTGCTGTTCGGCCTGCGTGACCGGCACGGGGCAACGCTGGTTCTGGTCACACACAGCCACTCGCTGGCCCGAAGATGCGACCGGGTTGTTCGATTGCGCGACGGCCGCATCACCGAAGAGGCCAGCCAAGAGGCAGGGGAATGAGCTTGCGCCTGGCGACGCGCCTGGCCCGACGTGAACTCAGAGGCGGCTTACGCGGTTTTCGGGTTTTTCTGGCCTGCCTGACCCTGGGGGTTGCCGCCATTGCTGCGGTTGGATCGGTGCGGCAAGCAATCATGACCGGCCTTGCACAGGAGGGGGCAGCCTTGCTGGGCGGCGATGCCCAGATCGAGCTGACCTATCGCTTTGCGGACGAAGCAGAAACCGCGTGGATGGAGCAAAACGCCGATCGCGTGTCCGAAGTCGTCGATTTCCGCTCGATGGCCGTGACCCGCAGCGACGCACCGCAACGCGGACTTACTCAGGTCAAGGCCATCGATGAGGCCTATCCTCTGATCGGTGCCGTCCGGTTGAACCCCGAAATCTCGCTGTCCGAGGCGTTGGACGGAAATGCCACCCTCCCCGGGGCAGTGATGGACCCGGTTCTGATCGAGCGGCTGGGGCTGGACATCGGCGACAGTTTTGCACTGGGCACGCAGGACTTTGTGTTGTCCGCCGCCCTGATATCCGAACCCGACGCGGCCGGAGATGGGTTCACCTTGGGGCCGCGCACATTGGTTCGCACAGCCGATCTGAAGGACTCGGGCCTATTGCAGCCCGGCACGCTGTTTTCCACCAAATACCGTATGGACCTGCCGGTCGGGGCCGACCTCGCAGAACTCTCGCAACAAGCAGAGAGCGTTCTGCAAGGCTCTGGGCTGCGCTGGACCGATGCGCGCAACGGCGCACCCGGAATTGCCGAATTCGTCTCGCGCCTCGGCGCGTTCCTGGTGCTGGTGGGTCTCTCGGGTCTGGCTGTGGGCGGCATCGGCGTGTCCGCGGCCGTACGCGCCTATCTCGCCCGAAAAACCGAAACCATCGCCACACTGCGCACCTTGGGCGCAGACCGCGCCACGATCTTTCAGACCTATCTGATCCAGATCGGCGTCCTTTCGGTTGTCGGGATCGCCGCTGGTGTAGCCCTTGGCGGGCTGGCCCCGATTCTCCTGGCACCCCTGATTGAAAGCCGGCTTCCCGTACCGGCCGTTTTTTCTGTCTACCCGCAACCGCTGTTCGAGGCGGCACTGTATGGCCTGCTGACCGCCTTGCTGTTCACTCTGTGGCCCCTTGCCCGGGCAGAGGACGTCCGGGCAGCGACCCTGTTCCGCGATGCGCTGAGCAGTGCCCGCAGGTTGCCCCGCGCCGCTTACCTGTTGGCGACAGGCCTAGCCCTGGCGACACTGATCGCCACCGCCGCTTGGTTCAGCGGCTCCCCGTGGCTGACCCTCTGGACCGGTGGGGGATTTGTCGGCGCATTGGTGCTGTTGGCGCTGTCGGCCCATGGCATCCGCTATGTCGCAAAAAGGGCCGCAACACGCGCCCGTGGCCGCCCGGCGTTGCGTTGGGCACTCGCGGCAATTTCCGACCCCCGCGAAGGGGCCGCATCGGTGGTCCTGTCTCTGGGATTGGGGCTGTCGGTTCTGGCTGCGGTCGGACAGATCGACGGCACTCTGCGCAATGCAATTTCCGGTAACCTGCCGGACGTGGCGCCGTCTTACTTTTTCGTGGACATCCAAAAAGACCAGATGCCCGGCTTCAGCAGCCGGCTTGAAAACGACCCCGGTGTCACACGTGTAGAAAGCGCACCAATGCTGCGCGGAATCATCTCGCAGATCAACGGCCAACCAGCACATCAGGTCGCAGGCGATCATTGGGTCCTGGAAGGCGATCGCGGCGTGACCTATTCGGACAACGCGCCACAAAACGCCCGCATCACCGCCGGGGAATGGTGGCCAGAGGACTATTCAGGCCCGCCCCAGATCAGCTTTGCCGCGGAAGAGGCCGAGGAAATGGGTCTCAAGCTTGGTGACGAACTGACGGTGAATATTCTCGGGCGTGATATCACCGCGACCGTAACATCGCTGCGCGAAGTGGATTTCTCGAACGCGGGGATGGGATTTATCATGTCGATGAATCCGTCCGCGCTGGCCGGCGCCCCTCATAGTTTCATTGCAACGGTCTACGCCGAGGAAGAGGCCGAGGCAGCCATCCTTCAAGACCTTGCGACCCAGTTCCCCAACATCACCGCGATCCGGGTTCGGGACGCGATCGACCGTGTCTCGGGCCTGCTTGCCGGTTTGGCCTCGGCCACCTCCTACGGCGCCGGTGTGTCTTTGCTGACCGGTTTTCTGGTTCTGATCGGCGCTGCTGCTGCGGGAGAGCCCGCGCGCCGCTACGAGGCTGCGATCCTCAAGACGATCGGCGCAGATCGCCGACGGATACTTCTCAGCTTTGGCTTGCGCTCGGCGCTTCTGGGTGCGGCCGCCGGCTGCGTGGCGCTGCTGGCCGGCATCCTTGGCGGCTGGGCTGTGGCCACATTCATTTTCGATACCAGCTTTGCGGTGATATGGCCTTCGGCATTGGGTATCGTCGCTGCCGGGCTGGCCGTCACGCTGCTGGCGGGGCTATTCTTCGCCCTCCGCCCCCTATCCGTCAGCCCGGCCCGCGTCCTGCGGGCCAGCGACTGAATTCAACGCGCGCAGGTAACGGGTTGCAGAATTTTCAGCAGTGGATCGTTGTCGCAAACCAAAGCATCCAGCGATATTTCATCCAGCGACGCAAAGAAGACCTCGGCCGCGTCCTGCAGCGCCAGACGCAGGCGGCAGGCATCGGTCAACGGACAGGTGTTGTCGGCATCCGCAAAACACTCGGCGATCGGCAAACTGCCCTCGACATGGCGAAAGACGGATCCGATCCGGATCTGGTCCGCCGGCCGACCCAGCGTCATGCCACCGTTGCGACCGCGCTGCGTGCTCAGATACCCCAGCTGACCCAGTTGGTTGATGACTTGCGCCAGATGGTTTTCCGAAATGTTGCAGACATCCGCAATCTCGGATTTCGTGACGAGCCGGTCGGGATGTGCAGCGCAATACATCAACAGCCGTACGGCGATATTTGTTCGTTTGGTGATCCGCATCAGATCCTCCCCCCGAATTTCAAGATGCAACCTTATTGCACAGGCCGCAAAAAAACGGTTTGACATACATCAATCGTCAAGAAGGACAGCACGCGAAATGGCAGAGCCCTATTTCTTTGGCTATGGCAGCCTCGTAAACCTTGCCACGCATGACTTTCCCGACCCGCGACCGGCGCGACTCAAGGGCTGGCGCCGGGCGTGGCGGCATACCGATCTGCGCCCGGTCGCCTTCTTGACCGCGGTGCCGGATCCCGACTGCGAGATCGACGGCATGATCGCACATGTCCCCAAAAACGACTGGGCGGCACTGGATGAACGGGAGTGGGCCTATGATCGGATCCCCGCCACCCACGCCATAACTCATCCTCTGAAGACAGAGGTCGAGATTGCGGTCTATGCGGTTCCGGAACAGCACCGCAAGGACCCGACGCACAGCCATCCGGTTTTGCTCAGCTATGTAGACGTCGTGGTGCAGGGGTATTTGCGCGCCTTCGGCCTGCCGGGTGTCGAGCGTTTCTTCGCCACGACCGACGGGTGGGACGCGCCGATCCTGAATGACCGGCACGAGCCGCGTTATCCGCGCCACCAACAGCTTCACCCCGACGAAACAGCCTTGGTCGATGAGCACCTGTCCCGGGTCTCGGCCCGGATCGTTCAAACCGCGTGAGAAAGGCGGGCGCCTGCAGCACCCGCCTCTGGTTCTTGTTCAGATCAAAGGCGGCACCGCCGCGCGGTGTCTTATTTTCGCGCCCGCACGACCTGCAGCAACGGCAGAAAGGTCGCCATCTCGGGGCCACGCTCCATCCCGGTCAGCGCCTTGCGCAACGGCATGAACAGGCCCTTGCCCTTGCGCCCGGTCGCTTCCTTCACGGCCGCCGTCCACTTGCCCCAGGTCTCGCCGTCAAACGGCCCCTCGGGCAGCAGTTCCATCGCCTGCGCAACGAATTTGCGGTCTTCCTCGTCGATCAGCGGCTCGGCCCCGTCGCGGCACAGCTCCCACCAGCCTTTCAGGTCGTTCAGCGTGGTGATGTTCTCACGCGCCATCATCCAGAACGGTTCGGCCAGTTTATCGGGCACACCGGCCGCGGCCACCGCGTCGGCAACCTTCTCCAGCGGCAGCGTCTGCAGATACCGGGCCGTCAGCGGGAACAGGTCCTGCACATCAAACTTGGTCGGCGCCGACCCGAACCGGGTGACGTCGAAACCTTCAATCAACTCGGCCATGTCGCTGCGCAGTTCCACCGGGTCGGACGAGCCCAACCGCGCCATCAGGCTCAGCAGCGCCATCGGCTGCACACCCTGCTCGCGCAGATCGCGCAGCGCCAGCGTGCCAAGGCGCTTGGACAACGCCTCACCTTGCGGGCCGGTCAGCAACGAGTGATGGGCAAAACGCGGGACGGTTCCGCCCAGCGCCTTGATGATCTGGATCTGGGTCGCCGTGTTGGTCACGTGGTCAGCGCCGCGCACCACGTCGGTCACGCCCATCTCGGTGTCGTCCACGACCGAGGCCAGCGTGTACAACACCTGCCCGTCGCCGCGGATCAGCACCGGATCCGATACCGAGGCCGCGTCGATCGACACGTCACCCAGAATGCCGTCCGTCCACTCGATGCGCTCATGATCCAGTTTGAACCGCCACACGCCATTGCCGCGTTCGGCCCGCAGCGCCTCTATTCCCGCCTCCGACAGGTTCAGGGCAGCGCGGTCATAAACCGGCGGCTTGCCCATATTCAGCTGCTTCTTGCGCTTGAGGTCCAGCTCGGTCGGGGTTTCAAAGGCTTCGTAGAACCGGCTGATCTCGCGCAGCTTGTCGGCGGCTTCCGCATAGCGGTCCAGCCGGTCCGACTGACGTTCGACCCGATCCCAGTGCAGACCCAGCCACTCGAGATCCTGCTTGATCGCATCAACATATTCTTCCTTCGACCGCTCGGGGTCGGTGTCGTCGATGCGCAGGATGAATGTGCCGCCGGCCTTGCGGGCGATCAGATAGTTCATCAGCGCGGTGCGCAGGTTGCCCACATGAATATAACCGGTGGGCGAAGGGGCGAAACGGGTGGTTGTCATGGATGTCTCCTGTTGGCGCGGCTCATGTCACATGAGCGCGTTTTTGTCCAGAAGGCGGTGCGAATGCTTGCCGTTTACTCGGACTTGATCGGCCAACGTGATGACAGGTCATCCAACCCTGCGCGGATCAATTCGGCCAGCACGTCCTCGACTATGTCCGACAGCTTGTTCACGTACAGACATGACTTGCCGGTCTTGTGCTTGCCCAGGCGCGCCAGAATACTGCCGAAATCGGAGTAGCCCGGCATGATATAGATCGAAAACGCGGCCTTGCGTGGGGAAAACCCGGTGGCAAGAAACGTGCCTTCCCGCCCGGACTTGTAGCGGTAGTCATACCGCCCGTATCCAACGATGGATGGCCCCCACATGACTGGCCGAAACCCGGTGACGGTTTCAAACAGGGTGTTCAGCCTCTGCGCCTCCGCAGCGCGCGCGGCCGGCAGGATCGCCGCCAAGAATTCGTGGACGCTTTGATCCGTCGGAACGGTTTTGTTTCCTGAGCGGGACATGAACAAGATTTAACATGCGATCGGCCAACGCGCAGCCCATATGGTAGAGTTGAAAAGTGGCAATTATCCGAAAGCGTTCTAATTCGTCGCACGTAATCTGACAGGGAGACTTTGAAATGACCATGAAACTGACCCGCCGGGCCGCTTTGGGCACGGCCGCTGCGTTACCTTTTGCATCTATCGCGACACAGTCACTGGCTGCCGGGGCCGAAACCAAGGCCAACTCGACCGTCGCCCGCAGCTTTCAACTGGGCGATTTCACGGTCACGACCCTGCTGGATGGCAGCCTGCCGCGAGACGGCGCTCAGGAGATTTTCGGCGGTGGCGCGTCAGACGAGGAGTTTGCCAAGGTATCGGCCGACAATTTCATCTCGCCCGACATTGCCCAGTTCTTCTTCACGCCAACGCTCGTCAATACCGGATCCGAGTTGATCCTGTTTGACACGGGATTGGGCCAAGGCGGTATTCAAATTGCTCTGGCCGATGCGGGCGTTGGCCCCGAGGCGATCAACGTTGTCGTCCTGACCCACATGCACCCCGACCACATTGGCGGCATGACGACCAACGATGCTGCGACCTTTCCGAACGCACGCTATGTGACCGCCGCGGCCGAGTATGATTTCTGGTCAGCACAGGAGGCCGGCAACCGCGTCGGCGACCTTGTGGCAGCCAAGGTCACCCCGATGGCTGAAAAGATGTCGTTCATCGAGGACGGTGGCGAGGTCGCATCCGGCGTGACCGCCATGGCGGCCTTCGGGCATACGCCTGGCCATATGGTCTATCATCTAGAAAGCAACGGTCAGCGGCTGATCCTGACCGCCGATCTTGCCAATCACTATGTCTGGTCCTTCGCGCATCCGGAATGGGAAGTCCGGTTTGACATGGACAAGGCGGCGGCCACCGCATCGCGTAGGAACGTGTTGGGTATGCTGGCCGCGGACAAGGTCCCGATGATCGGGTACCACATGCCTTTCCCGGCCGCCGGCTATGTCGAGCCGCGCGGCGAAGGCTTCCGCTTTGTACCTGTCAGCTATCAGATGATGGGCTGATCAATACCCCGGGTCCGGCCGTACTTTCGTACCGTCCGAAAACCGCGACAGTCGAAAGGCGGCCGGGTCCACACAAGGCGCTGTGTTCGTCACCAGATCGGCCACCAAGCGGCCGGCACCAGGGCCTATGCCAAATCCATGTCCAGAAAATCCGGTTGCAATCACCAGTCCCGGGATTTCCTGCACGTTCGAGATGACCGGGATTGCATCCGGGGTCACATCGATCATCCCGGCCCAGCTCTGCACGATCTCGGCACCAACCAATGCCGGAAGCGCCTGACGGGCCTTGGCCCATGATTTGCGGAGCGCCTTCTGCGACGGCTCGGGGTCCAGTATCCGACAGAGTTCGAACGGTGTTACGTCGGTGGACGCCCATGATCTGCGCTGACGCGCCTCAATGGTCCAGCGGTGCGACAGGCGGAATCTGAGCGATTTCCATTCCTGCGCGAATGCCGGCAGGAATTTCGCGGCCAACCGAAAACTGTCAGGCACAATATCCACCGTGTTTTCATGGCCCGAGGCGATCGTGTACCCGCCGTCGGCGCGTTTGCGAATGGCAAAATCATCCGACCACAGAGCTGTTTCCGGACCCGGTTCCACAGGCGAGGTCCGCAGAACCGTGTTCAGCACCTTCAGCTGTGGCAGGGCAATTCCTTCGTTACCGGCAAACAACCGCGACCAAGCCCCCCCGGCCAGAACCACTTGATCGCAAGCGACCCGCCCCCGTTCCGTATAAACCCCGGCAACACGACCAGCTTGCAGGTCGAGGCAGCGTACCGCGCAATTCGTCATGATGACCGCGCCTTGGTCGCGCGCCGCCTCGGCCAACGCCGGAGCAACCCATTGCGGCTCGGCCCGTCCGTCCTGTGGCGTGAAAAGCGCGGCCTTCAGCTTGGTCTTGAGGCCAGGCACGTGCTGTTCCAACTCGGATCCGGAAACCATGCGCGCTCCGGTCTGGTAGCCTTTGAGGTTTCGCAACCAGCGCTCCATATCAGCTGCGGCCCGGTCGGTCCGCGCACCGAACAGAATGCCGGATTGCACATAGCCGGTTTTGCGCCCGATCCGCTCATCAAGTGATTGCCAGATCCTGAGCGACTCGGTCATCAAAGGTATTTCGCGCGGGTCGCGCAGCCCCAAGCGGACCCAGCCCCAGTTCCTTGAACTCTGTTCGGCGCCAATCTGGCCCTTTTCACACAAGAGGACGGAATTGCCACGTTCCGCCAGTTCCAGCGCGGTTGAGACACCGATAATCCCTCCGCCGACGATCACAACGTCAACGGATTTGGGCAGACAAAGATCGGATTCAACAGGGTTGGGCTTGGGGCCGGGCATCAACGGAACTTGCTAGTCAGACACGAGCTTCATCGAGCCTTGGCAAATGTCATCCGGCAATCCTGAATAACGGAAAAGGCACCACTTTGTTCGGCTGTGTGGCGTCGATGCAAACGCCACAATGGAACTAGACCGGCACGCGGTTCAGGCCGCGCCCGAGAACTCGGCCCATTTCTGACGCAACAAAGCTGCGACACCCGAGTTTTGGGTCTCTGCCCTGGTCTCTTCGGGTTGAAGCTCGGGCAATTCCGGGTGTTTGGCTGAGAACTCTTCGGACGGTTCTTCGCTGTCTGCGTCAGCCTCAGCCAACACACCGGCGATTGCCGCTTCCAGACGCGCCTCATCCAATTCGCGCGCCGGCGTCTCCATTGTCTTGTACCTCAACGGCGCATGCAGCGGTTTGTCATATCCATCAACCATCGGACCACCTAAACCTTATAACCGGCACCCCACCACGGATGCGTCACCAGAAAACTTGGTCTTCAACTGCGCTTCGGCCGACAGATCAATGCCCGGCCCCCGCGCGCCGATCTTTCAAAATATGTGGCAAGATCGGTCCTAAACTATGGCAAAAAAATGTCCAAAAAACAAGGACACGGCCAAGTTCCGTCAGCGATACCGCCCCACCTGCAGAACAGTCAGGGTGGAGACCCCTCATTGCTGCCGATTTGTAAACAAACACCCGGGCCCGGACAAAGGGCGCTCAGCCGCAGTTTCCGTCAGCTCGGATCGCGCCAGCGATTCACGATCGGATAGCGCCGATCCAACCAGAAGGCCCGAGGTGTCAGGCGCGTGCCCGGCGCGGACTGAAAGCGTTTGTATTCGCTGATATAGATCAGGTGCTCGACACGTCGGGCATCAGCCTCGTCGTACCCGGCTGCCACACAATCCGCGATCGAGCCATCCTGATCAACCAGGATGTCGAGAATACCGTCCAACACCGGGTAATCCGGCAGGCTGTCGCTGTCCTTCTGATCCTCGCGCAGCTCGGCACTGGGCGGTTTGTCGATGACCGAGGGGCGAATGACCTCGCCGGCGGGTCCTTTCATCCAGTCGCGGTGATTGGCATTGCGCCAGCGGCAGGTTTCGAACACCCGGGTCTTGTACAGATCCTTGATCGGATTGTAGCCGCCATTCATATCGCCATAGATCGTGGCATATCCGACCGCCACTTCGGATTTGTTGCCGGTGGTCAGCAGCATCTCGCCAAACTTGTTGGACATTGCCATCAACAGCAGACCGCGTAGACGGGACTGGATGTTCTCCTCGGTAATATCAGCCTTAAGACCGTCAAACAGCGGCGCCAGGGTCTCGGTGACGGCGGCGCGGGACTGGCTGATCGGCACATAGTCGTATCGCACGCCCAGTGCTTTGGCGACGGCTTCGGCATCCTCCAGCGACTCGGCGCTGGTGTATTCCGACGGCAGCATCACGCAACGCACATTGTCAGCCCCGAGAGCGTCAACCGCGATGGCCGCAACAAGCGCGGAATCAACCCCTCCGGACAGTCCCAGCAATGCTTTGGAAAACCCGGTCTTGCCCATATAGTCGCGCAGCGCCTGCACCATGGCGCGATAGTCCTGCTCCCACGCGTCAGGATGCTCGGCGATTTCGGCGGGGACGATAGCCCATCCTTCATCACCGCGCCGCAGATCGATCTGCATCACCGCCTCGTCGAAGACCGGCATTCGAAAGGCCAGTTCGCCGCCGGGATTCAGGCCAAATGTCCCACCATCGAAAACCTGATCGTCCTGACCGCCCACCATGTTGAGGTAAATCACCGGCAGCCCGGTTTCGACCACACGGGCCACCATCTGGTTCAGGCGCACATCGTGCTTGTCGCGAAAATAGGGTGATCCGTTGGGGATCAGAAGAAACTCGGCGCCCGTCTCCTGCAGCGTCTCGGCGACATCCTCGTGCCAGCCATCCTCGCAGATCGGACTGCCGATGCGGGTGTTGCCCACCGCATAGGGGCCACCCAACGGCCCGGCGTCGAACAACCGAACCTCGTCGAACACAGTCTCGTTGGGCAAATGGTGTTTCAACACCTTGCTGACGATCCGCCCCCGGCTGAGGATCAGATAGGCGTTGTAGAGGTTGCCACCCTCGACCCAAGGCCCACCGATGGCCATCGCCGGACCATCCGCGCAGGATTCCGCCAACTGCTGCACAGCCGCCATGGCAGCCTTGTGAAACGACGGCTTCAGAACCAGGTCCTGAGTGTTGTAACCGGTGACGAACATCTCTGGCAGAGCCACCAGATCGGCCCCCGCTGCGCGGCCCTGCTCCCATGCGGAACGGGCTTTTTTGGCGTTGCCTGCAATGTCGCCCACCGTCGGGTTCAGCTGCGCCAGCGTGATGCGGAAATGGTCGGCCATCTTTGCCCTCTTGCCCTCGTCACCTGAAAAGGCATTTAGCAGATCAGGCCGCAAGTGAAAGGCCAATGCGGCAAAACCCGTTGCCCGACCTTCATCAGTGTCATAGTTTTGCACGAACCAATGCACCACGGGACAATCGGGCAGGCAGGGACTACCATGAACGCTTTTCGTACAACGATTGCCGTTGCCGCAATGGGCATCGCCGCACAGAGCGCGTCCGCGCAGCAGGGCCAGATCATCACCGCGGATGACGATGTGGGCGGGGTCTACGAAGGCACCTTTGAAAACGGGCTGCGTCACGGAACCGGCACCTATCGCCTGCCAGACGGCTTTGAATACACCGGCGAGTGGGTCGAAGGAGAAATTCAGGGCAAGGGCGTGGCACGTTACGCCAATGGGTCGGTCTACGAGGGCGATTTCGTCAAAGGTCGCCCGCACGGCAAGGGTAAGATCACCTTTGCCGACGGCGGCACCTATGAGGGCGACTGGACCGACGGCGCGATAAACGGAACCGGCATCGCGCAATACGCAAACGGAATGCGCTACGAAGGTGGCTTCAAGAACGCCCAGCATGACGGCAAAGGCGTCATGACCGACCCCGGCGGCTATGTCTATGATGGCGACTGGGTGGACGGCGTTCGCCAGGGCAAGGCCAAGATCACCTATGCGGACGGCGCGGTATACGAAGGCGACATCGTTGCTGGCCAGCGTCAGGGCAACGGATCGCTGACCTTGCCCGACGGCATGATCTATTCCGGCGAATGGACCGAGGACCGGATCACCGGAACCGGCGTACTGAAACAGGCCAACGGTGACGTTTACGAAGGCGCCTTGGTGGACGGGCGCCGGCAGGGCAAGGGAAAGGCGACCTACGCGAACGGCGATACCTACGAAGGCGATTTCGTTGACGACCGCCGACACGGCAAGGGTACGTTCACTGGCACCGACGGCTATGTGTACACCGGAGACTGGAAAAACGGTCAGATCGAAGGGTTGGGCGAACTGACCTATCCCGACGGCTCGGTCTATGTCGGTGACTTCAAGGCGGACCTCGCCGATGGCAAAGGCCGGATCACCTATCCCGACGGCTCGTCCTATGACGGCGACTGGGTTGCGGGGGTGATCGAAGGTCAGGGCACCGCGACCTACACAAATGGCACGATCTACAAAGGACAGTTCAAGAATGCTCGAACGCATGGCACCGGCGTTCTGACCCGGGCCGACGGCTCTCGCTACGATGGCGAGTGGGTAGACGGCGTGCGTCAAGGCAAGGGTACCGCCACCTACGCGGATGGGACGGTCTATACCGGTGATTTCCAGAACGGTCAGCGCCATGGCCAGGGCGAGGTCGTGATGGCAAATGGCTTCAAGTATTCCGGCCAGTGGACCGAGGGCAAAATCACCGGCTCGGGTGTCGCGACATATGCAAATGGCGATGTCTATGAAGGCAACTTCGTGAACGGCAAACGCCAGGGCTCTGGAACTATGCGCTATGCCAATGGCGAAGAGGAAAGCGGCACCTGGGAAAACGGCGCTCTGTCGGAAGCAGGCGCGGCGCAACCATCGGGCAACGAGCCGCAGGCGCCGGAGGCCGAACAGGCCCCGGAAGTCACCCCATCGGACGGATAGCCCGCTACCAGGGAACCGGTTGACCGGCCCAGTCGAAAAACTGGCCGGTCTGATCAGCCGTCAGACCATCCACAACCTGCAGAAGGCTTTGGGCGGCGTCACTCGGCTCGACCGCGGGATGGCGGCCCAGGTATTTCTGCGTGAACGGGGTCTTGACCGTTCCGGGGTGCAGGGCGACGCAGATCGCATCCTTGTGGGTTCGGGCCAGTTCGATTGCGGCCGTATGCACGATCTGGTTCACCGCCGCCTTGGCCGCGCGATAGCTGACCCAACCGCCCAGACGATTTTCCCCGATCGAACCCACACGCGCAGACAGCACGGCAAAAACCGACCGCCCGTTGCGCGGCAACAGGCGATGCGCGTGTTTCAGCACCAGGGCCGGTCCCACCGCGTTCAAGGCGAACTGATCCATCATGGCCTTGGCCGAAACCGCCCGAATGGTCTTTTCCGGTTCCGCCCCGTCGATCTCCAGCGCGCCGGACGCGACCAGAACAAGGTCGAACGGTCCTTCGATCCGGCCCAGCATCTCATCGGCCAGTTCCGGCTGCATCAGATCCAGCCCGTTTCCCGACCGCGACAGACCAACCACGTGAACCGACCGCGACAGCAGTTCATTGCAGACGGCCCGGCCGATCCCGCCGCTCGCACCTATGACCAATGCGTTTCTCATCGCCCTCCATCTAGCGGAGTTGCCCACGCAATCAATCCCCGTTTCCAATCCTTTCGCGAAATCGGACGGCCGCGCATTTTCCTTCTTTTCATTCCCGGTTCGGGGTGTATAACCTCGGACCCATGATCAACCGCGCAGATATCCCTTTTGCTTTCGCCGCGTCCGCCGGCGCTGCTCTGCGTGGCCTACTGATCCTAATCCGCCTCTGAGCGTGCCATCCGGCGCGCCCGCTCAGAGGAGGACGCCTGCGCGCCAATGGCTTTAGGACAGACAAGAAAGTGACTCCCATGACCAACGTGACCGACCAAGACCGCGTCTTGATCTTTGACACCACTTTGCGCGACGGCGAGCAAAGCCCCGGCGCAACAATGACCCATGACGAAAAGCTGGAAATCGCCGAGCTTCTGGATGACATGGGCGTCGACATCATCGAGGCCGGCTTTCCGATCGCCTCCGAGGGTGATTTCAAGGCCGTTTCGGAAATCGCGCAGCGCGCCAAGAACGCCCGCATCTGCGGCCTGGCTCGTGCGAATTTCGCCGATATCGACCGCTGCTGGGAAGCGGTGAAACACGCCGAAAAGAACCGGATCCACACCTTCATCGGCACCTCGCCGCTGCACCGGGCGATTCCGAACCTGACGCAGGACGAGATGGCCGAAAAGATCCACGAGACCGTCAGCCACGCCCGCAATCTGTGCGAAGATGTGCAATGGTCGCCGATGGACGCGACCCGGACCGAATGGGACTATCTGTGCCGCGTGATCGAGATTGCGATCAAGGCGGGCGCGACCACGATCAACATACCTGATACGGTAGGCTACACCGCCCCGATTGAAAGCGCGGACCTGATCAAACGACTGATCGAAACCGTTCCGGGCGCAGACGAAGTGATTTTCGCCACCCATTGCCACAACGACCTTGGCATGGCGACCGCCAACTCACTGGCCGCCGTTGCAGGCGGGGCCCGGCAGATCGAATGCACGATCAACGGACTGGGCGAACGCGCGGGCAATACCGCGCTGGAAGAGGTCGTGATGGCCCTGCGCACCCGCAATGACATCATGCCGTGGAAGACGGGCATCGACACCACCAAGATCATGCACATCTCGCGTCGGGTGGCGACGGTTTCGGGCTTTCCGGTGCAGTTCAACAAGGCGATCGTCGGCAAGAACGCCTTCGCGCATGAAAGCGGCATCCATCAGGATGGCATGCTGAAGAACCGCGAGAATTTCGAGATCATGCGCCCTGAGGATATCGGCCTTTCGGGCACCTCGCTTCCGTTGGGCAAGCATTCCGGCCGGGCCGCGCTGCGCGACAAGCTGGAAACGCTGGGCTACGAGATCGGAGACAACCAGCTCAAGGACATCTTCGTGCGGTTCAAGGATCTGGCCGACCGCAAGAAAGAGGTGTTCGACGACGACCTGATCGCGTTGATGAGTGCAGATGATGAGGCTAACGACCACCTGCAACTGGTCTCGATGAAAGTCACCTGCGGCACCGGCGGTCAGGCCGAAGCGACGGTCGAACTGGAGGTCGACGGCAAGGATGTGATCGCCACCGAGCACGGCGACGGACCGGTCGACGCCACCTTCAAGGCGATCCGGGCCATCTACCCGAACAAGGCGCATCTGCAGCTGTATCAGGTGCATGCCGTGACCGAAGGCACCGACGCACAGGCCACGGTTTCTGTCCGCCTGGAGGAAGACGGCATGATCGCCACGGGCCAATCCGCGAACACGGATACCGTGGTGGCGTCGGCCAAGGCCTATATCAGCGCACTGAACCGTTTGATCATGCGCCGCGAAAAGGCCGGCCCCGGCGCGGATGCGCGCGAGATCAGCTACAAGGATCTGACCTGATCTGAATTGGAAGGCAAGGCTCCCGCGCCCGCGGCAGCCCGGCTTCGCCGCGCAGCCTGATGGACTTGGGCCCGGCACCGCGCCAAGGCGCGGTGCCGGACCCAACACGTTTGGCGGCATCTCGGATGCTGTCAAACGGGGCGGGAGGCCTTCGCCCCCTGAAGCGCCGTCAGATCTTTGCGAACAGGTCGGAAAGGCGCGCCGCCTCGTCTTCGATCCCGAAGGGCGCGTTGACCAGGAACATACCCGAACCGATCATCCGATGACCCTCACGCGCAGGCGGAAACCGAACTTCGTGCACGAACGTTTTGGGCAGGTCCAAGCCCTTCAGTGCCGACACCATCGGAACATGCCGATCGTCTGTCAGGATCGGATACCACAGCGCAATGAGACCCACGTTCCACTTGCGGTGCAACTTGGCGATCAGCCCCGGCAGGCGGCCATAGTCCGCCTTTACCTCGTAGCTAGGGTCAATCAGCATCACCCCGCGCCGAGGCGTGGGCGGCAGAACCGACTGAGCCAGCTCGAACCCGTCCTGTCTGTAGGTCTTGGCACCGCGCCCGGTCAGCGCTTTTTTCAACGCTGCGTATTCCTGCGGATGAAGCTCGGCGAAATGCTGACTGTCCTGCGGACGCAGCAGGCTTGCCGCAATCATCGGCGAGCCCGGGTAGGCCGTTTCGCCAAACTGCGCCTGCACCGAGCGCAACGCGCGTGCCAGCGGGTGATCGTCGGCAAACCACCCGTTGCTCAGCGCGCGCCCGATCCCTGCCGCCGCCTCGCCGGTCTGTTCGGCCTCGGCCGCATTCAGGTGGTACAGACCACGCCCCGAATGGGTCTCGAGATAGCTGATCGGCTTGTCCTTGCGGGTCATGTAGTCCAGCATCCATGCCAACAAAGCGTGCTTTTGCACGTCCGCCAGATTTCCCGCGTGGTAAATGTGTTGATATGAGAGCATGTTGCCTTCTAAAGTCCCTGTCAAAGAGGCGGAAAGGTGCTGATTTACGCGGAATCAGGCCTTTAACCGGGCGTCATGGCACCCTATAAGTCATCCGTCCCGGAACCGTCGAGTCGCGGGCAGTAGAAAACATCTGACAGACAGGATCAGGGGAATATGGGGATCTTTGACAGTTTGGGCGGCCTGTTCACAGCGGATATGGCCATCGACCTCGGGACGGCCAACACGCTGGTCTACGTCAAGGGGCGTGGCGTGATCCTGTCTGAACCCTCGGTTGTCGCCTACCATGTCAAGGACGGCGTCAAGAAGGTTCTGGCCGTGGGCGAGGACGCCAAGCTAATGCTGGGCCGCACCCCCGGCTCGATCGAGGCCATCCGCCCCATGCGCGAGGGTGTGATCGCCGATTTCGACACCGCGGAAGAGATGATCAAGCACTTCATCCGCAAGGTGCACAAGCGTTCGACCTTTTCGAAGCCCAAGATCATCGTCTGCGTTCCGCATGGCGCAACGCCGGTTGAAAAACGCGCGATCCGTCAGTCGGTTCTGTCAGCAGGCGCGCGGCGCGCGGGTCTGATCGCCGAGCCGATTGCCGCCGCCATCGGAGCCGGGATGCCGATCACCGATCCCACCGGCAACATGGTCGTGGATATCGGCGGCGGCACCACCGAAGTGGCTGTCCTGTCGCTGGGCGACATCGTCTATGCCCGCTCGGTCCGCGTGGGGGGCGACCGCATGGACGAGGCGATCATCTCGTACCTCCGCCGTCAGCAGAACCTGCTGGTGGGCGAATCCACCGCCGAGCGGATCAAGACCACCATCGGCACGGCCCGCATGCCCGATGACGGGCGCGGACAGTCGATGCACATCCGCGGGCGCGACCTTCTGAACGGCGTCCCCAAGGAAATCGAGATCAGCCAGGCCCAGGTGGCCGAGGCTCTGTCGGAACCCGTCCAGCAGATCTGCGAAGCGGTGATGACCGCGCTGGAAACCACCCCGCCGGATCTGGCCGCGGACATCGTGGACCGTGGCGTGATGCTGACCGGTGGCGGCGCGCTGCTGGGTGATCTGGACCTGGCCCTGCGCGAGCAGACCGGATTGGCCGTGTCGATTGCCGACGAAAGCCTGAATTGTGTGGCTTTGGGCACCGGCAAGGCGCTGGAATACGAAAAACAGCTGCGCCACGCGATTGACTACGAAAGCTAAGGCGCGCACCCTCTGATCTGAGGGTTCAAGATCGGGCACGAGCAGCACGGGAAGGAGTCCTGTGGCAAAAGACCGAGCACAGCGCGACGACTACACCACCCCCCTGCGCCGCTTGTTCATGGGGATCGTTGTTCTGTGCCTGCTTGGCATATTCCTGATTTGGCGCATCGACAGCCCGCGGGTCGAAAGGTTCCGGGCCCAAGTGGTGGATGCCGTTGTGCCCTCGATGGAATGGGCGATGGTTCCGGTCACGGCCGCCATAAACCTTGTACGGGATTTCCAAAGCTACCAAAGGCTGAGCGAGCAGAACCAGGAACTGCGCAGTGAACTGCGCCGCATGCGCGCCTGGAAAGAGGCGGCCCTGCAGTTGGAGCAGGAAAACGCGCGGCTTCTGGACCTGAACAATGTTCGGTTGGATCCCCGTCTGACTTATATAACCGGGGTCGTCATGGCCGACAGCGGCTCGCCGTTTCGGCAATCTGTTTTGCTGAATGTCGGCGAGCGTGACGGGATCGTCGACGGATGGGCCGCCATGGACGGCATCGGGCTGGTGGGCCGGATATCTGGCGTTGGTCCGGATACCGCGCGGGTCATCCTGTTGACCGACGCCTCAAGCGCGATTCCCGCCACCATCCAGCCCTCCGGCCAGACCGCGTTGATTACCGGTGACAATACCCCTGCCCCAGCCGTCGAGTTTCTGGAAAGCCGCGAACTGGTGCGGCCCGGCGACCGTGTGGTGACCTCAGGCGATGGCGGCGTATTTCCTGCGGGCCTTCTGATCGGCCAGATCGCCGCCGATCCGGGGGGGCGTCTGCGCGTCCGACTGTCAGCGGATTTCGAGCGTTTGGAATTCCTGCGCGTCCTGCGCTACCACTCGGCCGCCCCGATCCGAGACCCGGGCGGCATCGTCGGACCTCCGCGCCCCGAGGCTCTTCTCCCGACCGAGGAGGCCGCCGATGGATAGCGCCGCGTCACGTCTATGGCTGATGCGGGGCCTGTACCTGTTCCTCGCTCTGACGGTGATGTTCTTTCACCTGTTGCCTCTGAACACGCAACCGGGTCGTCTGCCCTTTCCTGACTTCCTGATCTGCCTGACCTTTGCATGGGTCCTCAGGCGGCCGGAATATGTACCGACACTCAGCATAGCTGCGGTCATGCTGATGGCCGACCTGTTGCTGCAACGGCCGCCGGGACTGCTGGCGGCATCCGTCGTCATCGGTTCTGCCTATCTGCGATCGGCAGGCCCCGGAATGCGCGACGTCGGATTCGTGGGCGAGTGGACGACGGTGGGCGTCGTCATCGCGGCAATCTTTGCCTTCAACCGGACAGTTCTGGCGCTGCTGTCCGTCAGTCAGGCCAGCATTGGCCCGGTATTTGTCCAAGTGGTCTTCACGGTCCTCGCCTACCCGCTTGTCGTTGCATTCAGCCAAACCATATTTGGCGTCCGCAGGCCATCTGCGGTAGATGTTGCCACTGTGGGAACACGCTCATGAAACGCACACCCAAAACACAAGGTGCCGCATACAAAAGGCTGACCCGGCGCGCGCTGGTGCTGGGTGGCATGCAATTCGCATTCGTCGGCGGCCTGGCGGCCCGCATGCGTTACATGCAGGTCGATCAGGCCGACCAATATCGCCTGTTGGCCGAAGAAAACCGCATCAACATCCGGCTCATTCCGCCAACCCGAGGGCGCATTTATGACCGCAATGGTCAGATCATCGGGCAGAATGCGCCGTCCTACCGCATCGTGATCGTGCGCGAGGATGCGGGCGACGTCGACAAGGTCATTGCCAAACTGTCACAACTGATTCCGCTGAACGAAGACGAGATCGAGCGGGCCAAAGCCGAGATGAAACGTACAGCGCCGTTTCTGCCGGTTACGCTGGCCGACCAGGTCACCTGGGAAGATATCTCGAAGGTGGCGATCAATACCCCCGCCCTTCCCGGCGTCACGCCCGAGGTCGGACTGACCCGCCAATATCCCCGCTACGAGGATTTCGCCCATGTGGTCGGGTATGTGGGTCCGGTCAGCGACTACGACCTGAGCAAGATGGAAGACCCCGAGCCGGTTCTGATGATCCCGCGCTTTCAGATCGGCAAGGTCGGGCTTGAGGCCAAGAAGGAAGACCTGCTGCGCGGCAAGGCGGGCGCCAAGCGGGTCGAGGTCAACGCGACTGGTCGGGTGATGCGGGAACTTGACCGCCGCGAAGGCCAGCCCGGCGCTGACCTGCAATTGACCATCGACGCCGACCTGCAGGAATACGCGCAGGCCCGGCTGGCCGGCGAAAGCGCCGCCGTTGTCGTGATCGACTGTGAGACGGGCGATCTGCGGGCCATCAGTTCGACCCCCAGCTTCGACCCCAACCTGTTCGTGCGCGGAATCTCGGTGGCGGATTACCAAGCCCTGACCCAGAACAATCACCGCCCGCTGGCCAACAAGACGGTTCAGGGCACCTACCCGCCCGGTTCGACCTTCAAGATGATCACCGCGCTGGCCGCGCTCGAGGCCGGTGTCGTCGGTCCGGGCAACACCGTCTATTGTCCCGGCTACCTGAAGGTGGGCAGCCGGCGGTTCCACTGCTGGAAGCGCGGCGGACACGGGATGGTCGATCTGGAGACCTCGTTGAAGCGCAGTTGCGACGTCTACTATTACGACGTGGCCCTGCGGGTCGGGATCGACAAGATTTCGGACATGGCGCGCAAGTTCGGTTTGGGCATCAAACACGACCTGCCGATGTCTGCCGTGGCGGCCGGCCTGGCGCCGAACCAGGAATGGAAACAGACCACCCACGGACAGGACTGGCTGGTCGGCGACACGGCAAATGCCTCGATTGGGCAGGGCTTCATGTTGGCCTCGCCGATGCAACTGGCCGTCATGACTGCGCGCATCGCGACCGGCCGATCGGTGACACCGCGTCTGATCCGCAGTGTCGACGGGGTCGAACAGCCTTCGGGCGCGGGCGAGTCGCTGGACGTCAATCCGGCCAACTTGGATCAGGTGCGCAAGGCGATGTACAAGGTCTCGAACGACCGTCGCGGAACCGCTTATCGCAGCCGGATCATCGCAGACGAATTCCGGATGGCCGGCAAGACGGGCACCAGCCAGGTGCGCAACATCACCAAGGCCGAACGGGCCGCCGGGGTCATCCGCAACGAAGATCTGCCCTGGGAACGGCGGGACCACGCGCTGTATGTCAGCTTTGCCCCTTACGACAACCCGAAATATGCCGTGGCCGTCGTGGTCGAACATGGCGGCGGCGGTTCGAAGGCTGCAGCCCCCGTGGCACGGGACGTGATGCTGCAGGCTCTTTACAACGGCACCCCTCCGCTGGAAGCATATCCCGTGGCCGACCGCGACCGCATCAAGGAACAGCAGAAACGTCTGGAAGGCGATCGCCGCCCGAAAGCGCGCCCTGACGAAAAGGACCGCGCATGAGCTATCTTGAATATGCGGTCAAGACCACGCCGACGGGGATCCGCAAAGTTCTGTACATGAACTGGCCACTGACGCTTTTGCTGATCAGCGTCGCAAGTGCCGGTTTTCTGATGCTGTATTCGGTGGCCGGCGGCTCGTGGTCGCCATGGGCGGAACCACAGATGGAACGGTTTGGCCTGGGCCTGACGGTCATGTTCATCGTCGCATTGGTTCCGATCTGGTTCTGGCGCAACATGTCCGTCGTCGCCTATCTTGTATCTTTGGGGCTTCTGCTGTTCGTCGAGCTGTTCGGCACCATCGGCATGGGCGCGCAACGCTGGATCGACCTGGGCTTCATGCGCCTGCAGCCCTCCGAACTGGCAAAGGTGACTTTGGTCATGTTGCTGGCGGCCTACTACGATTGGCTTCCCTCCTACAAAACCTCGCGCCCGGTTTGGGTCTTGATCCCGGTTGTCCTGATCCTGATCCCGACCTTCATGGTGCTGCGCCAGCCCGACCTGGGAACCGCAATCCTGCTGTTGGCGGCCGGAGGAGGCCTGATGTTTCTGGCGGGCGTGCATTGGGCCTATTTCGCAGCGGTCATCGCGGCGGGTGTCGGCTTGATTTCAACGGTGTTCAAAAGCCGTGGCACCGATTGGCAATTGCTAAAGGACTATCAATTCCGGCGCATCGACACATTCCTTGACCCCTCGACCGATCCGCTGGGCGCGGGGTATCACATCACCCAGTCCAAGATTGCCTTGGGATCCGGCGGCTGGAACGGTCGAGGCTTCATGCAAGGCACCCAGTCGCGCCTGAACTTCCTGCCCGAAAAGCACACCGACTTCATCTTCACGACACTGGCCGAAGAGTTCGGTTTTGTCGGGGGCACAACCTTGTTGCTGCTTTACGGACTGATCCTGATCTTCTGCCTCGTCACGGCGCTGTCGACCAAGGACAGGTACTCATCGTTGGTGACACTGGGCATTTCGCTGAACTTCTTCCTGTTCTTCGCCGTCAACATGTCGATGGTCATGGGGCTGGCGCCGGTGGTCGGTGTTCCGTTGCCGATGGTCAGCTATGGGGGCTCGGCCATGTTGGTTCTGATGGCCGCCTTCGGCATCGTGCAAAGCGCGCATATTCACCGTCCTCGTTGATCCGAAAGGCCGACCATGTCTGTGAACGTCCTGTTTTCCGCCCGCCCGACACTTTGGCCGGTTTACGAGCCCTTGCTGAACATCGGGCTGGCCGATGCGGGGATCAAAGCCACTATCGCCACCGACCTGCCGCCCGATCAGGTGGATTACATCGTCTATGCACCCAATGGCGGGCTGCTTGATTTCACGCCCTACACGCGCGCAAAGGCCGTGCTCAGCCTATGGGCCGGTGTCGAAAAGATAGCCTCGAACGACATGCTGACCGTGCCGTTGGCCCGGATGGTCGATCACGGTCTTACCCAGGGCATGACCGAATGGGTCGTGGGGCACGTTCTGCGCTACCATCTGGGCATGGATCGACACATCACGGTCCAGGATGGGGAATGGGCCCCGGATCCGCCTCCGCTTGCCACACAGCGATCGGTCTGCGTTCTGGGACTTGGCGCCCTGGGGCAGGCTGCGGCACAGGCGCTGGCGGCGTTGAGCTTCAACGTGACAGGGTGGAGCCGTTCGGCCAAGGACGTGTCTGGTGTCACGTGCCTGCACGGACCAGACGGGCTGCGCGTGGCCCTGAGCCAGGCCGAGATACTCGTCCTGCTGCTGCCTGAAACGGCAGCCACGGAGAACACTCTGAACGCGGACACTCTGGCACTTCTGCCAAAAGGTGCGCGCATTCTGAACCCCGGCCGCGGCCCACTGATTGACGACGAAGCGCTGTTGCAGGCGCTGAACACCGGCCAAGTGGGGCATGCCACGCTGGATGTGTTCCGCGCCGAGCCGCTGCCCCCCGATCATCCGTACTGGGCGCATCCAAATGTGACCGTCACGCCGCATATCGCGTCGGAAACCCGGCCCGAAACGGCTGCGCAGGTGATCTGCGAAAACATCCAACGCAGCGAATCCGGACGGCCGCTGCTGCATCTCGTCGACCGCGCACTCGGGTACTAGGGCCATCGGGGACCGCCGCCCCCGTCTTGCCGAGCGCTATGCGTCCACCAGTCCCCGACCTTTCAGCAGGGCTTCGACACCCGGCAACCGGCCCCGGAACGCCAGATAGAGATCTTCGGCCTCCTTCGAGCCTCCTTTGGACAGAATGTTGTCCTCCAGAGCCTGCGCCCGCTCGGGATCAAACGCGCCTCCTGCCTCTTCGAAGGCAGCAAATGCGTCGGCATCCATCACTTCGGACCACATGTAACTGTAGTAACCCGAGCTGTAGCCATCACCCGCAAATACATGGGCGAAATGCGGCGTTGCGTGGCGCATACCAATGGCATGCGGCATCCCGATCTCGGCCAGAACCTCAGCCTGCTTCGCCATGGGGTCAGCCGGGGCCGGACCGTCGTGGAAGGCCAGGTCGACCAGTGCCGAGGCGACGTATTCGACCGTCTGAAAACCCTGATCGAAATTGGCGGCACCCAGAACTTTGTCCAGCAGTTGCGGAGGCATCGGAGCTCCGGTTTCGGCATGAGTTGCGAACTCGGCCAGAACCTCCGGTACTTCCAGCCAATGCTCATACAGTTGGCTAGGCAGCTCCACGAAATCCCGCGCAACGCTGGTCCCCGAGATGCTGTCATAGGTCACATCCGACAGCATCTGGTGCAGTGCGTGCCCGAATTCATGAAACAGGGTCCGTGCGTCGTCATATGACAGCAGCGCCGGATCGCCCTTGGCGAAGTTGCAAACATTGATGACGATTGGCGTCTGGACCTTGGGAAACTTGGCCTGCGCCCGCATCGCGCTGCACCACGCACCCGACCGTTTCGATCCACGCGCAAAATAGTCTCCGATGAATACGGCAACGTGTTTGCCACGCCGGGTCACCTCCCAGGCTCGGCAATCCGGATGGTACAGCGGCACGTCCAACGGCGCGAACTCCAACCCGAACAAGCGGTTGGCGCAGGTAAAGGCAGCCTCGATCATGCGCTCCAGCTGCAGGTAGGGTTTGAGTTCTGCCTCATCCAGATTATGCTCGGCCTTGCGCCGTTTTGCGGCATAGTACCGCCAGTCCCAAGGTTCGAGCGGACCGTTGGCGCCGTCCTCCTGCATCATCCGCGTCAGGATCTCCGCGTCGGCCTCGGCCCGGGCCTTGGCGGGTGCCCAGACCTGCATCAGCAAGTCGCGCACCCGTTCGGGGGTTCGGGCCATCTCGGTCTCGAGCTTGAAGGCCGCAAAGCTGTCATAGCCCAGCAGTTTGGCCCGTTCCTCGCGTAGCTGAAGGATTTCGGCGGCAATCGCTCGGTTGTCGGTCTCGCCTCCGTTTGCCCCGCGTGACGCCCAGGCACGGTAAGCCTTTTCCCGCAGGTCACGACGTGGCGAGAACTGCAGGAACGGCACGATCAGAGACCGCGACAGCGTGACAACCGGCCCCTTGGCCCCTTTTTCCCGACCGGCCGCGTGTGCCGCATCAACCACGAAACCCGGCAGTCCCGCCAGGTCATCTTCAGTCAGCTCCATGAACCAGCCACGCTCGTCCGCCAGCAGGTTTTGCGTGAACGCGGTGCCCAATGACGCCAGACGCGCCTTGATCTCCTGCATCCGGGCATCTTCCGCACCGTGCAGCGCCGCACCCGAGCGGACGAACCCGCGATGGGTGAGCATCAAAACCCGATCCTGTTCCTCGGTCAGATCCAGCGTATCTCGTTTCGCCCAAAGGTCGTCCACACGCTGGAACAGCGCCTTGTTCGAGGAAATCGCGGCGAAATGGGCTGCAAGCTTGGGCGAAAACTCCCGTTGCAACGCTTCGCGCTCCGGGTTGCTGTCAGCGCCAGCGACCGTGAAAAACACCGACAGAACCTTGTTCAAGGCCTCGCCCGCCGCTTCCAGCGCTTCGATCGTGTTGGCAAAACTCGCGGGCTGGGTATTCGTCGCGATGCTGTCGATCTCGTCGGCATGGGCCTGCAGAGCAGCTTCCAGTGCCGGGGCAAAATCGTCATCCGAGATTTCGGCAAAGGGCGCGATTTCGAACGGGGTCGTCCAGTCGGACAGGATCGGATTGGTCATTGGGGTCTCCTTCAAGCGTCAAGCTAGGAATGCCGGGCAAGCTCGTCCAGTGGCCGCGATCAAACGGGTTGCCCGCAAACCGGGCAATCGTCCCGCCGGGACAGGGTGATCTTGCGGCTTTCGCCATAAAGCGCGTCATAGATCAGCATCTCGCCACGCAAGGCCTGACCTGCCCCCGTGACTACCTTGACCGCCTCGACCGCCATCATCGACCCCACCACGCCCGGCAGTGGCCCGACCACCCCGGCCTCGGCGCAGGAGGGCGCCAGACCCGGCGCAGGCGCTTCGGGAAAAATGCATTGGTAGCAGGGAGCGTTGTTGGCGGGGTCAAACACGCTCAGTTGGCCTTCCCATTGGGACAGCGCGCCTGAGATCAGGGGCTTGCCCAAAGCCACCGCGGTGCGGTTGGTCAGATACCGGGTTTCGAAATTGTCGGTGCCGTCGAGGATAAGGTCATAATCCGCGAACAGGTCGGCCGCGATGTCGTCCGTCAGGCGGCGGTGATAGGGGCGAACGATGACATTGGGGTTCTGCGCCTCCATTGCTTGCTGCGCAGAAAAGACTTTGGGCATTCCGATGTCTGCATCCCGGTGGATGACCTGCCGCTGCAGATTGGCATTCTCGACGACGTCATCATCAATGACGCCAATCGTGCCCACGCCGGCGGCGGCAAGGTACTGCAGCGCCGGTGCGCCCAATCCACCTGCCCCGATCACCAATACACGAGCGGTCTTCATCCGTTTCTGCCCGGGTCCACCAAGCTCGCGCAGGACGATGTGACGGGCATAGCGCTCCAGTTCGGCTTCGCTGAACTGGTCAGATGGGCTGTGCGGTCGAATATCCGACGGTGGATTGGCCCGGCGCCTCAGGGCTTTCACCACAGCGCCATAACCCATGGCCAGCAGAACGAAGCCACCCAGGATCAGCCACATCGCGGCCGAGCCGCCTGTGGCCTCGCGCAGTGGGTTCCCGTCGGGCAAAACCAGATGAGACAGAACCACACCTGCCAGCAACACCAAAACCGACACCCAACGGGCAGTACGCGAGGCACCAGCGAGGTAGCCAAGCCCCCACAGCCCCGCTGCCAGTGCCAGTACCAGAACCATCAGGCGCGCCCCGTGGATCCGAACCCACCGGAACCGCGCTGCGATTCCTGCAGGCTGTCCGCCATCTCGAACCGCGCCTGGATCACCGGGGCCACGACAAGCTGCGCAATTCTGTCGCCATGTCCGATTTCAAAGGCTTCCTGACCCGCATTCAGCACGATCACCCCCAAGGGACCGCGATAGTCGCTGTCGATCGTGCCCGGTGCGTTCGGCAGCGTGATCCCGTGTTTCAACGCAAGTCCCGAGCGCGGACGCACCTGGATCTCATATCCATCCGGAATCTCTACCCGCAGGCCGGTCGGAACCAAGGCGCGCTCACCGGGTTGAAGGGTGATCGATCCTCGATCAGGCAGGTTGGCCCGCACATCCGCGCCGGCTGCCCCGGCCGTTTCATAGGACGGCAATGCAATGGCCGGATCGGCCCCGTCTTCTCGGATCACCCGGATTGCCACCATCAGCGCATCCCAACCTTCATCTTCTGTCAAACAACCGCATCACAGCGCCAGCGCGGCCGCGATCTTTTCCGCCAGCCGTACGGCCACTGCGTCCTTGCCCATGCGCGGCCACTCCTCGGCACCCGCATCCGATATCAGCACGACCGCATTTTCGGCCCCACCCATGATGCCGGTCACCGGACTGACATCATTGGCCAGAATCCAATCGCACCCTTTGCGCGCCCGCTTGGCGGTTGCGTGGGCGATCACATCATCCGTCTCGGCGGCGAAACCCACGACCAAGCTAGGTCGGCCGGTCTCCAGATGCGAAATCCGTTTGAGGATGTCCGGGTTTTCGGCAAATTGCAGTGCAGGCATTCCGTCGCGGCTTTTCTTCAACTTGCGGTCTGATGCCCCGTCTACCCGCCAATCGGCCACGGCTGCGGCAAACACGCCCGCATCCACCGGCAGAGCCGCGTCCACCGCATCCGACATTTGTTGAGCAGTCTCAACCTGCACAACCTGGACGCCCTGGGGTGGTGGCACATCCGCGGGGCCGGTTACGAAAACGACTTCGGCCCCCAGGGCCGCCAAAGCGTTGGCAATCGCCGTCCCCTGCGCCCCCGAGGATCGGTTTGCGATGTACCGAACCGGATCAATCGGCTCATGCGTCGGCCCCGACGTCACGAGAATCCGCTTACCCTTCAGTGGGCCATCCGACAAGGCAGACTCGACCGCCGCCACGATTTCGAGAGGTTCTGACATGCGGCCGGGGCCGAACTCGCCACAAGCCATGTCACCGTCATTGGGTCCGACAAACCGGACGCCGTCCGCGATCAACTGCTTGTGGTTCCGGCGAGTTGCCGGATGGTTCCACATCCGCACGTTCATCGCCGGCGCACATAAAACAGGGGTATCCGTGGCCATCAACAGGGTCGATGCCAGATCATTGGCCAGACCCCCGGCCATCTTTCCCATCAAATCCGCAGTCGCCGGGGCCACGACGATCAGATCAGCCGAACGTGACAGCTGGATATGTCCCATCTCGGCCTCGTCCGTCAGGTCGAACAGATCACGATAAGCTTTTTCACCGGCAAGTGCAGACACGGACAAAGGGGTCACGAATTCTTCGGCAGCGCGGGTCAGGACCGGGGTCACTGCCGCCCCGCGCTCCTTCAACCTTCGGATCAGATCCAGCGATTTGTAGGCCGCGATCCCACCGCCAAGGATCAGGAGGATCCGTTTGGATGCCAGCATGTTCAGCCCTTCCCGGTCGTGCTCGGCCTCGACACTATGCAACCCATGCCCCGAGTTCCAGCGCTTAATTCTGGGACTCGAAGGCCTTGCAAGGGTCTTCGCGTTCGGCCGCGGGGCTGTCAATCACCGCGTCAAATTCACCGGTCACGACACCGTCTTCGGCCTGACCGAGAACAAAGACCTTCAGGCCCGGACGCAGGCGCGACAGAAAGGTCGGAATGCCCTGATCCTTGCGCGCATGCCCGTTTCCGGTAATCACCGCCACCGGACCGCCGGTTTCATCAATTGCACGCAGAATGGCCCGGGTCAGAACAGCATCGCGCAGACGCTGGATCGCCACCAGTTGCGGCAAGGCCTCGGCGGGAAGTGCGTTGCAATGCGCTGCCAATTGCTCGGCCTCGCGCGCCGCTTGATCCTCGGGAGCCAACGGAATGTTCAACCCATATCGCGCCGCATCCGCGCCCAGAGTCGTTGCGGCACCCCGTTCCATCGCCGCACGCGCAGCCGCGCGTGGCACCATCGCTCCGTATACCGGAGCCTCTGATGCTTGGAAAACAGGGTAATACATGCTGAGCGGCGGCCATCCCGTTTCGGCCCATCTCAGGATGCGTGACAGCTCCTCGGGGTTCGAGGCGGCAGTCTGCGCCAGTCTCTGAGCCCCTTCCTCGGTCACCATTTCCCAGACCATTGCAGACGGATCGATGTCCGCAATCGCTTCGGTCTGGACCAGGTGATGTAGGGGGTTGTCGTGAATTTCGCCAAGGATCACGACATCGGCGTCCCTCATCTGTGCCAATATATCGTCGGGGATAAGGTCCCCGGCCAGAACTGGCCGGGTCAAAAGTGTCAGCGACAGCACGGCCGTCGTCAGAATCGCAAGATGTCTCATGCGAAGAAGTGTTGCACCTCGCGCGATTGAGCTTCAAGGTTCTTGCGCATCTTCACGAACGCCGCTGCCTCAAGCTGTCGCACGCGTTCCTTGGACAAACCCAGTTCCTGACCCAGGCTTTCCAATGTGCGCGCCGGCTCACGCAGCTTGCGCTCGCGCACGATGAACCGTTCCCGATCGTTGAGCGCCTGCATCGCCGTGATCAACCATTCGCGCAATTGGCGGGTATCGTGGCTGTTCTCGACAGTTTCCGCAGCTTGCTCGCGATCATCCTCCAACGCGTCGATCCACTCGCGACCATCCTCGTCAGCCGATTGAACGGCGTTCAGGGAAAAGTCTGAGCCGGCCAACCGGCCGTGCATCATTTCCACATCGCGCAGCGGCACACCGATCTCGGCCGCAATCATCTGGTGCAGTTGATGGCGGTCCAATTCAACGCCATCGGTCGCGGCTTCGCGCTCCAGGCGGGCCTGCACGCGACGCATGTTGAAGAAAAGGGATTTCTGGGACGATGTCGAACCGGTCCGTACCATCGACCAGTTGCGCATCACGTAATCCTGAATGCTGGCCTTGATCCACCACACCGCATAGGTCGAAAAGCGGACTCCGCGATCCGGGTCGAATTTGTCAGCGGCCTTCATCAGGCCCAGCCCGGCCTCTTGGATCAGGTCATTCATCGGCGCGCCGTAGCGTTTGAACTTGGCCGCCATTGAAATGGCCAGACGCATATAGGCCGTTATCAACCGGTGAAGGGCCTGTTCGTCGCGCTCGTCTCGCCAGGCATAGGCCAGGCGCAATTCGGTTTCCGCATCCAGCAATTCGGCTTTCATAGCCTGCCGTGACATCGAGAAGTCGTTCGGGTTATCCAGTGCCATGCAGCTCTCCCATCTGTCGTAGGCGCCGCCGGTCTTGCCTTGCCGACGTATGGTCGATACGCAAGGGCGCACCGGGTGGATCACTGTAAAGGTAGTAAAAAATGCATCCCGATTTAACCTTTGTGCTGGGAGGCGCGGCATCGGGAAAATCTGCATTTGCCGAGCAATTCGTTGTTTCAACAGGAAAAACCCGCGTCTATCTGGCAACATCACAAGTGTTTGATGATGAGATGCGCCTAAAAATCAGGCGCCATGTGGACCAAAGAGGCGACGGCTGGGCCACGATCGAAGCCCCGATGGATCTGCGCCCGGCGCTGGCGGGGCTGAGCCGGGATCAGGTCTGTCTTATCGATTGCGCCACGATGTGGCTCAGCAATCACCTGCTGGCCGACAGCGATCTTGAACAGGAACAGGCCGCCCTTCTGGCCGCGCTACGGACCTGCCCCGCGCAGGTCATTATCGTCTCGAACGAAGTGGGGCACGGTATCGTCCCCGACAATGCGCTGGCCCGCAAGTTCCGCGAGGCGCAGGGGCGGTTGAACATCGCCCTCGCCGCCCAAGCCGGCCTTGTGGTTCAGGTCATCGCGGGACTACCGCAGGTTTTGAAAGGCCAGTTGCCGTGACCCGGTTGCACCTTGTCCGCCACGGCCCGACCCATGCCAAAACGATGGTGGGATGGTCCGATATTCCCGCCGACCTGAGCGACCACGCGGCCCTCGCGCGCCTGCATGACCACCTGCCGCATGATGCGCTGGTCATTTCGTCGGACCTGTCGCGCGCCGCGGATACGGCCACGGCCATTCAGGGCACGCGCCGCCGGCTGCCGCACCATCCCGACCTGCGCGAGATCCATTTCGGCACGTGGGAGATGCGCGCATTCGCCGAGATCGAGGCCGAAGACCCCGAACTGGCCTTTGCCTATTGGGACAGCCCCGGCGACGTGCGCCCGCCCAACGGCGAAAGCTGGAACGCGGTCCGCGCGCGGGTCGACGCGGCGATCGACGGGTTGATCGGTATGCACACAGGCGCCGATCTGGTGATCGTGGCCCATTTCGGCGTAATCCTGACCCAGGTACAGCGCGCCCTTGACCTGGACGCGCAACGGACCTTTGCCCATCGCATCGACAACCTGTCGGTGACCGAGCTGGCCTTTGACGGCAGAACTTGGTCGACCGGCCGGATCAATCATCTTCCGTGAACGCAACACGCACAAATCGGCGTTTTACTGATTCCAGAAGTTCGGCCATCCTCGGGCCATGACATATGACCTTTTCATCGGGGACCGCCTGTTTTCCAGTTGGTCCATGCGCGGCTGGCTGATGCTGGAAAAATTCGGCCTGCCCTACACGACCCACATGATCGGCCTGTATTCGGGCACGATGGCCCGGGACATGCAGCCGCTGGCCCCGGCCCGTCTGGTCCCCGCGCTACGCCTGCCCGAAGGCACGGTGGTCGGCGAAAGCCTCGCCATGGCCGAGACGCTGGCTGAACGCCACCCCGATGCGGAGCTTTGGCCGCAGGACGCCGCCGCCCGCGCAACCGCCCGTTGGCTGTGTGCCGAGATGGTCGCCGGGTTCCATGCGCTGCGGTCGGCCTGCCCCATGCAACTCAAACACCGCTGGAAAGGGTTCGAGGCGTCCGCCGAAACCCGCGCCGATCTGACCCGGATCGAGACCTTGTGGGCGCATGCGCGCAAGATCTCGGGCACGACGTCCGGCCCGTTGTTCGGCAGCTATTCGCTGGCCGATGTGTTCTATACGCCGATCGCGGCCCGGATCATCGGCTACGGTCTGCCCGTATCCGTGCAGAACCACGACTACTGCATGGAATTGTTGTCGGACCCGGCAGTTCGGCAATGGCGCGCGATGGGGCTGACTGTCGACCACGACCCTTTCCCCTATGACCAGCCGCTCGACGCCGAGCCTTGGCCGGTCGGCGGAGCCTCGACGGCCCGCGCGGTTGAGGCGGGGCCTTCGGTCAATGACCGCTGCCCCTATTCCGGCAAGCCGGTGACCGCATTTCTGGAGCTGGATGGCAAACGATGGGGCTTCTGCAACACCTTCTGCCGCGACAAAACCGTGGCCGACCCCGGAGCGTGGCCGAAATTCACGCAAATGATCCGGCAAGCGGTGTGACCGTTAACCATTCCTAAACCGACGCCATGGCAGCAAGGTCCTATTAACCAAGAACAGGATCGCCATGGTCGCCCGCGCTCATACCGTTGCTTTTCAGGGGGTCGAGGCCCGCCCGGTCGAGGTGCAATGCGCCGTCTCTCCCGGGCTGCCCGCCTTTTCAATCGTCGGCCTGCCGGACAAGGCCGTGTCCGAGGCCCGCGAACGCGTGCGCAGTGCGCTCAGCGCGATGGCCATTGCGCTGCCCTCCAAACGTATCACGATCAACCTGTCGCCCGCTGACCTGCCCAAGGAGGGAAGCCATTTCGACCTGCCGATCGCGCTGGCCCTGCTCTGTGCCATCGACATCCTGCCCGCCGACGCCGCCGAAGCCACCATGGCTCTGGGCGAGCTTTCGCTGGACGGCTCATTGGTGCCCGTGGCCGGCGCCCTGCCCGCCGCGATGACCGCCGCGGCCGAGGGCCGCACGCTGCTGTGTCCGCGCGTGTCAGGTGCCGAGGCGGCCTGGGTCGACGCGACCCAGGTGATCGGGGCCGCGTCCCTGGCCGACGTCGTGCGCCATTTCACCGGCCAGTCGCCCCTGCCGGTCGCCCAGCCCGGCGAGGTCAGGTTGGAGCCCTCGACCCGCGATCTGCGCGACGTAAAAGGGCAGGAACGGGCAAAACGCGCATTGGAAATCGCAGCGGCCGGCCGTCACCACATGATCATGATCGGCACGCCGGGATCGGGCAAATCCATGCTCGCCGCCCGCTTGCCCGGCATTCTGCCGCCGCTGACGCCCACCGAAGCGCTCGAGACCTCGATGATCCAATCGCTGTGCGGCATGCTGGACGAAGGCGGCATCAGCCGGACCCGCCCGTTCCGCGAACCGCATCATACGGCGTCGATGGCGGCGATCGTGGGCGGCGGAAAAGGCGCGAAACCCGGCGAGATTTCCCTGGCCCACAACGGCGTCCTGTTCATGGACGAATTCCCCGAATTTCCACGCACGGTTCTGGAAACCCTGCGCCAGCCCATCGAGACCGGCGAAGTCATGGTCGCCCGCGCCAACGCCCATGTAAAATACCCCTGCCGGTTCATGTTGGTGGCGGCGGCGAACCCCTGCAAATGCGGATATCTCAGCGACCCGTCCCGCGCCTGCTCGCGCGCAACCGTCTGCGGCGAGGACTATCTGGGCCGCATCTCGGGGCCGCTGATGGACCGGTTCGACCTGCGGATCGAAGTGCCGCCCGTGGGCTTTACCGACCTTGACCTGCCGCCATCCGGCGACAGCTCGGCCACCGTCGCCGCGCGGGTGCAACAGGCGCGCGGTGTTCAGGCCCGGCGCTTTCAGAACACGCCCGGGATTCGCCAGAACGCCGATATCGAGGGCAATCTGCTGGAAGAGGTCGCCGCACCAGATGCCGAGGGCAAGGACCTGCTGGTCAAGGCGGCCGAGCGGTTCGGCCTGTCGGCACGGGCTTACCACCGCATCCTGCGCGTGGCCCGCACCATTGCCGATCTCGAGGGCGCGCCCGATGTGCGCCGCCCGCATGTGGCCGAGGCGCTGAGCTACAGGATCAGCGCGCGAGTTTCGGCTTAGACCTTGGCCTCGATCGCCTGCCAGATCTTTTCGGCAATATTTGTACCGTTGAACCGCTCCAATTCCTGGATTCCGGTGGGCGAGGTCACGTTGATTTCTGTCAGATAATCTCCGATCACGTCGATACCCACAAAGATCTGGCCCTTTTCCTTCAGCAGTGGGCCGATGGCCGCGCAGATTTCAAGATCGCGGTCGGTCAGCCCGATCTTTTCGGGACGGCCGCCCACATGCATGTTCGACCGGGTCTCACCCTCGGCCGGAACGCGGTTGATCGCACCGACCGGCTCGCCATCGACCAGGATCACCCGTTTGTCGCCGTTGCGCACATCCGGCAGGAATTTCTGAACGATCAGCGGCTCTCGCGAGAAGCCCGTGAACAGCTCGTGCAACGAGGTCAGGTTGCGGTCATCGGCATCCAGCCGGAACACGCCGGCCCCGCCGTTGCCATAGAGCGGCTTGAGGATGATGTCTCCATGCTTTTCCTTGAACGCCTTGATGGTCCGCAGATCGCGGGCGATCGTGGTGGGCGGTGTCAGGTCGGGAAAATCCAGAACCAGCAATTTTTCCGGGTAGTTGCGCACCCAGAACGGATCATTCACCACCAGCGCCTGTCCGCGCAACCGATCCAGCAGGTGCGTCGAGGTGATATAGTGCATGTCGAACGGCGGGTCCTGCCGCAGCCAGACGACATCGAAATCCGCCAGATCAACCTCGCGCTCAGGTCCCAGAACCGCCGGCTGCTCCGCAACCCGTTGCACCGTCATGTCGTGACCGCGGGCGGTGATGCGCCCCTCTTGATAGGCCAGTTGATCAGGTCCGTAGTAAAACAGCTGGTGCCCACGGGCCTGGGCTTCTTCGGCCAGCCGGAACGAGCTGTCGGCATTGATGTCCACGGCCCCGATCGGGTCCATCTGAAAGGCGATTTTCATGGCGTGTCCCTCGTAGTCACGCCAGATACATGGCCCAGCGGGGACGGGTGTTCAATGGCGATCAGCCCTGACCAAAGGCGTTTTCGACGATTTGCACTGCGCCTGTTGCATCCACCAGCGCCGCATCGAACCGGACATTGGTCAGCTGCCCGCCCGGTTCCTGCGCCAAATACTGCGCCGCCGAGGCATATATTCTGTCGATCTGACGCTTGCTGATCCGCGCGGCGGCAGTGTCAAAGCTTTGGCTTTTCTTGACCTCGACGAAAACAAGGCCCTGCGCATCCCGAACGATCAGGTCGATCTCGCCCCCGGCGCCGCGCCAGCGCCTGTGACAGACCTTGAACCCTCGGCTTTCGTAGTCGGCAGCGACGCTGTGCTCGGCCGCCTGCCCGGCGTGATAGGAAACCGAGCCTTGGACCGACCGTCGCGCCATGTCATCCCTTTCCCAGTTGCAAGGCCTTCTGGTAAATCGGCCGCCTTGGCAAATCATACATCCTGGACACCAGATCTGCCGCATCCCGGACCGAGTGCGTTTCCAGAGCCTGTCGCAACGCTTCTTCTACATCTGAATCGTTAACGGCTTGTGAATGGGCACGGTCCACCAGCAAGACGATCTCGCCCTTCACAGTGGCATCTCGATACTGTTCGGACAGCTCTGCCAGGCTACCCCGCCGGACTTCCTCGAACTTCTTGGTCAGTTCCCGGCACATGGCCGCCTGCCGATCACCGCCCAGAACCTGCGCCAGGTCCGCCAGGCACGCCGCCAGGCGTTTGGGGGATTCGTAAAACACAAGTGTCCCCGGAATGTCCCGCAGCGCGTCGATCCGCGACCGGCGCGCGCCGGCCGCATTCGGTAGGAACCCTGCAAAGAAGAAGGCATCGGTCGGCAACCCGGCAAGCGTCAGGGCGGTCAGCGCCGCCGAGGGTCCCGGCGCGCAGGTCACGGTGAATCCGGCCTCGGCCGCCTGTTTGCCCAGGTCGTATCCCGGATCGGCGATCAGGGGCATGCCGGCCTCGGACGCGTAGGCCACGGACTTGCCCTTTGACAGTTCGGCAATCAGTTTTTCACGCGCAGCCGTGCCGCTGTGGTCGTGATAGGCCAGGATGCGCCGCCCTTCGAGGGGTACACCGTGAATCTCCATCAGTCTGCGCAGGCTGCGTGTATCTTCCGCCGCAATCACATCCGCCGAGGCCAGAACGTCCAGCGCCCTGAGCGTAATGTCGCGCGCCGTTCCGATCGGAGTGGCAACAAAATACAGCCCCCCAGCCAATCTTACCTTTTGGAAATTCAAAGCTGGACCCTCGCAGCGTGACGTTTATTATCGCGGCGTGATAGAACAGCAGCGTTCTTTGCCGCCGGATCAGGGAGTTTTCATTTAGATGTTTACCGTTTGCAAGCCCGTTCGCAAACTGGCGAAAATCGCCATCGGCCTGACCGCGGCGGCATTTTTGGCCGCCTGCGAACCCGGCGCCACCGGGCGCGGACCGTCGATAGATACATCAGAGCCGATCCCCGTAGCCCTGCTGGTGCCCAAATCGGGCGACGCCGCGTTGGCGCAAAGCCTTGAGAACGCTGCCCGGCTGGCCATGGCCGATCTGAACAACGTCAAGATCGATCTTCGCGTCTATGACACTGCCGGCAATCCGAACACGGCAGCCGCAGTTGCGCAGCAGGCCGTTGCCGACGGCGCAAAGGTCATTCTGGGGCCGGTCTACGCGCAGGCTGCAAATGCTGCGGGCCTTGCGGTTCTGAGCAAGAATGTGAACGTTCTGTCCTTCTCGAACAATACAAGCATTGCCGGCGGAAACGTGTTTGTCCTTGGCCCGACCTTCGACAACACGGCTAACCGGCTTGTCAGCTACGCCGGCAAACAGGGAAAGAAAAGCACAGTCATCGTGCACAGCAATGATGCGGCAGGCCAATTGGGCCAGGCGGCAATCTCGAACGCCCTTGGCAACAGCCGAGTGGCGAATGCGGGTGTGGTCGGTTTTGATCGATCTCAGCAGGGTGTGATCGACGCCATCCCTGCAATCAAGGCAACTGTGGACTCGACGGGGGCGGATTCACTCTTTTTGACCGCCACGACCGCCGGTGCGCTGCCGCTCTTCAGCCAGTTGCTGCCCGAGACCGGTGTCTCTCCGGCAACCGTGCAATATATTGGCCTGACCCGCTGGGATATTCCGGCCCAGACGCTGGAACTACCGGGCGTGCAGGGCGGGTGGTTTGCCTTGCCCGACCCCGCCAAGGCCCAGGCCTATCGCGTGCGCTACAACGCGACCTATGGCGAGGCACCGCATCCGATCAGCGGCCTGGCCTATGACGGCATCGCTGCCATCGGCGCTCTGGCCAGCCAAGGCAAGTCCAATGCCCTTTCCGCTGCGGCCCTGACCCAGAATGCCGGGTTCCAAGGTGTTGGCGGAATTTTCCGTCTGCGCCCGAACGGTACGAATGAACGAGGTCTGGCCGTGGCCACGATCCAGAACAAACAGGTAGTTGTGATTGACCCTGCCCCGCAAAGCTTCTCTGGCGCCGGTTTCTGATCAGCTTGTGACGATCCCCGCGCCGGCTGGCGCATTGATCTGCGACGCCAGCGAAATCTTCGATGGCGAAAAGGTCAACGCGCTGCTGTCGAAGGCCCTGAAAGACATTCCGGAAACGGCCGCAGCCCGAAACGAGGCCGTCCGGATTCTGCGGGATGCTCAGAAATCTGGGCGTCAGGCCATCGAGGAGGCGTTCGCCGCCCGGCCCTTCGACGCCCGGCCGTTAACGCGGTCCTACACCTATCTGACCGATGGGCTGGTCTGCGCCGCGATGACTGTGGCCGGACAGCATCTGCATCCATTGGCCAACCCGACCCAGGGCGAGAAGATGGCGGTTTTGGCGGTGGGCGGCTATGGGCGCGGCGAGATGGCGCCGTTTTCGGATGTCGATCTGCTGTTTCTGACTCCCTACAAGATCACGGCCTGGGCCGAGAGCGTGATCGAGTCGATGCTGTACATTCTCTGGGATCTGCGGCTGAAAGTCGGGCATTCCTCGCGCACGATCCGTGATTGCCTGCGTCTGGGAGACGAGGATTTCACGATCCGGACAGCGATGCTGGAACAGCGCTATCTGGCCGGTGATCGGGACCTGGCCGATGAGCTGGAAAGCCGGCTGAAATCCGAGCTGTTCAAAGGAACCGAACGCGAATTCATCGAAGCCAAACTGCATGAACGCGACGAACGCCACCACAAGCAGGGCGAGCGTTACATGGTCGAACCGAACGTGAAAGAAGGCAAAGGCGGCCTTCGTGACCTGCAGTCGCTGTATTGGATCGCCAAATACATCTACGGCGTTCACGACGTGGCTGAACTTGTCCCGCTGGGGCTGTTCACCCAAGACGAATTCAACACGTTCGTGCAGGCCGAAGACTTCCTTTGGGCCGTACGTTCGCATCTTCATCTGGTGACACGGCGCGCAACCGAACAGCTGACCTTTGATCTGCAGGTCGAGGTGGCCGACCGGATGGGTTACGAAGACCGAGCGGGCCGCCGGGCCGTCGAAATCTTCATGCAGCGCTATTTCCGAGAAGCCACTCAAGTGGGCGAGCTGACACGGATCTTCCTGACCAAGCTTGAAGCAGCACATATGAAAAACGCGCCGTTGCTGGAACGCATCTTCAGCCGCAAGCCACGGGTCAAGGCGGGCTATAAGGTTGTTCATGGCCGGCTGGATGTGGCCGAACCAAAAAGCTTTCTGTCCGACAAGCTGAATCTACTGCGTCTGTTCGATGAAGGTCTGCGCACGGGTATGCTGATCCATCCCGATGCAATGCGACTAGTCACGGCCAACCTGCACCTGATCGATGACGAAATGCGCAACGACAAAGAGGCGAGGCGCATCTTTCTGGATCTGATGCTGAAACACGGCAATCCCGAACGCGCGCTGCGCCGCATGAACGAGTTGGGCGTTCTGTCGGCCTTCATCCCCGAGTTCGAGCCCATCGTGGCGATGATGCAGTTCAATATGTACCACAGCTACACGGTGGACGAGCACACGATCCAGTGCATCATCAACCTGGCGCAGATAGAACGGGGCGAACTTGTCGAAGCGCTGCCGCTGGCTTCGTCGATCCTCGAGGGCGGAGTGAACCGGCGTGTGCTTTACGTCGCTTTGCTGTTGCACGACATCGCCAAGGGCCGCCCCGAGGATCACTCGATCCTGGGGGCCAAGATCGCACGGACGGTCGCGCCTCGGCTGGGGCTGAACAAGAAAGAATGCGAAACCGTCGAATGGCTGGTGCGCTATCACCTGCTGATGTCGGACATGGCACAGAAGCGCGACATCTCGGACCCACGCACGGTGCGCGACTTTGCCAAGGCGGTTCAGACCGTCAAACGGCTGGATCTGCTGACTGTCCTGACAGTCTGCGACATCCGCGGCGTTGGGCCGAACACCTGGAACAACTGGAAGGCCACCCTGCTACGGGCCTTGCATGCGGAAACCAAGCGCGCGCTGGAAACCGGCATGGAGGACCTCAACCGTGCCAATCGTGGCGCCGAGGCCAAGAAAGCGCTGCGTGACGCGTTGTCTGCCTGGTCCAAGGCCGATCTCAAGACGGAAACCGGGCGGCACTATGATCCGTATTGGCAGGGGCTCAACCTCTCGACCCATGTCGAATTCGCTGAGATGTTGCGCGCACTGGAAGCCGACGGTGACCCCGGCGCGATGGAGATCCGCCTGCAACCAGACGAGGATCGCGACGCCACCCGCGCCTGCTTCGCGATGGCCGACCACCCAGGTATCTTTGCCCGCATCGCCGGCGCACTGGCGCTCGTGGGCGCAAACGTGGTTGATGCCCGCAGCTATACCACCAAGGACGGCTACGTGACCGACGCGTTCTGGATTCAGGACGCTGACGGACACCCGTTCGAGTTGTCGCGTCTGCCGCGCCTGACCCAGATGATCCACCGCACCCTCAAGGGCGAAGTGGTGGCCCGCGAGGCGCTCAGGTCCCGCGACAAGATCAAGAAGCGGGAAAAGGCGTTCAACGTCCCGACGCACATCACCTTCGACAATGAAGGGTCCGAGATCTACACGATCATCGAAGTCGATACCCGCGACCGGCCGGGCCTGCTCTATGATCTGGCCCGGACCCTTGCCGCCGCCAATGTCTATATCGCCAATGCCGTGATCGCGACCTATGGCGAGCAGGTGGTGGATACGTTCTACGTCAAGGACATGTTCGGGCTCAAATACCACTCGGAGGCCAAGCAGAGAACGCTGGAAGCCAAGCTGCGCACCGCGATCACCGAAGGCGCCGAGCGGGCGGCCTCATGAAGCAGATCCGCCTGTTCTCGGGCCTGTTCACGGTCGGGTTCTGGACCCTTGCCAGCCGTATTCTAGGCTTTCTGCGGGAAATTCTGCTGACAGCCTATATCGGGCCGGGGCCGGTCATGGATGCTTTTGTCGCAGCCTTCCGCCTGCCCAACATGTTCCGCCGGTTCTTCGCCGAGGGCGCTTTCAATGCGGCCTTCGTTCCGATGTTCTCGAAACGGTTGGAAGGGGGCGAAGACGCGCAGGGGTTTGCGCAGGACGCGTTCAACCTGCTGGCGGCGGCCGTTCTGGCGCTGGTCGGGCTGGCCATGGTCTTCATGCCGGGGCTGGTCTGGCTGACTGCCGAGGGGTTTTATGGCGACGAACGTTTCGATCTGGCGGTCGACTACGGATATGTCGTCTTTCCCTACATTCTGTTCATGTCCCTGGCCGCGCTGTTTTCCGGGGTTCTCAATGCCACAGGCCGCTTTGCCGCCGCGGCGGCGGCGCCGGTCCTGCTGAACATCTTCGCCTGCACGGCACTGATCGTAGGCGCGGCAACCGGTGGCGAGGTCATCCGTTTGCTCATCGCCGTCATACCCATTGCCGGGGTCGCTCAACTGGCGCTGGTTTGGGTCGCCACCGAACGCGCCGGAATTCGCATCCGGTTCGGCCGGCCGAAGCTCAGCCCTGAAATGCGCAACATGGTTCGGATCGCGGTACCGGCGGCACTTGCCATGGGTGTGACGCAGGTCAATCTCGTTGTTGGGCAACTGGTCGCGTCAAAGACCGAAAAGGCCATCAGCTGGCTCTTTGCCGCCGACCGGCTGTATCAGCTGCCGCTGGGCGTGGTCGGCATCGCCGTTGGCATCGTGCTGTTGCCCGACCTGTCGCGCCGCCTGCGCGCGGGGGACGGCGATGGCGCGCGCAACGCCTTTTCCCGCGCCGGAGAGTTCACCCTACTGCTGACTATTCCGGCAACCGTGGCCTTCGTGCTTATCCCCGCGCCACTGGTCTCGGTCCTGTTCGAGCGTGGACAGTTCACACCCGAAGACACGGCTGCCACCGCTCTGGCCGTGGCGGTCTATGGCATCGGACTGCCGGCTTTCATGCTGCAAAAGCTGCTGCAACCGCTGTTCTTCGCGCGTGAGGATACCCGCTCGCCCTTCCGGTATGCCGTGGTGGCGATGGTCATCAACGCTGTTCTGGCCTTTGGGCTGTACCCGATCGTCGGCTGGATCGCCCCGGCCATCGCGGCCTCGGCCGCCGGGTGGGGCATGGTGGCGCAATTGGCACTGGGCGCCCGGCGCATGGGCGACGAAGCCCGTTTCGACGACCGTTTCAAGCGCCGCGCGCCCAGGATATTGGCCGCCTCAATAGGAATGGGCGTGTTGCTGATCGCGGCGATGCAGCTGTTCGGTTGGACGTTCGAGGTTCCGGGCTGGCGCTATCTGGCCTTGCTGGGCCTGATCGTGGTCGCCGCGGTATCTTACTTCCTTCTGGGCCACCTGCTGGGCGCATTCCGCCTGTCCGAGTTCCGGTCCGCCCTGCGAAGGTCCTGACCACCTCAGTCCCGCCGAATACGCCCCACCAGCCGCGCCCATCCGCCCGGCGCCACGAAAAACGACAGCCCGAACCCGGTCGCGAACCCACCCAGATCGGCCACCCAATCCGAGGTGCCGCCGAAGATCAGCCCGAACAACAGTTGGATACCCATCAGCACCGCGATCAACTGGAACGCCCGCGCCTGGTTCTCTCCGACCAGCGACAGCCTGCGCCATAGCAGCCAGGTGAACGCGCCGATCAGGCCGTAGACCGGCGGGAAGCCCCCGACCAGCGGATAGCGCGGGTCCAGCAGCACCGCATAGGCCAGCGCCCCGCCCACGCCGGACAGCACAAAGATCACCAGCATCGCAAAACCGCCAAAGACCTCACCCACCATCTTGCCCATCGCCAAAACAAAGACGCAGACAAAAAGCGCCTGGGTAAAGCTGCCTGACACGAAGGGGTAGGTGAAGAACCGGATCACATGCTCGACCGGCCAACGCCCGTTCATCACCATCCAGTCGAAGATGTCGGCCGAGAAGGAATAGCGCTGAATCGCCTCTAGCCGCCATCCCACCGCGCCCGGTCCGCCGACCAGGCCGCGCGTGCCGAGGGTGAAGGCCAGTTCGATCCCCATGATGAACAAGACCAGCGCCACCACCACGGGCGGCAGGGGGTTCACGGGGGGTGTGTAATGCTCGCTGCTCATTGGGCGGGCCTTTCGCGGCTGTTGACGTCCCTTTGCCTCATGGGTAAGCGACGGAGGCTTATTTTTCCAGACGGGAGTTCCCTTCCATGACCGAAACCAAGTTCACGCCGCGCGTGTTTTCCGGCATTCAGCCCTCGGGAAACCTGCATCTTGGCAACTACCTTGGTGCGCTCAAGCGTTTTGTGGATATGCAGGGGCCGGAGATGGAGACCGTGTACTGCATGGTCGATCTTCACGCGGTCACCGTCTGGCAGGACCCCAAAGAACTGGCGCATTCCACGCGCGAGCTGTGCGCGGGCTTCATCGCCGCCGGCATCGACCCGGAGCAGTCGATCCTGTTCAACCAGTCACAGGTGCCCGAGCACGCGCAACTGGCCTGGATCTTCAACTGTGTTGCGCGCATGGGCTGGATGCAGCGCATGACCCAGTGGAAGGACAAGGCGGGCAAGAACCAGCAGAACGCCTCGCTGGGCCTTTTCGCCTATCCCTCGCTGATGGCCGCCGACATTCTGGTCTATCACGCGACCCATGTCCCGGTGGGCGACGACCAGAAACAGCATCTTGAGCTGACCCGCGACATCGCCATCAAGTTCAACCACGACTATGGCGTCGATTTCTTCCCGATCACCGAGCCGGTGATCGAGGGCGCGGCGACCCGCGTGATGAGCCTGCGCGACGGGGCCAAGAAGATGTCCAAGTCGGACCCGTCCGATATGAGCCGGATCAACATGACCGACGATGCCGACACCATCGCCAAGAAGATCCGCAAGGCCAAGACCGACCCCGACGCCCTGCCCTCGGAGGTGGACGGGTTGGAAGACCGCCCCGAGGCGCGCAACCTGGTCAACATCTATGCCGCGCTCAGCGATCAGACGGTCGAGCAGGTTCTGGCCGAGGTCGGGGGCAAGCAGTTCGGTGAATTCAAGCCGATGCTGGCCGATCTGGCGGTCGCAAAGCTGTCGCCGATCTCGACCGAGATGGCGCGACTGATGGGCGATCAGGCCGAGATCGACAGGATCCTGGACCGTGGCGCGGAACGGGCGCGGGAAATCGCGGCTCCGATCCTCAGCCGCACCTACGAAATCGTGGGGATGGTGGGCGCCGGCCGCGCCTGAGCACCAGACAGAAACTGCAGCGCCGCCCCCGGCAAGGGGCGGCGTTTTGCGTTACAGGTCAGGCGGCCTGCGGGTGCAGTTTTTCCTCGACGATGGATTCGGCCACCGCATGGGGGCTGACGCCATCGACCTTGGCGCGGGTCAGGATGCGGTCCATCGTCCGCTCCAGCGCCTCAAGCCGCTGACCGACCCAAGCTTCGCGATCCTTGATCTTCAGGATCTCGGTCGCGACGTTCACGATCCCGCCGCCATTGGCCACGAAATCCGGAGCATAGAGGATGCCGCGGTCATGCAGGCGCTGCGCGTCGGCATCGGTCGCCAATTGGTTGTTGGCCCCTCCGGCCACCGCGCCGACCTTCAGCAGCGGAATGCTGGTTTCGTTCAGGATGCCGCCGATGGCGCAGGGCGCGAAAATATCCGCCTGGGCCGCATAGATCGCATCGGGCGCGACGGCCTGCGCCGCGAACCGGTCCGCCAGCCGGGCGGTCTGGCCCGCATCGATGTCGGTGATCACCAGTTTCGCCCCGGCGTCGTGCAACAGCGCGCACAGATGTTCGCCCACATGGCCCAGCCCCTGCACCGAGACGGTCTTGCCGCTCAGGTCGTCGGCCCCGAACCGGTGCCGCGCGGTGACGCGGATGGCGTTGAAGATCCCGCGGGCAGTGATGGGCGACGGGTCGCCGCTGGCGAACGGTCCATCGGGCAGACCGGCGACATACTCGGTTTCGGTGCCGATCTGGGCCATGTCGGCCGGGGTCATCCCCATGTCCTCGGCCGTCCAGTACTGGCCGCCGAGGCTTTGGACCACGCGGCCAAAGGCTTGCAGCAGCCCGGGCGTCTTGTCCGCGCTCGGGTCGCCGATGATCACGGCCTTGCCCCCGCCCAGCGGCAGATCGGCCGCGGCGTTCTTGTAGGTCATGCCCCGCGACAGGCGCAGCGCATCGTCCAGCGCTTCGGACGGGTGGCCATAGGTGCGCATCCGCACGCCGCCCGCTGCCGGCCCCAATTGCGTGGAGTGGATCGCCACAAAGCCCGAAAGCCCGCTGGCGGCGTCTTTGAATTCGACCACACGCTCGTGATCTGGCGCGTCAATCGTGGTTAGTTCCATTTTGCTCCTCCGGAAAGACAGATGGATTCTGCCACATCCGACCGAGCGATTTTCGCCAATACATGCTGGCCAACTTATCTCTCTTGGAGATAATAGTAATCTGAGCCGATCATTTTAGGGATTCTCTCCATGGACCAGATCGACCGCAAGATCGTGCGCGCGCTGCAGCAGGACGGGCGCATGACCGTTCTGGACCTGGCCGAAAAGGTTGGCCTGTCGCCGACGCCCTGCGCGCGACGCCTGGACCGCCTGCGCCGCGACGGGGTGATCACCGGATATTCGGCGCAGGTCGACCCCGAGAAACTGGGCTTTGGGGTCACGATTTTCGTGTCTGTTGAACTGGAGAAACAGGACCGCAACGCCGTCGACGCCTTCGAACGCGCCATCCTGCGATGCGATGAGGTGATGGAGTGTTACCTAATGACCGGCTCGCGCGACATCCTGCTGCGTGTCGTGGCGCGTGACCTGACCGCCTTTGACGCGTTTCTGGAAAATCGGCTGATGCAGATTCCCGGCATCCGCAACCTGCGCTCCAACTTCGCCCTGCGCGCAATGGTCAAGCGCGACGTGTTGCCTATGGCGACGGGATAATCTGCTGGACCTCAGGCGCGCGCGCTCCTACGGTTCGGCGGAATTGACGGAGGGCAAAATGGCAGTCGGCAAGAATATCCGCACTTATTTCGATGGCAAATGGCACGATAGCGATGCCCCGATCATGCGGGCTGCGGACCACGGGGCCTGGTTGGGTTCGTCAGTGTTTGACGGAGCCCGCCGATTTGATGGCATGACCCCGGATCTGGCCGCGCATTGCGACCGGGTGAACCGCTCGGCCGAGGCGCTGATGCTCACTCCGACCGTGACCACCGAACAGATGGTCGAACTGATCCGCGAAGGTCTTGAAGCTTACCCGACCGAGGCCGCCGTCTACATTCGCCCTATGTACTGGGGGATCGACGGAGACGCGACGGCGATCGTGCCGCAGGGTGACAGCACAGGCTTTGCCATCTGCCTCGAAGAAATCCCGATGGCGCCCGAGGCGGCCTCGGTCACGCTGACGACCACCCGCTTCCGCCGCCCGGTTCTGGAAAGCGCGGTTGTCAACGCCAAGGCCGGGTGCCTTTATCCAAACAACGCCCGAATGCTGGCGGAAGCACGATCCAAGGGGTTCTCAAACGCATTGGTGACCGATGCCATGGGCAACGTGGCAGAAACCGCAACGGCCAACATCTTCATGGCCAAGGATGGCGAGGTGTTTACTCCGGCACCGAACGGCACCTTCCTTGCAGGCATCACCCGTGCGCGGCACATCGACAATCTGCGGCGCGACGGTGTGACGGTTCACGAAACTGTTCTGACCTTCGACGATTTCCACGACGCCGACGAAGTGTTCATGTCCGGCAACATGAACAAGGTCACGCCCGTGACCGCACTGGACGACACGCAATATCAGATTGGCCCTATCACGCGCCGCACGCGCGCGCTCTACTGGGACTGGGCGGCCAGCAACCAATAAGCGAAGGCCCGTCGCGGCCCGAGTTGCCAGACACCGAATGCTCGGGCATGATCCCGAAAACCGGAGAGGACATTCATGCGCAAGTTCCTTGTAGTTCTTGACGATAGCCGCGAGTGCCTGAACGCCATGCGTTTCGCCGCGATGCGTGCTGCGCATACGGGCGGGGGGGTGACCATCCTCTCGGTCATTCCTCCGGACGAGTTCAATCACTGGATCGGCGTGGCCGAAGTGATGCGGGAAGAAGCCCGCGAGCGTATCCATGCGCATTTCGAGGTATTTGCAAAGTGGATGCGCGACAAGCAGGGGATCGAGCCGGAACTGGCGATCCGCGAGGGTGAGCCCGTTCCGCAGATCATCGAGCATGTCCGCTCGGATCCCGAGATCGGCGTCCTTGTTCTGGGTGCGGGTACCGACAAGAAGGGCCCGGGTCCACTGGTCACTCAGTTGACGCGGAATTCCGGCAGCTTGCCGATTCCGATCACCATCGTTCCGGGCGACCTGAGCAAGGAGAAGCTCGAAGAGATCACCTGATGCCCGCCACCCTGCACTTCTGGTTCGATTTCGCCTCGACCTATTCCTACCTCAGCGCCATGCGGGTCGAACGGGACGCGGCAGCCTGCGGCGTGCAGGTGGACTGGCAGCCATTCCTTCTGGGTCCCATTTTTGCCGAGCAGGGGTGGATAACCTCGCCGTTCAACATCTATCCGGCCAAGGGGCTGTACATGTGGCGCGACATGGAACGGCTTTGCCGGCAGCGTGACCTGCCCCTGACCCGACCTGCCGAGTTTCCGCAAAACGGCCTGAAGGCCGCACGCCTTGCGCTCGCCATCCCTCAGGGTGAAGCGCGCGCTGCGTTTTCCCGCGCCGTTTTCGCCGCGCAGTTTGGCCAAGGCCTGAACATTTCCGAAGAGCCTGTTCTTCGCAGCGCCCTGTCCGCCGCCGGCCTCCCCGAGGACATGATCGACCGGACCGCGGACGCTGACATCAAGAGTTCTCTGTTTGAACAGGTTGCCCGCGCCAAATCGCTGGGGATCTTCGGCGCCCCCAGTTTTGTCGTGGATGAGGAGCTTTATTGGGGCGATGACCGGCTGGACATGGCAATCCGACAGGCCGCAGCTATTTAGAACCGTTCCAAATCTTGACTTCCCGGCCACTGACGCGCATATCAGAGCCAACTGATACGGAGCGCGCCATGTTCATCCAGACCGAATCCACGCCCAACCCGGCCACGCTGAAATTCCTGCCCGGTCAGACCGTGCTCGAGGCCGGTACAGCGGATTTCCCGACTGCCGAAGCCGCGCAGAACTCGCCGCTGGCGCAGCGCATCTTTGCGGTCAGCGGTGTGACCGGAGTTTTCTTCGGCAATGACTTCGTGACCGTCACCAAAGACGACGGCGTGCAGTGGGACCACATCAAACCCGCCATCCTGGGCGCCGTGATGGAGCACTACCAATCCGGCCAGCCGGTGATGGGAGCCGGGGTGGAAACCGCGTCCGGCCATGCTGAACATTCGGGTGAGGACTCGGAAATCGTAAACCAGATCAAGGAATTGCTGGACAGCCGCGTGCGCCCCGCCGTGGCGCAGGACGGCGGTGACATCACCTTCCACGGCTTTGACCGCGGCGTCGTCTACCTGCATATGCAAGGCGCCTGCGCTGGGTGCCCGTCCTCAACGCTGACCCTGAAGATGGGGATCGAGAACCTGCTGCGTCATTACATCCCCGAGGTGACCGAGGTTCGCCCTGTTGCAGTCTGATCAGACAATTCTGGCATTTGACACATCGGCCGCGCATTGCGCGGCCGCTTTGCTGCGCGGGCCAGACATCGTCTTGAGCCGCGCCGAAACCATGACCCGAGGCCAGGCAGAACGCCTGATGCCTCTGCTTCAGGACATCCTGGCAGAAGGCGGGGTTTCTTGGGCGGATATCGACGCGATCGGTGTCGGGACGGGTCCGGGCAATTTCACAGGAATTCGCATCTCGGTCTCTGCCGCCCGAGGGCTGGCGCTTGGATTGAACAAGCCGGCAATCGGCGTTTCGGGCCTTGAAGCCTTGGCGGCCTTGGCACCCGAAGGGCAGATCCCAGCCATTCCAGCCCCCCGCGACCAAGTTTATGTGCAAGCGCCCGACGGGACGCCGCAACTGATGACGCAGGAAGAGGCAGAATCACTTGGCGCCCTGTTTTTGTGCGACGATGCGAATGCAGTCGTCCGGGCCATCGCCCGGATTGCTTCTGGACGTGTTGACCTTGTGTCAGATCCCCCTGCCCCCCTGTACGTTCGTGCAGCAGACGCCGCCCCGTCGCGCGATACGCCGCCGCCTTTTCTGGACCCATGACCCCACAGGAAATGGCCGAGACCCACGGCGCAGCTTTCACCCAGTCCCGCCCCTGGACCGCCGATGAATTCGCTGAGCTGCTTGCCAACCGATTCACCCATGTCGTTGGAAACAAAACAGCATTTGCCCTGATCCAGGTCATCGGCGACGAGGCCGAGCTGCTGACCATCGCGACGCACCCCGATCACCAGCGGCAGGGTCTGGGCCGCGTCTGCATGCAGGCATGGCACGACAGGGCTCGCGATCTGGGTGCGCGCCGGGCGTTTCTTGAGGTGGCATCGGACAACGCGGCCGCCATTGCACTCTACCAAAGTTGCGGCTATGCGCGCTGCGGTCTTCGGCCGGGATATTACCGACGCGGCAAGGCTGACAAAGTAGATGCAATCTTGATGGAGCGCGCGCTACCCTGACGAAAGCCGGGCATTTCTGAGACCAAATGGTCAAAAAGCGGTTGACCATGGCTGTTTCAGACGGCCTTAATTGCCGCTATCACAGCAGTTCTGCTCGCTCTGAGCGGGGCTGGGCAAAAGCCCCTGCCCCGAAGCCATAAAAAACAACGGGAGTATATGATGACCCTGATGAAATCCTTGATGGGCGCGGCCGCCGCGTTTGCACTGACCGCAGGAGCGGCGCTGGCCGAACCAGCGATCATCTTCGATCTGGGCGGCAAGTTCGACAAATCGTTCAACGAAGCAGCCCATAACGGCGCCAAGCGCTGGGCCGACCAGACCGGCAAGTCTTATCGCGAAATCGAGCTGCAGTCGGAAGCGCAGCGCGAACAAGCCCTGCGTCGTTTCGCTGAAGCCGGTGCAAACCCGATCATCACCATGGGCTTTGCCATGGCTGATCCGCTGGCCGCCGTCGCACCTGACTATCCCGACACCAAGTTCGTCGCCGTCGACGTCAGCTGGCTGGACGCGCCGAACATCCGCCAGGTCTCGTTCGCCGAGCATGAAGGCTCGTACCTGGTCGGCATGATGGCCGCGATGGCATCCAAGTCGGGTACCGTCGGCTTCATCGGCGGCATGGACATTCCGCTGATCCGGCACTTTGGTTGCGGCTACGCCCAGGGCGCAAAGGCCGTAAACCCTGACATCAACGTCGTCGCCAACATGACCGGCACCACCCCGGCCGCATGGAACGACCCGGTGAAGGGCTCTGAGCTGACCAAAGCTCAGATCAGCCAAGGCGCTGACGTGATCTACGCCGCCGCAGGCGGTACCGGCGTCGGTGTTCTGCAGACCGCGGCCGACGAAGGCATCCTGTCGATCGGCGTGGACAGCAACCAGAACCACCTGCACCCGGGCAAGGTCCTGACCTCGATGCTCAAGCGCGTGGATGTGGCCGTTTATGACGCCATGAAAGCAGGCGAAGATGTCGAGACCGGCAAGTTCACCATGGGTCTGGCACAGGACGGTGTCGGCGTTGCCATGGATGAAAACAACGCCTCGCTGGTAAGCGACGAGATGAAAGCCGCCGTCGAAAAGGCGCGCCGCGACATCATCGACGGCAATGTCACCGTCGTCAGCTACTACGAGAACGACAGCTGCCCGGCACTGCAGTTCTGATATCGCGCGGGGCGGGGGAAACCTCCCGTCCCGCATCCACTCATGCCGCTGTTTCGCCACGACCGAATGATTGCGAAATCAGCGCAGCTTCTACGGCAATCGAGGACAAGACATGACAGTCCCCGCCATCGAGCTCAAAGGGATTTCCAAAGCCTTTGGGCCAGTCCAAGCGAACAAGGACATCTCGATCAGCGTCGCCCCTGGCACGATCCACGGGATCATCGGTGAAAACGGTGCGGGCAAGTCCACGCTGATGAGCATTCTGTACGGCTTCTACAAGGCCGACAAAGGTGAAATCTGGATCAACGGTAAAAAGACCGACATCCCCGACAGCCAGGCCGCGATCGCCGCGGGCATCGGCATGGTCTTTCAGCATTTCAAGTTGGTCGAGAATTTCACCGTTCTGGAAAACATCGTTCTGGGCGCGGAAGATGGCGGGCTGCTGGCCCCCTCGCTGGCCAAGGCTCGGAAAGAGCTGAAAGAGCTCGAGGAAGAATACGAGCTGTTCGTGGACCCCGACAAGCGCATCGACGAGATCGGCGTGGGAATGCAGCAGCGGGTCGAAATCCTCAAGGCGCTGTATCGCAAGGCGGAGATACTGATTTTGGACGAACCCACCGGGGTGCTGACCCCGGCCGAGGCCGACCAGCTGTTCCGCATCCTCGACCGGCTGCGCGCCGAAGGGAAGACCATCATCCTGATCACCCACAAGCTGCGCGAGATCATGGAAGCCACCGACACCGTGTCGGTGATGCGCCGCGGCCAGATGACTGCCACGGTCAAGACCGCCGAGACCAACCCCGAGGAGTTGGCCGAGCTGATGGTCGGGCGCAAGGTTCTGTTGCGCGTCGACAAGGTGCCGGCCAAACCCGGCAAGCCCATATTGGAAATCGAGAACCTGCGGGTGACGGATTCGGCGGGCGTCGAGCGCGTCAAAGGTATCGACCTGACCGTCCGCGCGGGCGAGATCGTGGGCATCGCAGGCGTCGCCGGCAACGGGCAGTCCGAGCTGCTCGAAGTGTTGGGCGGGATGCGCCCGGGATCAGGCGTGATCAAACTGAATGGTACGCCTCTGGCGCTCAGCGGACCCGAGGCCGACGGTCAGGCCCGGCGCGCCCAAGGCATCGCCCATGTGCCCGAAGACCGGCAACGCGAAGGTCTGATCATGGACTTCCACGCCTGGGAAAACGTGGCCTTCGGCTATCACCGCGACCCCGCCTATCAGCGCGGGATTTTCATGAACAACGCCGCACTGCGCGCCGACACAGAACGCAAGATCGAGAAATTCGACGTGCGTCCGCCTAATGGCTGGCTGTCGGCCAAGAACTTTTCGGGTGGAAACCAGCAGAAGATCGTGGTTGCACGCGAAATCGAGCGGAACCCCGATTTGCTGTTGGTGGGCCAGCCGACCCGCGGCGTGGACATCGGCGCGATCGAGTTCATTCACAAGCAGATCGTCGCCCTGCGCGATCAGGGCAAGGCGATCCTGCTGGTCTCGGTCGAGTTGGAAGAGATCTTCTCTCTGTCCGACCGGATTGCAGTGATGTTCGACGGACATATCATGGGCGAGCGTCTGCCCCATGAAACGGATGAAAAAGAACTGGGCCTGTTGATGGCCGGTGTTGCGGGGGAGGCCGCGTAACATGGATAAGATGCCCAAATGGGCCGACGTCATTCTGATCCCGCTCATCAGTCTGATCCTGGCCGCAATCCTGTCGACACTGGTCATTCTGGCCATTGGCGAAAACCCGGTCGAGGCGGTGAACCTGATGGTCACCGGCGCGCTGGGGTCGACCTATGGCTGGGGTTATACCCTGTATTATGCCACCAACTTCATGTTCACCGGTCTTGCGGTTGCAGTGGCCTTTCACGCGCGTTTGTTCAACATAGGTGGCGAGGGTCAGGCCATGTTGGGCGGACTGGGCGTAGCCATGGTGTGCCTCTATGTGCCGTGGCCGCATTGGAGCATCGCTCTGCTGGCTGCGATGGCCGCCGGCATGCTGTTCGGCGCGGCTTGGGCTGCGATACCGGCCTATCTACAGGCCAAGCGCGGCAGCCATATCGTGATCACCACGATCATGTTCAACTTCATCGCTGCGGCGCTGCTGAACTACATGCTGGTCAACGTGATGCGACCGGCCGGCTCGCAGGACCCGGCGACCGCCCGCTTTGCCGAGGCGGTACATCTGCCCACCCTGCACGAGATGCTGGCCCCGATCGCGATCAACTTCTCCAAGGCGGCTCCGGCCAACATCTCGCTGATCATCGCGGTCATCGCCTGCATCGTAGTCTGGGCGCTGATCTGGCGCACTCGCCTGGGCTATGAAATTCGGGCTTATGGGCATTCGGAAACCGGTGCGGTCTATGCCGGTATCTCGCCGGTGCGCATCACCATCGTGGCGATGCTGATTTCGGGCGCTCTGGCGGGCCTGATGGCAATCAACAACGTCATGGGTGAGGCCGAGCGGCTGGTTCTGAACTCGACCGAGGGCGCGGGCTTCATCGGCATCGCGGTGGCCCTGATGGGCCGCTCGCACCCGTTCGGCGTATTCCTCGCGGCCATCCTGTTTGGCTTCCTCTATCAGGGGGGCGCTGAACTGGCGCTGTGGACCTCGATCCCGCGCGAACTGATTGTGGTGATCCAGGCATTGGTGATCCTGTTCACCGGGGCGCTGGACAACATGGTCCGTATGCCGCTTGAAAAGCTGTTCCTGGCCCTGCGGAAGGAGGCGAACTGATGGAGTTGTTCCTGACGATCGTCCAGGTTCTGGACTCGACCATTCGCCTGGCCACACCGCTGCTGCTGGCCTGCCTGGCCGGCTTGTATTCGGAACGCGCTGGCATTTTCGACATCGGACTGGAAGGCAAGATGCTGATGGCGGCATTCTTTTCGGCCGCCGTTGCCGCGGTCACCGGGTCGGTATGGCTGGGCCTGCTGGCCGGCATCGCATCGTCCTTGGCGCTGTCTGGCCTGCACGGGCTTGCCTCGATCACGTTCCGGGGCAACCAGCTGATTTCCGGTGTCGCCATCAACTTCCTGGCTGCCGGCATGACCGTGCTGGTAGCGCAGGACTGGTTCCAGCAAGGCGGCCGCACGCCGTCGCTGTTCGGAGGCGGCCGGTTCGAGCCAATCAACTTCCCCTTCGCCGAGGCACTGAGCGGTGTGCCGATCATCGGCCCCATCTATGCCGAGCTGCTCTCAGGCCACTCGATTCTTGTTTACGTGGCGTTCCTGATGGTGCCCGCAACCTGGTGGGTGCTGTTCCGCACCCGCTTTGGCCTGCGCCTGCGCGCCGTGGGTGAAAACCCGGCGGCAGTGGACACCGCCGGCGTCTCGGTGGTGGGGCTTCGCTACGCAGCCGTCGCCATCTGTGGCGTGCTATGTGGCATCGCCGGGGCCTATTTGGCTACTGCGTTGCAGGCAGGGTTCGTCAAAGACATGACGGCTGGCCGGGGCTTTATCGCACTGGCCGCACTGATCTTTGCCAAGTGGCGGCCGTGGCACGCCATGTGGGCGTGTTTGCTGTTCGGGCTGCTGCAGGCGGTTGCTTTGCGGTTCCAGAATATCGACCTGGGCGGCATCATAATCCCCGTTCAGGTCATGGACGCGCTGCCCTATATTCTGACCGTGGTGATCCTGGCGGGTTTCGTCGGCAAAGCGGTCCCGCCAAGGGCCGGTGGCGAGCCCTATGTGAAAGAGCGCTGATAAGGCCAGTTCAGGACTGGTTTTCAGTCCTGTTTGCTGCAAAGCGGCATGCAGAGTTGATTTTGCATGCCGCAAGCGCTCTAAGGGGGTATGCACGTCTACCTTCCCATAGCCGAAGTATCCGTTAGCCCGTTTATGCTGCTGGCGATTGGTGTTTCCGTGGGCGTTCTGTCCGGCATGTTCGGAGTGGGAGGCGGTTTTCTGATCACGCCACTGCTGTTTCTGATTGGCATTCCGCCCGCAGTCGCCGTGGCGACATCGGCCAACCAGGTCGTGGCATCCTCATTTTCGGGGCTGATGGCCCATCTCAAGCGCAGGACCGTAGACCTGAAGATGGGATCGGTTCTGCTGGGTGGCGGCCTGCTGGGCGCGACGCTGGGGATGCTCGTCTTCAACTATCTCAAGCATTTGGGGCAGGTCGATCTGGCGGTCCAGCTGTGTTACGTCGTGTTTCTTGGCCTCATCGGCACCTTGATGTTCGTTGAGAGCCTGCGTGCAATCCGCCGGTCACGGGCAGCGGGCGGCACCCCACCGACCGCACGTCGCCAACGCACCTGGGTTCATGCGCTGCCGTTCAAAATGCGGTTCCGCGAGTCAAACCTGTACATCTCGGTCATTCCACCCATCCTGGTCGGCTTTGGCGTCGGAATCCTGTCGGCCATCATGGGCGTTGGCGGCGGGTTCATCATGGTTCCGGCAATGATTTATATTCTGGGTATGCCAACAAAGGTGGTGATCGGAACCTCGCTGTTTCAGATCATTTTCGTGGCCGGGTTCACGACGATGATCCACGCTTCGACCAACTTCAGCGTGGATATCGTGCTGGCCTTGTTCCTGTTGATCGGGGGTGTCGTTGGGGCCCAGTTCGGCAGCATGGTCGGCGCCCGGCTGAAGGCTGAGCAGCTGCGGGTTTTGCTGGCGGTACTGGTCATGATCGTGGCCGGAAAAGTTGGGCTGGAACTGATCGTGACTCCGACAGAATTCTATTCGCTATCTGAATTGGCGGGGGTTTGACCGTGACCAGTTTTTCCCTCGAAACCGCCGTGTACTCGCCAGTGCATTCCCTCGCCCAACGCAGCGCACCCACCTTTGATCGTTGTAACCAGTCCACCGCAGCACGGATCGGCTAGACCACATGCATATCTATCTGCCTATCGCCGAAGTCTCCGTGAACGCCTTTCTGCTGCTGGGCCTCGGCGGCATGGTGGGAATTCTGTCCGGCATGTTCGGTGTCGGTGGCGGCTTTTTGATGACCCCGCTGCTGTTCTTTATCGGCATCCCACCCGCTGTTGCCGTGGCAACCGAGGCGAACCAGATCGTTGCCTCGTCATTCTCGGGCGTGCTGGCGCATTTCCGAAGAAAGACGGTCGATCTGAAGATGGGCACGGTCCTTCTTGTGGGTGGTCTGATCGGCGCCGCCGTGGGCGTTGTCTTCTTCAACTATCTCAAAAGCCTGGGTCAGGTCGATCTGCTGGTCAAGCTCTGCTATGTCGTCTTTCTGGGCGTCATTGGCGGGCTGATGTTCTTTGAAAGCCTCAATGCACTGCGCAGGTCCCGAAAAGCCGGTGCAGTCCCTGTCAAACGGCGCCAGAGGGGGTGGATCCACGCCCTGCCGTTCAAGATGCGGTTCCGGACCTCGGGGCTGTATATCTCAGTCATCCCGCCGGTGCTTGTCGGCCTGTTCGTCGGCGTGTTGTCGGCGATCATGGGCGTGGGCGGCGGGTTCATCATGGTGCCCGCCATGATCTACCTGCTGGGAATGCCGACCAAAGTGGTTGTGGGGACATCCCTTTTCCAGATTATTTTCGTCACTGGCTTCACCACCATGCTGCACGCCACGACCAACTTTACGGTCGATATCGTGCTGGCTGTCCTACTGTTGGTTGGCGGGGTGATCGGGGCTCAGATCGGGACCGTGCTGGGGGCACGCATCCCGGCCGAGCAGCTGCGCGTTCTGCTGGCCGCTCTTGTTTTGGCGGTTTGCGGCAAGCTGGCCCTGGATCTTTTGTTGCAACCGGCCGAGCTCTATTCGCTTGGCACCGATGGGGGGCATTGACGTGTTGCGCTGGTTCATCGCCTTTGTGTTCCTGACCATCCCCGTCCACGCTGCGGATGAGCAGGTCGTTCTTGGCCTCAGCCAGGATCGCGTAGCCATCACCGCCGATTTCGATGGATCCGAGATTCTGATCTTTGGCGCCGTCAAGCGCGAAGCGCCGATCCCGCCCGGCCCTCCGCTTGAGGTGATCGTGGCAGTCGCGGGCCCGTCCGAGCCGGTCATGGTGCGGCGCAAGGAAAAGAAATTCGGCATCTGGGTGAATACCGACAGCGTTCTGGTCGATTCCGCACCCAGCTTCTACGCAGTCGCCACAAGCGCGCCGTTCACAGACATCATCACCGACACCGAAGACCTGCGCTATCGCATCTCGATCCGGCGCGCGATCCGGTCCGTCGGGGCGGCCATGCATATCCGGGAGGCGCAGAATTTCGCCCGGGCTGTCGTCAGGATCCGCGAGGATGAGGGCCTGTATTCGATCCGTGAGAACACGGTTGCCGTGGATGAGCAAACGCTATTCCGCACCTCCATCGAGATGCCGGCCGACCTGACCGAAGGCGACTACCTGACCCGCATCTTCCTGATGCGGAATGGCGAAGTCATTTCGCAGTTCGAGACGGTTATCGACGTTCGGAAAGTCGGGCTCGAACGGTTTCTCTACAACATGTCGCGCCAACAGCCGGTCTGGTACGGGTTGATGTCCCTTGTCATTGCCATCGCCGCAGGCTGGGGCGCTTCGACGGCTTTCCGACTGCTGCGCGAAAACTGACCGCTACCCGCGCCCTATATACGGCATCGTCGTTGCCATCACGGTCATGAACTGGACGTTGGCTTCGGGCGGCAGGCTGGCCATGTGCAGGACCGAGCGCGCGGCATCTTCGAGCGCCATCGTCGGATCAGGCTCTCGCCCTTCAGCAACCGCCCTATCGACCAGGGTCTGCACCATCTGGGTTCTGGCATTTCCGATGTCAATCTGCCCACAGGCGATACCATGAGCGCGGCCGTCAAGCGACAGGCTTCGTGTCAGCCCGGTTATCGCGTGTTTGGTGGCGGTGTAGTGAACCAAATTCGGGCGCGGTACATGCGCCGCGATCGAGCCGTTGTTGATGATGCGCCCCCCCTGGGGCACCTGCCTGCGCATCGCGCCGAAGGCCGCGCGGGCACCCAGAAACATCCCGTTCAGGTTCACGTTGACGCTCTGATACCAGTCGTCCAGCGTGATCTCGTCGATCATTCCCGCGGGGGCAAGGATCCCCGCGTTGTTGAACAGAACATCCAACCGTCCAGCCTGCGCCTGAAATTCATCGAACGCCGCCGACACCGCTTGGGGGTCGGTTACGTCGGCCACCAGGGGAATGGCGTTTTCGCGCGTTGCGGCCATCTGGCTCAGCTTGTCCGCACTGCGCGCCAGCAGGCCGACCGTCCAACCCTGGTCCAGAAACAGCTCGGCCGTCGCCCGCCCAATGCCCGAACTCGCCCCGGTTACGATGATCGTGTTCACGTCTCCTCCGCCTCCAGCGTAAGTTTTGCGGCCGAAACCGCGCGCAGGTCGTGAACCCGCAACGGGTGGCTTGGTTTGGACAGCCGGTTGCGCACCACCCAGATCAGCCGCTCTTGCGCGCGGGTGATGGCCACATAGGCCAGCCGTTTCCACAGGGGTTGCCCGGCCTCGGTCCGGCCCATGCGGGCGGCGGCATAAAGGTCAGGTGCAAAGACCTGCACCGTGTCCCATTGCGAGCCTTGCGCCTTGTGAATCGTCACGGCGGCCCCATGCAGAAACGTGGCCCCCATGCGCGCGGCAAAGGGGATGAAGGGCTCTTCCTCGTCCGGTTTTTCGATCTGCACGATCGACGCGGCGCTGACCTGCGGGTCTTCGGCCCCCATGACATGCAGCCGCGAGAACCCAGGCTTGCGCCCCGGCCCTAGATAGATCACCTGCGCGCCCTTGATCAGCCCGCGCGCCTCGAGGTCGAGCCGTTTCTTGCGGTGCTTCAGCGGCAGCTCGATCCCGTCGCAGATCAACGGTTCGCCTTCCAACAGCTCGGTCTCGGGGGCGCCATGCACCTGACGGAAGGCCTGGATCAGCCGGATACGCGTCGCGTTCCGCCAGACCAGAACCGGGCTGCGGGCCATCAGGTCGACCTCGACCCGCTGGCCCCAGACCACACGGTCATCCGTGCGGGCGGTCTGCTCGACAAGACGTTCAAAATCCTCGAACCCCATGGCAGGATCGGCCAGCGCATGGGCCAGGTCCAGAATGGGGTTGTCGGCCTCTTGCCGGTGCACCCGGTGCAGGATCAGCTTGCGCGGTTCGGGCAAAGCATCGAACACCATCGACCCGGACTGATTCACCGGTGCCAACTGTGCCGGATCGCCGAACAGCAACAAGGTAGGAAAAATTTCTTTGAGATCCTCGAACTGGCGGTCGTCCAGCATCGAGGCTTCATCGACGAACCCGATATCCAGCGGCTCGTCGCGACGTTTCCATCCGGTTATGAAATCCGACCCGCGCAGGCCGGCGGCGGCCAGGGCACCCGGGATGGACTTGTTGTTGGCATAGAACGCGGCCGCGCGGTCCAACGCCTCGTCGGTCAGGCCTTCGATCTCGGGGCGGTCGTCATTGCCCGCCAGCCACTCGGCGATCCGTTCGTATTCCGGATCATAGACCGGCGTGTACAGAATGCGGTGAATGGTGGTGGCCGGAACACCGCGCAATCGCAACACGCTGGCGGCCTTGTTGGTCGGGGCCAAAATGGCAAGGCTGCGCTTGTCTTTCGATTTGCGGCTTTCATAGTCGCCCGAGACGATCCGAACTCCGGTCTCGGCCAGCGCCTTGTAGAGTTCGGCCAACAGCAGGGTCTTGCCCGACCCGGCCTTGCCGATCACCGCCATCACGCCCGATTCGCCTTGGCCGGGCAGCTTGAGCAGCGCATCGTCTTCCAGGTCCACGCCTGCGGTTTTCAGCATCTGGGCAATGCTGTCGAACGCGGCGGCCTGATCTTCGGAAAAAGTAACCTTGGGCAGAGACATGGCGCGACCCTACAGGGCCGCGCCAACCTGCGCCAGATGCGGAATACAACGTCAGGCAGTCAGTGCGAACCGATGCCGCGCGGCGGACCCGAACGCCGTCTTGAACCACAATCGCGACAGCTCACGCGGAATGCCCGCCCGCTCGGCCACGCGGTTGCAATCGTCAGCGGAATAGGGCCAAAGACCGACCGAGATCTGGTCACGGCCCGCCCCCTCAGAGGCCAAGACCACCGGCGAGGAACCGATCAGCCGATAGATACGGATCATCCTTGCATCAAAGACCCCGGCGATGTGGGTAAGACCGAAGCCTTCCATGATCTCCCCCCCGCTCAGCATGATTGCCCCGGCCGTGTGTGGATGAGCGGTGCGGGACAGGCAGAACCGTGTCACTTCCCAGATCAGCGGGCCGCGGATTGGGCTGCCGCCCGTCAGATGCCCGAACACCTCGTTTATCATGACAGGGCCAGTCGTGGGCAATACCCGCATCGATCCGCCGTGACTGCCGTCCGGCTCTTCCCAGATGACATATAGCGGGTTCAGATCATCATACTGATCCCGTTCCTCTCCTTTGGAATTGACATGAACATCCCATCCAAGGCGGGTTTTGAATTGATCGGCGCGGTCGCGAAACATCCCCTCGGCCAATTTTGGATATTTTTGAAGCTCGTCAGCGTAAACATAACGCAGCATGACTTTTCCCCTTGTCGTCCAGTGCTGGAACGAAGGGGGTACAAAGTCGTGGTTAATTTCCCGTGTGGCCCTCGCGCGGGCCTTAAACCACTATTAATCCTCTGCTGAGGGCAGTGGCGATGGCATGGGTTGTATTCAGAGCACCCAGCTTGGACCGGGCGCTTTCTATATAGACACGCAATGTGTGCTCGGAAATAGACAGGGAGTGCGCGACCTGCGCCCGGCTGTAGCCCAAGGCCAGCAGCGTCATCGCGTCGATCTCGCGCGGAGAGAGGCCGCGCGCGGATTCAGGTCTTCGGTCCTGCTCGAAATCCAATGCTTTGCGGTTGAAGTAGTGGGCGAGCAGTATCAACTCGCGGCTGTAGGTCACGATGAAGGCACCCCAAGCCTCGTCGCTGCAACTGTGATTGACCGTAAAAAGCGCGAACTGGCCATTCGGCCCACGAATTGGGATCGAATAGCCCTGATTGCCGACACCATGATCCAAAGCATCCTGCAGAAAGGCTTTTGCGACCTTGCCGGACCAGTTCAGAGATTTCCAATTGACCGGATGAAACCGCTGGAAGCAGCCCAGGATTACGGGATCTATTCGGTGATAGTTGCGTTCACGGTATCGGTCGGCCCAGGCATCCGGATAGGTGGTGTAGCCATATTGATCGCCGGCGCCATCGACCCAGTGATAGACGATGTGATCGACCTTCAGTTTGTCCCTGATGCGGACAGCAACCGCACCCAGCTCGTCAAGCGTGCTGGTGTTTTCCAAATCCTCCAGGACCTGGCTCAAATCGAACTGTGTTCCCATTCGACGGCGCTTTTGCCTCATCGTTCAGGGACGCAATTTCGGCCGCGGCGATCAGCCTGGTGTCGTCAAGCTGCTCGGCCAGCGCGGTCAACCCATTCGCAACGGCGAAGGCGTTGAGGTCCGACAATACGTCCAGTATCCACTCATTTCGCGCCATCATGGTCTCTCCGAAACAGTTAACGAAGGGTTAACACAACCATAACATGTACGCTGTTTTCTTGCCTATTCACTGCTTTCTACTCCCCAAAAACAGCGGGTCCCGAATTTGCATGGCATTGAAAAACAATATCCCATCTTCTGAACGCAAAACGCCCGCGAACCGTCTGAACGATTCGCGGGCGCTTGCTTTCAAAGCGCGGTGATCAACCGCGGGCGTCCAGAACCTCTTCCAAGGTCCGCATGCCCGTACGCGGGGCCTGAACCAAGACAGACATGTTGCCGGGCTTGTGCTCGTTCCGCATCATTTTCATGTGCGCCTCGGGCAGTTCTTTCCAAGTGAACACTTCGGACATGCATGGATCGAGACGCCGCTCAAGCATCAGCCGGTTTGCAGCGGACGCCTGCTTGAGGTGCGCGAAATGCGAACCCTGCAGACGCTTCTGGTGCATCCACATGTACCGAACGTCAAAGGTCAGGTTGTAGCCGGTGGTCCCGGCGCAGATCACGACCATGCCGCCTTTTTTGACGACAAAGGTCGAGACCGGGAAGGTGCTCTCGCCGGGGTGTTCGAACACCATGTCGACGTTCACGCCCTTGCCCGTGATGTCCCAGATCGCCTTGCCGAACTTGCGGGCCTCTTTGAACCACTCGGCATATTCAGGCGTGTTTACCGTGGGCAACTGGCCCCAGCAGTTGAAGTCCTTGCGGTTGATGACGCCCTTGGCGCCCAGCCCCATGACGAAGTCGCGCTTGCTTTCGTCCGAGATCACGCCGATCGCGTTGGCGCCAGCCGTATTGATCAGCTGGATCGCATAAGAGCCCAGCCCCCCCGACGCGCCCCAAACCAGAACATTCTGGCCCGGTTTCAGGTCATGCGGTTCATGCCCGAACAGCATCCGATAGGCGGTGGCCAGCGTCAGCGTGTAGCAGGCGCTTTCCTCCCAGGTCAGGTGCTTGGGGCGCGGCATCAGCTGCTGTGCCTGCACGTTGGTGAATTGCGCAAACGACCCATCGGGCGTTTCATAGCCCCAGATGCGCTGGCTGGGCGAATACATCGGATCGCCGCCGTTGCACTCTTCATCGTCGCCATCGTCCTGGTTGCAGTGGATTACGACCTCGTCGCCGACCTTCCAGCGTTTCACCTTGTCGCCCACCGCCCAGACGATGCCCGAAGCATCCGATCCGGCAATGTGATACGGGGCCTGGTGACCATCGAAGGGGCTGATCGGCTTGCCGAGCGAGGCCCAGACGCCGTTGTAATTGACGCCTGCCGCCATCACCAGAACCAGCACTTCGTGGCTGTCCAGCTTGGGCACATCGACCACTTCCAACTGCATCGCAGTGTCGGGCTCACCGTGGCGCTCTTTGCGGATGGCCCATGCATACATCTGTTTGGGCACATATCCCATCGGAGGGATTTCACCCATCTCGTAGAGGTCTTTTTCCGGTGCCTCGTAGGACGCGATGCCGCCGTCGGTGTCCAAAGCCATTGTGGCCTCCTCTGTCAAACATGTTCGCCGCGACGCAGAATCGCGCGCTTCATAGGCTGAAATATTGGCCCACGAGTAATTTTGCAACCCATCTCGGATCATTATTGAAATTTTATGACCCAGCAACCGCAGAAATTTCTTTTGCAGCCGCAGAACCATCTGGGTCTTCGCCGATGGGTGCTGAGGCGGCATAGTACTTCATAAGATCTAGCCGCTCGACCGATGGCGACAGCATACCGTTGTTTCTGCTCAGTATTCGCCGTTCGACCAGTTGTTCGATCGCTGGCGAAATGGCCTTCAGGTCTTCGTCCGTCGCGCCTTCCCGCCGCATCAGTTTGGCGATCCGTGACTGAACGTCAGACTCGGAGATGGTGCCGTTTTCGCGAACGAGCCAGCATGCAACGGGCGCTGGAACCAAAGGAATCGCCTGGCCAATCCGGCGCATCAGCTCTCGAGCCAGGTCCGTCATCAGGTCGGGGCCAGCTTGTTCGCGGAACTCCTGCAGCGAAATGGGCAGGCCGTACCGAACCGAGGCAAGACCGAACCGTTTGTAACGCCCGATGATACGGCGCCATATCTGTTTCAGGCTCCACCTTGTAATCACGCCGATCCGCGCGCGGAACCGCCGTTCGCTGCCCAAGGCGGCGGCGGTCAGAATCGTATCCTCCAGCACCCGGTCATAGTTCAGCGCAACCGGTACGAACACGACGTCGCGACCATCGGGACTGGTGCCGTCGATGATGTATTTCAGCAGTCCCAGTTTGGGTCGTCCCAAAGACCCGGTGAGGCTCAGACCGCCCTCGGGGAACATCGCCTGAGTCACACCGGCATTGGTGGCCAGGCGCACATAGCTGGCCAGAACCTGCCGGTAGAGTTCGCTGCCGGACTTGCGCCGGATGAAATAGGCCCCCATCGCGCGGATCAACCGGCTGAGCGGCCAGACCCGTGCCCACTCGCCCACCGCATAGGACAGCGCCGACTGTTGCGCGGCCAAATAGGTCACCAGAACATAATCCATGTTGCTCCGGTGATTCATCACAAAGACCACGGTTGCTTTGGGATCGATCTCCTTCAATGCGGCCTCGTCCTCGTGGCTGAGGCGGACATTGTAGAACGCGTTGCTCAACCATCGAGCCAACCGAATGGCAAAGCTGAAATACATGAAGGCCGAAAACGACGGGACGATTTCCCGGGCGTAGCGCCGGGCCTGCTCGAACGCGACCGCTTCGGGGATTCCATGTTCTTCGGCGTGGTGCTGAACAGCCTGACCAACCTGCGGGTCATAGATCAGGCGTTGGATCATGTCATGACGCTCGGCCAGTTTGAACGGCTGGATCGGCCGTTGCAGGCGCTGGTTCAAGCGTTCAACAGCCCGTTCAAGCCGGCGGCGAAAGAACCAGCGCACCGACGGGAACAGGAAATGCGAAGCAAAAGTGACCGCGGCAAACACCACGATCAGAACAAACAGCCAAATCGGTAACTCAACGGTCTGCGTCATGCCCGCACAGTGCCATCAAACCGCCGCTGTCACAATCGGCAGCACGCCGTACATGCCGCAACGCAGCGAATTGACATGTGCTGAAAATTGCGCTTTAGAACCCATGAGAGAAATATTGTTACCCATTGACGCATGAGGCTCTGACCATGACGCAGACGCAGAAAGACCGCCCCTGGCTCATCCGAACCTATGCCGGTCATTCCACGGCCAAGGCCTCGAACGCGCTATACCGGTCCAACCTGGCCAAAGGGCAGACCGGCCTGTCGGTGGCTTTCGATCTGCCGACGCAGACCGGATACGACAGCGATCACACCCTGGCCCGGGGCGAGGTCGGCAAGGTCGGCGTGCCGGTCTGCCACCTGGGGGACATGCGCGTTCTGTTCGACCAGATCCCGCTGGAACAGATGAATACGTCGATGACCATCAACGCCACTGCCCCCTGGCTGCTGGCGCTGTATATCGCGGTGGCCGAGGAACAGGGGGCCGATGTGTCCAAGCTGCAGGGCACGGTGCAGAATGACCTGATCAAGGAATACCTGAGCCGCGGCACTTATGTCTGCCCGCCCAAACCCTCGCTCAAGATGATCGCGGATGTTGCCGAGTACTGTTATTCGAACGTACCGAAATGGAACCCGATGAACGTGTGTTCCTATCACCTGCAAGAGGCCGGCGCGACGCCCGAGCAGGAGCTCGCCTATGCGCTGGCCACCGCCATCGCGGTTCTGGACGAGCTGCGCCCCCGCGTTCCGGCCGAGGACTTTCCGGCGCTGTGCGGCCGCATCTCGTTCTTCGTGAATGCGGGCATCCGGTTTGTCACCGAAATGTGCAAAATGCGGGCCTTTGTCGACCTCTGGGATGAAATCCTGCAACAACGTTATGGGGTGGAAAACCCCAAGTTCCGCCGATTCCGCTATGGCGTTCAGGTCAACTCGCTGGGCCTGACCGAGCAGCAGCCCGAGAACAACGTCTATCGCATCCTGATCGAGATGCTAGCCGTGACCCTGTCGAAAAAGGCGCGTGCCCGGGCGGTGCAGCTGCCCGCCTGGAACGAGGCCTTGGGCCTGCCGCGCCCGTGGGACCAGCAATGGTCGATGCGAATGCAACAAATCCTGGCCTATGAGACAGACCTGCTGGAATATGACGACCTGTTCGACGGCAACCCGGTGGTCGATGCCAAAGTCGAGGAACTGAAGCAGGGCGCCCGGGCCGAGCTAGCCAATCTGGAGTCGATGGGCGGTGCGGTTGCGGCGATCGACTACATGAAATCGCGGCTGGTGGATTCCAACGCCGAGCGGCTCAACCGGATCGAGCGCAATGAGACCATCGTCGTCGGCGTGAACCGCTGGACCGAGGGTGAGCCCTCGCCGCTGCAGACCGAGGATGGCGGGATCATGGTCGTCGATCCGGCGGTCGAACAGGAACAGATCGATCGCCTGAACGTCTGGCGTGCCGCCCGCGATGACGCCGCCGTGGTCGCGGCGCTGGCCGATCTGCGCGCCGCCGCGCAATCGGGCGCCAACATCATGGAGCCCTCGATCGCCGCGGCCAAGGCCGGTGTCACCACCGGCGAATGGGCAGAAGAGATGCGCCGCGTCTTTGGCACCTATCGCGGCCCGACGGGCGTTTCGGGGTCGGTCTCGAACAAGACCGAAGGCTTGGACGACCTGCGGGCGGCGGTGGATGCGGTCAGCGACCGCCTGGGGCGTCGCCTGAAATTCCTGGTCGGCAAGCCGGGTCTGGACGGTCATTCCAACGGCGCCGAACAGATCGCCTTCCGCGCCCGCGATTGCGGCATGGACATCACCTATGACGGCATCCGCCTGACCCCCGACGAAATCGTCGCTTCGGCCATCGAGCAGCAAGCCCATGTGATTGGCCTGTCGATCCTGTCGGGCAGCCACCTGCCGCTGGTTCAAGAAGTGATGACACGCCTTCGAGAAGCAGGTCTGGGTGATATTCCAGTTGTCGTCGGAGGCATCATCCCGGACGAGGATGCGGATCGCCTCAGATCGATGGGTGTTGCCAAAGTCTATACGCCCAAGAATTTCGAGCTGAATGCCATTATGGGGGATATCGTTTTGCTGGCCGATCCAAAAACGCTGGCCGCGGAATAATCGCCCAGAATTAATTCCATTGCCCATTTCGTTTAAAGAATGGCCATTGATTGGGATTCTCCGTAACGTTGCCTGATGAGTAAAAAATGAATCAGGTGGGTACGGAGAACGACAATGGGCATAAATCTGGACAAGCTGTCGCGTAAGGAATTGCTTGAATTGCGCGATCAGGTCGATAAGGCGCTGGAAAACGCTGAGGCCAGAGAGCGTCAGGAAGCATTGATGGCCGCTGAAAAAGCAGCTGCCGCTTATGGGTTTTCCTTGTCCGACTTGGCATCTCAGCCCACTCGGTCCGGCAAGGGATCGAAAGCCAAAGCAAAATATCGCAATCCGGCCGATCCGGCGCAAACCTGGACGGGGCGTGGGCGTAAACCAAAATGGGTCCACGAAGCGCTGAAAGCCGGTGCAGATATTTCCGATCTGGAAATCTGAACGGGAAAAGTATCAAAATGACAATTCACATTGGCGCCGAAAAAGGTGAAATCGCCGAAACCGTGCTTTTGCCGGGTGATCCGTATCGTGCGAAATGGGCCGCCGAAACTTTTCTGAGCAATGTGCGGCAAGTCAACGATGTCCGCGGGATGCTGGGTTTCACCGGCGAATGGAAAGGAAACCCGGTCACCATTCAGGGCAGCGGAATGGGAATGCCGTCGCTGTCCATTTACGTAAATGAACTGATCCGGGACTACGGTGCAAAAACCCTGATCCGCATCGGGTCTTGCGGCGGCATGCAGGAAAACGTGAAGGTCCGGGATGTTATCCTGGCCATGACGTCAACGACGCTCAGCACCCCGTCCCGGGGCATCATGAAAGAGCTCAACTTTGCGCCTTGTGCAGATTGGGGCCTGCTGCAGGCTGCCGCCAAAGCAGCCGAGGCCAAGGGCACGGCAACCCATATCGGCGGCATCTACTCGTCTGACGTTTTCTATGACGAACGCCCCGACCTGAACGAACAGATGGTGCGTCACGGAATCCTGGGTGTCGAAATGGAGGCAGCCGAATTGTATATCCTGGCCGCGCGGCACAAATGCCGGGCCTTGGCGGTTCTGACCGTTTCCGATCACCTTCTGACCGGCGAGGCCCTGCCCTCGTCCGAGCGCCAGAGCAGCTTTGGTGACATGGTGGAAATTGCGCTGCAGGCCGCCTTCCCGAACGCCTGACACAAACCGGCCCGGGTCACCCCCGGGCCTCAGCGCCCATGCGTACGGTCATAGCCATTGGGCGCCGGACTTTGCCAGCCGCTCAGCGTGCCTTCGGCAGGTGCAAAAACCTCGACCAACAGCGGGTGACAGGCGGCCGTATCCGACGAGTGTTCGGACGAGCAATCCCCACCCGGACAGGCACTGAGGTTACCCAGAAGGTCGATTTCCGCGAAAAACTCCAAGTAGTCACCCGGTCGAACCGGTGAAGCCTTCATAAAATACTGCCCCGTATCGCGGGTAAAGCCGGTGCACATGAATACGTTCAACACGTCGTGCACCAAACGCTCGGCTACCGGAATCTCCAGACCAGTATGGTCAGCCAGCGCCCGGGTCAGGTTGGAGTGGCAGCAATGATGGTATTGAGTGCCCGACAGCAGGTTTCCGGTATAGGGATCGCAACGCGTTCCGATCACGTCATGCACCGACCCGCCGTATTGATCGATTCCATACCAGTCCAAGGTGTCCGCAACGATCGTGGCCATCGGGCGCAGAAAGGGAAAGCTGGACCATAGCCGCTTGCCGGTCGTGACATGGGTGCCATGCAATGCACGCGTCTTGCCCGAATAGAAACGTTCGTTCAGGTCGTGCAGGTTCCACAGGTTCAGGTCGCCGACCTGCGGGCCTTCGACCGAGGTGATCCGAAAGAAGTGTCCGGCCGGCGCCTCAAAGCAGCGGGCATCACGTGGCGGCACCAGAACTTCGGCTGTCTTTCGCGCGCTCTTTCGGGCGTCCAGCAGCAGGTCAAGGTCAACGCTGGGCAGGGTGTCATTTGGGTAGCAAATGACCGGAGCGATCCCGCGGCGGGCGGCGGCATCCGAAGGAGGATTTGGCATTCTGCATCTTTCCGCTGTTTTGCGCAGATTGACCCAGAATGACCTTTGGGAAAACCCCGTTTCCCTCAGGCAATAAGGCTTATTTCCGTTCGCACCGCGTGGGCTGCGTCTCGGAGACGGAAACCGCCCCGCAATACGCACAACTCCACGTGCCGGCATGCCTGTGCTGCCGCCACCGGCAGTCGCGGGTCAAAGAAGACGTGCGTGACCGCCAGACGAAATAGGCGAACACGCCGGCGCCGAGCAGAAGCAGAAGAACAGGCATTCCCCTGCTTCGCGCAATATGCGCCGGGACTCAAGACTTGGCGGCAAACTCAGGCCGCGTTGGCGTATTCAAACAGCTCCGGCTCTGCATCCTTTGCAGGCTTGACCGGCTCAGGCTCGTAGTAGGCCCAGGCTTGCTCAAGATATTCCAAGGCTTTGGCTGCGTTTGTTTTTTTGGATTCGTTCTTCATCGGAGTGATCCTGTTTCCAATCCGTCACTCCTCCCCGATACCGAACATAGCCTTGGCCAGGGCGGCCCACATCCAATGATTTCGCATGTGGGCCATGCACTTGCCGCAACGCGGCAAGCGCGTTGGTCGTCATCGGTCAAACTGCGCGTTCGACCATCATCTTCTTGATCTCGGCAATCGCCTTGGCCGGGTTTAGCCCCTTGGGGCAGGTCTTTGCACAGTTCATGATCGTATGGCACCGATACAGCTTGAACGGATCCTCAAGCTGATCCAGACGCTCGCCGGTGGCCTCGTCGCGGCTGTCGATGATCCAGCGATAGGCATGCAGCAGCGCGGCGGGGCCAAGGTACCGGTCGCCGTTCCACCAATAGCTGGGGCACGAGGTCGAGCAGCTGGCGCACATCACGCATTCATATAGGCCGTCCAGCTTTTTGCGGTCCTCGATCGACTGCCGCCACTCTTTAGCCGGCCGGTTGGTCTTGGTTTCCAGCCACGGCATGATCGAAGCGTGCTGCGCATAGAAATGGGTCAGATCCGGGATCAGGTCCTTGACCACCGGCATGTGCGGCAGTGGGTAGATCTTCACGTCGCCCTTGATCTCGTCCATGCCGTAGATGCAAGCCAACGTGTTGATCCCGTCGATGTTCATCGCGCAGGAGCCGCAGATCCCCTCGCGGCACGACCGGCGGAAGGTCAGGGTCGGGTCGACCTTGTTCTTGATGTAGATCAGCGCATCCAGAACCATCGGCCCGCAATCGTCCATGTCGACGAAGTAGGTGTCGACCCGAGGGTTCTGCCCGTCATCCGGATTCCAGCGATAGATCTGGAACTTACGCACGTTGCTCGCGCCTTCCGGCTTCGGCCAGGTCTTGCCCGTCGTAATCCGGGAATTCGTAGGGAGGGTCAGTTGGACCATGTGTTCCTCTCCTCAGAATGTCCGCGCCTTGGGCGCGATCTTTTCAAGGCTGATACCGCCTTCAGCCTCGGTGCTCAGCGGATCGACGATGACCGGGCGATAGCTGAGTTCGACCTTGTTCCCGTCAACCCGGGACACGGTGTGAACACGCCAGTTTTCGTCATCGCGCTCGGTGAAGTCTTCGTGTGCATGAGCGCCGCGGGATTCCTTCCGCGCTTCGGCGCCGACGATAGTGGCAAGCGCGTTGGGCATCAGGTTGGTCAGTTCCAGCGTCTCCATCAAGTCGCTGTTCCAGATCAGACTGCGATCCGTGACCTTGATATCCTCCATCTTGGCCGCGATTGCGGTCATCTTCTCGACCCCTTCGGCCAGGGTCTTGGCTGTCCGGAACACCGCAGCATCCGCCTGCATGGTTTTCTGCATCTCAAGCCGTAGATCGGCCGTCGGGATTGCACCGCTGGCATTGCGCACCGCATCGAACCGATCAAACGCCTTGTCGACCGAGGCCTGGTTCAGGACCGGGTTGGGCGTTTCGGGGTCGACGACCTTGCCCGCCCGGATCGCCGCGGCGCGGCCAAAGACCACGAGGTCGATCAACGAGTTCGACCCCAACCGGTTCGCTCCGTGAACCGACGCGCAACCGGCTTCGCCCACGGCCATCAGGCCGGGCACGACAGCGTTCGGATCGTCGGCGGTCGGGTTCAACACCTCGCCCCAATAGTTGGTCGGAATACCGCCCATGTTGTAGTGCACCGTCGGAAGAACCGGGATCGGTTCCTTGGTGACATCCACGCCGGCGAAGATCTTTGCGCTTTCCGAGATGCCCGGCAAACGCTCGTGCAGGGCTTCGGCCGGAAGATGGCTCAGGTTCAGGTGAATATGGTCGCCTTCGGGACCGACGCCGCGCCCTTCGCGGATTTCCATGGTCATCGAACGCGAGACATAGTCGCGCGGTGCTAGGTCCTTGTATTGGGGCGCGTAGCGCTCCATGAACCGTTCACCTTCCGAGTTGGTCAGATATCCGCCTTCGCCGCGGGCACCTTCGGTGATCAGGCAGCCCGAGCCGTAGATGCCGGTCGGGTGAAACTGCACGAACTCCATGTCCTGCAAGGCCAGGCCGGCACGGGCCACCATGCCGCCGCCGTCGCCGGTGCAGGTGTGGGCCGAGGTCGCGCTGAAATAGGCGCGGCCGTAACCACCAGTGGCCAACACCACCATCTTGGCATTGAAGACGTGCATGGTGCCGTCGTCCAGCTTCCAGCAGACAACGCCTTGGCACTGCCCGTCTTCGGACATGATCAGGTCGATGGCGAAATACTCGATGTAAAATTCCGCGTTGTTCTTCAGTGACTGCCCGTACAACGTGTGCAGGATCGCGTGACCGGTCCGGTCGGCAGCGGCACAGGTGCGCTGAACTGCGGGGCCCTCACCGAATTCGGTCGTGTGGCCACCAAAGGGACGTTGGTAGATCTTGCCTTCTTCGGTACGCGAAAACGGCACACCGTAATGCTCCAGCTCATAAACGGCCTTGGGTGCTTCGCGCGCAAGGTACTCCATCGCGTCTGTGTCACCCAGCCAGTCCGAGCCCTTGACGGTGTCATACATGTGCCACTGCCAATGGTCGGGGCCCATGTTCGACAGCGACGCCGCAATGCCACCCTGCGCCGCAACGGTGTGCGAGCGGGTCGGAAAAACCTTGGTTACGCAAGCGGTGCGCAGACCTTGTTCGGCCATGCCCAGCGTGGCACGCAGACCGGCCCCACCGGCGCCGACCACGACCACATCATATTCGTGCGTTTCGTATTCGTAAGCAGCCATTTCATTCAGCTCCGGGGTGTTAGAGGGCAATGCGGGCGACGGCGAAGATACCTGCCGCCGCGGCGCCATATGAGAGACACTTCACGAGAATGATCAGAACCTTTTCCATTGTGCCGTGCACATAGTCCTCGATCATCACCTGGGCACCATCAGCGAAATGCTTGAACCCGACGGCCAGCGTTAGGGCCGCCACGATCGCCGGGAATGGCCGCGAGTAATAGTCCAGCACCACGTCAAAGGGCTGTCCCAGCGTGGGGCCGAATGTGAAGACAAAAAGCGGGACAAGGATCAGCAGCGCAACCGAGCTGACCTTCATCGCCCAAAAATGTTCGGTGCCCGACTTGGCCGATCCCAAGCCTACAGCGCGTTTGCGGTCGGTAAGATAACGCATGTCAGCCTCCCTCAGGCAACGATCAACAGTGTCAGGAAAGTCAGTACGAAAGAGCCGATCACAACCGCCCAGCCCAACTTGTAGGCTGTCGGGATATCCAGTCCGATCGCGTTGTCCCAGATCAGGTGCCGGATGCCGGCAAGCGTGTGGTACCAAAGACCCCAAAGCGACAGTGCCATGACAAAGTCCCCGAGGAGCGACGTGATCACACTGTTGGCGCGATCAAAGGCTTCGGGCGACGTGGCTGCGGCCAGGAACCACCAGACGATCAACAGCGCGGCCACCAACATGGCGTTGCCGGTGATCCGGGTCAGGATGGAAGTGACAGAGGTCAACTGCGGACGATAGATCGACAGATGCGGCGATAGCGGGCGGTTCCCCCGATTGACATCGGCCATGGCGGCTCCTTTTGAGGTTGGCTACCGAAGTTTTTACTCCATTTTGCGACCCTGTCACGCGCTCCGCGCGTAAAAAAGATCAAATCACCTGCAATTTCGCCGATAATTCGGAAACGTGATCACACAAAATATTCTCGTGATCACAAAATGCATTCCAACGCTCCAATGTTAGCGTTTTCAAGGGTCAAGCAATGTGATCACGAATCTTTTCGCGCTCAGCGCATATCTGCAGTCTGCCGCGTGACTTCACGCAGAAGTTTTTTCCGGATCCGTTCGGGATAGTCCTTGAAACCGGCAGCCGATACGACGAAGGCCCCTTCGCCAACTATGACGTTTTCAAAGAAATAGGCCGTCAGGTCTGGTTCGCTCTCCTCGATCGCAATTGCGTTCACCGTGATCCCCTGACGGCGCAAAAGGTCTCGGATCTCGGTCGGCTCGACCCCTTCGTTCGAGACGCCGTCCCCGGAGATGTCGATCAGATGACGCTTGCACTCGGGCACCTCGAGAAAGCTGTTCACGGTCATTTCCAGCGCCTCACCGATCGCGGTCGAAAAGTTCCGCCAGACACGCGGATCGGCCGACACTTTTGCGGCAAACGCATCCAGTGCTTCGAACCCGTCAATTTTGGTCCAGGGGATGGTGATCCGCTGCCGCGAGGTCCCGGTCCATTGCACCAGCATCAACCGGGCCTGGCCGCGCACCAGCGCCTCGGACACGACCGGATCGCGCAGTCCGGCCGCCAGGCCATCCATCTGGATGCGGTATTCCGAACTGTCGACCGAGCCGGACACATCTACGGCCAGCGCCAGCGCCAGTTCGCAGGCCGACGCCGGGCGGGCAAGGCAGAGCGCGGCAGCAAGGATACGCAGAAAAGACATGAGCCGAACCTAGCACGGTTCGGCCCGGTCGGGATCACAAGACTGTGGGGGCCTGCCCGCTCAGATCGGCATCAGCGCCCAATAGTCCAGATCCAGCAGGACGTCGGGGCTGTATTTTCCATCCGGGCCGCGCAGCGCAAAGGGCTCGCCGCCCTTGGTCGCCACCAGGCGCAGGCGGATGGCACCCACGCCGGGCACGCCGGTTTCGGCCTTGTCCACCACTTCGGACCACGCCTTGATGGTGTCGCCCGCGAAACAGGGGTTGGCGTGGGCTCCGCCGTTCAGACCTACGATCATCTGCGCGTTGGCCAGTCCGTTGAAGGACAGGGCCCGCGCCATCGAAATCACATGGCCGCCATAGATCAGCCGCCCATCGGGTCGGAAGGTCAGGTCGAAATGCACCTTGGCGGTGTTCTGCCACAGGCGGGTGGCCAGCATGTGCTCGGCCTCTTCCACGGTCACGCCGTCGACATGCTCGATGGTTTCCCCGATCTGGTAGTCTCCCCAGCGGTGCGGTTCTCCGGCCAGAGCAAAGTCGTATTTGCTGAAATCCAGCCCGTTCGGCACCACGAGGTCGCCGGGCTCCAGCGCCTTTTTCAGGTCCGGCACCACGGTTTCCGGGGCAGGCGCGTCGAGGTTCGATTTCCGCACCATCACCCAGCGCACGTATTCGATCACCACTTCGTCGCACTGGTTCAGTCCGCGCGTGCGCACCCAGACCACCCCGGTTTTGCCGTTCGAATTCTGCTTGAGGCCGATCACCTCGGTTTCCGACCGCAGGGTGTCGCCGGGATAGACCGGGTGCAGCCAGCGCCCCTCGGCATAGCCCAGGTTCGCGACCGCGTTCAGCGAGATGTCCGGCACCGTCTTGCCGAACACCACATGGAACGCCGCCAGATCGTCGATCGGGCTTTGCGGCAGGCCGCAGCTCCGGGCGAACTCGTCCGAGGAATAGAGCGCGTGGCGCGCGGGATATAGCGCATGATAGAGCGCGCGCTCGCCCACCGTCACGGTGCGGGGCACCGCGTGGTGCAGCACCTGCCCGATGGAGTAGTCCTCGAAAAAGTGGCCCGGATTGGTCTTTGCCATTATTGCTGTCCCAGTTTCATGTCGGGGGAATAGTCGGCCGCGACATCCTTGGTCACGGCCTGCGCACAGCGCATCTTGCTGGTGGACGGATCGAACGCATAGGCCGGAGAGCCGTGCAGCTCCCACCCTTTGGCCAGCGCCTCGGACACCTTGTGGCAGAAGGCCGAGGTGTCCTCTTCGGTCAGCAGTCGATAAAGTTTCGCCATCACCTCACCTGCCTAACCCGGGAACGGAGACGGGCCGACCAGCCCGTGGATGTAACCGATGATGCCCAGCAGCACGATCGAGGCCACGAAGAACATCGCGTCCTTGCCATAGCTTCCGGGCTCGCCCGGTGTCCAGTTGGGCTCGGACTTGTTGATGACGATCACTTCGACCACGGCCCAGGCCAACAGGCCGCCGAACAGGATGATCGACGCCAGATCACCATTGACCAGCAGATGCGCAAAGGCCCAGAGCTTGAACCCGCCCAGCATCGGGTGACGCACCTTGTTCAGCAATCTGCCCTTGGTTCCGGCAGGGCTCATCATCCAGATCGCGATCAGCACCAGCAGGTTGTTGATGTGGATCATGAAGCTGGGCGGTGCCCAGACATGGATGAAATCGGTCATGCGATAGCCGAAGATCATCAGCAGGATCGACACGACCAGCGCACCCGCGACCGCGCCCTTTCCGGCGTCACCCATGGCCGCGCGGCGGGCGGGCATCAGACGTTTGAACAGATGTGCGGCCCACCAAAGCGCCACGCCGAGAATGAGAAGAACGAAGCCCATGCTGGCTTACCCCGCTTGCAAAGCTGATATCGCCTCTGCTTTTGCCAGAATTTCACGGGCAGTTACAACGTGCAGGTTTTCCACGATCTTGCCGTCGACCACGGCAACGCCCTGTCCTTTGGCCTCGACCTCTTCGAAAGCGACGATCTGGCGGCGGGCCAGGTCGATCTCGGCCTCGGAGGGGGCGAAGGCGGTATTGGCGGTCTCGACCTGCGCGGGGTGGATCAGGGTCTTGCCGTCAAAGCCCATGTCGCGGCCCTGCGCACATTCGACGGCCAGCCCCTCGGTATCCTTGAACGCGTTGTAGACGCCATCGACGATCACCAGCCCCTCGGCCTTGGCGGCCAGCAGGCACAGGCCCAGCGAGGTCATCAGCGGCAGGCGGTCGGGGCGGAAGCGGGTCTGCAGTTCTTTCGCCAGATCGTTGGTGCCCATGACAAAGCCCGCCATCAGCGGATGGGCCGCGATCGCGGCCGCGTTCAGCATGCCGCGCGGGGTTTCCATCATCGCCCAGATCGGCAGGTCGCCGGTGATCGCGGCCAGCGCATCCACGTCGGCGGCCGAATTCACCTTGGGCAGCAGCACCACGTCGGCATCCATCTCGCGCACGGCCTCGGCATCGGCGCGGCCCCACGGGGTGTCGAGGCCGTTGATTCGAACGATCTTGACGCGCGGGCCGTATCCGCCCGTCGTCAGCGCGGCCTTGAGCGTTTCGCGCGCATTGTCCTTTTCATCAGCGGCAACCGCGTCTTCCAGATCGAAGATAATGGCATCGACCGGCAGCGAGCGCGCCTTGTCGAGCGCCCGCTCCTTGGAGCCGGGGATATACAGAACAGAGCGGTAGGGGCGCTGGCGGGGGTCCATGGGAACCTCTCGTTGAAATAAAGTTGCGCAGAATGGGGCATTTTTTGCCGGAAACTTCAAGGCTAAAATCGCCGCATTGCAGCATGCGACGCAACGCGCGGTGGTTTTACCGCAATTGCAGAGGGTTCCGGCAGCTTTGGTCCAGTCAACAGGCGAAGGGGGCCGGAGATGAATCAGTGGTTGTTTCAGATGACGATGGGGCTGGGCATCATGGTGCTGGCGGCGCAGCAGGTGCAGGCGCAAACGCCGAACTGTGCGCCCCGGCCGGACGTGCTGCAGCGGCTGGCCGAGACCTATGGCGAGACCCGGCGCGGCATCGGCATGGCGCGGCAGGGTGCGGTGATGGAGGTCTTTGCCTCGGACGACACCGGCACCTGGACGATCACGGTGACCCTGCCCAACGGGCTGACCTGCCTGGTGGCCGCGGGCGAGGCCTATGAGGTGCTGGCCGAAGCTCTGCCGCCGAACACCTGAGGATCAGGTCAGCGCGTCCCAGATCAGCTTTGACCCGGTCAGGGTCAGCAGAACATAGGCGATGCCGAAGAACAGCCGCTCGGACATCATCCAATGGGCACGCACGCCCAGCCAGGCGCCAAGGATGGCAAAGGGGGTCAGCAGCAGGTCGGCCCAGGCGGTCTGCAGCGTGAACATGCCCAGATAGGCGTAGGGGACGAACTTGGCGATGTTGATGACCCAGAAGACCAGCACGGTGGTGGCCTGGAACTCGGTTTTCGTCAGGCGTTGCGACAGCAGGTAGACGGCGGCGGGCGGGCCGCCGGCGTGGCTGACAAAGCTGGTGAAGCCAGCGACCAGCCCGGCGAACAGCCCGGCCGGAGGCGGCAGGCGGTTGGCGAAACCGCGCACCCAGCCGCGGGATTGCGCCACATGCCAGACCACGAAGCCCACCGAGATGCCCCCGATCAGCAGGCGCAGCAGGTCTTCGTCGGTCGCCCGGTACAGCAGCGCGCCCAGCGCCACACCCGGCACTGCCCCCAGCATCAGCAGACGCGCGTCGGGCCAGTTCCACCGTTTCCAGTAGGGGCGCAGGGTGGCCAGGTCGATCACCATCAGGATCGGCAACATCAGCGCCAGCGCCTGCCCCGGATCAAGGATCAACGCCAGAATCGACGACGACGCAAAAGCCACGCCCGAGCCGAAGCCGCCCTTGGAAATGCCCGCAAAGATCACAGCCGGGATCGCCACGGCAAAAAACATCAGGTTCAATTCAACCATGCGGCGGCCCCGAAACGGCTTGTCCTGCGGGTGGTTTAGCGCAACCGGCGGGGGGCAGGCAAACGGTATGCGGTCGCATGCCGCGCCGCAGAACCCTTGCGCAACGGCGTTTTAGCGACTAGCAAAACCGCGATTTCAAAACCGACCGGAGACAATCCAAATGGCCAGACCCAAGATCGCGCTGATCGGCGCAGGTCAGATCGGGGGCACACTTGCCCACCTCGCAGCAATGAAGGAACTGGGGGATGTCGTTCTGTTCGACATCGCCGAGGGCATCCCGGAAGGCAAGGCGCTGGACATCGCCGAATCCGGCCCGTCCGAGGGCTTTGACGCCAAGCTGAAGGGCACCCAGTCCTACGAAGACATCGCCGGTGCCGATGTTTGCATCGTGACCGCCGGTGTGCCGCGCAAGCCGGGCATGAGCCGCGATGACCTGCTGGGCATCAACCTGAAGGTCATGAAGTCGGTCGGTGAGGGCATCGCCGCCAATGCACCCGACGCCTTCGTCATCTGCATCACCAACCCGCTGGACGCGATGGTCTGGGCGCTGCGCGAATTCTCGGGCCTGCCCCACAACAAGGTCTGCGGCATGGCCGGCGTGCTGGACTCGGCCCGCTTCCGCCACTTCCTGGCCGAAGAGTTCGACGTATCGATGAAAGACGTCACCGCCTTCGTTCTGGGCGGCCATGGCGACACGATGGTACCGTCGGTTCGTTATTCGACCGTTGCCGGCATCCCGCTGCCCGATCTGGTCAAGATGGGCTGGACCACGCAGGAGAAGCTGGACGCCATCGTACAGCGCACCCGTGACGGCGGTGCCGAGATCGTCGGCCTGCTGAAGACCGGATCGGCCTACTACGCGCCTGCAACCTCGGCGATCGAGATGGCCGAAGCCTATCTGAAAGACCAAAAGCGCGTTCTGCCCTGCGCCGCCTATTGCGATGGCGAGTTGGGCGTGAAGGGCATGTATGTGGGCGTCCCGACCGTGATCGGCGCCGGCGGCATCGAAAAGGTCGTCAACATCCAGCTCAATGAAGAAGAGCAGGCCGGTTTCGACAATTCGGTCAACGCCGTGAAAGGTCTGATCGAGGCCTGCAAGGGCATCGACAGCTCATTGGCCTGATACATTGATCGGATCTTTGGACCCCACCAAAGATCCGGCCAAAGGCATGACACCCTGCCCCGCTGGCTCCAACCGGCGGGGCATTTCTTTTTTGGCCCTCGAGTTCTATCGGAACATCCCAAGCCACCTGGCTACTCCCAGAAGCATCCCGCCAAGTGCGACCAGCAAGGCGCAAACGACCCAGAACGCATTCGGACTTTCGGCGCCGGGAATGCCACCGACATTGATCCCCAGAACACCCGCCACCAGGCCCAGCGGCAGAAAGACCGCGCTGACCACTGACAGAACGAGCATACGGTTGTTCATACGTTCGGCCCGTTCATCCATCAGCTGATCGTGTATGATCTGAACCCGTTCCCGTACAGCCGCCAAATCCTCGCCGATCCGGTAGATGCGCTCCGAGGCTTCGCGCAACCGCGACCGGTCGTGAGCCTGCAGCCACGGCACGTCTTCAATCTCGAGCGTCGTCAGCGCGTCGCGCTGGGGTACCAGATACCGGCGCAGAACGATGGAGGACCTGCGGATCGCCGCCAGCTCGGCCCGAGAAATCTCGGCATTCGCCTCGAGAAGCGCCTCCTCGAGGTCATCCACACGTTCGTTCAGATCAGTGATCGAAGGTTCGGCCCTATCTGCCAGCCGCAAGGCCAAGCGCGCGACGAAGTCACCCGGCGATTTCGGTGCCTGCCCGCGGTCGATTGCCGCCAGCATGTCCGCAACCGCATCCAAGGGGCGGCGCCAGACACCGATGATCTTGTTCTCCGTCAACCACAGCCTGACCGAGATCATGTCTTCGGGCGGTTGCCCTTCTTGCAGGTTCACTCCGCGCAGGTTCAGGATTACGCCATCGCCATGGACGGTACAGCGGGGCCGGGTCTCGTCCGCCGTCAGAGCGTCGATCACGAACTCATCAAGCCCGCCGGCGCGCAGAAGCGGAACCGTGCCTGGTGCTTCCAGCCTCAGGTGTTGCCAAGCGAACTGCCCCTCCGGTCCGGCCGGTATCCAGCTGGCAAATTCATCGGCGTCCAGTGACACAGCTTTGCCGGATCCGTCGAAGATCCAGGTCATGACATCGGGGAAATCTGGGTTCGGCACTGTCATCTGCTCGGAGCTTGTTCATGTTTGACCTGCCCGACCCAACCGGACCCACACAGGCCCGGTCAGATTAGCCAGCCTGCGAGAATGCGCCAAGCCCCGAAAGCCTGACAGGTCCGGTCCCGCCACTTCGAACGCTACCGGAAATGTTGGCGCAAACGGGTTGCGAACACGGTCTTCGAATATGTTTTCAAAGCCTATTCTGACTCGCTCGAATCATTTTTTGGCACCGGTTTGTTTGTGATCACACCCCGAAAATGTGTGATCACAAATGCTGAAAATCTTCGGTAAATAACCCGATCCAGACAGAAAACCCTTTAATTTTTACCGCTAGACACCCCTATAACGATCTAATCGCAGTCAGACGGGACAGTTTCGATGAACATTCACGAATATCAGGCCAAGGCTCTTCTTCGCAGCTATGGCGCTCCGGTCTCCGACGGACGTGCAGTTCTGCGCGCCGAGGAAGCCAAAACAGCCGCCGGTGAACTGGACGGCCCCCTTTGGGTGGTCAAGGCACAGATCCACGCGGGCGGCCGCGGCAAAGGTCACTTCAAAGAGGCCGACGCCGGTGAAAAGGGCGGCGTGCGTCTGACCAAATCGGTGGAGGAAGCCGCCGAGGAAGCCAAAAAGATGCTGGGCCGCACGCTGGTCACGCACCAGACCGGCCCCGTAGGCAAGCAGGTCAACCGCGTTTACATCGAGGCCGGTTCGGGCATCGAGCGCGAGCTGTACCTGGCCCTGCTGGTGGACCGCCAGACCAGCCGCATCTCGTTCGTGTGCTCGACCGAAGGCGGTATGGACATCGAAGAAGTAGCCGCGGCGACACCCGAGAAAATCCTGTCCTTCTCGGTTGACCCGGCCACCGGGTACCAGCCGTATCACGGCCGGCGCATCGCCTTCTCGCTGGGTCTGGAAGGCGCGCAGGTCAAGCAATGCGTGCGTCTGATGGGCATCCTGTACAAGGCCTTCGTCGAGAAGGACATGGAGATGCTTGAGATCAACCCGCTGATCGTGGCCGAGGGCGGCGACCTCAAGGTGCTGGACGCCAAGCTGAGCTTTGACGGCAACGCGGTCTACCGCCACCCCGACATCGCCGAACTGCGCGACACTACCGAGGAAGACCCCAAGGAGCTGGAAGCCAGCAAATACGACCTGAACTATATCGCGCTGGACGGCGAGATCGGCTGCATGGTCAACGGCGCGGGTCTGGCGATGGCGACGATGGACATCATCAAGCTGTACGGTGCCGAGCCTGCCAACTTCCTCGACGTCGGCGGCGGCGCCACCAAAGAGAAAGTGACCGAGGCGTTCAAGATCATCACGTCTGATCCCAACGTCAAAGGCATCCTGGTCAACATCTTCGGGGGCATCATGCGCTGTGACGTCATCGCCGAGGGCGTTGTCGCCGCGGTGAAAGAGGTCGGCCTGCAGGTCCCGCTGGTCGTGCGCCTGGAAGGCACCAATGTCGAGAAGGGCAAGGAGATCATCAACACCTCCGGCCTGGACGTGATCGCGGCGGACAACCTGAAAGACGGTGCCGAGAAGATCGTGAAGGCAGTCAAAGGCTGAACCCGATAACTCAGGGCGGGTCGCGGCCCGCCATTCCGACGAATACTGGCGGGTCAGATCCCGCCGAAAACAGGAGAACGCCAAATGGCAGTCCTCATCGACGAAAATACCAAAGTGATCTGTCAGGGCTTTACCGGCTCGCAGGGCACGTTCCACTCTGAACAGGCCATCGCCTATGGCACCAAGATGGTCGGCGGCGTGACCCCCGGCAAAGGCGGGATGGAGCATCTGGGTCTGCCCGTGTTCAACTCGGTCCACGAAGCCAAGCACGTCACCGAGGCCAACGCCACCGTGATCTATGTGCCGCCGCCGTTTGCCGCGGATTCGATCCTCGAAGCGATCGATGCTGAGATGGAAGTGATCGTCTGCATCACCGAAGGGATTCCGGTTCTGGACATGATGAAGGTGAAGCGCGCGCTGGAAGGCAGCAAGTCGCGTCTTATCGGCCCGAACTGCCCCGGTGTCATCACGCCGGATGCCTGCAAGATCGGCATCATGCCCGGCCACATCCACAAGCGTGGTTCGGTCGGCGTCGTGTCGCGTTCCGGCACCCTGACCTATGAGGCCGTCAAGCAGACCACCGATGTGGGTCTGGGCCAGTCCACCTGCGTGGGCATCGGCGGCGACCCGATCAAAGGCACCGAGCATATCGACGTGCTGGAATGGTTCCTGGCCGATGACGAGACCGAGTCGATCATCATGATCGGCGAGATCGGCGGCTCGGCCGAGGAAGAAGCCGCGCAGTTCCTGGCGGATGAGGCCAAGAAAGGCCGCAAAAAGCCCGTTGCCGGTTTCATCGCCGGCCGCACGGCGCCTCCGGGCCGCCGCATGGGCCACGCGGGCGCGATCGTCGCCGGCGGCAAGGGCGGTGCCGAGGATAAGATCGAAGCCATGCGCAGCGCCGGCATCGTCGTGGCCGAAAGCCCGGCGCAGCTGGGCGAGGCTGTGCTGGAAGCAATCGGCAAGTAAACCGCCGGCCCCTTGCGTGGGCTGGCCTCAGCGGAGCGAAACACATGACCTTCAACGAAGCCGTCAAAACGTGTTTCTCCAAATACTTCACATTCTCGGGGCGGGCCTCTCGCCCCGAGTATTGGTATTTTTTCCTGTTCATTCTGGTCTGGAGCGCAATCGCCACGGTCATCGACTGGCATTTCTTCGGACAGGTCACGACCGTGCAATCCGAAGGCTCGGTCGAGGTGGCCGCCACATCCAGCCAGCCGGTGCAGAGCATCGTGTCACTGATCGTGTTCATTCCGCATCTGGCCGTGGCGTGGCGGCGCATGCATGACACCGGGCGCAACGGTCTCTACGCGCTGCTGCCGATCCTTTTGATCCTTGGGGCTTTTGCCGTTCTGGTCTTCGGCATCGGCCTCGCCTCAAGCTTCCAGCATGGCGGAAGCCTCGACATCCTGTTCACGCGCGCCACGCTGCTGATCGTCATTCCGACACTGCTTGTTCTTCTGGTGTCGCCCCTCCTGGTTCTGTGGTGGCTGTCCCGCCCCAGCCAGCCAGGCACCAACAAATACGGTCCCAACCCATATGAGGTAACCCAATGACCGAACACTCGCCCAATTCTGCCTTCCATGCCTCGAGCTTCATGCAGGGGCACAATGCCGAGTACCTGGAGCAGCTTTATGCCCAGTACTCAAAGGATCCCGGCGCGATCGATGCGGCCTGGGCCGAGTTTTTCCGGCAGATGGGAGACGCGGCACCGGACGTCCAGAAAGAGGCCGAAGGGCCGTCGTGGGCGCGCTCCGACTGGCCACCGATGCCGAATGATGACCTGACCGGCGCCCTGACCGGCGAGTGGATCGAGGTCGACGCCAAGGCAGCTGGCAACAAGATCAAGGAAAAGGCCGCCAAGGCAGGGGTTGATGTCAGCGACGAACAGATCAAGCGCGCGGTGCTGGATTCGATCCGCGCGCTGATGCTGATCCGGGCCTATCGGATCCGGGGTCACCTGGCCGCTGATCTGGACCCGCTTGGCATGCGCGCCGCGACCAACCATCCCGAGTTGGACCCCAAGACCTATGGCTTTACCGATGCCGATATGGACCGGCCGATCTTTATCGACAACGTGCTGGGTCTGCAGATGGCCAGCATGCGCCAGATCGTCGAGATCGTGAAGCGCACCTATTGCGGCACTTTCGCGCTGCAGTACATGCACATCTCGAACCCCGAGGAGGCCGCCTGGCTGAAAGAGCGGATCGAAGGTTATGGCAAGGAAATCTCGTTTACGCGGGAAGGCCGCAAGGCGATCCTGAACAAGATGGTCGAGGCCGAGGGCTTTGAGAAGTTCCTGCATGTGAAATACATGGGCACCAAGCGGTTCGGTCTGGACGGGGGCGAGGCGCTGATCCCGGCGATGGAACAGATCATCAAGCGTGGCGGCGCCCTGGGCCTGAGCGATATCGTGATCGGCATGCCGCACCGCGGACGTCTGAACATCCTGGCCAACGTGATGGGCAAACCCTATCGCGCCATCTTCAACGAATTCCAGGGCGGCAGTTTCAAGCCCGAGGACGTGGATGGGTCGGGCGACGTGAAATATCACCTCGGTGCGTCCAGCGACCGTGAGTTTGACGGCAACACCGTGCACCTGTCGCTGACGGCGAACCCGTCCCACCTCGAAGCCGTGAACCCGGTCGTTCTTGGCAAGGTTCGGGCCAAGCAGGACCAGCTTGGTGACACCGACCGCAGCAAGGTCATGGGCATTCTTCTCCACGGCGACGCCGCCTTTGCCGGCCAGGGTGTCGTGGCCGAAGGCTTTGGCCTGTCCGGTCTGCGCGGTCACAAGACCGGCGGCACCATGCATATCGTCGTGAACAACCAGATCGGCTTTACCACCGCGCCGCATTTCTCGCGCTCCAGCCCGTATCCGACCGATATCGCGCTGATGGTCGAGGCGCCAATCTTCCACGTGAACGGCGACGACCCCGAGGCGGTGGTGCACGCGGCCAAGGTCGCGACCGAATTCCGCCAGAAGTTCCACAAGGACGTGGTCATCGACATCTTCTGCTATCGCCGGTTCGGTCACAACGAGGGCGATGAGCCCATGTTCACCAACCCGATCATGTACAAGAAGATCAAGACCCACAAAACCACGCTGTCGCTGTACACCGAGCGGCTGGTCAAGGACGGTCTGATCCCAGAGGGCGAGATCGAGGACATGAAGGCCGCCTTCCAGGCGCATCTGAACGACGAGTTCGAGGCCGGCAAGGACTACAAGCCCAACAAGGCCGACTGGCTGGATGGCCGGTGGTCGCATCTGGACAAGAACAAGGAAGAATATGTCCGCGGCGACACCGCAATCACGCCGGACACTCTGGCCGAGGTCGGCAAGGCGCTGGTGACGGTGCCCGAAGGCTTTGCCCTGCACAAGACGGTAGGTCGCCTTCTTGAACACAAGAAACAGATGTTCGAAACCGGTCAGGGCTTTGACTGGGCCACCGGCGAGGCGCTGGCCTTCGGGTCGCTGCTGACCGAGGGCTATCCGGTACGCCTGTCGGGGCAGGACGCCACCCGCGGCACATTCAGCCAACGCCATTCGGGTTTCATCAACCAGGAGACCGAGGAGCGCTACTATCCCCTGAACCACATCCGCGCCGGGCAGTCGCAGTACGAAGTGATCGACTCGATGCTGTCGGAATACGCGGTGCTGGGCTTCGAATACGGCTATTCGCTGGCCGAGCCCAACGCGCTGGTTCTGTGGGAGGCCCAGTTCGGCGATTTCGCCAACGGCGCGCAGATCATGTTCGACCAGTTCATCAGCTCGGGCGAAAGCAAGTGGCTGCGCATGTCCGGTCTGGTCTGCCTGCTGCCGCACGGGTTCGAGGGGCAGGGCCCCGAGCACTCATCGGCGCGACTGGAGCGGTTCCTGCAGATGTGCGGCCAGGACAACTGGATCGTGGCCAACTGCACCACGCCTGCGAACTATTTCCACATCTTGCGCCGTCAGTTGCACCGCACCTTCCGCAAGCCGCTGATCCTGATGACGCCCAAATCGTTGCTGCGCCACAAGCTGGCAATCAGCAATGCCGAGGACTTCACCACCGGGTCCAGTTTCCACCGGGTGCTGTGGGACGACGCGCAAAAAGGCAACTCGGACACCCAGCTGGTGCCCGACGACAAGATCAAGCGCGTAGTGATGTGTTCGGGCAAGGTGTACTACGACCTGCTTGAGGAGCGCGACGCGCGCGGGATCGACGACGTCTACCTGCTGCGGATCGAGCAATACTATCCGTTCCCGGCCCATTCGCTGATCAACGAGCTTGAGCGGTTCAAACAGGCCGAGATGGTCTGGTGCCAGGAAGAGCCCAAGAACCAGGGCGCCTGGGGATTCATCGAACCCAACATCGAATGGGTCCTGTCCCGCATCGGTGCCAAGCACACCCGGCCAATCTATGCCGGCCGCGCCACTTCGGCCTCGCCCGCAACGGGTCTGGCCAGCCAACACAAAGCCCAACAAGAAGCGCTGGTGAACGAAGCGCTGACCATTGAAGGATAATTAACGATGACGATTGAAGTTCGTGTTCCCACGCTGGGCGAGTCCGTCACCGAAGCCACGGTCGCAACCTGGTTCAAGAAACCCGGCGATGCCGTCGCCGTGGATGAGATGCTGTGCGAGCTTGAGACGGACAAGGTCACCGTCGAGGTTCCGTCGCCTGCAGCCGGCGTGATGGGCGAGATCGTAGCCGCCGAAGGTGAGACGGTCGGCGTTGATGCTCTGTTGGCAACGATCCAGGCCGGCGAAGGTGCGGCCCCCGCTCCAAAAGCTGAAGCCGCGCCGGCAGCGGCTCCTGCGGCCTCGGGTGGCAGCGTCGACGTGATGGTTCCGACACTGGGTGAGTCCGTCACCGAAGCGACCGTATCGACCTGGTTCAAGAAGGTCGGCGATACCGTCGCACAGGACGAAATGCTGTGCGAATTGGAGACCGACAAGGTCTCGGTTGAGGTCCCAGCTCCGGCTGCGGGTGTACTCGCGGAGATCGTGGCCCCCGAGGGCGCGACGGTCGACGCGACCGCCAAGCTTGCCGTGATTTCGGGCGCTGAAGCAGGCGCCGCACCGGCTGCGCCGGCCGCGGCAGCCCCTGCCCCCGCAGCAGCCGCCACCGGCAAGGACGTGGCCAATGCGCCATCGGCCGAAAAGGCCATGGCCGAGGCCGGCCTGTCGGCCGATCAGGTCACCGGCACCGGCCGCGATGGTCGCATCATGAAGGAAGACGTGGCCCGCGCCGTTGCAACCGCCGCTGCCCCTACCGCGGTCGCTCCGGCACCGGCAGCAGCCCCGCGCGCTCCCGTAGCCGCCGAGGACGCCGCCCGCGAGGAACGCGTGCGCATGACGCGCCTGCGCCAGACCATCGCCAAGCGTCTGAAGGACGCGCAGAACACTGCCGCGATCCTGACCACCTACAACGAGGTGGACATGACCGAGGTGATGGCCCTCCGCAATCAGTACAAGGACCAGTTCGAGAAGAAGCATGGCGTCCGCCTGGGCTTTATGTCCTTCTTCACCAAGGCCTGCTGCCACGCGCTGAAAGAGGTGCCCGAGGTCAATGCCGAGATCGACGGCAATGACATCGTGTACAAGAACTACGTCCACATGGGCGTCGCCGCCGGCACTCCGCAGGGCCTGGTGGTTCCGGTGATCCGCGATGCGGACCGCATGTCGTTCGCCGAGATCGAGAAAGCCATCGCCGAGAAGGGCAAACGCGCCCGTGACGGCAAGCTGAGCATGGCCGAAATGCAGGGCGGTACCTTCACCATCTCGAATGGAGGCGTCTATGGCTCGCTGATGTCCTCGCCGATCCTGAACCCCCCGCAGTCGGGCATTCTGGGCATGCACAAGATTCAGGAACGTCCGATGGTCATCAATGGCGAGATCAAGATCCGTCCGATGATGTATCTGGCGCTGTCCTATGACCACCGCATCGTCGACGGCAAGGGCGCGGTGACCTTCCTTGTGCGCGTGAAAGAGGCGCTGGAAGACCCGCGCCGTCTGCTGATGGATCTGTGATCATGGCGACGCACGTACTCTGGCAGGCCGACGTGGCCGATTTCGACGCCTGGCTGAAGGTGTTCCGCGAGGACAAGCCGATGCGCAAGGCGGCCGGGATTGTCGATCTGCACGTCTGGAAAGACCCCGAACAGCGCGATCATGCGGTTGCCCTGTTCGAGATTACCGATCTGGACCGGGCCCAGAGCTTCATCGAATCGGAAGAGCTGGCCATGCACCATGAACGTGGCGGCGTCGCACATATTCAGGTGAAGGTTCTGACACCCGTCTGAACAGGCACCCAGGCGATCCACCCCGTGGGTCGCCTTTTCAAAAAGAACACTCCGCGGATTTGGGAGAACAAAATGGCTAACTATGACGTCATCGTAATCGGCGCCGGTCCCGGCGGCTATGTCTGCGCCATCCGCTGCGCGCAGCTGGGCCTTAAAACCGCTGTCGTCGAAGGGCGCGAGACGCTGGGCGGCACCTGTCTGAACGTGGGCTGCATTCCGTCCAAGGCGCTGCTGCATGCCAGCCATCAGCTGCACGAGGCCGAGCACAACTTTGCCAAGATGGGCCTCAAGGGCAAAAGCCCCTCGGTCGACTGGAAGCAGATGCAGGCCTACAAGCAGGACGTGATCGACACCAACACCAAGGGCGTCGAGTTCCTGTTCAAGAAGAACAAGATCGACTGGCTCAAGGGCTGGGGCTCGATCCCCGCGCCCGGCAAGGTCAAGGTCGGTGACGAGGTGCACGAGGCCAAGAACATAATCATCGCCTCCGGCTCCGAGGCGGCGTCGCTGCCCGGCGTCGAGGTCGACGAGAAGGTCGTCGTGACCTCGACCGGCGCACTGGAGCTGAACAAGGTCCCGAAAAAGTTGGTGGTGATCGGCGCAGGCGTGATCGGGCTGGAACTGGGCTCGGTCTATCAGCGTCTGGGCGCCGAGGTAACGGTTATCGAATATCTCGACGTCATCACCCCGGGCATGGACCCCGAGGTGCAGAAGACCTTCCAGCGCATCCTGAAAAAACAGGGCCTGAACTTCGTCATGGGCGCCGCCGTGCAAAAGACCGAGGCCACCAAGACCAAGGCCAAGGTGACCTACAAGCTGCGCAAGGATGACAGCGAGCACGTGATCGAGGCCGACACCGTTCTGGTCGCCACCGGGCGCAAGCCGTTCCATGACGGGCTGGGTCTGGAGGCGCTGGGGGTCGAGCTGACTCCGCGCGGCCAGATCAAGGTCGGCAAGGACTGGCAGACCAACGTGCCGGGCATCTACGCCATCGGCGACGTGATCGAAGGCCCGATGCTGGCCCACAAGGCCGAGGACGAAGGCATGGCCGCCGCCGAAGTGGTCGCGGGCAAGCATGGGCACGTGAACTATGGCGTCATTCCGGGCGTGATCTACACCTGGCCCGAGGTTGCCAATGTCGGCGAGACTGAGGCCACCCTCAAAGAGCAGGGCCGCGCCTACAAGGTCGGCAAGTTCAGCTTTATGGGCAATGGCCGCGCCAAGGCGAACTTTGCCGCCGACGGGTTCGTCAAGATCCTGGCCGACAAGGAAACCGACCGCATCCTGGGCTGCCACATCATCGGCCCCGGCGCTGGCGACCTGATCCACGAGGTCTGCGTGGCGATGGAGTTCGGCGCCTCGGCCGAGGATCTGGCTTTGACCTGCCACGCGCACCCGACCTATTCCGAGGCCGTGCGCGAGGCCGCGCTGGCCTGCGGCGATGGTCCGATCCACGCCTGATGAGTTCGTCTCCGGCGGTCAGGCCGCCGGAGACAGCCACGCCCGCAGATAGGTTTCCAGCCGGTCGGTGAATGTCGTCGCCGAATGCAGGGCGCAGAATTTCAGTGACATCGCCTGGATGGCAAAGGCCTGCACGCCCTCGGCCAGCAGTTCTGACGGCACGTCCTGCCGGACCTCGGCCTGATCCAGCCACATCATCACGATCCGGAAGTATTTCTCGAAGCAATAGGCGATCGGCCCGATTTCAGAGATCGCGGCGGCGCCGGAATAGCGGATCAGCAGGTCGAACACATAGCGTTCGGACATCATGAAATCATGCACCGGGGCCAGGGCCTCGATAATCTGCGGCACGGCTTTCGGCGGTTTCGCCGCCTGCGCCTGATCCAGACAGGCGTCCAGTTTTTCGCCGATCAATATCTCCATCAGCGCGTCCTTGTCGTGGAAATGGGCAAAGAAGGTGCCCTTGGCCACGCCGGCGGCCTGTACCACCTCTTCCACGCGCAACGCCTGGTATCCGTTTTTCTGCACCACGTCCGCCGCCGCCTGCAGCAGCTTGGCGCGGGTCTTCAGGGTTCGTTTCTGAATCGTCTTTTGCATGCGGCTTGTTCGCATGTTTTTTGACCGTGGTCAAATTTAATATTGACCGTGGTCATTTTTTGATTCTATAAACTGACCGTGGTCAATTTTAGGAGAATCCCGATGCAACCCAAGAAAATTCTCATCCTCGACGGTCACCCCGCCGAAAGCAGCCTGTCGCGCACCTTTGCCGACACCTATGCCGAAGCCGCGCGCGCCAAGGGCCATGAAGTGAAAACCGTTCACCTCAGCGATCTGGAGTTCGATTTCGATTTCGGACAGGGCAACTATCATGATTTCAAACCGCTGGAGCCGGTTCTGGAACAGGTTCTGCAGGATATCGAATGGAGCGATCACCTGGTTCTGACCACGCCCATGTGGTGGGGCGGCCTGCCCGCCAAGCTCAAGGGGCTGATCGACCGGATGTTCATCCCGGGCCGTACGTTCGACACCCGCAATCCCAACAAACTGGGATTCCCGGCGCCGATGCTCGACGGCCGAACTGCGCGCGTCATCATCACCTCGGACACGCCGGGCTGGTTCATGCGGTTGGTTTACCGCCGGGCGCTGATTCACCAGATGCGCGGTCAGGTTCTGGGATTTGTCGGGTTCAAGCCGACGCGGTTCACCTGGTTTTCCGGTGCCAGCTATCCCAAGCAGGACAGCGTCCAGAAATGGATCGCACGGGTCACCCGGCTGGGCGCGACGGCAGCGTGATCACCACATCGTCTTTGCGGCGCGCGCGCCCCATTCGCGATCATAGCGTGCGCCGCCTTCCTCGCCCTGAGACACCTCGGCCAGAATCTCGCCCACCGTCGGCAACCCGGCGCTGTGATCGCCGCCGGTCCAGGTTTCAGCCCGCATCAGCGCGCGGGCGCATTGCGAGTAGATTTCCCCGATTTCGATAACGATCACCGTGGCCGGTTGCTTGCCCTTTTTCTCGAACCGGGCGCGCAGGTCGGCGTCGGCCGTCAACCGGGCGGTACCGTTCACCCGCACCACGTTGTTCGAGCCGGGCACCATGAACATCAGCGCCACACGCGGATCGCGCACGATGTTGCGCAGGCTGTCCAGGCGGTTGTTGCCGCGCCAGTCGGGCAAGGCCAGGGTACCGGGGTCCAGTTCTATCACCACCGGGCCGTCATCGCCCCGGGGGCTGCCATCCACGCCTTCGGGGCCCACTGTGGACAGCACGCACAGCCGCGACGCCATGATCCATTTGCGGTAGAGCGGCGTCAGTTGCCGCGCAACCTTCCGCATCGAGGCCGCGCCGGGCGTGCCGTACAGCGCCTCGAGCGCGGTGATGTCATTGATGTACTGCATCCGGATCAAACCCCACTTCGCGCATCAGCGCGTTCGAACGCGTCTCGATCACCTCTTCCAGCCGGGCGAGGAACGAATCGCGATTGACGCCCGGTTCGATCGGATCAAGGAATTCGACGATCGCATGGCCCGGTTTGCGCAGAATTCCCGACCGGGGCCAGAAGACGCCGACATTGGTGGCCGCCGGCACGCAGGGGAAGCCCAGCCCCTCGTACAGAACGGCGGTGCCGACCTTGTAGGGCTTGTAGACCCCCGGCGCCACCCGGGTGCCCTGCGGATAGATCACCAGTTGCCCGGGCTCGGTGAACTCTTTGGAAACGTCCTTGACCATCTTGGCCACTGCCGCGCCTCGCTTGCCGCGATTGACCGGAATACAACCCAGTCGACGGGCATACATGCCGATGATCGGGGTCCACAGCAGTTCGCGCTTCATGATGAACTTGCCATGGGGGATCGCGTCGAAGATCAGGATGATGTCGAAGAAGGATTGATGCTTGGCGGCGATCACCACCTCGCCCGTGGGCACGTTGCCACGCACCTCGCCGCGAATGCCCACCATCCAGCGCGCCAGCCATATGGTCGTGCGCGCATAGGTCTTGCAAGCGCGCAGTGCCCCGCGCTTGGAGAACAGCGCATAGGGCGCGAACACCAGGCCCAGAACCGCCATCCATGCGTAGATCGTGACCATGAAGATCAGCGAGCGCACCCATTGGACCGCCATTGCCATCACGAAAGCTCCTTCAATTTGCGACGGGCCGCCGACCATGTGGCGGCAAAGGCCACGGCCGCGCCCAAAACGGGGATTACGGCGGGCAGCAGCCAGTCGGCGCCCTGGAATCCAAGGCCGGTCAGGAAACCGCCCGCATCCGAGGCCTCGGGCAGCAGCAGCACCCCGGTCAGGCCCAGAACCGTCCCCACCACGGCACCGAAAAACGCGCGCCAGGTGAAGCGCCGCACGAAGGCACCGGCGATGAAACGGTCGCGTGCACCGACCTGACGCAGCACCTCGATGATCTGGGCGTTGGCCGCAAGCGAAGCATTGGCCGCAAGCGTGATCATCGCCGCCGTGGCCCCGCCGATCAGCAGGATCGAGATCCAGCCCAACCGCCGCAGCGAGGTGGCCGCATCGACCAGCGGCTCGCGCCAGCGGGAATGGTCATCCAGAACCGCACCTGGCACCTCGGCCGCCAGCCGCAGGCGCAGGCCCATCGTGTCCAACCCCGGCTCGCCCTCGATGATTTCGATGAGCTGCGGCACCGGCAGCGTGTCCAGCGGCAGGTCAGGTCCAAACCAGGGGGCCAGCAGCGCGGCCTGTTCTTCGGCGCTGAGCGCGCGGGCCGAGGCCACGCCCGAGGTCTGTTTCAGAACCTCCAGAGCGGCCTCCGTCTGCGCGGCACGCTGTTCAGCAGGCGCATTGATCCGCAGAGTGGCTGCTCCGGCCAGCTCCGAGGCCCAGCGATCGGCCAACCGGCCCGAGGCCAGCGACAGCGCAAGCGCGAATACTGTCAGAAAGGCCATCGCACCTGACACGAAAAGGGTCAGGTGCGCCGTAAATCCGGTTGGCGGCACGACGCGGTCAGCCCGGGCGTCCCGGCGCAGCAGGGCACGAATGTCATCGGCAATCATAGATCCGCCCCCGCCAGTTGCAGCCGCCGCTGCGAGATCCGAAGAACCCGGGCCTGCACCTGGCTTTTGGCCGCCCGGATCAAGCTCAGATCATGGGTGGCGATCACCACGGTCTTTCCCATGTGGTTCAGCTCGATCAGCAGACGCAGCAGACGCTGGGACATCTCCCAGTCGACGTTGCCGGTGGGTTCGTCGGCCAACACCACGTCCGGTGACAGGATGACCGCCCGCGCCAGTGCAGCCCGTTGCCGCTCGCCGCCCGAAAGCTCCGGCGGAAGTGCGTCCAGGCGGCCACCAAGACCGACCCAGGACAGGAGTTCGGTCAGATCTTCCTGCTCGGACTCGACAGAGCGTCCCGACACCATCAGTGGCAGGGCGACATTCTCTGCCAGAGTCATGTGGTCCAGAAACCGGCAGTCCTGATGCACGACACCGATGCGACGGCGCAGCAGGGCCATCTGGTCCCGGTCCAGTCGGGCAATGTCCTGATCAAAGGCGCTGATCCGCCCCGAACTGGCCAGCAACGCGCCATAGCAGAGTTTCAACAGGGTCGTTTTGCCCGCTCCGGACGGGCCGGTCAGAAAATGGAACGACCCCGGCTGCAACTGGACCGAGACATTGCTCAGCAGTTCGCCGCCGCCATAGCTGTAGCTGACATTTTCAAGCTCGATCACGCCTGCCCTCAATATTGCTTGCGCCCTTCTTGCCCGAGCACGACCACGGTTTCAATGCCTGCACCGAGTCCATTTGGCGACACTTGATCCACCGGGCCGAAAACGCGCTTTGCTGTTTCGCCTTAACGGATTATCATTCTTGGAAAAACGACGACAGGCCGCCAGCGGCCGGGGAGGCAGTATGCGACTAACATGCCCGAACTGTAATGCCCAGTACGAGGTTCCGGATGAGGTCATTCCGGAAGAAGGCCGAGACGTGCAATGCTCGAGCTGCGAGCAGACCTGGTTCCAACCCAAACACCCGGAGGCCGAGCCTGTCGCGGCCGAAACCGATGATGGTCCGGCCGAAAGCGCGCCTTCGGATGCGTCTGAGCAGCCAGCCGCCGAAGCTGCTGCGCCGGAACCAGAGCAGGCACAAGACGAACAGGTCGAAGCCGAACAGCCCGATCCCGAGGACGAAGCCCGGCCAGCCGCTCCGACCGGCAACGTCGATCCGGCCGTTGCGACAATCCTGCGAGAGGAAGCCGCGCGTGAGGCCGAACTGCGCGCCAAGGAAGGGTCCGGCCTGGAAAGTCAGCCGGATCTGGGCCTGGATCAGCAGCCGGAACCGGCCCCGAAGCCGACACCTCCTGCGGCGACCGAAACCGCCGCGGGAACCGGTCAGAAAGAGGCGCTGCCGGATGTGGACAGCATCAATTCGACTTTGCGCAGCGACGACGCACCCGCCGAGGCAGAGTCCGCCGAGGCCCCGCCGCGGAAATCGGGCGGGTTCCTGCGCGGCTTTGCGCTGATCCTGATCATCGGGGTCATCCTGTTCCTGATCTACGGCAACGCCCGCCAGATCAGCGAGGCGGTTCCCCAAGCCGAGCCCGTGTTGCAGTCGTATGTCTCGATGGTCGATCAGGCCCGGGTCTGGCTGGAATCGCAGGCTGGCTCCGCGACCGAGTAACCCTGCCGGTCAGAACCGCTCGAGCAACCTTTTGAGGTATTCCAGTTCGATCCTGGGCCTGTCGGTTTCGCCGGTACGGCGACGGATTTCATCCAGCAACTCGCGGGCACGGCGATACACATCATCCCCCTGCAGCAGGTTCTCCTCGGTCGAGATCGAGCCCGCAGCGCCCGGATTCCGACCCAGCGGATCGCGGTTGTTGGCCTGCATGTCGCCTTCCTGCGTACCCTGACCGGGCTGGTTCTGCTGGTTCTGGGCCATGGCCTCACCCAGCTCGCGCATCCCTTCGCGCAACGCTTCCATTGCTTCGGACTGGCGGTCGATCGCTTCGGCAAGGTCGTCGCTCCGCAGGGCATCTTCGGCCTCATCCATGGCACGACCTGCACGCCCCAGCGACTCGCGTGCGGCGTCGCCTTCGGGTGTTCCGGCGCCCGGCAGGTTCTGCTGCTGGCGATTCAGTTCATCGCGCAGCGCCTGTTGGCGGTCAGCCAGAGTCCCTTGCCCTTGCTGGCCTTCGCCCGCCTGATCCGATCCTTGGCCCTGGCCGCCCTGACCCTCATGGCTCTGGCCGCGCCCCTGACCGCCCGAGCGGCCTTCATTGCCCTGGCTTTCACCGGCCTGCGCGCCGGGATTGAATTGCTCCTGCAAGTCACGGAAGGCCTCGTCGCTCAGGCCCTGCTGCTCACGCAGGGTTTCGGCCAAACCTTCCATGGCCTGCTGGCCTTCGGATTGTTGCCCCTGTCCCTGGCCCTGGGTCACGCGCATGTTTTCCATCATCTGCTGGAACTCCTCCAGCGCCTGCTGGGCCTCGGCCATGCGGCCTTGCTCCATCAGTTCTTGGATCCGATCCATCATCCGCTGAAGGTCATCCTGCGTCATCTGCATGGATTCACCGGATTGGTTCTGCTGGCCCTGCTGGCCGTCCGGGTTCTCTTGCGCCAGTCGCTGCAGCTGACGAAGATACTCGTCGGTCGCTTCACGCAGTTCCTGCATCAACTCGGCGATTTCCTCGTCGCTGGCACCGTTCTGCATCGCTTCGGTCAGACGCTCCTGAGCGCGGCGCATCCGCTCCAGCGCATCGGCGAGCGTGCCTTCTTCGATCAGGATGGCCAAATCCCACAGGGCTTGCGCGATCTCGGTCTGCTGTTCGGGGTCCAGGCCGAATTCCGTAAAGGTTTCCAACCGGCGCAGAATGTAGCGCAGTCGCAGATATGCGGTTTCCGAACGGAAGACATCTTCGGGCCGGTGCGAAACCGCCCGCAACAGCTGAGCCACCCGTTTGGCGTTGTCGCGCGACCACAGCAGATCGCGACGCTGTTCAATCACCGCCGCAGCCAGCGGATCAAAGAACCGGCGGGCGGGAAGGTCGGTTCGGTAGACATCCGACTCGGAAACCTGATCAGCGGCATCGACGGCCGAAAGGGTGATCTTGACCGGCAGGTGCGCCCAAGGGTGTTCCGAAAAGTCCTCGATCAAGTCTTCCGTGAAATCGCTCCGGTCACCAGCGATCGGCATGGGCAGGTCGACGGTGACCGCATCGCGTGGTTCGGGTGCAACGGCCAGACCATGGCGACGATCGACCGCGGCCAGGTCCAGTTCGATCAACGCGGTGCCTGACAGGATCCCATAATCGTCACGTGCCGAGAACGGCAGTTTCATCTGGCCACCAGCCTCGGCCGTGGCAGGTTCAGCCACGGCGATTACCGGCGGCGCGTCCGCAATGACCTCGACACCCCAGTCACGCCCTGCAGGGCCTTCGATCGACAATCGGCCCGAACGCTCGACGACAAACTCCTGATCCGGATCGGTTGCTGTCGTGGTGGAAGCTAAGGAACTGGTTTCGGTCAACCTGTGCGCGCCGACCTCGCCATAGAAGCGCAAAGTGACGCGGCTGCCTTGTGGCACTGTCAGCGTCGGACCGGATTGATCGGCCAGATACAGCGTCGGCAGGCCGGTATAGCGAGGCGGCTCGACCCAGCCTTCCCAGCTGGGGCCCTGGCCGGCCACGGCCGTACCGGGTGTCATCTGCGCGACCGATCCAACTTTCCAGAACGATCCGAACAGCAATCCGACCACCAGCGCCAAAAGCGCCGCATAGCGCAGCGCGTAGGGGTCACGAGCGGCAAGGTTCAGGTCAGGCTTGACCGGTCCTGCCTGCGCGGCGCGGGCGGCCATGCGCGCCTGATGGGCCTGCCACAAAGCGCGCGAATCTTCGTCCATCGCCCCGATGGCCTGATCGTCCAGCAACGCCTGAATGGGACGGCCCGGCAGTGTCTCGTCCAGTCGGACAAGCGCCTGCGTGCGGGTGGGGAACCGAAACCTCCGCGTGCCCCAAATCAGTGCAGCCGCCAACGCCACAATGGCTGCGGCCCCGATGATCCAGACGGTTTCAACGCCGACCAGGTCGTGGAGACCCAGCAGCAAGGCCGCCATGATCAGAGCCGCAATCGACAGGAACGGCCAAAAGGCGCGCATCACCTGCTCGGCCAGCATCCCCGTGCGCGTCAGCAACAGGGACAGTCTGGGGATCGGCAGGTTGCGAGTGTCGGTCACGTCAGGCCTCCGGGTCGGGCCCGCGCGGTTATCGCGTCACAGCCACTCAGGTATGGTATCGCGGTTTATGATTTCGTCAAAGGTTGGCCGTTCACGAATAACCGCGAATTGATCGCCATGAACCAGAACTTCAGGGATCAGAGGCCGGGTGTTGTATTCACTGGACATAACCGCGCCATAGGCGCCGGCGCTGCGAAATGCGACCAGATCCCCCGGGTTCAGCGGTGGCATCGCCCTTTGTTTCGCAAAGGTATCCCCGGTCTCGCAAACCGGCCCGACAATGTCATAGCGGCGTTGTTCGACCCCCGGGGCGGGCTCGATGACGGGAACGATGTCGTGATAGGCGTCGTACATGGCCGGGCGGATCAGATCGTTCATCGCCCCGTCGAGGATCAGGAAATCGCGCCCTTCGCCCGACTTCACATAGATCACCTTCGACACCATCAGCCCCGCGTTGCCCGCGATCAGACGGCCCGGCTCGATCTCAATCTCGCACCCCAGATGGCCCAGTGTTTCCTTGATCATCGCACCGTATTCCAACGGCAGCGGCGGTGCTTCGTTCGAACGGGCATAGGGAATGCCCAGCCCGCCACCCAAGTCCAGACGGTGAATGTCGTGACCCTGTGCGCGCAGCTGTTCGGTCAGCTCGGCGACTTTGGAGTAGGCCAGGCGGAACGGCTCAAGATCGGTCAATTGCGAGCCGATATGCACGTCGATGCCCACCACCTTCAGGCCGGGCAGGCTGGCCGCATGGGCATAGACCTCGGGCGCACGGGCGATCGGGATGCCGAACTTGTTTTCGGATTTTCCCGTGGCGATCTTGGCGTGTGTCTTGGCGTCGACGTCCGGGTTCACCCGAACAGTGATCGGCGCGATCACGCCCAGTTCCTGCGCGACGGCGTTGATCACCTCCATCTCAGGCTCGGATTCGACGTTGAACTGGCGAATCCCGCCGGTCAGCGCGATGCGGATTTCCTCAGCCGTTTTGCCGACGCCCGAGAACACGATCTTTTCGCCCGGCACGCCCGCTGCCTTGGCCCGCAGGTACTCGCCGCCCGAAACCACGTCCATCCCCGCGCCCGCCTGCGCCAGCGTTTTCAGAATGGCCTGGTTGCTGGCGGCCTTCATCGCATAACAGACCACGTGGTCGGTACCTGCCAACGCCTCGTCGAACAGGTTGTAATGCCGCAGCAGCGTCGCCGTGGAATAGACATAGAACGGCGTGCCAACCGCAGCCGCGATCTCGGCAACCGGGACGTCCTCGGCGCACAACACGCCATCGCGGTAAAGAAAGTGATCCATATCTGCGCGCTTAGACCAAAACAGGCCTGTGGATCAACGGGATTTGCATCGCGGGCACGCAATCCGGTGCGAACCGCACAGAAGTCGGGCGCTACGGCTTATCCGCGCAGGCCGGCCTCAAGCAACGAAAGGGTCGCGTCGCGCCGCGCTTCAAAGTCGCTTTCATCGCCCCCGAAGATCGCCAGATGGATCACCAGCCCATCCAGCATCGCCGTCACCGCCTGCGCTGCGGCCTGCGCACTGAGATCGCCGCGGATTTCACCCGCGCGGATAAAGGGAGCGAACTGAGCCGCATAATGATCGGCGAGCCAGGCGAAGAATCCGCCAATGATCTCGGCCGCGCGCGGGTCCTGAAATCCGGGGCCCAGCACGTCAAAGAACAGCTGCGTTGCAGCTAGACGGTCGGCGGGCATGGACAGACGCAGCCCGGTCATGAACTGGTCCAGCGTCTGCGGGGCCGGGATGTCGCTGATGCGGGCGCGGATATCCTCGAAATACCGCTGCAGCAACGCCAGAAGCAAAGCCTCCTTGCTTTGGAAATACAGATACAACGTGCCCTTGGCCATCCCGGCCTGATGGGCCACGTCCTGCATCTTGGTAGCGTGATAGCCCTGATCCAGAAAGCAGGCCATGGCGGCATCCAATATCCGCCCCTGCATCTCTTCGCGATCGACGATCTTCGGCATCTTGCCCCTCGATTTTCTTCCGGCGCGCCTTTCTTGACGCAGATTGGACGCGGCGTCACGCAAATTCAATCTTTTAATGACTTGACGGTCAGTAACACCATCTCCATTTATGACCCGCCAGTCATTAAAAGGATTCTGTCATGGCGCATTCGTCACAAATCAAAGCCGGTCCAACGCGTCCTATGGCCTCCCAACTCACGGCAACAGCCGCCAAACTGATGCTTGTCCTCGTCGCCAGCTTTGTCACGCTCGTCCCCGGCGGACCGATCGAGACCCGGGACTTTTCCGGGCTGGGTGGAACGGTGTTCTGGGGTTTCAACGCCTTTCTGATCGCGCTTGCCCTGCTGGCCGTGGGGTCGGCGGTGGCTATGCTGCGCGGCTCGGCAACGGCAAGCTGGGGCGCCATCGTGGCGGCCTGGGGGTACATCTTCGTGGTCCTGCTGGACCTGGGTCATGTCTTCCCCACATCACCCGACCCGATTCCGCTGATGCTGGGACTGGTCGAGATTCTGGATTTCATCCTGGCTTTCTACATCCTGGCATTGGCTCATCGTGGCTTGGGCCACCTCTGAACCCGCCCGGCGCGCACTCGTGTACGGCCCGAAGCCACAGCAACAGGAGGTGGCGCCGGGTCCCGCCGTAATACCTACAAAGAAAGACAACTCATGCTGTTCAAGGAACGTTTCACATTGACCGTCTTGCCGCTGGCCCTGGTCACAGCCGCATGCAGCGGCACAGGTGCCCAACACCAACCCGTCCTGTCTGCCGAGCCGGGCCCGGCTTACGCCGCTGATCTGGACCAGTGCCGCGCATTGGCCAAGTCTCAGGACCTGTGGAGCCCGGAAACCCGGACACAGGCCTTGATAGGCGCCGGGGTCGGCGCAATGGCAGGTATTTCGGACGACACGGTTGGAAACACAGAAGGCGCCATAGCCGGCGCAGCGGTGGGATCAGCGGCAGGTGCCGTCGCCGGAGCCGCCGAGATGCGCAACACCCGGCGTGACATTCTGATCGAGTGTCTGCGGCAGCGCGGGCACCCTGTGGCCGGCTGAGCGCATCAAGCGCTCATTCAGAAATTCGTCGACACCCCGGCCCGCGCATATCCGGATACGGACACTCCAGCCCCCGAGCGCGCGGGCTCTTCTACTGGCTGAGAGCGCGGCGGATTCGTGGTTTCGCAGGCCGCCAGCACGGCAAGCGACAGGACAAGGCCGAGTGGTTTCATTTCGCTGCCTTCATTAGTTGGATCACTTGCTAAATGGCGACTGGCACGTCGCTTTCAACCTCAAAGCGTTCAGATCCCCAGAAACACGCTGAGGGGGCCTCGGTGCAGGCCGACGCCCCCGCTTACATATGTGCCACTGGTCGAAACGCCCACATTGGCGTTCAGGGTCGGCTGGACGGGCTCTCCGTCGGCGCCGCAGGCCGCCAAAGCAAAGGCGGCCCCGATCAGGGCAATCACACGCAAGGTTGTCATTCCAGCATCTCCTTCCAGCGGGCGATCTGCGCCCGGACCTGGTCCGGGGCCGTACCGCCATAGGACTGGCGCGAGTTTACCGAATTATCAACGCCAAGGACAGAATAGACATCCTGCGTGATGCCCGCGTGAACCAACTGCATGTCCTCGAGCGTCAGATCGGGCAGGTCGCAGCCCTTCTTCTCGGCCATGGCGACCAGCGATCCGGTGACGTGGTGCGCATCACGGAAGGGCAGGCCCAGCACCCGCACCAGCCAGTCGGCCAGATCGGTCGCGGTGGAAAAGCCCGAGCCGGCGGCAGCGGCCAGGCTGTCGCGATTGGCGGTCATGTCCTTGACCATGCCCTCCATCGCGGCCAGCGCCAGCATCCAGTTGTCGGCGGCGTCAAAGACCTGCTCCTTGTCTTCCTGCATGTCCTTGGAATAGGCCAGCGGCAGCCCTTTCATAACCATCATCAGCGCCGTGTTGGCACCAAAGATCCGGCCCACCTTGGCGCGGATCAGCTCGGCGGCGTCGGGGTTCTTTTTCTGCGGCATGATCGACGAGCCGGTCGAGAACCGGTCTGACAGGGTGACAAAGCGGAACTGGGCCGAAGACCAGATCACCAGTTCCTCGGCAAAGCGCGACAGGTGCACCGCGCATATCGAGGCCACCGACAGGAATTCCAGCGCGAAATCGCGATCGCTGACCGCATCCAGCGAGTTGGCGGCAGGCCGGTCAAAGCCCAGCGCCTGCGCCGTCATGTGCCGGTCGATCGGGAACGAGGTGCCGGCCAGCGCCGCCGCGCCCAGCGGGCATTCATTCATCCGCGCCCGCGCGTCGCGCACGCGGGAAAGGTCGCGGCCAAACATCTCGACATAGGCCATCATGTGGTGGCCCCAGGTCACCGGCTGCGCTGTCTGCAGGTGGGTGAAACCGGGCATGACCCAATCGGCCCCGGCCTCGGCCTGCGCCAATAGCGCGCGGATCAAGGCCAGCAGGCCGGATTCGGCGGCGTCCAGCTGATCGCGGACCCACAGTTTGAAATCGGTCGCCACCTGGTCATTGCGGCTGCGACCCGTGTGCAGGCGGCCTGCGGGCTCTCCGATGATCTCTTTCAGGCGCGCCTCGACATTCATGTGGATGTCTTCCAGCGCGGTCGAGAACTGGAACTCACCACCTTCTATCTCTGACAAAACGGTGAGCAGCCCTTCCCGAATGGCCTCGGCATCACTATCAGTTATGACGCCCGTGGCGGCCAGCATGGCGGCATGGGCACGCGAGCCCGCGATGTCCTGGGCCGCCATCCGTCGGTCGAACCCGATCGAGGCATTGATCGCCTCCATGATCGCGTCTGGTCCGGCGGCAAAGCGGCCACCCCACATCTGGTTCGAGGATTGTTCGGTCATGCTGGAAAACCCGGAGTTGATATGCGCCTGTTTCGTCTGATCCCCCTTTATATGGCCCTTGCGCTGGGTGCAAATGCCGCTTTGGCCGCCGACATGCAGGCCCTGGCCGACCTGCGCGACGGCAGCCTGAAACGCCTGATCCTGCATTCCGAGCCGAAACCGGTCTCGGACGCGGAATTCCTGCTGGAAGATGACGGCGGCACCGCCACGCTGGCAGATTATCGCGGCAAATACGTTCTGCTGAACTTCTGGGCCACCTGGTGCGCGCCCTGCCGCAAGGAGATGCCCCAGATCGCCGAACTGCAGGAGGAGTTCGGCGGAGACCAGTTCGAGGTTCTGACGCTGGCCACCGGGCGCAACTCGCCCGCGGGGATCAAGAAGTTCTTTGATGAAAACGGCATCACCAACCTGCCCCGCCACCAAGACCCGAAGCAGGCCGTCGCCCGCGAGATGGGCATCGTCGGCCTTCCGATCACCGTGATCATTGACCCCGACGGCCAGGAAATCGCGCGGCTGATCGGCGATGCCGAATGGAACTCGGACAGTGCCAAGGCGATCATCGCGGCCCTGCTGAACCCCGAAAGCTGACCACCTGACGGGCCTTTTGTGCTAGACTGGAACCGGCCTGAACAGGGCCGGTTTTTCATTGGCAACAGACAGGAGGCTGAGATGAAACCGGTGGTTTTGCTGATTGGCCGGCTGCCCAACGTGATCGGCGACGTGGCGCGGCAACTGGACCACCTTCCGATCCGCTGGCTGGGCGCGCATGACCCCGACGAGGTGCGGCGGCAACTGGACGCCGAACCGCGCATCGCCTGCGCGATCATGGGCGCGGGCCTCGACGACAAGGTGCGCGGCGAACTGGTGGGCATCATCGCGGCGCGGCGGCCGGATATCTGCATTCACCTCAAGGATCGCGCCTCGGGGCCCGAGGGGCTGGTGCCCTTCGTCGAGCGCGTTGTCCGGCACGAGCTGCTGGAGCCGCACGACACCCCCTGACGCAACGCCACCTTTGACAGGGCCTGACCCCGCTTGCACTCTGTCCGCGGGAGGACATCATGCCGCTGGAAATCCTGCTGGTTCTGGTGGTCGGTGGCATTGCCGGCATCACCGCACTGCTGCATCTGACGGGCAAATCGCGCCTGCGCGTGCTGAGCGCCGATACCGCGCGCGCCGAATGGGTGCGCCATTTCCCCGACGACACCATCATCGACGTCACCCTGACCCATGACGGACACGCCGCATTGCTACGTACCGAGACCGGGCCGGGCCTGTTGTGGTCCTTTGGCGCCGACACGGTGGCCCGCCACCTGCGCGATTTCGACTGGATCGACCACCCCGAGGGAATCGAGGTCCAGTTCCACGACTTCGCCACCCCCGGCGTGACCGTCCGCCTTGACGAAACCGAGCGCCGCCACTGGCGCCACCTGTTGGAGCCCGCATGACCGACCAGATCAGCTTTCCCGATGTCGTCCAATGGGCCGTGCCGTTCTTTATCGCCGCAATCCTGGCCGAATTTCTGTGGATCGCCATGAAGGGCCGTGGCGGGCGGTATGAAACCCGCGACGCCGTGACCTCGCTGATCATGGGAGCGGGCAACATCGCGTCCGGATTCCTGCTGGGCTTCATCGCCTATGGGTTCTTCATGTGGCTGTGGAAGATCACGCCCTTGGATCTGGGCACATCGATCCCGGTGATCATCCTGTGCTTTGTGCTGGATGACCTGCGATACTATTGGGTGCACCGGTTCGGGCATCGGATCCGCTGGGTCTGGGCCAGCCATGTAAACCACCACAGCTCGCAGCACTACAACCTGACAACCGCCCTGCGGCAGACCTGGACCTATACCTTCACCTTCATGATGGTTGTGCGCGCGCCGTTGATCCTGCTGGGCTTCCACCCGGCGATGGTGCTGTTCTGCGGCGGCTTGAACCTGATCTACCAGTTCTGGATCCACACCGAAGCCATCGGCAAGATGCCCCGCTGGTTCGAGGCGGTCATGAACACCCCCAGCCATCACCGCGCCCACCACGGCCGCAACGCGCGCTATCTGGATTGCAACTATGCCGGGGTGTTCATCATCTGGGACAAGCTGTTCGGCACCTTCGTCCCCGAGCAGGAGGACGACCGGGTCGACTATGGCCTGGTGCACAATATCGGCACCTTCAACCCGCTGCGGGTGGCCTTTCACGAATGGGTGGCCATCTGGCGCGACGCGACCCAGCCGGGCCTGACCCTGAAACAGCGGCTGGCCTATTGCTTTGCCCCGCCGGGCTACAGCCATGACGGCAGCCGCGACAGCTCCGAGCAGATCAAGTCCAAGCACCTGGCCCGCCACCCCGAAGATCGCGGAACGCCCGGTTTCGAGCAATTTGACGAAAACCTGCCCAACCAACAGGCAAAACAGGCCTGAGACTGGCGGCGTCTGCCGGGCGGGCGCTTGAAATCCCGCGCGCGTGCTCCATATCCGGACAAGTGACAAGTTTGATCGGTCGGAGTTCCACAATGTCTCGCGTTACTGCCATCTTCACCGCAACCGGCCTGTTGGGCCTGGTAATCGCGATGCTCAGCGCCCTTGGCCAGCAGCCTGCCCCGGCGGTGATGATGCTTGGAGTGGCTATGGTGGGCACAGGCTTCCTGGGCGCTGTCATTGGCGCCGTGGTCGAATTGCGCCACGCAGCCCAGACGACCCGCTGATCCCACCCACTGATTCCCGACGCGCATTAACCGCAAATTCACCGGTACGATCCGAAACTACGTGCTGACCGGTTTCGGAAACGTACGGGGATTCGGCGTCGATGCGGAAAAAGGACTTTGCAGATCTGCCAGAAGGTGGGGACAGCCCGTTGAATTCGGCCGTCGCCGCGCGGGACAATTCGACCGTTCAAATGGCGACCGAGGCCGTCAAGCATCAGCAATGCCGCCTCGCGTTCCAACCCGTCATGCAAGCACGCGACCCGCACGGCGTCGCATTCTACGAGGCATTCATCCGCGTGCTGGACGAAACCGGCCGCGTGATCCCCGCGCGGGAGTTCATGCCGCAGGTGGAAAACACACCAATCGGCCGGGAACTGGATTGCATAGCATTGGAAAAAGGGTTGCGCGCCCTGTCGAGAAATCCGGAAATCCGGCTTTCTATCAACATGTCCGCACGCTCGATCGGATACGCGCGCTGGTCACGGATATTGGACCGGTTTCTCAAACGGGACAAAACCCTGGGCGAGCGGCTTATCCTCGAAATCTCCGAAAGCTCGGCAATGCAGGTTCCCGAACTGGTGGTCGATTTCATGGACCGGCTTCAGGATCGCGGGATCGCTTTTGCGCTGGATGACTTCGGCGCCAGCAACTTCAGCTTCAGGTATTTTCGCGAGTTCTTCTTTGACGCGGCGAAGATCGACGGGCAGTTCGTACGGGGTGTCAGCACCAACCCGGACAATCAGGCGCTGGTGCGCGCGCTGATCGCCGTCGCCCGTGAGTTTGAGATTCTGGTCATCGCCGAATCGGTCGAAACTCGTGAAGATGCCGAGTTTCTGGTAGCCAGCGGTGTGGACTGCCTGCAGGGCTATCTATTCGGCGCTCCGACGGTGAAAGCCCCGTGGCAGCCCGAAAAAGAAGCCAAAACAGGAAGTTGAACCCAATTCCCTTGGGCGCAATTCGGCCGAGGCTTTCCCATGAGACAAGCTGTCCGTTGCTGCACGTGCAGCATTGCGCTATGGCAGAAAGTGCTGGAGCGGGGGATCACGAGGCGCTCTTGCATCGCCAGAGAGGCTCTGTGCGACCTGCGCCGTCAGATTTCCCACAGGACCTTGACGGTAAAGGATTGACTGTATGACCAACGTAGTAATCGCATCCGCCGCACGCACAGGCGTCGGCAGCTTTGGCGGTTCCTTTGCGAACACCCCCGCACATGATCTGGGCGCTGCCGTCCTCGAAGCCGTCGTGGAACGCGCCGGGATCGACAAGTCCGAGGTGAGCGAAACCATCATGGGTCAGGTTCTGACGGCCGCCCAAGGCCAGAACCCCGCACGCCAGGCGCACATCAACGCCGGCCTGCCGCAGGAAAGCGCGGCCTGGGGCATCAACCAGGTCTGTGGTTCAGGCTTGCGTGCCGTTGCCCTCGGCGCTCAGCATATCCAGTTGGGCGATGCCGAGATCGTATGCGCAGGCGGTCAGGAAAACATGACCCTGTCCCCCCACGCCGCATCGCTGCGCGCGGGCCACAAGATGGGCGACATGAAATACATCGACACCATGATCCGCGACGGCCTGTGGGATGCGTTCAACGGCTACCACATGGGCCAGACGGCCGAGAACGTGGCCGAGAAGTGGCAGATCAGCCGCGATATGCAGGATGAGTTTGCGGTGGCCAGCCAAAACAAGGCTGAGGCCGCGCAGAAGGCCGGCAAGTTCAAGGACGAGATCGTCCCCTTCACCATCAAGACCCGCAAGGGCGACATCGTGATGGATAGTGACGAGTACATCCGTCACGGCGCAACCATGGAGGCGATGTCCAAGCTGCGTCCGGCCTTCACCAAGGATGGCTCGGTGACTGCGGCCAACGCCTCGGGTCTTAATGACGGCGCGGCGGCAACCCTGCTGATGTCTGCCGACAACGCCGAAAAGCGCGGGATCGAACCGCTGGCCCGCATCGCGTCTTATGCGACCGCCGGGCTGGACCCGTCGATCATGGGTGTCGGACCGATCTATGCCTCGCGCAAGGCGTTGGAAAAGGCCGGCTGGTCGGTTGACGATCTGGATCTGGTCGAAGCCAACGAAGCCTTCGCGGCACAGGCCTGCGCCGTGAACAAGGACATGGGTTGGGATCCCTCGATCGTGAACGTGAACGGCGGCGCCATCGCCATTGGCCACCCGATCGGAGCATCCGGCTGCCGGGTTCTGAACACGCTGCTGTTCGAAATGAAGCGCCGGAACGCGAAAAAGGGTCTGGCAACCCTCTGCATCGGAGGCGGCATGGGCGTCGCCCTGTGCGTGGAGCGCGTCTAAGTGCTTTGACAAGTCACGAATAAGGGCGTCCAATGGGCGCCCTTTTTTGTTACTCTCGAGGAATATCCCCAGGATGCGACAATATCACCAAACGGAAAGAGCCAGCTCGCGGCGAAACGATATTGCGCTACACAATCTCTCAGAGTAACAGAATTACCAACACGATTAAATTTGGAGGAGTCCTAAATGGCACGTACAGCACTCGTAACCGGCGGCACCCGCGGCATCGGCGCAGCAATTTCCAAAGCGCTCAAGGCTGAAGGATACAATGTAGCCGCCTCGTATGCGGGGAATGACGAAGCCGCGGCCAAGTTCACCGAGGAAACCGGCATTGCGACCTACAAATGGAACGTGGCCGACTATGACGAGTCCAAGGCGGGCATCGAAAAGGTCGAAGCCGAGCTCGGCCCGATCGACATCGTTGTCGCCAATGCAGGCATCACCCGCGACGCGCCGTTCCACAAGATGACACCGGAACAATGGCACCAGGTGATCGACACCAACCTGACCGGGGTGTTCAACACCGTACACCCCGTCTGGCCCGGCATGCGCGAGCGCAAGTTCGGTCGGGTGATCGTGATCAGCTCGATCAACGGGCAAAAGGGCCAGTTCGCTCAGGTGAACTATGCCGCTACCAAAGCCGGTGATCTGGGCATCGTCAAATCCCTGGCGCAGGAAGGCGCGCGCGCCGGCATCACCGCAAACGCCATCTGCCCCGGATACATCGCGACCGAGATGGTCATGGCCGTTCCGGAAAAGGTGCGTGAAGCCATCATCGGTCAGATCCCTGCAGGCCGTTTGGGCGAACCCGAGGAAATTGCCCGCTGCGTCGCATTCCTGGCCTCGGAAGATTCGCAGTTCATCAACGGGTCGACGATTTCGGCCAACGGCGCGCAGTTTTTCGTCTGATCGCGGCTTAAATGAAAACGGGCCGACCCAACGGGTCGGCCCTTCTTTGATCCCGTAAGAACGCGCGCGCAGCGTTCAGCGGGAACCCAGAACCCACTTCCAGAAACTCCGGATCGCCTTGCCGCGCTCTTGATGAGCGCGCAGAATTGCCTTTTGTGCGGCAGGATTGGTCGTCATCTCGATCATGGCTTTTCCCTTCTACTAAAGGTGAACTTGACTTGCACTCAACATGCCTGTTGTTTTCAATGGGTACAAACGAGAGTTTTTCCACATTCAGTTTAGAAAATCTTATGTGAAGATGAGCGACCGACTTCCCCCACTCACCGCCCTCAGGGCCTTTGATGCCGCCGCCCGCCATATGTCCTTCGCCAAGGCCGCGGACGAGTTGAACGTGACACCGGCCGCGCTGTCGTTTCAGATCAAGTCTCTGGAAGAGCATTTGGGCCAGCCGTTGTTCCGCCGATTGAACCGTGCGGTCGAGTTGACCGAGGCCGGACGAACCTTGGCCCCAGGCACGGAAAAAGGGTTTGCTGCGCTGCAGGCGGCTTGGTCGGCCACCCGCCGCCTGCAGGACAACACGACATTGACGGTGACCGCTGGGCCGGCCCTGACAGCCAAATGGCTGGCCCCCCGCCTGTACGAGTTCGCCCGCGCCCATCCCGAGATCGACCTGAGATTTTCAGCCACGCTGCGCAATCTCGATTTCGAGCGCGACGACGTGGATGTCGCGATCCGTTTCGGGTACGGGCAGGATGACGGGCTGTATTCAGTTCCCGTGCGGCAAGAGTGGCTGACACCGGTCATGACGCCCGAGCTTGCGGCCCGGTTTCCGACGCCGCAGGATCTGACCAAAGCGCCGCTGATCCACGATGACTCGATCAACTTCCTGAACCCGCCCTGTGACTGGCCCGCCTGGTTTCGTGCGGTGGGGGTGGACTTCACGCCGACTCATGGCGCGCATTTCTCGAACGCGGATCACGCCATTGATGCCGCGGTGGCGGGTGTCGGCGTCGCGTTGGGACGGCGCCCGATGATCATCAAGGATGTGATCGAAGGCCGACTGGTGATGCCCTTCAAAACCGCCGTCGAAACCAAGGCCCGGTTCCGGTTCCTGTGCCGTTCGGGCGAAGAGACGCGCCCTCAGATTGCCGCCTTCCGGGATTGGTTCCTTGCAGAGATCGAAAAAACCGCGCACATATCCGACGGTCTGGAAATCATACCCGTCGAGGATATCCCCCCCGCATGACAAAGAACCGCGCCACCGCCATCGGTTTTGTCGCCGTCCTTTTGTGGGCACTGTTGGCGCTGTTCACGGTTGGCTCGGCGCCGACCCCGCCACTTTTGCTGAACGCCATCTGCTTTACGATCGGCGGAACCCTTGGCTTGATCTGGACGTGGCGCAGCGGTGGGCTTGCGCAACTGAAACGGGTCAGTTGGAAGGTATTCGCCTTCGGCACGGTTGGCTTGTTCGGATACCACGCCCTGTATTTTTCGGCCCTGCGCATGGCACCTGCGGCCGAGGCCGGATTGATTGCCTACCTCTGGCCTTTGCTGATCGTTCTTTTTTCAGGGTTGCTTCCCGGCGAAACGCTACGTCTGGGCCATCTGCTCGGGGCATGTCTGGGCTTCTCCGGGGCCGCGCTGATCATCACTGGCGGCGGAACCGCAGGGTTTCAGGCCGAACATCTGCCGGGCTATGCGCTGGCGCTTTTGTGCGCCCTTACGTGGTCGGGGTATTCCGTATTGTCGCGCAGGCTGGGTCAAACGCCGACCAGCTCGGTAGCAGTGTTCTGCGTGCTGACCGCCATCGCCTCGTGGATCCTGCATTTCAGCCTTGAGCAGACAGTCTGGCCACCCGATGCACTGGCCTGGATGTCGACCGTTGCCCTGGGGTTGGGGCCTGTTGGGCTGGCGTTCTATGTCTGGGATATCGGGGTCAAGCACGGTGACATCCAGATGCTGGGCACCAGCTCGTACGCGGCACCCCTGTTGTCAACTTTGGTGCTTGTGGTCGCCGGGATCGCCACGCCATCCTGGACGCTGGCGATCGCGGCATTGCTTGTTACCGGCGGCGCTGCAATCGCGGCACGCGCCAGCCTACGACATTAAGCCGACAGGCGTTCAATCTCTTCCTTCAGCTTCAGCTTCTTCTTTTTGAGTTGAGCGATGTGGAGATCGTCGATACCGGGCGAGCGCTGGGCTTGTTCCACTTCGAGACTGAGGATTTCGTGCTTCTTCTTCAGTTCCGTCAGATGTGCGCTTACGCTCATGGCGATCCTCCTTCTCAGTTTCTGAATATCACATGGGAAGTTGATCACATCATTTCCAGCCTGTCACGCTGCAGACGCTCGGATTCTTGTTCAAATCCGACAATTTCGGCTGGTCATTGCCTATCGGGCGTCCGGCCAAGGCATTGGTCGGCCCTCGCGCAGGATGCCAGATACCATGTCGGTATAGCTGTCGCCGTCCCTTACATGGCGGTCACCGCTGTGGAGAATCAGCGGCGCATGCAATCGAAAATCCGCGCGCCCGCCCTTGCGCGCCCGCAGGATCAGCAACTCGGCCCCGCGCCCCATACGCGGCGCGATGGGCAGAACCTCTACCGAGCCCAACCGACCCACGCAGGCCGTCAGCATGTCGGGCAAGCGTTCCGCGCGCTGGATCATGTGCAAGTACCCGCGCGGTGCCAGCCTGCGCGCTGCCGCGTCAAACCAGTCGGACAGCGGCGTCTGCTCGCTCAGCGCCGTTCGCCGACCAGCATCGACGGCCGCGCTATGTGCACCGGGCCGATAATAGGGCGGGTTTGCGATCACGTGGTCGAAGTGCTGCTGACGCAGATCCGTCGGCATATTGGACAGGTCGGCCACGTGAACGGACAGATCAATCTCGTTGCATTGCGCGTTTCTTGCGGCCAGATCGGCATAGTCGGCCTGAAGCTCGATCCCGGTCGAGCGCAGACCGGGTACGCGGGTCGCGAGACAAAGAACCGCAGCACCCGCCCCGCAGCCCAGCTCCAGCACCGACTGCCCGGCTTTGGCCGGAACTGCGGCAGCAAGCAGCACCGGATCGACACCGGCGCGATAACCGTCTCGCGGCTGCCACAGCTTTAGGCGGCCACCCAGAAAGTCGTTGCAAGTCAGCGCGCTGTCAGGAAACCCGGTCATTTTCCCAGCGGTATGTCATTGTCACGCATCACCCGCTCTGCCCGCTCGAGGTCATCGGTCCGAACCATGAGGCGGCGCGGAAAGATTCCGATGCATCCCTCGAGGACGCTCATATTTACGTCCATCTCAAAGCAGTCTATATCCTCGCCCTCAAGAAGAGCGGATGCAAAGGCGATGATGGTCGGATCGGTGCTGCGCAGAAGTTCTTTCATGGGGATGGATGTAAGGGCAAGGCAGGACGAAAGTCGAGCCTTGTATCAGGAGTGTGATGACGATCAGCACGATCTCGAAACCGCATGAGCGACTGGCCGAGATTTTGGCCGGCGAAATGGAGGCGGTAAACACTCTGATCCGCACCCGCATGGCCTCGGAACACGCGCCCCGCATCCCCGAAGTCACCGCGCATCTGGTCGAAGCGGGCGGCAAGCGCCTGCGCCCGATGCTGACACTGGCCGCCGCGCGGCTGTTCGGCTATGGCGGCGATCATCACATCCGTTTGGCCGCCACGGTCGAATTCATCCACACCGCCACGCTTTTGCATGACGACGTCGTGGACGAAAGCGCGCAGCGGCGGGGCCGGCCTACTGCCAACCTCCTGTGGGACAACAAGTCCAGCGTGCTGGTCGGCGACTATCTGTTTTCGCGCAGTTTCCAGTTGATGGTGGAAACCGGATCTTTGCGGGTTCTGGACATTCTGGCCAATGCCTCGGCCACCATTGCCGAGGGCGAGGTGCTGCAGATGACCGCGGCCACCGACCTGCGTACCGACGAGAGCGTGTATCTGCAGGTCGTGCGCGGAAAGACCGCGGCGCTGTTCTCCGCTGCGACCGAGGTGGGCGGCGTGATCGCCGGTGCGTCCGAGGAACAGGTCCGGGCGCTGTTCGCCTATGGCGACGCGTTGGGCATCGCCTTCCAGATCGCCGACGACCTGCTGGACTATCAGGGCGACAGCAAGACCACCGGAAAGAACGTGGGCGACGACTTCCGCGAGCGCAAGCTGACCCTCCCGGTGATCAAAGCCGTGGCCCAGGCCACACCCGACGAGCGTGCGTTCTGGGAGCGCACGATCGAGAAGGGTCGGCAACAGGATGGAGACCTGGACCTGGCCCTGAACCTCATGCGGAAATACGGCACCCTGGAGGAGACCCGGACGGACGCTCTGGCCTGGGCAGCCAAGGCCAAAACCGCTCTGACCGCGCTGCCCGATCACGAGTTGCGCGACCTGCTCGGCGATCTGGCCGATTACGTTGTGTCCCGCCTCAGCTGAGTACGCTGGCGCGACACCACCAGTCCGGCTGGGAAACACCAATCTCGTAGGCCGCAAAATGTGCGGCCTTCATGGACGGGTACAGCGCAAAGCAGGTCGAACCCGACCCCGACATGCGCACCAGCAGAACGTCCCGCGTTTCACCCAGCGCCTGCAACACGTCTGAAATTTGGGGCGCCAAGCCAATTGCCGCTTCCTGCAAATCATTGCGTTGCCCGGCCAGCCAGTCAGCGCAGGCCTCTGGCGTTTCGAATGCCGGGATCTCATCCGGCATCCTCGGATTGTCGCGCGAAGCCAGCGCATTGAACACCGGCCCCGTCGGAACCGGAACACCCGGATTGACCAGCAATGCGGGCAAAGCGGGCAATGCAACCGGGGCGACACGGTCACCAATGCCCCGCATCCGTGCGGCTCTGCCCAGTACACAAACAGGAACATCCGCGCCCAGTGCCAAAGCCGTTTCCAGCGGGACCTCCGCGTCTTGCCCGGCGATGGCCCGCAAAGTCGCAGCCGCATCCGATGAGCCGCCGCCGATTCCCCCGCCATGCGGCAGAACCTTGTCCAACTGGATTTGCCCGCTCCATCCCATCGCCCGAGCGGCCCGCCAGACGAGGTTGCGGTCGTCGGTCGGCACCCCGGCGGAATGGGGGCCGGTCACGGTCAGGCGAATCTCGGGCCCGGGTGACAGAACCAACGTGTCTCCCACATCGGTAAAGGCGACCAGCGAGTCCAGCAGATGGTATCCGTCGGCCCGCCGTCCGGTCACATGCAGGGAAAGGTTGATCTTCGCGGGCGCAAAGGCCTCAGTCGCCATTGGCGACCTTCAGGGGGGCCGCGCCTTCCTCGGCCAGTACCGCGTCCAGCCCGACCTCGAGTTTGCGACGGATCCGATCGGGGTCGGCCTCGCCATCGGTGTCTTCGGGATCGATGAAGGACAACGCGCGGCGCCATTGGAAATCGGCCTCACGGGTGCGCCCGACGGCCCAGTAGACGTCGCCCAAGTGGTCGTTGACCACCGGGTCCACGGCCATCAGTTCGACGGCGCGCTCCATATGCTCGACCGCCTCGTCGTACCGGCCCAAGCGAAACAGGACCCAACCCAAGCTGTCGACGATATAGCCGCTGTCAGGCTGGATCGCGACGGCGCGCTCGATCATTTCCAGCGCCTCTTCCAGTTTTTCCTGCCGCTCGACCAGCGAGTACCCGAGATAGTTCAAAACCTGCGGCTGATCCGGATTCAACTCCAGGGCACGCCTGAAATCTGCCTCGGCCCTGTCCCAGGCCTTGAGACGTTCGTGGCAGATGCCGCGGGCGTAATGCAGGAACCAGTTGCCACCTGAACCGGTTTCGGTCAGTTCGATGGCCCGGTCATACGAGGTTACAGCTGCGGCGTAGTTTTCCTGGCGCCGCTGCAGATCGGCCAAGGCGACATGGACACTGGGCAGGTTGGGCTGCCGGGCCGCCAGATTTTCCAGCACTTCGATCGCCGCATCCGGTTTCCCCGACTGAGCCAGAATTTCGGCACGCCCCAGCTCGGCTGCGTGGAAATCGCTGCTATCCGTGGGAACCTTTCGATAGGCTTCGGCGGCCAGGTCGTACTGGCTCAACTGCTCAAGCAGTTCCGCGCTCAGCAGGATCGCATCGATGTGATCGGGCCGGAGGTAAGTCGCGATCCGCGCGTAGAGCAGCACATAGTCATGTGCGGCCTCGGTGTTCAACGCCGCCCCGACCGAGAAAAAGACCTCGGCTACGCCTTCGGTGGCCGATCCGACATGGGTGAAAGGCAAGGTGCCACCGGCGCTGAGCGTGTCCACGTAGGTCTCGATCGACGGATCGCTGCCCGCCGCAAACACGTTTTCAAGGAATTGCAGAGCTTCGTCGTTGCGGTTGAGCTGCGACAACACTTCGACCCGCGCCAGCGCTGCACGTCGCGAGAATCGCGCAACGATACTGTCGTCGGCCGCAAAGATCGCCTCGGCCCCTTCGAAATCGCCAACCGACGCCAGCGCCAGCGCCTTGTGATACAGCGCGAATTCCCGCAGACCGTCCTGCTGGGCGACCTCATCGAACTGCGCCATCGCCTTGGTCATTTCGCCCTTGCCCAGATGCGCCCAGGCCGTCATCAACCCATCGACCAGCGGGCCAACGCCCTGGTTTTCCGGGTCACGGGCCAGCAATTCGTCGAACTTTCCGTCAGATACCAGTTTGGCGGAAACAACCATGCGCGCGGCCTGGTTGGGTTGCTCGTTTGCCTCCATGTCCTCGGCGATGGGCAGTGCGCGTTCCACATCGCCAAGAGCCACGCGCGCAAGTAGCACGCTTTCCTTGAGCTTGGTGTTGCCCGGATCGAAAATCAGGGCCTTGGAGTAGTACTCCTCGGCAGCCTTGTAGTCGCTTTCATAGATGGCTTGGCGTCCAGCCAGATAGGATCCCGCGCCGGAATCCGCGTGAACCGGAACGACAGCTGCTGTCGCAAGAAACACGGCCAGCGCCGTGCGACGAACCAGTGAAACCACCTAATACCTGCCTTGTCTGCCTACGATTGCAGGATAAGCTAGGGCCTTGGCCCGCCAGAGGCAATGGCCGAGCGTTCACGGCCCCGCCATTGCCCGGGTTTTTGCCTACATGTTGGGGTAGTTCGGTCCGTCCCCACCCTGCGGCGTGGTCCACGTGATGTTCTGGCTGGGATCCTTGATGTCACAGGTCTTGCAGTGGACGCAGTTCTGGAAGTTGATCACGAATCGAGGCTCGGCCTCGTCCTTCACCACTTCGTACACGCCCGCCGGGCAATACCGCTGCGCCGGTTCATCAAACTTGGGCAGGTTGACCTTAACCGGAATCTCGGGGTCGGTCAGCTTCAGGTGACAGGGCTGGCTTTCTTCATGGTTGGTGAACGAGAACGCCACGTTGGTCAGACGATCGAAAGACAGCGTGCCATCGGGCTTCGGATAGTCGATAGGGGTGTGCTGGCTGGCATCCTCGGTCGCCTCGGCGTCGTTCTTGCCATGGCCCAGCGTCCCCAGCAGCGAGAAGCCCAGCGTGTTGGTCCACATGTCCATACCGCCCAGCACCAGCGAAGCGGTCAGGCCGTATTTCGACCACAGCGGCTTGACGTTGCGAACCTTCTTGAGGTCGCGGCCGATCGCACCGTTGCGCACCTCGTCTTCATAGGCGGACAGTTCGTCGCCCGACCGGTCGGCCTTGATGGCCTCGAACGCGGCCTCGGCCGCTGCCTTGCCCGACAGCATCGCGTTGTGGTTGCCCTTGATGCGCGGCACGTTGACCATGCCCGCCGAACAGCCCAGCAGCGCCACGCCCGGCGCCACCAGCTTCGGCATCGACTGATATCCGCCCTCGGTGATCGCGCGGGCGCCATAGGCCACACGCTTGCCGCCTTTCAGCAGGTCGGCCACCACCGGGTGGTGCTTGAACCGCTGGAATTCCATGTAGGGGAACAGGTGCGGGTTCTTGTAGTTCAGGTGCACCACGAATCCCACATAGACCTGGTTGTTTTCCAGGTGATAGATGAACGACCCGCCCCCGGCGTTTCCGCCCAGCGGCCAGCCCATCGTGTGGGTGACGCTGCCTTCCTTGTGCTTGGCGGGGTCGATCTCCCAGATTTCCTTCATGCCGATGCCGTATTTCTGCGGCTCTTTCCCGGCGGACAGGTCGTATTTCGCGATCACTTCCTTGGACAACGACCCGCGCACCCCTTCCGACAGGAAGACGTATTTGCCGTGCAGTTCCATGCCCGGCTCGGTGTTGGGGCCATAGGACCCGTCGGGTTCCAGCCCGAAGACACCTGCCACGACACCCTTGACCTCGCCATTGTCGCCATAGACCAGTTCGGAACAGGCCATGCCGGGGAAGATTTCCACGCCCAGCTCCTCGGCCTGTTCGGCCATCCAGCGGCAGACATTGCCCATCGAGACGATGTAGTTGCCGTGGTTGTTCATCAGCGGCGGCATCGGCCAGTTTGGGATGCGCAGCTTGCCGGCCTCGCCCAGCATATAGAAGTTGTCTTCGCGCACCGGCACGTTCAGCGGCGCGCCCTTTTCCTTCCAGTCGGGGATCAGCGCATCCAGACCGCACGGGTCCAGCACCGCGCCCGACAGGATATGCGCGCCCACTTCCGAGCCCTTTTCCAGCACGACCACGTTCAGGTCGGCGTCCAGCTGTTTCAGACGAATGGCCGCCGACAGGCCCGCCGGGCCTGCGCCCACGATCACCACGTCGTATTCCATCGCTTCGCGTTCAATTTCGGCCATCGTGGGCTCCTCCGCTAACTATCCGAATTGGCGCCTGGGGCGCGGGCTCGGCGAAATTTTGTTTCCCGGCTGATTACCTGCTGGAAAAGACCTTGGTCAATCAAAACACGGCGTAACATTGCTGCAATGCGGCAGATCAGCCCTCGGGCGCGTCACCCATCAGGTACCTGGGACCGCTACCATGCGCCTTGGCCCGGTCGTCGGGGTTGTAGAGCGCGCATTTCGGAAGGCTCAGACAGCCACAGCCGATGCAGCCGTCCAGATTGTCGCGCAGACGCAGCAGAGTATCGATTCGCTGGTCCAGATGCGCGCGCAGGCCGACGCTGATCTTTTTCCAATCCGCCGGCGTGGGCGTGCGGTTGTCGGGCAGCCCGGCCAGAACCTCGCGGATTTCGGGCAGGGTCAGACCGAACTGCTGGGCGATCATCACGAAACTCAGCCGACGGATGTCGGCGCGCTGATACCGCCGCTGACCGCCCGGATTGCGCCAGGGGGAAATCAGCCCCTGCGCCTCGTAGTAGCGGATGGCGGATACCGCCAACCCCGTGCGGCGTGCCAATGCGCCGATGGAAAGGCCTTCGGATGCGGGCATGATCTCCTCCTGGAAAAATATCTTGAGCTAAAGTTAGGTTTAGGAATTACGGTGAGTCGAAACAAGCCTGTACATGAAAAGGAGACCCCATGATGGCGACGCTGGAACACACGAACTTCACCGTCCGCAACCCGCAGGCGACCGCCGCCTGGATGCAGGACGTATTCGGATGGAAGACACGCTGGGAAGGCCCGGCCATCGCGGGCGGCTATACCGTGCATGTGGGCAGCGCGCATACCTATCTGGCGCTTTACGCCCCGGCCGACCCGAAACCGTCGGGTGAAAGCAGCTATGACATCGTCGGCGGGCTGAACCATGTGGGCGTGCTGGTCGAGGACATCGACGCGACCGAAGCCAAGGTCCGCGCCGCCGGGTTCGAGCCGCACAACCACGCCGACTATGAACCCGGCCGCCGGTTCTATTTCGACGATGACAACGGCATCGAATTCGAGGTGGTTCAATATGATTGAGATGCTCTGGTTCGGCGCCGAGGCGCATCGCTGGAAACGCGGGGATCTGCTGGGGCATCGGCACAATCGGAAACCCCCACCGCCCCGACGGCGTTAAGTTGCGGATTGCAGGGGCCAAACCCCTTGGCCTCTTGCATTTCACGCCATATTTGGGTCAGGTAATTGCCAACCCATCTTTCGCCCCGACGCTGGTCTCATGCGGCGGGGCGACTCAATTTGTGCGTGGAAAAAAGAAGATATGGAAAAGATCCCCATGACGCCCGCGGGCTTTGCCGCGCTCGAGGCAGAGCTCAAGCAACTCAAGTCCGTTGAACGCCCCGCCATCATCGAGGCCATCGCCTCGGCGCGCGAACTGGGCGACTTGAAGGAAAACGCCGAATATCACTCGGCCCGCGAAAAGCAGGGCTTCATCGAAGGCCGCATCAAGGAACTGGAAGGCGTTCTGTCGCTGGCCGAGGTGATCGACCCGACCAAACTGTCCGGCGCGATCAAGTTCGGCGCCAAGGTCACCTTGGTGGACGAGGACACCGACGAGGAAAAGACCTGGCAGATCGTGGGCGAGCATGAGGCCAATATCGAAAAGGGCCTGCTGAACATCAAATCGCCCATCGCCCGCGCCCTGATCGGCAAGGAAGAAGGCGACAGCGTCGAGGTGCGCACCCCCGGCGGCGTGCGCTCGTACGAAGTGCTGAGCATCCACTACGCCTGATCGGAGCGCGCCATGTCGGGCCAAGACCCTGATCCGGACAGCAAACGCCCCACCTGGCTGGGCATCTATGACCGTCCGGGCCGCCCCAGCGTCACCGGGATCGAGATTGCGGCCGCGGCCCTCAGCCTGATCTGGCTGGTGGTGGCCGTAGCCTTTCTTGTGCTGCCCGAGCAGACGCAGGCCGGCAGTTTCATCGTGATGCTGCTGGCGGTGTTCATGCCGGTCGCGATGATCTGGGTCGCGGCGCTGGCCATGCGCGCCAGCCGCATCATGCGCGAAGAAAGCGCCCGGCTGCAGACCGCGATCGACGCGATCCGGCAGGCCTATGTATCGCAGCAACAGCGGTCGGCCAGCACCTACGAACCCGCGGTGGCCCGGAAACTGGATGAAATCGCCGCGGCCGCCCGGCACGCCCAAAGCACGCTGGCCACGTTCTCCAGCAAGCGGCGGGATCTTGCGCCGCTGGCAAGACCTGCGGCACCCTCGGGCCAGACCTCATTGGAACTGGGCACTCCGGCCGAAGAGATCACGACTCCTCTGCCCACCGACATTTTCATCCGCGCGCTGAACTTTCCCGAAACCGCCGAGGATACCGAAGGCTTCAACGCCCTGCGCCGCGCGATGAAGGACCGCAAGACCGCGCAACTGGTGCAGGCCGCCGAGGACGTGCTGACTCTGCTCAGCCAGGAAGGCATCTACATGGACGACCTGCGTCCGGACATGGCCCGCCCCGAGGTCTGGCGCCAGTTCGCCAAGGGCGAACGCGGGCGTGCGGTCGCTGCTTTGGGCGGCATCCGCGACCGGTCGTGCCTGGCGCTGACCTCGGCGCGGATGAAGCAAGACCCGATCTTTCGCGATGCGGTGCATCACTTCCTGCGCCGTTTCGACACCATGATCGTCGAGTTCGAACCTGTGGCCAGCGACGCCGACCTGACCGCCTTGGGCGACACGCGCACGGCGCGCGCCTTCATGCTGCTGGGCCGGGTGGCCGGGACCTTCGACTAGCCACCGTCCGGCACGACCCACCGCATTTTCGTAGCCGAACTGAATCCGAACAGATGCTTGAACGGGCCAGTATAATCCTGCCCGATCGCCTGAAACCCTTCGCGCTCGTACAGGGTCCGCGCGCGCGGGTTGGTGTTGATCACGTCCAGTTGCACCTCGTGCATGCCCAGCCTCTGCGCTTCCTCCTTGATCGCCCGCAGCAATAGGGTCCCGACACCCTGGCCGCGCGCCTCGGCTGCCACGCATATGCCATCCATCTGGAACACGCCCGGCTTCAGGTCGCGCTCCAGAACGCTCAGGATCAGGCCCCGCCATAGGGCGCCGAACCAGCCATAGACCCGGGCCAGATCCGCCAGCCCGCCCTGCGTCAGCCCACCGTCGCAGGTCTTGTACCCGGCCAGCCCCAGCATCCGCCCATCCGCATCCCGAGCCACCAGGGCGAATTCTGGGTTCAGCACCCGTTCGAAAAAGGCCAGCCCGCGCGCGTCCGGACCCATGACGCGCGATAGTTTGCCCGAGAACGCCTGCCAGAACAGCTCTGCTGCCCGCGCGCGCTCATCGGGGGAAAACCCGCGCGAGACCGAAACCGTCACAGGCCGAAACTGCCATAGGGTATGAAGCGAACCGGGTCTCCCGGCTGGATGTCCAGTGGACCGTCCGGCAGTTCGACCAGCCCTTCGGCCCAGCTGAGCCCGCTGATGCGACCCGACCCTTCCGAGTGGAACACCTCGACCCGGCTGTCGCGGACCCGGGCGCGCAGGTATTCGCGGCGGCCCGATTTCTTGCGCTTGGCGAACCCGGCGGGCAGGTCAAAGCCCTGTGGCTGCTGCCACCCCTCGCCCGCCATCAACCCCAGCGCGGGCCGGGCAAAGATCAGAGTGCAGACCATCGCCGCCACCGGATTGCCCGGCAGGCCGAACACCGGCGTGCCCTGCCACAGGCCCAGCGCCAGCGGGCGGCCCGGTTTCAGCGCTATGCGCCATTCCTGCAAGGCCCCCGTCGCGCGAAGCAGGGCCGAGACATGATCCTCGTCCCCCGCCGAAGCGCCGCCGCTGGTCAGGATCGCGTCGGTCTGTTGCGCGGCCTGGTCCAGCCGGTCCCGCAGCACGGCCCGGTCGTCGCCCACGCGGCCCAGATCGACCGGCACAAAGCCCATCCGTTGCAGCATCGACAGCAGCATCGGGCGGTTTGCATCATAGATCTGACCCGGCCCCGCGGCCTGACCCGGATCACGCAATTCATCGCCGGTGGACAGAACCCCCACACGCAAGGGGCTGCGGACCGGGACCTCGGCCACGCCCACCGCCGACAGCAGCGCCAGATCGGCGGGTGTCAGGCGTCGCCCGGCAGGCAAAGCCAAGGCGCCGGCCTGCACGTCTTCGCCCGCCTTGCGCGTATTGGCGCCGGCCTTCAAAGGCCCGTTGAAGGCGATGTGGCCGTCTTGCACGGTCACGTCCTCTTCCAGAATGACGGTATCCACGCCCTCGGGCAGCGGCGCGCCGGTCAGAACGCGCAGCGCCTGCCCCTCCGGCACGGCCCCCGCAAAGGGTACACCCGCCGCCGCGCGCCCCTCGGCCAGCGGCAGGACATGCGGGCCCTCGGGCCGACCACCGGCAAAACCGTACCCGTCCACCGCCGTGTTGGGCAGCGGCGGATTCGACCGTTGCGCGATCACGTCCTGCGCCAGAACGCACCCGCAGGCTTGACCAACGGGCAAGGTCTCGACGCCGGCCACCGGGTGCAATTGGTCGCGCAACAGGGCCAGCGCGTCATCGACCGGGGTCCATTCGACCCCCGGCGGCAATGCGAAACAGTCGTTTTTCAGCGGTGGAGGCGCAATATTCGGCATGGTCCGGTCCTCGGGCATGGTCAGGGGCTGGGCCGCGGCCCCAAGCCGACCTCGGCCAGGATGAAATCGGCAATGGAAGGCGTGTCGTTCAAGTCAAAAACCGGACGGTCCAGATCCAGCGGCGTGTCGCTGGCCACCGCGCGGACCGTCGGATCGTCAACGGCAATCAGCGGGTTTCCGGGCTGGGCGCGAAAGGCCTCGACCTTGGGGTGGCGCGCGCGCTTGTACCCTTCGACCAACACCAGATCGACCGGGGACAGACGCGCCAGAAGGTCGGTCAACGGCGGCTCGGGCGCGCCGCGCAGCTCTTGCATCACGGCGATGCGGCGGCTGGACGCCAGCAGAACCTCGGACGCCCCTGCGGTTCGGTGGCGGTGGCTGTCGGTGCCCGGTTGGTCCACGTCAACCGCGTGGTGGGCGTGTTTGACGGTCGAGACACTGAACCCGCGCCAGGTGATCTCGGCCACCAGCCGTTCGACCAACCCGGTCTTGCCCGTATTTTTCCAGCCGGTAACGCCGTAGACCTTCATGCCTGCTCCAACAGTTTCTGCGCCCGGATCAGATCTTCGGGCGTGTTGACGTTGAAGAACGGATCGAACGGGTCGGCCGGAAACAGCGCCTCGCGCCCTCCATGGCGGTCGGTCCACAGAACCACCTTGCGCAACCCGTCCGTCAAGGCCGCGCGCAGATCGTCGCGCAGCGCCACGGGCCACAGGCCAAAGGTCGGGTGCCGATTGACCCGGCGGCCACCGCCCGATTTCAGCGCCTCTTCACCGGTGCGCGGCGTGGTGGCCAGAACCAGCGGATGAGCCTGCCCCTGCGCCGCCTGCAGCAGCCGATCGACCAGATCGCGCGGGAAGAACGGCGTGTCGGCAGCAGCGGTGACGATGCAATCAGCACCCTGCCCCGCCGCCCAATCCAACCCGGCCAGAACGCCCGCCAACGGCCCGGCGTAACCCGCAATAGTGTCCGGCAGGACCGGCAGGCCAAGATCGGCAAACCGCGCCGGATCGCCGTTGGCGTTCAGCGCCAGCCCGGCCACCTGCGGCGCCAGCCGGTCGATCACATGCGCCAACAGGCTTTGCCCGCCCAGGTGCAGCAACCCCTTGTCGCCGCCGCCCATCCGCGTGGCCAGACCTCCGGCCAGTATGACGCCCAGTGGTTTGGTCATGTGGTCAATCCTTTCGGCTTGGGCCAGTTCGGTGTTCGTACAAAAAGGACGACAACAAACAAAGCCAGAAGACCAACCAACCAGAAAGACCAAGTGCCAGCGATCAAACATACCGAGAGGAATATGCCCGCGCTGTTAAGCCGGTATCGCCGCGCTGCGGTCAGGCTCGGCCTATCCAGCCCTTTCAACGCGGGAAGTCCCCAAAACAAGACACGCAGACGCGTGGACTTCCGCCGCGACGAGCTACACAGAGTACGCGAAGCTGCTATCAAATCGGCCAAAGCGCCCCATTCGAGCTGATCCAGTACGTCGTCGGGATAGGTCGCCAGCGCCATATCCATCGCCAGCTCATCCGCATGTTGGAACTTTATGGAATAGAGGGTTGCGACGCACAAAACCGGGAGGACCAGCAACTCTTCAAGCCTTGCGAGCATTTCAATCATCCCGCACTTTTCCTTCGGTGCTTCCGGTCCTCGACCGGCACGGTGGCCGGGTCCACGTCGCGCAGCAGCCGGTCCTCGCCAGACAGGCAGACGAAACGTTGGCCGCGCATCCGGCCGATCAGGGTCAGGCCGACCTCGCGCGCGATTTCGACGCCCCACGCGGTGAAGCCCGACCGCGAGGCCAGAACCGGGATGCCCATCATCGCCGTCTTGATCACCATTTCCGAGGTCAGCCGCCCGGTGGTGTACAGGATCTTGTCGCCGGCCGTCTCGCCTTCGGACAGCATCCAGCCGGCGATCTTGTCCACCGCGTTGTGGCGGCCCACGTCCTCCATATAGACCAGCGGGCGGCTCTGATGGCACAGAACCGTGCCGTGGATCGCCCCGGCCTGCAGGTACAGCGACGGCGTGCGGTTGATCTTGGCCGCCAGATCATACAGCCACGAGGTGCGCACCTGAACCTGTGGCAGGCGCACGCCCTCCAGCCCCTCCATCATGTCGCCGAACACCGTGCCCACCGCGCAGCCGCTGGTGCGGGTCTTTTTCTTCAGCTTGTCCTCGTACGAGGTTTCGCGGGCGGTGCGCACCACCACGGTTTCCAGATCGTCATCGTAATCGACTCGTGTGATCTCGTCATCAGGGCGCAACATGCCCTGGTTGCGCAAAAAGCCCAGAGCCAGATATTCAGGGTAGTCGCCGATGGTCATCGCCGTCACGATCTCTTGCGAATTGAGGAAGATCGTCAGCGGGCGTTCTTCGACAACCGAGATGCGACTGATCGCGCCGTTCTGGTCCACCCCCTCGACCGCGCGGGTCAACCGCGCCGCGCCGGGATCGGGGGCGATGATGTATTCCGACAGATCGACTTCGGTGGCCAATTGCAACCCTCTCTCTGACCCGCTACTGCTGCGCAGACCACCATAGGATCTAGCCATGGCAACCTCCACATCCAAGTCATACTATTGGCGGGGTTTTCGCGACGGGACTCCGTTCATCTTCGTGGCGGTGCCCTTCGGCACCCTGTTCGGCGTCTTCGCGACCGAGGCGGGCCTGAGCATTCTGCAGACCATGGTGTTCACCGCAGCCGTCTTTGCGGGGGCCGCGCAGTTTGCATCGCTTCAACTGCTGCAGGACGGCACACCCACGGCCATCATTCTGGTTTCGGCACTGGCCGTGAACCTGCGGATGGCCATGTATTCGGCGTCGTTGACGCCTTATCTGGGCGCGGCGCCCCTGTGGCAACGGGCCTTTGCCGCCTATCTTACGGTCGACCAATCCTATGCCTGCTCGATCGTCCAGTTCGAAAAGGAACCGGACATGTCGGTTCCGCAGCGTATGACCTATTTCATGGGGTCGGTTTCGCCTCTGGTGCCCATGTGGGTACTGGCCACCTTTATTGGGGCCTACCTGGGAACGCAGATCCCGGATAGCTGGGCACTGGACTTCGCGCTGCCAATCACCTTTCTGGCCATGATCGGCCCGATGATGCGCACTCCGGCCCATGTGGTCGCGGCTCTGGTCGCCATCCTCGTGTCGCTGCTATGCGTGACAATCCCCTACAATCTTGGCCTGCTGATCGCGGGCTGCGCGGGCATGATGGCCGGTGCGCAGGCCGAAGTGATGCTGGAACGCAGAAAGGTAGCGTCATGACCACCCCCGATCAGACAACGGTCTGGACGATCATCGTCGGGCTGGCGATCGGAAGCTATGCCCTGCGCTTCGTGTTCATCGGCTTTGTCGGAGACCGCCCGTTGCCGCCATGGTTGCTGCGGCATCTGCGCTATACGGCGGTGGCCATCCTGCCGGCCCTGATTGCCCCTCTGGTCATGTGGCCCACGGCCACCGAGGGCCAGCCGGACCTACCGCGCATGGCCTCGGCCGTGGTTGCCCTGAGCGTCGGGTTGATCACCAAGAACGTGCTGGCCGCCATCTTTGCCGGGGCCGGCACGCTGTATGGTCTGCTGTACCTAGTTGGTTGAAGCCGCTTCCAGCTGGTTGAGCGCGGCGTTGTTGGCCGCCAGCCCCGCCTGCAGATCGGCGCTGTCGTTTTCACGATATTCGGTCGTGACGACCCCCGGAATCTGCCCGAACTGATCGGACAACTTGACCGGGTAGAAGGTGGTCTGGATCTGCTCGAACCCGGGAACCTGCTGCAGCAGCCGAGCAGTCGAGTTGGCGCAGTAGGCGCCCGGAACCGGTCCGGACTGCTTGGCCAGCTGATAGGCGATCTCGGCCTGCTGGGGGGTCACCTGGATGGTCTGGATGCGCGCATAATGCGTTTCGCGTGCGTGCGAGCTGCGATAGGCACGCTCGACCGCCGGGGTGATGCCATACAGCACGTCATCCTTGATCGGCACCACGTCGGCGCGGAACGACCCGGCGGGGTCGAAAATTACCCGCTCACCGGCGCTGATCATCAGCGAGGTATGCGCGCCAGACCCCGTACGCGTGTTGATCATCGTGTACAGGGTCAGCGTTGAGGGGCCCGGGTCACGGTAGGATCGCGCAACGATCTCGGACTGGTCGGCCTGAGGGCGCTGCGACGTGGCACAGCCTGCGACGGTTACTGCCAGCAGGCAGGCAATCAAGATGCGAAACATGACCCGTCAGTCCGGCTTATGCCCCAAAGATCGCAAGAAACAGGGCAATGAAGCAGATCACCACGACGCTGTAGGTGGTGAATTTGATGAACCCGTTGAAGGTTTTGGTCTGGACGGTGATGTCCATCTCGCCGTGCTTGTGTTCAGCCATTTCGAAAGATTCCCAATTCGCGTGTTTGCCGGTTTGGATAAATCATATTTTCCGGCCTGTCACGACGTCAATCGCGCGCAGGTGCCCGAGTTCAGTCGGCCGCAGCCTCATCGGTGGCAAAAACCGAGCAGCCGGGATACCCGAAGCCCCACCGCCACGGCAGGCCGGTGCAGGGACCACCTCCGAATCGGACGGCCATGAACATCGCCTCGGCGGTGATCGACATGGCCGACGTCACCTGCTCGGGCGTCATATCGTATTGCGTGGCATAGTCCTGCGCATGCACGGCCCCGAATTCCTTGACGCAGGCGCGCAGGGCGCGGTCAGCCTCCAGCCGGGCGTCGAAACTGGCGTCGGCGGACGTGGCGCCCCCGGCGGTGTGATACGCGCGATCATGAGTCACGCAGCAGGATTCCCACGGCGGATGGCTTTCGTAAACCGCGCGAAATCTGGGAAAGGTCTCTGCCACCAGCCGCCAGCTGGACGACATGCCGCCCGAGCAGCCATCGGTTTCAAACGCGCTCAATGGTTGCCCAACCGATTGCGCGATCAAAGCCCGATGCGCGGGCATCTCGACGCCGCGCATCAGATCCTGCGCCGAACCCGACCCGGCAAGGCAGGCAAGCAAAAGACCGAAGCTAGGGGCTTGCATCGCGCATCGCCTCGGTATCGACCGACAGGCCGAAGGTCGTGGCCAACCACAGCAGCAGCCGCTCGCCCGGCTCCATCTCGGCGCGGACACGTAGCACTTCACGCGCCATTGCGGGGCGGTCGGTGATCAGACCGTCGACACCCATCGAGGCCATCGACGACATCTGCAGCGGGTCATTCACCGTCCAGACATAGATATCCTTGCCCGCGTCATGGACCGAGCGGATCAACCCGGGCGTGACCAGCCCGGCATTCACCGCGACGAAATCGCCCTCCAGCCCGGTCAGATCGCCCACCGCCGTGGCAGCCAGAACGCCGGCGCGCCAGTCCGGGCGCAACGCTTTCATCTTCTGCACCGCCGGGTATTTGAGCGACATCGTGGCGATGTCCTGCTCCATCCCAAACTCTTCGACGATGGCGGCCACGCGGTTTTCCAGATCCACGTCATGACCATAGTATTTAAGTTCGATAATGACCTTGGATTTGCCCTTCGCGGCCTCCAGAACCTCGCGCAGGGTCGGGGTACGCTGATCGGCATATTCGGGGTCGAACCAGCTGCCGATGTCGATCTGCGCCACATCCTCCATCGTGGCATCCCAGACCTTCATATTGACCCCGCCCAGCTTCATGAAGTCGCTGTCATGGGCCACGATCACCTCGCCGTCGGCGCTTTCCTGAACGTCGATCTCGACCCAGTCGGCACCGTCCTCAATGGCTTTCAACACCGCAGCCATCGTGTTTTCCGGCCGCAGCGCCGCAGCGCCCCGGTGGCCGATTACGTCAGCATGATCGGGTGCCGAAATCTGGTCCAGCACGTCCTGGCTGAACCAGATCCCGGCCAACAGGGCCACAACGGCCGCGGCGACGGTCACCAGAACCGGGGCGCGCAGGTTTCCGGCCTCGGGGTGAGGAAGCTCTGCCGCCCGGGGCTCAAAAAATGCATCCAGCAGAACCGCCAGCGCGCCCGACGCCACCGCCGCCAGCACCAATCCGGCCAGAGACCACAGCCCGGCCACCAGCAGGCTGAGCGTCAGGGCAACCCGCAGGTTCGTGCCCTGTTCGAGAGGTACAAGGTGGAACAACAGGCTGGCCACGGCAGCAATCAGCGCAGCAATCGCCAGACGTACGACCAGCCACAGCGCCAGGTCGATCTTCAACCGGCCGCGTTTGCCTTCCATTCGCCGGGCGCTTTCGGCAAAGGTGTCCGAGGGCGCAATCTCCTCGAACAGCACCAGATGCAGGGCCAGAGCCCAGGCCGACAGGCGGCGGATCAGCACCCAGGCCAAGGCCAGCACCACGAACCCGATCAGCGCGACGGCCACCTGGAACGCGGGCGGATGGAAGGTCAGATAGTAGTTGATGTCGTATTCGGTCAGCGTCCACCACGCGATCAGGCCCGCGACCGCCACGAAAGGCACCGCCAGGACAAGAACCCGCAAAATGAAGCGCACCGCGAAGGAAAACAGCGTCGGCATGCGCGATAGGATCAACCGCAGCGCCGACCCGCCGGCCCGCCACGGGTCGCCCTCGCCCATCCTGAGCGATCCGGCCATGACCGAAAAGACGAACACCTCGGCCAACAGGAACAGGCCCAGAATGACCACCGCCGCCACGAAGCCAACCGGCGACAGGATGAACATGGCGATGTCCTGATCGGTCAGCGCAGTTTGATCGGACAGCATCACCGCCAGGTTCACGGTGAAGGCCACGCCGGGGGCGATCAGCGCGATGAGCAGCAGACGCACCGCCAGATAGATGGGAACAAAGGTCCGGCGTCGGACCCAGGCCCCGCGATAGGCATCTGTTACGGTTGAGAAATGTGACACGCCGGCCCCCTTTGAATGCTGAATTCATTCAAGGCCGCGCAGATGTGAATTGCAAGCGTGACGCTCAGCTTTCCTCAAGCTTGGCGGCCAGGCGAAAGCCGATCCGGTTGGCGGGCTTGTCCTCGACCGTTTTGGGCAGGGCGCGCAACATGACGTTCAGCTGGCTGACATGCTGCACCAGCTGGGTGCGTGCGCCCGAACCGTCCGAGCCGTAGAAGGTGATCACGTCGGGGTCAAAATATCCCATCCCCTCGATCCGCATCACCCCGGCGTCACCGCCGGTAAAGCCCATGGCGACCTCGTGATCGGCATCGAGGGTCTGCTCGAAGTTCTGGATGTACAGGATCAGCCGCTCATACGCCCATTGGGCGGGGCTTTTGCTGTCGACCGGCTGGCGCAGGGGTTCGGGCAGATCCTTGGTGCCCGACGTGCTGTCCGGGTCAGCATGAACCTCATAGCACCGGGGCAGAGCCGCCGCTTCGGCGGCCTCGGCCGAGGTTTCGATCTTGTCCTGCATCGTTTCAACCTTTGCGCTGATACACCCATGCGCCGTCCTCACGGCGCGCCCGGGTCACGGCTCCAGTGTGATAAAGATGGTTCAGATGCGCAACCGCCTCGACCAGCGCAAGCCCGTATTCGCCGTCGCGGATGGGGCGTTTGAACAGGGTCACGAAACAATCCGACGCCGCCTTGGGCGCGTCCAGATCGTCCAGCAGGCGTGCAAGAGCGCTGTGATGGTTCTCGATCAGTTGTTTCATGCGGATCGGCAGACCGACGAAGGGCAGCTTGTGCCCCGGCAGCACCACCTGATCAGGCCGCGCCAACGCTTGCAGGCGCTCGCAGGCCTCCAGCCAGTCGGACACCGGGTCGGCCATCGGCTCGGTGGCATAGACGCCCAGGTTCGGGCTGATCGAGCTGAGGATCTGGTCGCCCGAGATCACCAGGTTGTCGTCGCGGCTCCAGAACGTGGCGTGTTCGGGGGCATGGCCATTGCCCATATGCACGTCCCAGTCCCGCCCGCCCATGCGGATCACGTCGCCCTGCTTGATGCGGACAAAGCCCAGAGGCATCGGATAGACCGTGTCGGCAAAATTGAAGGGCCGCTCGGACATGCGCTTGGCCAGGATCTCGGGGGCCATGCCGGCGCTGCGGTAGAACTCCAGCGTCTCTTCCGGCCAGCTCTCCTGCACGTCCAGCGTCAGCATTCGCGCAAACAGCCATGCGGTGCGGCTCGAGACCAGATCGGCGCCGTGCTCCGACTGGAACCACCCGGCATTTCCGACGTGGTCGGGGTGGTGATGCGTAACCACCACCCGGGTCACCGGCTTGCCCGCAAGCGGCCCGGCCATCAGGTCGGACCACAGGCCGCGCGTCTTTTTCGATGAAATCCCGGTGTCGATCACCGTCCAGCCATCGCCGTCATCCAGCGCGTAGACATTGACGTGGTCCAGCGCCATCGGCAGCGGCAGGCGCATCCAAAGCACGCCCTCGGCGATCTCGGTGGCTTGTCCGGGCGCGGGCGGCTCGGGCCAGGGATGGCGAAACGCCGGAGGCCGCGCGCCGTCCATCACGCGGCCAGTTCGTCGGCGCTGAGCGCGAACAGGTCTTTGGCCCCGATCTGCGCCTGATCCAGCAGGCCCGCGTATTCCGGCAGGCGCGCGGTGATGTAGTACCGCGCCAGCTTGGCGCGCGGACCATCCGGATCGGCCAAAGCGGCGATCAGGTGGTAATGCGCACCCAGCACGCGGGCAAAGGCGTTCAGATAGGCCACGGCCCCGGCAAAGCGATTGTTCATGTCCTCTTGCGCCACCAGCCACTCGGTCGCCTCGCGCAGGGATTCAGTCGCCTCCCATACCGGGCCGGCCAGCTCGGGCACGGTGGCGCGGGCGCGCTCGGCATGATCTTCGATCTCGTCCAGCAGGCGGGCGGCGGCTTCGCCCCCGTCCATCATCTTGCGGCCGACAAGGTCCATGGCCTGAATGCCGTTGGTCCCCTCGTAGATCGCGGTGACGCGAACATCGCGGTAATACTGCGCGGCGCCGGTTTCCTCGACATACCCCATGCCGCCATGCACCTGCAGGCCGGTCTCGGCCACGCGCATGCCGGTCTGGGTGCCGAAAGCCTTGCAGATCGGGGTCAGCAGGGCCGCCCGCGCGGCCCAGTCGGCGTTGTCGGTGGCCTTGGCCATGTCGATGGCCGCGGCATTGGCCAGCATGATCGCACGGGCGGCGAACAGGTCGGCCCGCATGTCCATCAGCATCCGGCGCACATCGGCATGATCGATGATCGTGCCCGAAGGCGTCTTGCCCTGCTTGCGTTCCAGAGCATAGGCCAACGCGTGCTGATAGGAGCCCTCGGCCGCGCCCACGCCCTGCCCGCCGACGCCGAGGCGCGCGTTGTTCATCATCGTGAACATGGCGGCCATGCCCTTGTGTTCCTGGCCCACCAGCCAGCCCTTGGCGCCGTCATACTGCATCACGCAGGTGGGCGAGCCATGCAGTCCCATCTTGTGTTCCAACGACACCACCTTCAGGTCATTCGCCACGCCCGGATTACCGTTTTCATCGGGGATGAACTTGGGCACCAGGAACAGGGAAATCCCCTTGGTCCCCGGCGCGCCATCGGGGAGACGGGCCAGAACCAGGTGGCAGACATTCTCGCAGAAATCATTGTCGCCCCACGAGATGTAGATCTTCTGCCCGGTGATCGCATAGGTACCATCGCCGTTGGGTTCGGCCTTGGACGTCAGCGCGCCGACGTCAGACCCGGCCTGCGGTTCGGTCAGGTTCATCGTGCCCGACCATTCGCCCGACATCAGTTTGGGCAGGTACAGCGCCTTGAGCTCTTCGCTGGCGTGGTGTTCCAGCGCCTCGATCTGACCCTGGCTCATCAACGGGGCCAGCTGCAGCGACAGACAGGCGGCGCTCATCATCTCGTTGACGGCGGTGGTCACGGTCATGGGCAGGCCCATGCCGCCGTATTCGGGGTCACCGCTCATGCCGATCCAGCCACCCTCGGCGATCGCCTTCCAGCCATCGGCATAGCCGGGCGAGGTCCGCAAAACCCCGTTTTCCAGTCGCGCCGGCTCAAGATCGCCGGGGCGCTGCAGGGGGGCCATTACCTCTTCGCACATCTTGCCGGCCTCGGTCAGGATGGCGCTGACCACGTCCGGGGTGGCCTCGGCGAATTTCTCGGTCGCGGCGACGTCCTTGAACCCCACCACCTTGTCCATCAGGAACTCGTAATCAGTGACAGGAGCGCGATATGGCATGGTTTCCCCCGGAAATCGTGTGTCGGTCGCAATGGCGGGCTTGGAATCCATGGCCCGCGCCGGTATTCATCTAACCTTGTTCGATTACCTATCCGTCCCCCTGTTGCAAGCAACCAAAACGCCGCGTCACCACCCATGATCCCCAACAGCACGCAATATCTGGATGCTGATCCCGCCGGGATTGCAGCCGCGGCCGACCTGCTGCGTCAGGGACTGCTGGTCGCCTTCCCGACCGAAACCGTCTACGGGCTGGGCGGCGACGCCCGCAACGGCGAGGCAGTCGCCGCGATCTACGCCGCCAAGGGACGACCCAGTTTCAACCCGCTTATCGCGCATGTCGCCTCGGTCGAGGCCGCCAAACGCTATGTCGAGTGGTCGGACAATGCCGAACAACTGGCGGCTGCGTTCTGGCCCGGTCCGCTGACGCTGGTGCTGCCGCTGCGCGCGGGGCATGGCGTGTCCTCACTGGTGACGGCGGGGCTGGAGACGCTGGCCGTGCGGGTCCCGGCACACCCAACCGCGCGCGCATTGCTGAGCGCAGTTGACGGACCCGTCGCTGCCCCATCGGCAAACCCCTCCGGTCGGATCAGCCCGACCACTGCGGCGCATGTGCGCGCAGGTCTGGACGGTCGGATCGCCGCCGTACTGGATGACGGACCCTGTTCTGTCGGGTTGGAATCGACCATCGTGGGCTTGGCCGGCACCCCCGCTTTGCTGCGGCCCGGCGGTGTGGCACTGGAACAGATCGAAACGGTTCTGGGCACGCGCCTGACCCGCCACAAGCCCGGAGATCTGCTGACCGCTCCGGGGCAGTTGCTGTCGCACTACGCGCCGGACGCACCGGTCCGGCTGAACGCCACCGAGCGGCGCGGGGACGAGTTGCTGCTGGGATTTGGCAGTGTCGATTGCGACCGCAACCTATCCGCCAGGGGCGACCTGATCGAGGCGGCGGCAAACCTGTTTGCGTATCTGCACGAACTGGACGGTACGGGGCGGCCAATTGCCGTCAGCCCGATCCCTTCCGAGGGCGTGGGGGCGGCCATCAACGACCGCCTGCGCCGGGCCGCGGCGCCACGCAATTCCTGATCAGGCCCGACCGGCGCTGGCCGACAGCGTCAGCGGATCGACACCCAGCGTGGCCAAGGCGGCCTCCCACTTTTCGTCGTCGGCAACGTCAAAGACCAGTTTCGATGTGGCATCGGTCGTCAACCAGCCATTGGCCGCGATCTCATCTTCCAGCTGTCCCGGCCCCCATCCCGAATAGCCCAGCATCAGCATCGAGTTCAGCGGCCCCTTGCCAGAGGCGATATCTTCGAGCACGTCCAGCGTCGCCGTCATGCTAAAATCGCCGGCCACGTGCAGCGAATGCAGATTTGCATCGTAGTCCGCGCTGTGCAGCACAAACCCCCGGGACAATTCGACCGGCCCACCAAAATGCACGAGGCGTTCTCCGACAACCGGGATGCGGCACGCGATGTTCAACTGTTCAAGCAGCGTCTTGATTCGCAAATCCGACGGTTTGTTCACGATCAGACCCATCGCGCCGTCATCGCCGTGGCTACACAGGTACACCACTGAATGATCAAAGCGCGGATCGCCCATGCCGGGCATCGCAATCAACAGTTTTCCAGTCAGATCCATCAAAAAAACTCGTGAGGCTTATTCCCTTACAATGACCTTGCGGAACCCGGATTGGCAAGGGATCACGCCGGAAATCCCGCGATTTCTGCCGGTGACCAGAACGTGACTTGGCAAACCTGCCCGCAAGTCGCATGTATGGATCATGAGATCGCTGTTCAAACCCGTTCTGACCGTTGTTTCGGCTTGCCTGGCCCTGTCCGCACCTGCGCAGGGGCAATCGATCGACTCGATCGTCAGGCTGGACGTGATCGATGGCGGCCAATCCGAGGATGGCACCTATCTCACCGCGATCCGGCTGGATCTGGAACCCGGATGGAAGACCTATTGGCGGGCCCCTGGTGACGCCGGCATACCGCCGGAATTCGACTGGCGCCGGTCCGGCAATGTCGGCGCGGTTGCGATCACCTGGCCCACCCCGCATGTCTTTGACCAGAACGGTCTGAAGTCCATCGGCTACGAAACCCAGCTGGTGCTGCCGGTTCGGATTACGCCCAAGGACGCATCCAAACCGGTCCGGTTGCGGGGCGAAGTCGACTTGGGGGTGTGCAAGGATGTCTGCATTCCCGCATCGTTGAAATTCGACCACGAACTGGATGCGGGCGCGGCAAGGAATCCAGCGATTGCGGCTGCGCTGGCGCAACGGCCCTTCTCTGCACGCGAGGCTGGCGTTACTGGCGCGGCCTGTCGCCTGAGCCCGACCGCGGACGGTTTGCAGGTTCAGGTCCAGATCGACATGCCCTCGGCCGGTGGTGCCGAACTTGCGGTGATCGAGCCGGGGAACCCGGGCCTGTGGGCGTCGCAGACTGAAACCAAGCGGCAAGGCAACAGGCTGACCGCTACGTCCGAGGTGATCAGCCCCGACGGTCAGCCCTTTGCGCTGGACCGGTCCGCCGTGCGGATCACGGTTCTGGGGACCAAACACGCGGTCGACATTCTGGGCTGCAGCGCGGGCTGACCGGATGCAGCGGGTTCCCCGGATCGGCGCACTGGCGGTTGTCGTAGATCAGGGCCATGTCCTGCTGGTGCAACGCAGCAAGGCCCCCGATGCCGGTCTCTGGGGATTTCCGGGCGGCCATGTGGAGTGGGGCGAAACCGTCTTGCAGGCCGCCGCGCGCGAGTTGATGGAGGAAACCGGTATCGAAGCAACCCCGCAGGCATATCTGGGCAACCTTGATCTGCTGGTCCGGGATTCGGCCGGACAGATCACCGCCCACTATTTGCTGGTCGGCGTGTCCTGCCGCTTCGGATCCGGCACTCCGATCGCAGCGGACGATGCGCAGGACGCGCGTTGGTTCCCAATCCGGCAGGTGCTGGACCGCGACCTTGCGATGAGCGCCCGGGTGCCCGACCTTCTGTCTCAGGCACTGGCCCGGGATGAAAGCCTGACATAAAGCGCCGCGGACACGATCAGGCTGACGGCCAGAATGGCAACCGCACCGGCCGCGAACGCTCCCAGCCCCATTCTCAGCAACGCCAGACCGTCCTCGCCGCCGTACAGCCCGGACAGCACACCCAGCGGCGCGCCGGCCAGAACCGGCCAGACCATGGTGACCAGCAGCCAGAGCATCATCGCCCCGCCCGTCCCCGCGGCCGCGACCCGAACCACCTTGTCTGGCGCCCGCAAGGCGCGGCGCATCGCCGTCATCGGGCGAGAAATATCACTCAGGATCGCCAGCAACGCGGGGACCAGGAGCAGCACCAGCACCATGCCGAACCCGAGCCCGTAGACCAGCGTGATCACCGTGGGTTTAAGGAATTGCGCCTGCTGCGACCCTTCGTACAGCAACGGGGCCAGCCCCATCACCGTCGTCAGCGTGGTCAGCATCACCGGCCGCAACCGGTCAGCAGTGCCTTCTATAATCGAAGGCACCAGCCCGCGATCCTGCTGATAGCCATCGATGGTCGTTATCAAAACGATCGAGTCATTGATGATGATCCCGGTCATGCCCAACAAGCCGACGACCGTGAACATGCTAAGGGGAACGCCCCAGATGTAATGCCCCCAGATGGTGCCGACCAGACCAAAGGGAATGATCGCCATCACCACCAGCGGCCTTGTCCAACTGGCGAAGATCCACGCCAGAACAAGGTAGATTCCGGTCAGACACAGGATCAGACCGGTACGCGCCTCGGTCAGGAACTCGTCCTCCTGTTCGCTCAGACCGGCCATGCGCCACTCGACCTGATACTCGGCGGCGATATCAGGCAGGATTTCCTCGCGCATGGCGCGGGTGATTTCCGCCGCCTGGGCCGGGTCATCCTCGGAAATGTCCCCGTTCACTGCGATCACCCGCAGGCCATTTTCCCGGCGCACCGTCGAGAACCCCGACTCGCGCTTGACCGAGACGATGTCAGCCAGCGGGACATAGACCCCGTCCGGTGAACGCATCAGCGTGTGTTCGAGGAAATCGGCGGTCAGCTCGCTTTCGGGCAGTTCGACCCGGATCTCGGCGCTGCGAGGACCGTCGGGGAATGTCGCCGCCTCGATCCCGTTCAGCCGGTGACGCAGAACCCGGCCCAATGTCTCGATGCGGAAGCCCAGCGCCTCGCCCTGTGCCGTCAGATCCAGAATGTACTCTTCCTTGTCATAGGCCAGATTGTCTTCCAGCGCTGAAACCTCGGGGTATTTCGACAGTTCCGCCTGCAGGGCCTCGGACGCGGATTTCAGGGTGTTCACGTCCGCGCCGAAAAGCTGCACGTCGATGGCATCACCACCCGGACCCGAGCGCCAGCCGCGGAACGTCAGCAATTCGACCTTGGGATGGCGCGGCACGAATTCCTGCAGCTCGCCCACGAATTCAAAGCTGGTATAAGGTCGCAGGTCGGCATCGATCAGCTCGATAGAGATACCGCCCAGCAAATCGCCATCCTTGCCATCGGCGGCGGACAGACCATAACCGGCGCTCCCCCCGATCTCGGCCAGAACATAGTCGATCGGGTTGCGACCGTGGCGTTCTTCGTAGATCCGACCCAGCTCTTCCGTGGCGCGCTGCAGAATGTGCATCATTTCGATCGTGTCGGCGCGGGTAGCGCCTTCGGCCATGATGAAATTGCCGGTGACCGAGCCTCGCTCGGGCGCGTTGAAAAACCGCCAATTGACGTCGCCCTTGATGAACAGCGCTATCTGACTGGCCAGAATGGCGATCATCAAGGCCACGACCACGTATCGCGCCCAGATTGCCCACGCCACCAAAGGTCGGAAAAGAGTGTCGCGCACCCAGCGAAAACCCCGGTTCACAACCCGGTTGGGCCAGTCATACCAATGTTCCTTGGCCGAATGTGCGATAGCATGCGCCATGTGGTTCGGCAGGATCAGAAAACACTCGATCAACGATGCGATCAGTACAGCGATCACCGTAAAGGGAATGTCCCGGATCAGCTCTCCGAACCGTCCGCCAATGGCGGTCAGACCGAAAAAGGCGATCACGGTCGTGACCGTGGCCGCAAAAACCGGCATCGCCATGCGCCGGGCGGCGCGCTCGGCGGCAACGACCGGTGGCTCGCCCAGACGGCGGGCCCGGAAATCGGCGTGTTCCCCCACCACGATCGCATCATCCACTACGATACCCAGCGTGATGATAAGGCCGAACAACGAGACCATGTTGATTGACAGCCCGCCGATATACATGAAGGCGATGGCCGCCGACATCGCAACCGGGATACCGGCCGCGACCCAGAATGCGATGCGCGCATTCAAGAACAGGAACAGAAGGCACACCACCAAGCCCAGCCCGACCAGCCCGTTGTCGATCAGAATGTCCAACCGGTCGGTAATGGCCTGCGCCCGGGTACGGATCAGCTCGACCGAGATACCATCCGGCAGGCTCGCCTGCATCTCGGCCACCACATCCTCGACCGTGTGCTGAATGTCGATCGCATCACCCAGGTTCGACCGGTCCACCCGGACGGACATGGCCGGATTTTCGCCCACGAAATAGCTGCGATTGCGGGTAACGCCCTCGACCCGGATCTGCGCGACATCGCCGACCACCAGCTTGGACCCGTCCGGATAGGTGCGCAAAGCGATGCGCTCGATCTCTTCCGGGGTGCGCTTTTCGACACCGGTGCGGATCCGGGCGTTTGCGCCGGTCACGTCCCCGGCCGGATTGGCCGTGACCTCGGCCGCAACCGCCGAGGCGATCTCGGACAGGGTGATGTCGTTGGCGATCAACTGCGCGGAGGGAACCTCGACCACGATGCGTGGGGCCGCAAGGCCGCGGATCGTGGTCCGCGTCACACCGGCAGCGAACAGCCGATTGATCAACTCATCTGTGAATTTGGCCAGCTGCCCGGTCTCGATCGGGCCGGTGAGGACAACATCCGTTACCCGGTCTCGCCAAGCGGCACGCCGGATGGACGGTTCTTCGGCATCCTCCGGCAGGTTGGTCACGCTGTCGACCGCGGTGCGCACTTCTTCGACGGCGCGGCTCATGTCCCAGTTGGGTTCAAATTCCAGCGCGATGCGGGCCGATCCTTCACGGGAGGTCGACTCGGTGCTGGCAACGCCTTCGACCGCCAGCAATGCAGGTTCAAGGATCTGGACAATCCCGTTGTCCACATCCTCGGGCCCCGCACCATCCCATTCGACGTTGACATTGACCCGTTCCAGGATCACGTCCGGAAAGAACTGCGCCCGCATGTTCGGCGCCGAAGCCGCGCCAAGGACCAGCATGACCACCAGCAGAAGGTTGGCAATGGTCCGGTGACGCGTGAAATAGCTGAGGATGCCGCTGGCCGCGCCCGGGATCTCGCGCATCATGGCGCCTATCCCCCGGCCCGGTTTTCAAGCCGCCGCAACAGAGACGACGGCACCTTCGCCTCGCTCAACTGAGCAAGAACACGGGTCTTGGCGTCCTGGGACATGCGGTCGCTGGCCTCGACCTGCGCCACCAACCGCGCGCGGTGCTCGTCCGTCAGCTCGACCATGTCCGGCTCGACCGCGGCGCTGTCTTCGATGCGAACCGGGCGCACGCGGACCCCCGACCCCAGCAGCGGGGTCCGACCGACCACGACTTCGCGCCCTTCCAGCCCGGCGCCGCGCAGCAGAACTTCGTCCCCTTGCCGGCGCACCAGCTCGACCGGGAGCGTTTCCAGCCGGTCGTCGTCGCCCAGCACCAGCACGGTGCCTTGCGCATCCAGAACCGAAGACGGGAGACGCACGACATTATCCAGCGGCTGTTCCTCGACCGAAACGGTCACGAAATCGCCGGGCTTGAACCCCGGCGCGGCATCAAGCCGGGCATAGATCAACCGGCCGGTCTGGCCCTCGCCGGCCGACCCGCTGTCGCGGCTGATCCGACCGGTGGCGCTCAGGTCCGTGCCCGTCACCTCAAGCGAGATGGTCACCGGTGCCGGGATCAGCTTGCCCTGATCGTCCAGCAACCGCACGTATTGCGCGGTCGAAACGCGGAACGCGACCTCCAGCGCAAACGGGTCGACCAGTTCGGCCAGCTTTTCATTGGCCGTGACCAGGCGCCCTTCAACCAGCGTGACACCAGTCAGCGTCCCGTCGAACCGGGCGCGGATGGTCATGTCCTCCAGATCGCGTTCGGCCGATTCCAAAGCGATACGTGCCCGCGCCAGCAACGTTGTCGCCTGATCGACGCGGGACTCGGCCTGCGCCAAAGCGATACGGCGCGACAACACGGTTTGCCGGGCCGAGGCCGCGGCCAATTCGGCCTCTTCAACGCTGGCGGTCGCGCCCACACCACGGTCCAGCAAATCCTTCTGGCGCTGCAGGGCCCGTTCCCGCAGATCCGATTGGGATTCGGCGGCCTTCAACTCATCCTGCGCCAAAAGCAGAGCGCGTTCAGCATCGCGTTCCTCGAACTGGGCATCCAGCAGGTCCGACCGCGCACGGTCCAGCGCCGCCTGCGCATCGGCCGGGTCCAGCTCGACCAGAACTTCGCCTGTGCGCACAACCCCACCATCCTCGAAATTTTCCGCCAGCCCGATGACACGGCCACCCAGCGCCGCCCGCAATTCCAGACGCCTGCGGCTTTGAACTTCGCCGAATGCCTCCAGGTAGGGGGTGGCGGTTTGTGGCTCGGCCTTCTGAACCGTGACGGCGAACACGCGTTCGCGCGCCTGCGGGGGTTTGTTGTCGCGGGTCATGACCTCTTGCACTGCGCCGGTGATCATCTGCGCCGCGACAATCAACAGCGCAAGCATCAGGGATGCCAGAAAGACACCGATGAGGCTCTGCCGCAGAAATCGCATAGATCTTTCACTCCGGTTGCAACGGGACGCCGTCTATAAATAGGTAGCCGGGCCGGAAAAAATACCAACCCACAAGGCGGTTATGAGCCGTTAAACGTACGACCAGTCTACTTCCGTCGCAGATGTTCGTCCAATCTGGGCATGATTTCCACGAAATTGCAGGGCCGGTGGCGATAATCCAGCTGTTTTTCCAAAATGCCGTCCCAGGCATCCTTGCAGGCCCCCGGGCTGCCCGGCAGCGCAAACAGATAGGTTCCGCCAGCGACGCCACCTGTGGCCCGCGACTGTACTGCCGAGGTTCCGATCTTCTCCATCGAAATCAGGGTGAAGACGGTGCCAAAAGCCTCGATTTCCTTTTCGTAGACATCGCGATGCGCCTCGACGGTGACATCACGCCCGGTCAAGCCGGTACCGCCGGTCGAGATCACCACGTCAATCGCGGGGTCGGCGACCCACGCCCGCAACTGCTCGGCGATCTGGGCACGCTCGTCCTGAATGATCTTGCGGTCGGCCACGGTGTGCCCCGCACGCTCGATCCGGTCGACCAATGTTTGGCCCGAACGATCTTCGGCCAGTGACCGCGTGTCCGATACGGTCAGAACAGCGATGCGGATGGGGATGAATTCCATGGTTTCATCAATTCGGGACATATCGTGTCAGGCTCTTTCCATGATGGCCAGCCGGGCCGCCAGCGCGACGAACACGCCGCCACTGACCCAGCCGAGAATTCGCGACGCCCGCGGGCTTGAAATCAGCGCTCGCCCGGCGCCGCCGGCAAATGACCCCACCAGGGCATTCACGACGAACCCGCCCAGAGCGATGATCGCGCCCAGCAGCAGAAACTGGGCCAGAACCGATCCGTTGGCCGGCGAGACGAATTGCGGGATGAAGGCCAGAACAAACAGAATGATCTTGGGATTCGTCATGTTGACCAGCATCCCCTCGCGAAAGGCATGGCCCGACGGCTTCATTGGAGCGTCAGTCCGGACCGCACCGTTCCGGATGGTGCCCCAGGCCAGATACAGCAGGTAGGCCACACCCAGCCAGCGAATGACGTCGAACAGCCAAGGCATAGCCGCGACCGCCGCGCCAAGTCCCAGCCCAGCCAGCAGAACATGAACCATCAGACCCGTCGAAACGCCGGCGCTGGCCACGATGGCGGATCGAGCACCGGACCGCAGTCCAAGCCCGAAACAGAACATCATGTCAGCCCCCGGCGTCATGTTCAGCGCGATGGCGGCTGGGATGAAGGTCAACAGAGTTGCGTATTCGATCATGGATCGACCTCGAACCAATTCACTTTGGGCCCCAGATTTGCGATCCGGGTGCGACCGATCTCGCCGCGATAGCCCCAGCTGTCGTGGATATGACCGCACAGAGCAAAGTCTGGTTGAACCCGTTCCACCGCGTCGCGCACCGCAGTCGATCCTATCGATTGCCCCTGCGAGGTCCGATCGCCTTTGCCCTTGGGCGGGGCATGCGTGATCAGGATGTCCGCCGACGCGCAGCGATTGAGCAGCTCTGCGGCCTCGGCTTCGGTCAGGTCGCAGGACCAGTCACCAAATGGCGTGACCGGTACGCCATAGCCAAGTCCGAACAGGCGCAGCCCGTCCACGGTCATGCCTGTTCCGTGCAGCACATGCACGCCGTCCGGCACGGCCGCCGCCAGTTCCTCCGCGCTTTCGGCGTTGCCGGGAACCAGAACCATCGGCGCGGATATGCCGGAAAGCATATCCATCGCCTCGTCCAGCCCCTGACGCATGTTGCAGTAATCACCCGCGCCGATCACGAGGTCAGCTTCGACGCTGGCTGCCACCAGTTCAGCAGCCCGATTGCGAGCCATGTGCAGGTCGGAAAAAGCCAGAACCTTCATCCCTTGCTCTCCAGATATACGCGCAGATCCAATAGATCGGCCCAGGCCTGGCGCTTGGCATGGGGCTGGCGCAGCAGATAGGCGGGGTGCAGCATAGGCAGAACCGGCAGATTCAGCGCCTGATCCCACTGCCCGCGCAGACGTGTGATGCCGCGCTTGTTCAGAACCGCCTGGCAGCTGATGTTGCCCATTACCACCAGGACCTTTGGCTTGGACAGGGCCACGTGCCGTTCCAAAAACGGCTGCATCATCGCGATCTCGTCCGGCCGCGGGTCCCTGTTCTGCGGCGGACGCCACGGCAGAACATTGGTGATGTAGACGTTCTGGGCGCGGTCCAAGTCTATCGCGGCCAGCATCCGATCCAGAAGCTGCCCGGCGCGGCCGACGAACGGCTTGCCCACGCGGTCCTCATCACGGCCCGGAGCCTCGCCGACGATCATGACAGGCGCGCCGGCGGTGCCATCGGCAAAGACCAGGTGCCGCGCGCCGCGCTTCAGGTCGCAATGAGCGAACGCCTCCATCGCCGCGCGCAGCTGATCCAGAGACGATGCGGCCGCGGCCGCCTTTTTCGCCTCGGCCACCGGGTCCAGCGCAACCGGCTTCTGCGGCGCGGCTTGAGGCGCGGCAGGTTTCCGCGCCTTGGGCGCCGTGTCCGGCAGGGCATAGCGATCGACCGGGGTGTCGACGATCGCGTCGGCTACACCCAGCTCAACCTGCCATTCCAGCAGGGCACGCGCGGTGTAGGGGTCAAGGGCCGATTCCATGCCCATCAATCTACTCAGCTTTGCGGGAAGGGAAAGCAAATTGGCCTTGCCTTGGCGCATTGCCGGGCCGACGATGGTCCCCGTCATGACGCGAACCCTGGGCCTTCTGCTGATCACTCTGTTCGCCCTGCTGCCCGGCGGGTCGGAGGCACAGTCGTTTCTCAACAATCAAGGACAATGCCGTGGGGGCCAGTTTCAGTGCGGTCTGAAATGCTGCTCGGTCGGCCAACGCTGCAGCTATGACGGGTTCTGCATTCAGGCCGGGGGCACCTATTGCGGCGGCGGGAGGTCCTGCGGGCCGTTCGAGAAATGCGTGGCCGGAGGCACCAGATGCGCGCCCGCGGGCGCGAACAAATGCGCCTCGCGGCTGGATTGCCCCAGCGGGTCCTTCTGCAACGCGCGCGGCGAATGCGAGCGCAGTTCGCCCGACTTCGACCCCTCTCCACAACCGGCAACGCCCTGCGACGACGGGCGGACCTGCGCACCCGGTTCGACCTGCCTGCCGGGCGGCGGCTGCACGCGCCCGGGCTGGTACCTGTGCGAAGAGACCGGATCGCAGTGCCGCACCGGGTTCAAATGCTCGGCCAATCAGGGCTGCGTGCCCAGAAAGGCCGTCGATTGCGGATACGGCAAGTGGTGCAGACCCGGCGAGCATTGCCTGCCCGAAGGCGGATGCGAGAAACTGCCCGATGAGAACTGACTCCAGTTGCCCCGAGGCGCTGCGCTTTCTATAAGCGGCGCGACTGTCAGACAGGAGCCCGGCCCATGCGTTTCGCCCATCGTCACCTTCTTGGCATCGAGCATCTGTCCCAATCCGACATCACCGCCATTCTGGACCTGGCCGAAAAATACGTCGATCTGAATCGGCAATCGGCCAAGCACTCGGACGTTTTGGCGGGGCTGACCCAGATCAACATGTTCTTCGAAAACTCGACCCGCACGCAGGCCAGTTTCGAACTGGCGGGCAAGCGTCTGGGCGCAGATGTGATGAACATGGCGATGCAGGCCAGCTCGATCAAAAAGGGCGAGACCCTGATCGACACGGCGATGACGCTGAACGCGATGCATCCCGACCTTCTGGTGGTGCGGCATCCGCATTCGGGCGCGGTCGACCTGCTGGCGCAGAAGGTCAACTGCGCGGTGCTGAACGCCGGCGACGGGCGGCACGAACACCCAACGCAGGCGCTGCTGGATGCGCTGACCATCCGCCGGGCCAAGGGGCGGCTGCACCGGTTGAACGTGGCGATCTGCGGGGATGTCGCCCATTCCCGCGTGGCGCGGTCGAACCTGATCCTGCTGGGCAAGATGGAAAACCGCATCCGTCTGATCGGCCCGCCGACGCTGGTGCCCGCGCAATTCGCCGAATTCGGGGCCGAGATCTATGACGACATGACCGAGGGCCTGCGCGACGTGGACGTTGTAATGATGCTGCGCCTTCAGAAAGAGCGGATGGACGGCGGGTTCATCCCGTCGGAACGGGAATACTACCACCGCTATGGCCTGGACGCCGCCAAGCTGGCGCTGGCCAAGCCGGACGCCATCGTGATGCATCCCGGCCCGATGAACCGCGGCGTCGAGATCGACGGCACGCTGGCCGACGACATCAACCGCTCGGTCATCCAGGAACAGGTCGAGATGGGCGTCGCCGTGCGCATGGCCGCGATGGAGTTGCTGGCCCGCAACCTGAAGGAGGCGACATGAGCGATCTGACCCTATCCGCTGGCGAGCGCGGCGTGATCCGCCTGTTCGCGCTGGACATGCGCCCCGAAGAGGCGAAGTTCCTGCGCGAACCCGGCGCGGCGGATCAGGTTCTGGGCGTCTCAGGGCTGGACCCCGAGCAGATCGACGTGTTTCCGGCGTCCGACCTCGAGGATCTGGGCCTCTACGGCTATCTCAGCGAGGGCTGCGGCGTGTCCGAGGACCAGTTGGACCGGGCCAAGCTGGAGTCGGTCGATGGCTGGGTTCTGGTGCTGCGCAGCGCGGCCCTGGGCGGGCGCGCGGCCAAATTGAACCCCGATCCGCGTCTGCGCCTGATCGGCCTTTACACCGAAGAGGCCACGAATTGGAGCGGCGGCACCATCGAGACCGAAAGCGCGCGGCCATACTCGGCCGCGCCGAACCCGGTTTCGAGCGAGCAACCCCGCCGGACGGGATCGGCCTTGCTTGCCTTGATCATCCTGCTGGTCATCGGAGGTGCTCTGTGGCTGATCCTGTGATCTTTGCGCCGAACAAGGGCGCTTATGTCCGCACCAACGCGTGGCTGGCCGCGGGCGCGATGGCGGGGGCGATGCTCGTGCTGTGGCTGATCGGAAATCCCTATGTCTGGACCGGCGCCCCGGCCGGTCTGGCGGCGGTGGGCGTCCGAGCGTGGTACCTTGCCTCGGAGGAACTGGTGGCCAACTGGCAGATGACCGACACCACCCTGACCGGACCCGGCGGACGCAGCGTGCCGCTGAACCAGATCGCGGCCGTGAATATCATGGGCAGCTTCGTGCAGATCGTCACCAAAGGCGGCGACAAGCACCTGATCAAGTACCAGGCCGACCCGGCCGCCATCAAAGCCGCGATTGAAAGGGCAATGGCATGACCAAGCTGATCTTCACCAACGCCCGCCTGATCGACCCCGAAGCCGGAACCGACGCGCTGGGTTGGCTGCACGTGGCCGACGGGCGCATCTTGGCCAGCGGCGACGGTCCAGCTCCCGAGTCGGACGCGCAGGTGATCGATTGCGGTGGTCAGTGTCTGGCCCCCGGCATCGTCGATATCGGCGTCAAGGTCTGCGAGCCGGGCGAGCGGCACAAGGAAAGCTACAAATCCGCGGGCCTTGCCGCTGCGGCCGGGGGCGTGACCACAATGGTCACCCGCCCCGACACCCTGCCTGCGATCGACACGCCGGAAACGCTCGAGTTCGTCACCCGCCGCGCCCAGGCCGACACGCCCGTCAACGTGCTGACCATGGCCGCCCTGACCAAGGGCCGCGACGGGCGCGAGATGACCGAAATCGGGTTTCTGATGGATGCGGGCGCGGTGGCTTTCACCGACTGCGACCATGTGGTGACGGACACCAAGGTGTTCTCGCGCGCGCTGACCTATGCCCGGGCCTGCGGCGCGCTTGTCATCGCCCACCCGCAGGACCCGGGCCTGAGCCACGGTGCTGCCGCCACAAGCGGCAAGTTCGCCGCCCTGCGTGGTCTGCCCGCCGTTTCGCCCATGGCCGAGCGTATGGGGCTGGACCGCGACATCGCCTTGCTGGAAATGACCGGCGCAGCCTATCACGCCGACCAGATCACCACGGCCCGCGCCCTGCCCGCACTGGAACGGGCCAAGCGCAACGGGCTGGACATCACCGCCGGCACCTCGATCCATCACCTGACGCTGAACGAGCTGGACGTGGCCGACTATCGCACCTTCTTCAAGGTCAAGCCGCCGCTGCGATCCGAGGATGACCGGCAGGCGGTGATCGAGGCCGTGCGCTCCGGCCTGATCGACACGATCAGCTCGATGCACACGCCGCAGGACGAGGAAAGCAAACGCCTCCCGTTCGAAGAGGCGGCCTCGGGCGCAGTTGCGTTGGAAACCCTGCTGCCGGCCGCACTGCGCCTGTATCATGCCGATCAACTGGACCTGCCGACGCTGTTCCGCGCCATGACCCTGAATCCGGCGAAACGACTGGGGCTGGACTGCGGCCGCCTCAGCGCAGGCGCCCCGGCCGATCTGGTTCTGTTCGACCCGAATGTGCCCTTCGTGCTGGACCGGTTCACGCTGAAATCGAAATCGCAGAACACCCCGTTTGACGGACAGCGGATGCAGGGTAAGGTCACCGCAACCTACGTTGCAGGCAAAGAAATTTTCCGGAGACCCTGATGCCCGTTTTCGACAGCACGACGACCCAACTGATTATCTGGGCCGCGATCGGATACCTGATGGGGTCGGTGCCCTATGGCATGATCGTTGCGCGGGTGATGGGGCTGGGCAACCTGCGCCAGATCGGATCCGGCAATATCGGTGCCACCAACGTGTTGCGCACCGGCAGCAAGGCGGCGGCGGCGCTGACCCTTCTGTTCGACGCCGGCAAAGGCGCGGTCGCGGTCCTGCTGGCCCGGGCACTGGCCGGCGACGATGCCGCCCAGGTCGCGGCGCTGGCGGCTTTTGTCGGCCATTGCTACCCGGTCTGGCTGAGCTTCAAGGGCGGCAAGGGCGTGGCAACTTTCCTGGGCCTGTGGCTGGCGCTGGACTGGCGGGTGGGCGTTGCGTGCTGTCTGACATGGCTGGTCGCTGCTGCGATCTGGCGGATCTCATCCCTCGGCGCGCTGGCCGCGGCAGCCCTGTCGACAACATGGGTGATGATCCTGACGGACGGGTCGACCTTTTTGTTGGGCGTCGTTCTGACGCTGCTGATTTACTGGCGCCACCGCGAGAATCTGGCCCGCATCAAGGCGGGAACAGAGCCCAAGATCGGGAAATCGTGACCGCGCCGACCGACTTTTTGGACGCATTCTTTGCCTTGCCGGCGGGTTCCTTCACCGGAACCGCAAACGGTCGAAGCTACTCGGTCACGCGGCTGGCGATGGCGGGCGGCAAATCGCACAAGCTGGTCGCCCATGAACGGGGTGGCGCAGACTACATCAGTATGAACCTGTACCTGACGGATCAGAGCGGCGCTTTGCTGCGCCCCTGCGAGATGCCTGCCGCCAAGGTCGTACGCTTTGTTCTTGCCCTGGTACCCGACAGCTGAACCGCGGACCGACCTGCGCAGGCGAACAGACCGCTTGGCATTTCCGCACATTCACGTTTGATTGCTTTGAACGTGATCGCGGCCTTTCCCACCTCAGTTTCCGTGACGCTCAATTACCGGGTGCACGAAACGCAATTTCGGTGCTGGAACGCCCGCGCTTGGACATGCCGGGCAGCCCCGATCACGAAAGGTGGAACCATGAACAAGATCAAATCCCTGTTGGGCGGCGTGGCGCTGTCCGTGGCAATCGCAAGCTCGGCCCTGGCGGCCGGCGTGGAAATCAACGCCTCGTCGACCGGCCTGGCGATGCAGGGTTACGACCCTGTTGCCTATTTCACCGAAGGCGAGCCGACCAAAGGCAGCTACAAGATCACGGCGTTGCACAACGATGCGCTGTACCGTTTTGCCACCGAAGAGAACAAGGCCGCGTTCGAAGCCAATCCCGAGGCCTACCTGCCCGCCTACGGCGGCTACTGTGCCTTCGGAGCGGCCATGGGGTTCAAGTTTGACGGCGATCCGACCTACTGGAAAATCGTGGACAACAAATTGTACCTCAACCTGTCGGAAGACATCCAGCAGCGTTGGGAAGGCGACATCCCCGGCTTCATCGAAAAAGCCAGCGTCAACTGGGAAACGATCGCCGACAAGGATCCGGCCGAACTGCAGCAATAATCTGCTGAACTGGCGGCAAGGATCGGCGGCAGAATGCCTCTGCCGCCGATCGTGATTTGAAGCCCCACGACCCCGAACCTATCTGATCAGAACAACACTCCAAAAGGGCGGCAAGCCGCAGACCTTGCGGAAATCCGGGTCGGAATAACAGCGAAAAACCAATGATCCGGTCCACCGACCGGAACATAATGATCAATACAAACCTTCAGGCCAACGAAAGGCCGAGGCAGATAACTTCCAACGAAAGGATAGCAAGATGACGAGCAAACTGGCACTTTTGACCACCGTTGCAACTTTTGCAGCCGGCACCGCCATGGCGCAGTCCTCGGGCGATTGGACCGGATTCTATGCAGGTGCGCAGGTCGGCTACGCGGATATCGGCACCAGCCTGTCCGGTGTGGACGGAGACGGCGCCATCGGCGGTCTCATCCTTGGTTACGACTATGATCTGGGCGACTGGGTTGTAGGCGGCGGCTTTGACTATGACTGGTCTGATGTCGACCTTTCGGGTGCGGCAACGGTCGAAGACGTCTGGCGGCTGAAAGCCCGCGCCGGCTACAAGGTCAACCCGCAGGGGCTGCTGTACGGTGTCGCCGGTTACGCCGATGCGGGAACCGACACGCTGGGCAGCGACGATGGTTGGTTCATCGGCGCCGGCTATGAACAGATCGTCGCGCCGAACGTCAGCATCGCGGGCGAGCTGCTGTACCACGAGTTCGACAATTTCAACTCGACCGGTGTCGACGTGGATGCAACCACGTTCCAGATCCGGGCGGCATACCGCTTCTGATCCCTCGCGCAGAATCGAACGGGCCCGGCACGGCGTGCCGGGCCTTTTTCATGGCACCAGGATTGTGCTTCCGGTTGTCTGCCGCGCCTCCAGTGCGCGGTGCGCCTCGGCGACCTGATCCAGTTCAAAGCGTTGATCGATGTGAATCTTGACCTCGGCGCCGGCCACCTTGCCGAACAGCCGCCGGGCCATGGCCTGACACGCGGAATGGTCCGCAATATGGGTGAACAGCGTCGGCCGGGTGATCTTCAACGACCCTTTCTGCCCAAGAATGCCGATGTTGAACGGTGGCACCGGTCCCGACGCATTGCCGAAGGAAATCATCATCCCCAATGGCTTGAGGCAGTCCAGCGACCCTTCGAACGTATCGGCACCGACAGAGTCCATAACCGCATCGACCCCTTTGCCGCCGGTAATCTCGGCCACGCGGGACGCAAAATCCTCGGTCCGGTAGTTGATGCAGTGTGTGGCGCCGTTGAACTGGGCCAAACGGCACTTGTCGTCGGTCCCGGCCGTGCCGATCAGCTTGATGCCTTCGGATTTGGCCCACTGGCACGCGATCAGGCCGACACCCCCGGCGGCGGCATGGAACAGAACCGTATCACCACGTTTCAGCGGCGTGGTGCGGTGAAACAAGTATTCAACCGTCAAGCCCTTGAGCATCATGGCCGCCGCGGTCTCGAATGAGATGCCGCCAGGCAAAGGGCACACCTGTGACGCGGGCATCACCCGCGCTTCGCAATAAGCACCGGCCGGCACCGCGGCATAGGCCGCCCGCTGGCCCGGTTTCAGATGGGTCACGCCCTCACCGACTGCCTCGATCACCCCAGCAGCTTCCATTCCCAGCGCGTGCGGCAGTTCCATCGGATACAGACCGGTCCTCTGGTAGACATCAATAAAATTCAGACCGCAGGCGTGATGGCGGATCCGAACTTCGCCCGGTCCCGGGTCACCCAACGGTCTATCCTCGATCTTCAGCACCTCGGGGCCGCCGGTTTCGTGAATGACTACGGTACGCGCCGTTTTCTGCATGCTGACCTCCTTTTGCCTGGATCCAAGCTATCACTTCGGCGCCGCAGGGCAATCGGGCGATCTCACAAGGGTGAACCAGGATTGGAAAAAACTGTGGTACACTAGGATCAGGCGTTGCCGGGTCATCCGGCCACGGGCAACTTTTCGCCGGATGCATCCTGCGGCGCACCTGTGCCAAGGAAAGGGATGACAATGGCAAAGACAATCGGAAACCCGATCAGTTGGACCGCGCAACAACTCGGCGCGACCAGCGATCACATCGCTGAAAACGTAACCGGCATCGGCAGCGCTGACACCCAGCATCTGCCGACGGTTCAAACGCTGACGCTGCAAGACTTGCGAGAGTGCCTGCGCGCCGGATACCAAGACTTTCTGGCGATACGGGCCGATGCCATTTTCATCGTTCTGATCTACCCGATCGCGGGGCTTTTGATGTTCGGATTCGCCATGCAGGCCAACATGGTGCCGCTTCTGGCTCCTCTGGTGGCCGGGTTTGCGCTTATCGGTCCAGTGGCTGCTTTGGGCTTGTATGAGATCAGCCGCAGGCGGGAACAGGGGCAGGAGGTTCACTGGCTGGACGCGCTGGGTATTTTCCGATCCCCCTCGTTCGGCGCCATACTGGCACTGGCCTTTTACCTTGTCATGCTTTTGCTGGTCTGGCTGATGGTGGCACACGGCATCTATGTCGAAACACTGGGTCCGCAGCCGCCAGAGACGCTGGGCCAATTTCTGACACAGGCTCTGACCACCGGCCCCGGCTGGACCATGATCATCATCGGATCGGCGGTTGGGTTCCTGTTTGCTCTGGTGGCCTTGGCCGTCAGCGTTGTCAGCTTCCCGTTGCTTCTTGACCGCAAGATCGGCCTGCCTGTGGCCGTGGTCACCTCGGTCCAGGTCCTGCGGCACAATCCGACCGTGATCCTGACCTGGGGCTTCATCGTCGCCGCGCTGTTGGTTCTTGGCGCGATCCCGCTGCTTTTGGGGCTGATCGTCGTAATGCCTGTCTTGGGGCACGCAACATGGCACCTGTACAGACGCGCCATCGCCTGAGCAGAGCGCGGAACAACCCCCGCGCCGACGTGCCTAGCCTGATACTTTCAAGACGATCTTGCCAATGTGGCCGGAGCTTTCCATGCGGGCATGCGCAGCGGCGGCATCGGCCAGATCAAATTCGCTGTCCATGACCGGGGCAACTTTTCCAGCCTCAAGCAGCGGCCAGACCGCCTCATGCAGATCCTGCGCGATGCGCGCTTTCGCCTGATCGCTCTGTGGCCGCAGCGTGCTGCCGGTCAGGGTCAGGCGTTTGACCATCATCAGCGCAAAGTTCAACTCGACGACGGGTCCTTGCAGAAACGCGATCTGAACCAGCCTGCCGTCCTCGGCCAGCGCCTTGACGTTGCGAGGGATGTAATCGCCGCCAACCATGTCGAGAATCAGATCCGCCCCACCTTCGGCCCGCATGGCAGCAACAAAATCCTCGGTCTTGTAGTTGATTGCCCTCTCGGCCCCCAGGTCCAGACAGGCCTGGCATTTCTCATCCGAACCGGCCGTCACGAAGACCCGGGCTCCGAAAGCGTTGGCCAGCTGAATGGCCGTGGTACCGATCCCGCTCGATCCCCCATGTACAAGGAACCGTTCGCCAGCCTTCAGCCCGCCACGAGTGAACACGTTGGACCAGACAGTAAAGAAGGTTTCGGGCAGGCAGGCGGCCTGTTTCAGGCTCAGGTCCGAGGGCACAGGCAGGCAGTGCACCGCCGGTGTCGCCACGTATTCTGCATACCCGCCGCCAGGCAACAACGCACAGACCTGATCCCCCAGTGCCAACCCAGAGACCCCGGACCCGATGGCCACCACCTCGCCCGAAGCCTCGAGCCCGGGAAGGTCGCTGGCCCCCGGCGGCGGATCATAGGCCCCGGCCCGCTGCAGAGCGTCGGGGCGGTTGACGCCGGCATAGGCCACTTTCAAGACAACCTGACCGTGACCCGGCTCGGGCATGGGGCGTTCCGTCAACTTGAGAACGTCCGGACCTCCGGGCGTGGTGATCTCAATGGCGCGCATCATCTGGGGCATTGGCAAAACTCCTTTGCGCAATGGGTATCAGGCGAATCGGGAAAGGCCCAGCAACAAGAGGCGGTTACTTGCGCGGGTTCAGAAGACCCGGCAGATCGGCCCGCATCCTGACTGGCGCCCGAACCTGACTTGCCAGCCAGTTGGGAACCGCAAGAAAAGGTTTGAACAGCGGGTTGTTGTTGACCTGCGCCTTGAGCTTCTCGAACTGCATCACATCCGCAATGCGGCGATCCAGGAATTCCCATGTCCGCTGGTGGTCCGGGCTGTCATCGCCCAACCAAAACAACAGGGTCGAGGAATACACACCCGACAGTGTCGCGCGTTTGGTGTACCAGTTGACGTCATCCGAAGTGTCGCCCAGCGCATCCCAGATCAGGTCACAGGTGCCCCAGACCGCCTTGGCCCCATCTGCTGCATATGACGGCAATGAAAACAAAGTCACGCCTCGGCGCACCGCCTCCCTGTCGGGGACAGCCTGCAGGCGGAAGCGCACTGCAGCGGCAATCCTGTCGCGGAACTTCAGATCGCTCAGGTCCTCGGACTTCAGCCGTTCAAGCATCTCGGCGTCCCCGCGGGCGTGAAACGCGAGCGCCAGATCCACGGCACCCCGCGGGCAGATGACCCGGGCCAGCCCTTCGTCCAGATCGCAGTCGGCAATGGCCGCGCGAAAGCTCTCTTCGGACCAACCATCAAAAGGAACATGGGTCAGAATTGCGTCCAGCAATTGCTGTTTTGCATCTTCATAGGTCACGGTCATGGCGGTCCTCCGACTGTTGGGCCCAGTACTAGACAAGTTAGGTCCGCTTTGCTATACGGCCAACTCCTGCAATTTCCTTGCAACTCTATCTAGAAAGGTGGTGACAACCACATGCAGGTTAGTGTTCGCGACAACAATGTCGATCAGGCGCTTCGTGCCCTGAAGAAAAAGCTGCAGCGCGAAGGCGTGTTCCGTGAAATGAAGCTGAAGCAACATTTCGAGAAACCCTCCGAGAAAAAAGCGCGCGAGAAAGCTGAAGCGATCCGCCGTGCCCGTAAATTGGCACGCAAGAAAGCCCAGCGCGAAGGTCTGCTCTAAGATCTTCCTCGTCCAGCTTTGGATGACACTATTTGACGACCCCCGTGGCATCGCCCGGGGGTTTGTCGTTTCAGTAGATCTTGGGCACGTACAATTCGTCCGGCAGAACCCGCCGTTCATACTCGGGATTGTATTTCCGATCCGGCAGAGTGACCTTTTCGTGGGGCACCTCTTCGTACGGAATCTTGGTCAGAATGTGCTCCATGCAGTTCAACCTTTCCCGCTTTTTGTCGTTGCCTTCGACAATGTACCAAGGGGCCTCGGGAATGTTGGTTCGGAACAGCATGTCTTCCTTGGCCTTGGTATAGTCTTCCCAGCGGATGCGCGATTCCAGGTCCATCGGTGACAGTTTCCACTGCTTCATCGGATCATGGATTCGCATCAGAAAGCGCAGCTGTTGTTCTTCGTCCGTGATCGAGAACCAGTATTTCAACAAAATGATTCCCGACCGAACCAACATGCGCTCGAATTCGGGAACGTCCTGAAAGAACTGCTCGACCTGGGCTTCGGTGGCGAAGCCCATCACCCGTTCAACGCCCGCCCGGTTGTACCACGACCGGTCGAACAGAACGATCTCACCCGCCGCCGGCAAATGCGGCACATAGCGTTGAAAATACCACTGGCTCTGCTCGCGCCGGCTGGGGGCGGGCAAAGCGACGACGCGTGCAACCCGCGGGTCCAGCCGCTGGGTGATCCGCTTGATTACCCCGCCCTTTCCAGCGCTGTCGCGCCCTTCGAACAGGATGCAAACCTTGGCGCCGGTATGCTGCACCCAGTCCTGAACCTTGATCAGCTCGGCCTGCAGGCGCAACAGGTTGCGGAAATAGACCTTGCGATCCAGCATTTCAGGATGCTGTTCGCGATAGATCTTGCGGACCTCCATCGACAGCATGGGTTCGCTGAACTCAATCTCAAAATCCTCGTCCAGTGTGTCCTGCAACTCGGCTTCCAGCCAATCGTCGACTGTGTTCTCATATTCTTCAGCCAAGGGCCTGCTCCTTATCTCTCAACAGTCTCGGACCATATCGGGTACGTGTAACCGGCCAATGTCATGCCGACCTGTTTCCCGCCCCGAAAGCCAATATTGAACCGGCTCAACGGCAGATACAACCGCATCGGCAAGACTGCCGCACCAGGGTCAGACAGGCAGTGCTGTCGTCTTGAAAACGGTCCGCAGGGCGAACGAGCTTTGCATTTGCGCAACTCCGGGCAGGCGCGACAGATACTGGCGGTGGATGCGCGCAAAATCCTCGGTGTTTTCGGCAACCACCTTCAGGACATAATCGGCCGACCCGGCCATCAGGTGGCACTCCAGAACGTCCGGAATGCGCCGGACCGCCCGCTCGAAGGCCTCCAGCACCTCCTCGGCCTGACCCTGCAAGGTGATCTCGACGAATACGGTTGTCGGCACCCCCAGTTTGCGCGCATTCAACAGCGCGACATAGTCCCGGATATAGCCTTCCGCCTCAAGCCGCTGGACCCGGCGATGGCAGGCAGAGGGCGACAGGTTGACCTGCTCTGACAGTTCCGCGTTCGACATACGCCCCTTGCGCTGAAGGGCCGCCAGAATCTTTCGGTCAGTCGCATCAAGTGACATTCACGCACATCCGTTGCAAGATTTTCTCATTTCATCGAAAAATTTCCCACATATTAGCGCATTTGCGCACCGAGTTTCACAGAAATTGCGCGGTTTTCTGCACATAATTTGTGCAGTTTATGAATGGAGAGCCCCATGAAAATCGGTTGCCCAAAAGAAATCAAACCGCAGGAATTCCGCGTCGGCATGACCCCGAACGCCGCGCAGGAAGCGGTTGCCCGTGGTCACGAGGTCATCATCGAAACCGGCGCCGGGTTGGGTTCAGGCTTTGACAACGACGCCTATGTCGCCGCAGGCGCGCGCATTGTGGACACCGCTGAAGAGGTGTTCGCGACCGCCGACATGATCGTCAAGGTCAAGGAACCGCAAGCGGTCGAGCGCAAGATGCTGCGCGAAGGCCAGCTGCTGTTCACCTACCTGCACCTGGCGCCCGACCCGGAGCAAACCCACGATCTGCTGGCTTCGGGCTGCACGGCGATCGCCTATGAAACGGTGACGGATTCCAACGGTGGTCTGCCGCTGCTTGCCCCGATGTCCGAAGTCGCGGGGCGTCTGGCCCCGCAAGTCGGTTCGTGGACCCTGCAAAAGGCCAATGGCGGGCGCGGCGTTCTGATGGGCGGCGTCCCTGGTGTGGGCCCGGCAAAGGTTGTCGTGATCGGTGGCGGCGTCGTTGGCACGCATGCGGCTCAGGTGGCGGCTGGCATGGGCGCTGATGTGACCGTTCTGGACCGTTCGCTGCCGCGCCTTCGCTATCTGGATGACGTCTTCGGTGGCCGGTTCAAGAACCAGTACTCGACCGCGGGTGCCACGGCCGAGCTGATCCAGTCGGCTGATATGGTGATCGGGGCCGTTCTGATCCCAGGCGCGGCCGCCCCGAAACTGATCACCCGCGAGCAATTGTCGACCATGAAGCCGGGCGCTGTGCTTGTCGACGTAGCAATCGACCAGGGCGGCTGTTTCGAAACCTCCAAGGCAACGACGCACGCCGATCCGATCTATGAGGTTGATGGCATTATGCACTACTGCGTGGCCAATATGCCGGGCGCGGTGGCACGGACCTCGACCATCGCGCTGGGGAACGCAACGATGCCGTTCATGCTGGCGCTGGCCGACAAGGGCTGGAAGCAGGCGTGCCAGGACGATCCCCACCTTCTGGCGGGCCTCAACGTGCACGCCGGCCAGCTGACCTACTATGCCGTAGGCAAGGCACTGGGGATCGACGTGGTCTCGCCCGCAATGGTCGTCAAGGCCTGATCGAAACGCAACAGCGCCGCGCGTCTGCGCGGCCCTTGGCCCAACCGGAGAAGGGCATTTCCAATGCCCGACGGACGGACGGGAGCATTCAGCCTTCTTTGTGGATTTCCACCGAGTGCGGGTAGGGGATCGAAATGCCCTTGCTGTCAAACGCTTCCTTGACGGCCTTGGTCAGATCGAACTTGACGTCCCAATAGTCGGCGGCGGCACACCACAACCGCGCGGTCAGATCCACCGAGCTGTCTCCCAAGTTGGTCACACGCACCCAGGGCTCCGGGTCCGAGTGTATGCGCTTGTCCGACTTGGCCACATCCAGAATGATCTTCATGGCCGCATCCGCACTGTCGCCATAGTCGATCCCGAATACCAGATCGACACGCCGCGTGTCGTGGGCCGAGTAGTTGGTGATGATCGACCCCCAGGCCTGACCGTTGGGAACGATGATCTGCACATTGTCGGGCGTGACCAGTTCGGTCGTGAACAGGTTCAGGTCCTTCACCGTGCCGGCTGTTCCACCGATATCCACGAACTGACCCAACCTGTATGGCCGGAAAACCACCAGCATCACACCTGCGGCAAGATCGCTGAGCGTGCCCTGCAGCGCAAGGCCGATGGCCAGCGAAGCGGCACCCAGAATGGCAACGATACTCGTCGCTTCGATCCCGAAGATGCCAAGCACAGCAACCAGAACAATGGCCAGGATCACCCATTTGACGGTGCTGGCAACGAAATTCCCCAAAGTCGGATCGATTTGCGGGGTCGAATTAATTCGGCGGCGAACGATCCCTGCGATCATGCCAGCGGCTATCCAGCCGATAACAAGAACGATCAGGGCTTTGACCGCGCTCATGATCAATGGGGCAAATGCCCCTACCTGCGTCACGACCTCATCCACGGGCGTCTCCTTTCCAACAGCAACAAACCCGCGACTTTTGCGCGGGGTTTCCGCAACATTGGGCGATAAAACCGCACAGGTCTAGGTTTGAAATGTCCCGGATTTCCCCGCTGTGCTTCAGCAAACAGTCGCTGCCCGGGGTTGCACAGACCGCCATCTAACAATCCGCCCCTGAATGCCTAGCTTGCAATAGTACCCGAACAAGGAGATTGCCATGCTGGACACCGCCACCTTCCCGATCATGACCAAATGGCCCCCGCATTCGCCGGAGCGGATCCAACTCTATTCCTTCCCGACGCCGAACGGCGTGAAGGTGTCCATCATGCTCGAAGAAACAGGCCTGCCCTACGAGGCGCACAAGGTCACCCTGTCAGACGCCGACGTCAAAAGCCCCGAGTTTCTGTCGCTGAACCCAAACAACAAGATTCCGGCGATCATCGATCCTGACGGCCCGGGCGGACAGCCCCTGGCGCTGTTCGAAAGTGGTGCGATCCTGCTGTACCTGGCCGAGAAAACCGGCAAGTTCCTCGGCCAGAACACGGCCGACAAGTATCGGATCACGCAATGGCTGATGTTCCAGATGGGCGGCGTGGGTCCGATGTTCGGGCAGCTGGGTTACTTCCACAAGTTCGCCGGCAGCGCGATCGAAGACCCGCGTCCGCGCGAGCGGTATGTCAACGAGGCCAAACGGCTGCTGAATGTCGTCGAGACCCAGTTGCACGGGCAGGACTGGATCGCCGGTGAGTACTCAATTGCCGATATCGCTTTGGCCCCGTGGCTGCGCGGCCTTGATTTCTACGGCGCCAAAGAGTTGGTCGGCTGGGACGATCATCGCAACACCATCGCCTATCTGAACCGGTTCCTGGACCGGCCCGCGGTTCAAAAGGGTCTGGTCACGCCTCCGCGCGGGTAAGGGATCACGCCGTCGCCGCCTTACAAGCGGCGTCGGCATTCCGTGCCATCAACCGGGCAGTTTCCCGGTCAGCACATAGCGTAGAATCTCGACCACCTGACGGGGCTCCTCGGCCACCGCCAACGCGGCGGCATCGACCTCTTTCAGCGCATGCTGATGGTCGGGGCCGTGCAACACGATGATCGACTTGCCCAGGGCCGCGGCATAGCCCGCGTCGAAGGCCGCATTCCACTGCTTGTACTTGTCGCCGAACCGCACCACGACGACGTCGGCATCGGCGATCCCCTTGCGGGTACGGATCGCGTTGACCATCGCGCCTTTGTGGTCGTGCCAGTACTTGTTCGGCTCGGCCCCCAGAATGGCGACACCGCAATCGTCGCTGGCCGCATGATCGGTGACGGGGCTGTTGAACGTGACATCCAACCCCTGCGCGCCTTCGATGATCTGTTCGCGCCAATCCGTGTGGATCTCGCCCGACAGGTAGACATTCAAACCCATTGCAGCCTCCGCCTTTTGCTTCTGGCCCTGTTTACTGCCCAATCACGCGAAGCCCAATGCGGAAGTTGCCTGCCGATGCGGCGCTGGCGTTACAGCTTGCGAGCCACCAGATAGCGCGAAGGCGGTTTTGCCGGAAAATTCCCGCTTTCTATGATCTCGAACCCGGCCTTTTCAATGGTCGTTTCCAGTGTCTTGATGTCGAATTGGCTGACGAATGGCGCTTTGCCCAAAAGCTGCATGACCGGTAAGAGCAACTTCAGCAAGCCGAACTTGAACCCCAATCCACCCTGGGCAAGACAGGGCGTTTTTGAAATGAACAGACCGCCGGGTTTCAACACCTCATGAACCGCGGCCAGCGTCGCCTCCAGATCGCGGATCAGGTGCAGCAGATTGAACGCCATCACCACATCATAGGCCCAATTCGGGGGGTGGGTCGCGTCGGCCTCAACAAAGACAACGTTTTCGATCTGCTCCTCTTGCGCCAACCTGCGGCCCACGGCCAACATGCCCGGAGAGACATCACTCGCCGTGATCGTATCCGCATGGCCGGACAGCCGCAGCGCGGTGCGCCCGGTTCCGCAGCCCAGTTCCAGCACCTGATCGGTCGGCTTCAGGTAGGACACCGTGCGTTGCAACGTGTGCTCGTAGGACTCCATGTCCCGGATCGGGGATTTCGCGTATTTCTCGGCGATTCCGTCCCAGAATTTGGCTGTGGCGGTCATGTCGGCTCTCCTTTGAGCGCAAGGTAGTGATACGCGTTTCAAAGGTGAATTGCCGAATTTCGCAGAATCCTTATACATTCATGCATGGATGATCCGCGCAAATTCGACTGGAACCATATCCGCGCCTTTCTGGCCACGGCCGAGACGGGCTCGCTTTCGGCCGCGGCACGACGATTGGACCATACACAACCGACCCTCAGCCGCCAGATCGCCGCGCTTGAATCCGACCTGGGCGTGATGCTGTTCGAACGGGTCGGCCGATCACTTCAGATCACCACCGCCGGGATCGAGTTGTTGGAGCACACGAGAGAGATGGGCGCAGCTGCAGATCGCATTGCGTTGGCCGCGTCCGGTCAGGCGCAATCGATCGAGGGGCAGGTGCGGATCACCGCAAGCGACGTGATGTCGGCCTATATCCTGCCGGATCTGCTGCGCGAGATCCGCGTGCAGGCTCCGAAACTGCGGATCGATGTGGTCGCCGCGAACGACATTCGCGATCTGATGCGGCGCGAGGCGGATATCGCCATCCGCCATGTCCGCCCCGATCAGCCCGACCTGATCGCAAAACTGGTGCAGGAGGCTGAGGGGCATTTCTATGCCGCCACCGCCTACCTGAACCGCGCTGGACGCCCCAAGTCCCTGTCGGACCTGTCCCGGCACGCGTTCATCAGTTTCGGCGACACCGCGCAGATGATCGCCTATTTCGAACCGATCGGCCTGCATCTGACCGAAGAAAACTTCCGCCTGGGGTCGCAGAACGGCATCGTCTCGTGGGAGTTTGCCCGGCAGGGCTTTGGCATCGCGCCCATGTCCGAGCCGGTTGGCGATGCCACACCCGGTATGGAGCGCGTCCTTCCCGACATGGAGCCGCTGCGGTTCCCGATCTGGCTGACCACCCATCGCGAGCTGCATACCAGCCGGCGCATCCGGCTGGTCTTTGACCTGCTGGCGGATTTCTTCGCAAAATGAAACACGCGCGCCATGGGCGCGCGTGCCACTTCGGGTTCAAGCCACCTCAGCCGCGCAGAACGCCGCCGGTGGCCTTGGTGACCTTGGCGATGATCTTTTCCGCCACCGCCTCGATGTCTTTTTCCTTCAGCGTGCTGTCGGTCGGCTGAAGCCGGACGGTAATGGCCAGAGATTTCTTGCCCTCGCCCAGGCTGCCGCCGATGAACTCATCGAACACGCGCACCTCTTCGATCAGCGCCTTGTCGGCGCCGGCGGCGGCATTCACCAGCGTCAGCGCCTCGACATCGGCATCGACGACAAAGGCAAAGTCACGCTCGACCGCCTGCAGGTCACGCAGTTCCAGCGCCGAGCGGGTGGTGCCGGATTTGCGCGGCAGCGGAACCTCGTCCGGCCAGATGGTGAAGGCCACGGCCGGGCCCTTGATGTCCAACTGCTGCAGCACGCGCGGATGCAGTTCGCCGAACACGCCCAGCATTTTTTTGGGGCCCAGGCAGATCTTGCCGTGACGGCCCGGATGCCACCAGGCGTCGCCGTCGCGCAGGATCTGCACCTTGGCGGGGGCCCCGATGGCGGTCAGCACGGCCTCGGCATCGGCCTTGGCGTCGAACACGTCGACTGAGCGAGCGGCGCCGTGCACATCCTTGGGACCGGTCCGCCCGACCAGAAGGCCTGCGATCTGGGTGCGTTGCTCGCCGGGTTCCCCGTCATGAAAGACCGGGCCGACCTCGAACAGGGCCAGATCGGCAAAGCCGCGCGCCTGGTTGCGCGCCGCGGCCTGCAACAGGCCGGGCAACAGGTCGGGGCGCATGTGGCTCATCTCGGACGAGATCGGGTTTTCCAGCATCGTCGCGTCATCGCCGCCACCGAACAGCGCGGCCGAGGCTTGATCGATGAAAGTGTAGCTGACGCATTCATTGTACCCCAGCGCCGCGCAGTTGCGCCGCGCCATCGACTGACGCCGCTGGGCCGGGGTCATGACCGGCTTGGGAATACCATCCGTGACACGCGGCAGCGGCTTGCCCTGCAGCTTGGTCAGCGAGGCGATGCGGGCGACCTCCTCGACCAGATCGGCCTCGCCCTGGATGTCGGGGCGCCAACTGGGCACATGGGCCATGTCGCCTTCCAGACGGAAACCCAGCCGGGTCAGGGTCTGGCGCTGCTCGCTTTCGGGGATGTCCATGCCCACCAGCGACTGCACCCGCGCAGCATCCAGCCGATAGGCGCGCGAATGGTCCGGCGCCTTGCCGGCCTCGACGACCTTCGAAACCTCGCCGCCGCAGATGTCCAGGATCATCTGGGTCGCGTGCTCCAACCCTTCCAGCGTGTATGCCGGATCGACCCCGCGTTCGAACCGGTAACGCGCGTCCGAGTTGATCTTGAGCGCGCGGCCCGCCAGCGCGATCTGAACATGATCCCAAAAGGCGCTTTCCAGGAACACGTTTACCGTGTCCTCGGTACAGCCGGTCTCTTGCCCGCCCATGATGCCGGCGATGGATTCCGGGCCGTTGTCGTCGGAAATCACCATCATGCCGGGCTGCAGAGTGTATTCCTTTTCGTCCAGCGCCACCAGCTTCTCGCCGCCCTTGGCGCGGTGCACCCGCAGGTTGCCCTTGACCTTGTCGGCGTCAAACACGTGCAGCGGACGGTTGCTGTCGAAGGTCATATAGTTGGTGATATCCACCAGGGCCGAAATCGGACGCAGACCGATCGCCTTCAGCTGATCCTGCAGCCATTGCGGGCTGGGGCCGTTCTTGACGCCGCGGATCAGGCGGCCGGTGAAATGCGGACAGCCATCCAGCGTGTCGTCGTCGATCGTCACCTTGATCGGGCTTTCGAAATCCCCCGGCACCGGGGCATAGTCACGCTGCTTCAGCGTGCCCAGACCCCGCGCCGCCAGATCGCGCGCGATCCCTGCAACGCCCAGCGCATCGGGACGGTTGGGGGTGATGGCGATCTCGATCACCGGGTCGATCTTGGCGGGGTCATTCTCGGCCAGCCAGTCGACGAACCGCTGGCCCACCTCGCCCGAGGGCAGCTCGATGATGCCGTCATGCTCGTCCGACAGTTCCAACTCGCGCTCGGACGCCATCATGCCAAAGCTTTCGACGCCGCGGATCTTGCCGACGCTGATCGTCAGGTCGAGACCGGGAATATACATGCCCGGCTTGCAGACCACGACGGTGATGCCCTCGCGCGCGTTGGGGGCGCCGCAGATGATCTGCAACTCGCCCTCGTCGGTGTCCACCTTGCAGACGCGCAGCTTGTCGGCATCGGGGTGTTTCTCGGCATGTTTCACATAGCCCAAGGTAAAATCCTTGAGCTTGTCGGCCGGGTTGATGACCTCTTCGACCTCGAGCCCGAGATCGGTCAGCGCCTCGACGATCTCATCAACCGAGGCGTCGGTGTCCAAGTGGTCTTTCAGCCAGGAGAGGGTGAATTTCATTTCTGTTTTCCTGTCCGGTAAGGCGGGCCAACCCGCCGAATTCTCTTGGGCAGCAGGGCAAGCCCCATGCTACTTCATCGTGACAAGCCACCATGCAGGTTGGGCATATCCAGCGCCGCAAACCCGTAGTGGCGCAGCCAGCGCAGGTCGCTATCAAAGAACGCCCGCAGATCCGGGATGCCGTATTTCAGCATCGCCAGACGGTCGATGCCGATGCCAAAGGCAAAGCCCTGATAGACCTCGGGGTCGATCCCGCCGGCGGCGATCACCTTGGGGTGGACCATGCCGCTGCCCAGAATCTCCATCCAGTCATCGCCCTCGCCGATCTTCAGCTGGCCGCCTTCCCAGGAACAGCGGATATCGACCTCGGCCGAGGGTTCGGTGAACGGGAAATGCGAGGCGCGGAAGCGCAGTTCGACGTCGTCGACCTCGAAGAACGCTTTGACGAATTCCTCCAGAACCCATTTCAGGTTTGCCATCGAGATATCCTTGTCGATGGCAAGGCCCTCGACCTGGTGGAACATCGGCGTGTGGGTCTGGTCATAATCGGCGCGATAGACGCCGCCCGGGCAGATCACGCGGATCGGCGCGCCCTGCTTCTCCATCGAGCGGATCTGCACCGGCGAGGTATGGGTGCGCAGCACATGCGGCGGGCGATTGTCGCCCGGCGCGCGGTGCATGTAGAATGTGTCCATCTCGGCCCGCGCCGGGTGATGGCCGGGGATGTTCAGCGCGTCGAAATTGTACCAGTCGGTCTCGATCCGGGGGCCTTCGGCGACGGAGAAGCCCAGCTCGGCAAAGATCGCGGTCAGTTCCTCGGTCGCCTGGCTGACCGGGTGGATCGAGCCCTGGCGGCGCGGGCGCGCGGGCAGCGTCACGTCCAACCACTCGGTCCGCAGACGTTCATCCAACGCGGCATCGGCCAATGCGGCCTTCTTGGCGGCCAGCGCCGAATTGATCTCGTCCTTCAGCGCGTTCAGCGCGGGGCCGGCGACCTGGCGTTCCTCGGGCGTCATTTTGCCCAGTTCGCGCATCTTCAGCGCCACTTCGCCCTTTTTGCCCACCGCGGCCACGCGGATCGCTTCCAGCGTGCTTTCGTCGCCTGCGTCAGCGATCTGACCCAGGTATTTTGCCTTAAGATCGTCCATGACGGTCCCCTGAATTCTGTTGCTGTCCTGCTATCACAGCAGCGCGCGAAAGCAAGAGGGCCGGGCCGCGCGATCAGGTCGCGCGCAGAACCGCTGCCTGTCGATCACACCGGACCGGGCGGATCGTGGGGCCATAGCCCTGCGGATGGGTCCGCAGGTCGGGGAACAGCGCAAACAGTTCGCGTGCGGCCTCCTGTTCCAGCCCCGAGAGCGCCTCCTGCCCCGGAAAGAAGCTCTCGGACACAAGACCCGAAGTGGTGACCAGCTGGTGCCGGTCGAAGAACAGGTGGACATAGCGGACGATGTCGCAGGGCTGCACGGTGACGGTGTCGCCGTTGACCAGCGACTTGGCCGGAACCAGAACCTCATCCTCGCCGAACAGAAGCTGGGCTTGCCAGCCGCCGACAAGAATGCGGTGCTGGGGCGAGACCAGAATGTCTGCCGTGGCGCCCAGAACACCCGCGCGGATGCGCACCGGCGCTAACCGGCCCACGCCGCGCACCGTGCGGCCGCCGATCCAGCGAACCCGGCAAGGGCCGTAATCGACGGTCAGGACAGTGTCGCCGGGCTGCAACGTCTCGATCCGGCGCGGCCCCTCGGGGGTATCCACCAGGGTTCCTGCCGTGAAACAGGCGGCCCCGGTATCCCCGGGCGACAAGGGACCATATGTCAGCGTGTCAGGATCGGGTTGGTTGAACTGCAGGGTCGTCGTGGTCTGGTTCGGCCCGACCAGCACCGGCAGGTTGACCGAGGTTTCCCCGGCTGCCAGCCCATCGACCGCTACGATGTTCTGCGTGCCGCCACCGATGTCGTAGAAATCTATCACCTCACCCGTGGCGGTGTTGGTCAGCGCATAGGCTTCGTAATTGGTTGGGCCGCCACCATCCGGATCGGTCAGGAAGATCGGAAAATCATCGGCCGAGATGACATAGACGATCTCATTGTTGTCGGGGTCCACGGTGACCTGAACGGAGGGATCGTTGAGTGGGATCTCGATCCCGACCTGCCCGTTCGCCTGATAGAAGGACACGGTGAAATCCGCCGGGTCTTCGTCCGGGCGAAGGGACACCTCCAGGAATTCGGACACGCCCGAATTCGCGGCATAGGCATTGGAATAATGCAACTCACTGATACGCGCCATGAAAGCACCACGACCGGAAAACCTGACCCGAATGTATCGCGCAAACGCCACCGCCGAACAAGGCGCGATCCGGGAATGTGGCTAACAGGCCCCTAATTGCAACAGGTCGCGGTCAGTAGCTGTATTCGGGGTAGATCCGCGTCAGGTCGCCCTGCCAGTCGCCGTGGTAATGCTCGAGAAGTTCGTCGGCCGGCACCTTGCCGGACTGGATGCTTTCCTTAAGCGCGTTCAGGAAATGGGTCTCGTCCGGGACCAGCCCGCCTGCACCCGGCCGCGCCCGCGCCTTCAGGCCGGACTCGGCGATGGCCACCACCTCGCGCGCCAGATCGTGCATGTTGATACCGCCGACCTGCGCCTGCAGCCCGTCCCGGGCCGCGGCGACGCGCAACCCCTCGCGGGTTTCGGCGTCCCAGCCCTTGACCAGATCCCATGCGGCATCCAGCGCGGACTGGTCATAGGTCAGCCCCACCCAGAAGGCGGGCAGCGCGCACAGACGGCGCCACGGGCCGCCGTCGGCCCCGCGCATTTCCATGAATTTCTTGATCCGCGCCTCGGGGAAGGCGGTGGTCAGGTGATCGGCCCAATCCGAAAGCGTCGGCGTCTCGCCCGGCAGCGCGGGCAGCTTGCCCTGCAGGAAATCGCGGAATGACATGCCCAGCGCGTCGATATACTTTCCGTCGCGATAGACGAAATACATCGGCACATCCAAGGCATATTCCACGTAGCGCTCGAACCCGAAGCCGTCCTCGAACACGAAGGGCAGCATGCCGGTGCGCGCGTCATCCAGATGCCGCCAGATGTAGCTGCGCCAGCTTTTGTGGCCGTTGGGCTTGCCCTCGAAGAAGGGCGAGTTGGCAAACAGCGCGGTCGCCACCGGCTGCAGGGCCAGCGCCACGCGTAGCTTCTGCACCATGTCCGCCTCGGACCCGAAGTCGATGTTGACCTGAACCGTGCAGGTCCGGCGCATCATGGCGCGGCCCATGTCGCCGACCTTTTCCATGTAGTCGTTCATCAGGACATACCGGCCCTTGGGCATCAGCGGCATGTCCTCATGCTTCCAGATCGGTGCGGCGCCCAGCCCGATGAAGCCTACGCCGATCTTGTCGGCGATGTCCTTCACGTCGCGCAGATGCGCGTTCACTTCGTCGCAGGTCTCGTGGATGGTCTCCAGTGGCGCGCCCGACAGCTCCAGCTGCCCCCCCGGTTCCAGCGAGACGTTTGCTCCGTCCTTTTCCAGCCCGATCAGCTTGCCCGCCTCTTCCACGGGGGTCCAGCCATGCCCGTCGCGCAGCCCCTGCAGCACCGCCAGGATCGAGCGTTCGCCCTCATAGGGCAGCGGTTTCAGCGTGTCCTTGCAGTAGCCGAATTTCTCGTGCTCGGTCCCGATGCGCCATTCGCTTTTGGGTTTGCAGCCATCGGCCAGGTATTCGGCCAGTTGTTCGTGGCGTTCGATCGGCCCGCCGCCGGACTGAGGAATGGACATGAACCGTGCTCCGATCCTGATGTGTCGAGTCGTGGGGGTCAGTGGTGGTCGCAATCTCCCCCGGTGTCAATGCACCGTCAGTTCAACCGGATGTGCGCCGGGCGCGAGGGGTGGCGTTCCCAGATCACCACCGGATGCGACGCCCCGCCCTTGAGTTCCGACAGCATCCGCTCGGTCCGCAGCCCCGGCAGGGCCGAGAAAACGTCGAACAGTGCCTCGGCACCTTCGGCATTCACGGGAATGTGAAGCGGCGGCTGGCCGGGCTGCTGCAGCACCCAATGCGCGGGGCTGGCGGTGGGGTCCAGCGTCAGGCTCTCGATTTCGCGGGTGGCGACGATGCCGCCTTCCAGCGGCCCCAGATAGGCGATCTGCCCTTCATCCACAGACACCACGCCCGGCCCGCCCGCGCCCAGCCGAAAGCGGGCCCGCTGTACCCCGATCACGGCCAGCGCGATCGAGACCACCACAAGTACCCAGCCCAGCCAGCCCAGCAACCCGCCCGGACCGCCGATCCAGCTGAGGCCAAGGATCAGAACGAACCCGGCGGCCAGCACCTCGCGCCAGCGCCACAGGGCCAGTTTGGCTTCGGGACGGATGAAACTCATGACGCGGCCTCCATCTGATCGCTGAACAGGACCAGTGAAAAGGTCCCGGCAGGGGCAAACCCAATAGCAACATAAGCACGCACGGCGGCGTTTGAAGCCGCAAACAGAACGGCCTTGCGAACGCCGGTGGCCCGCGCCTCGGCCAGATGCAGGGCGACGGCGGTGCGGGCATAACCCCGACCGCGCAGCGCGGGCGGGGTGAACACGCCGCCGATCTGGACGATCTCGGGCAGCGTGGCATTGAAGCCTGTCATGCTGACGGGCAGGTCGTCGACCTTCAGCAGCCGGTGCGAGTCGCGCTGAATATATCCGTCGATGTCCTTCTGCGCAGCCTTGCGGGCCATGCCCGGGTCGGTGCCCAAAGATTCCAGATGATAGGCCTCGCGCCAGCGGATCAACAGGCTTCGGTCGCCATCCGACAGCGGCACCAGCCGTGCGTTTTCCGTTGGCGGAACGATCAGGTCGCGCAGATCCAGCGCAAAGGACGGTTCGTCCCGGTCCAGATGCGCGGCGCGGTCCTGCCATCCGGCCTGTCGCAGAAACCGGCGGGCTTGCGAAGCCTCGCCCGCCAGCCCCATGACCGTGCGGCCCCGGATCAGGTCCGCTGCCGCGGTCAGGTCGGCCTCGGGCAGATCAGGGCATTGCGGCAGGATCATGCCTTCGTTGGTGATGCCGAACACGCCGCGCAGCGGGTCGCCCAGCATCCACATGCTCATCGCGCGCGGCGCGGGTGCGTTCAGGCCGAACTCTCGCAGGTTGGCCAGCGCGAACATCGAGCTTTGCACATGATCCAGAAGAAACCGTTCGATCGCCGGAATGTCCTGTTGCTGCGCCGGACGCCACATCAGGACCAATCCCCCAGCGCCTGTTGCCACAGGGTCATCGCGGCCACCGCCGCCGTATCGGCCCGCAGGATGCGCGGCCCCAGGCTAACCACATGCGTGAACGGCAGATCCTTCAGCCGCTGGCGCTCGGTATTGGAGAACCCGCCCTCGGGGCCGATCAGGATGGCCCAGGGCCGGCCCTTGTCCTGCGCGGCGAGGCGCAGGGTCGACCCGGCCTCGGCCTCGTCGCAGAACATCAGTTGGCGGCCGTCGGGCCAGTTGTCCAACAGCTTATCCAGCCGTTGCAGGTCGCAGACTTCGGGCACGAAGGTGCCGCCGCATTGCTCGGCCGCCTCGACCGCATGGGCCTGCAGCCGGTCCTGCCGGATGCGTTCGGAATTGGTGAAGGCAGTCTGCACCGGCATGATCTTCGCGGCTCCCATCTCGGCCGCCTTTTCGACGATGAAATCGGTCCGGGCCTTCTTAATCGGGGCAAACAGCAGCCACAGGTCCGGCGGCAGTTGCAGTGGCCGGGTCTGTTCAAGACAGCTCAGAACACCGCCCCGCTTGCCCGCTTCGACCACCTGCGCCAGCCACTCGCCATCGCGGCCGTTGAACAGGGCCACCTGCCCGCCCACGGCCAGACGCATCACGCCGAACAGGTAATGGGCCTGCTCGCGCGTCAAAGGAACCGATTGCCCCGCACCCAAAGGGTGATCTACATACAGCCTGATCTTCGCACTCATGAGACCCTACATATGCAAGGCAATGCCCCAACACCAGACGGTCAGGTCGCCGACGCCGTTACCGGCAACTGGGTCGATACCCGCGCCCCGGCCTTTGCCCGCCCCTATCTGCGGCTGTCGCGCGCGGACCGGCCGATCGGGACGTGGCTGCTGCTGATTCCGTGCTGGTGGGGCCTGGCGCTGGCGATCCTTCATGACGGTCAGCCGCGGTGGGGCGACCTGTGGATTGCCGTTGGGTGCGCGGCCGGGGCCTTTTTGATGCGCGGCGCGGGCTGCACCTGGAATGACATCACCGACCGCAAGTTCGACGCGAAGGTTGAACGCACGCGCTCGCGGCCCATCCCCTCGGGTCAGGTCAGCGTGCGGCAGGCGGTGATCTGGATGGGCATCCAGTGCCTTCTGGCGCTGGCGATCCTGCTGACCTTCAACCAGGCGGCCATCGCGATGGGCGTCCTGTCGCTGCTGCCGGTGACGATCTACCCTTATGCCAAGCGCTTCACCTGGTGGCCGCAGGTGTTTCTGGGGCTGGCCTTCAACTGGGGCGCCCTGCTGGCCTGGGCGGCGCATCGCGGCACGGTCGAATGGCCCGCGATCCTGCTATACCTGTCAGGCATCGCCTGGACGCTGTTCTACGACACGATCTATGCCCACCAGGACGCCGAGGATGACGAGCTGATCGGCATCAAGTCCACCGCGCGCCTGTTCGGGACCGACACCGCGAAATGGCTGAAGTATTTCCTTGTGGCGACCGTGGCGCTAATGGGTCTGGCCATCGTCGAGGCCGCGCTGCCCAATTCCAGCGTGTTGGCGCTGGTCGTGGCCATTGGTGGACCTTGGGCAATGGGGTGGCACATGGCGTGGCAACTGCGCGGGCTGGACATCGAAGACAACGCGAAACTGCTGCAGCTGTTTCGCGCCAACCGGGACACCGGCCTTATTCCGCTCATCTTCCTTTGCGTCGCATTGCTCCTCTGATTGCACCTCGGTACCGGTGCCTGTAAGAGTCCCGCCCAATGGCCCGAGGAGATAAGAAACCGCTCATGCGCTTGCCGTATTTCCTGACATCAGCCCTGATCTTTGTCGTGTCGGCGGGGGTCTGTCTGCTGGCCGCCGGATTCGCGGTGACCAAGATCGAAGAAACCTCGGAAACTGCCGTTCGAAATGCACTGAGCATGCAGGGCCATGAGTGGGCCGAAGTGCAGGCGGATGGGCTGCGCGTTGTGCTGACCGGTACTGCCCCGGACGAGGCCACCCGATTCAACGCGCTGACAGCGGCCGGTACACAGGTCGACACCTCTCGGGTGATCGATGAGATGGACATTGCCCCGACGGCTGACCTGACTCCGCCCAAATTCTCGGCTGAAATTCTCCGGAACGACAGCGGCATTTCCGTGATCGGGTTGGTTCCGGCCAGCGTGGATCGCGACGCTCTGATGGACCGGCTGCAGAAGCTGGACCCGCAGGCGCGGGTGTCGGACCTGCTGGAAACTGCAGATTACAAGAAACCCAAAGGTTGGGACGACGCGATTTCCTATGCCATCCTTGCCCTGTCCAAGCTGCCGCGAGCCAAGATTTCCGCCAGCCCCGACCTGGTCAAGATCACTGCCATCGCCGACAGCCAGCAGGAAAAAGAACGGCTGGAACAGGAACTGACACGCGCCGCGCCGCCCAGCTTGCGCATCGGTCTGGCGATTTCGGCACCGCGCCCGGTGATCACTCCGTTCACCCTGCGCTATCTGATTTCGGAGGATGGCGGCCAGTTCGACGCCTGTTCGGCGCAGGATGAAAAGGCGCGCGACACCATTGTTGCCGCCGCGCAGGATGCCGGGCTGTCAGGGCCCTATACCTGCACAATCGGCCTGGGTGTGCCATCGCCCCGATGGGCGCAGGCCGCTGAACTGAGTATCCGGGCTCTGTCCGAGATCGGGCGAGGATCGGTCACGATGTCGGATGCCGACATCACGCTGATTGCTGAACCGAACACCAGCCCGGCCACCTTCGACAAGGTCGTGGGCGAGTTGGAAAACGCCCTGCCCGAAGTGTTTGCCCTGCACGCGGTTCTGCCTGAACCCGAAAACAACGAACAGGCCGGACCTGTGGAATTCACCGCCACCCGCAGCCCGGAAGGTCTGGTACAACTGCGCGGCCGTCTGGGCGATGATTTACAGCGCGACATGATCGACAGCTATGCCCGGGCTGCCTTTGGATCCGATCAGGTTCACAGTGCCGCCCGCGTGGTCGACCAGATGCCGCAGGACTGGCCCGTGCGCGTTCTGGCGGGGCTGGAATCCCTGTCCTGGCTGAACAACGGCGTGCTGACCGTAACGCCTGACAAGGTCGAGTTGACTGGCGTCAGCCACGATGAGGACGCCAAGGCACAGATCGCGGGCCTGCTGTCCGACAAGTTGGGCGATGCGCAGGACTTTGACCTTTCGATCACCTATCAGCCCCCGCCCGAACCCGAAGACGCGCTGCCAGACCCCGAGCAGTGTGAAAGTCGCATCGCCGAGGTTCAGGAAACCCGCAAGATCACGTTCGAGCCCGGGTCGGCTACGGTCTCGTCTGAATCCCGCGACAGTCTGAATCAGATTGCCGAAATCCTGCGCGAATGCGGACCGATCCGGATCGAAATCCAGGGTCATACCGACAGCCAGGGCCGTGAAGAGATGAACCAGCAGCTGAGCCAGTCACGCGCCCAGTCTATCCTGAACGAATTGCGCGCCCGTCGGGTGCCGACCAAAAGCTACTCGGCCGCAGGATATGGTGAGACGCAGCCGATTGCAGACAATGACACCGAAGACGGGCGCGAGAAAAACCGGCGCATCGAATTCCGCCTGATCCGGCCCGAGCCGGTCGCCAATCAGGAAACCGGTCTGGAAGCGTTGGAGACCCAGACAAGCGCAACCGAACCTGCGCCAACAGAAGAAGAAGCATCCGAAACGGATGCAGGGGACCAGTAAGTTGAACAGAACCGAATTCATCATCGCCACCGCCGTCATCCTGTTCGCCGCTTTCTGCATGGGCTGGTTCGCCAACTGGCTGGTGCACCGCCTGTCGCGCGTGCGCCAATCCGACGTGGCCGATCTGGACCGCATGAGCCAGGAGTTGCACGAGGCCGAGGAAACCCGCGATCAGGCGATCACCTATTTGCAGCAGCGTGAGGCCGAGCTGACCAACCAGCTGACCCAGACCGAGGCCGAGCTGGCCGCGGCTATGGACGGGCTGCGCGCTGCCCGCCAGGAAGCCGAGGAATTGCGCGGCCGGATCAACAACGCCGATTGAGGCTTACCAGCGCGACAGCGCGTCCTCGTCTTCGTCCTTGGCGGCAACCCAATCGGCCCCGGACGCGGTGATTTCCTTTTTCCAAAACGGGGCGCGGGATTTTAAGTAGTCCATCAGGTATTCGGCAGCCTCGAACGCATCCTTGCGGTGCGGGGCTGCCGTTGCGACCATCATGATCCGGTCACCCGGGGCCAGCCGCCCATGGCGATGGATCACCAGCACATCGCCCAGCGACCACCGGTTTTTGGCTTCCTCGGCAATCTTGGCGATGGCGCGTTCGGTCATGCCGGGATAATGCTCGATCTCCATGCAGGCCAGATCGGTCTGGGCCAGATCGCGCACGACGCCGGTAAAGGTGACGATAGCGCCATTGGCCGTGTCACCCGCGGCAAAGGCATTTGCCTCGGCCCCCAGATCGAACGGCTCTTGCTGCACCGAAATCCGCATCGCCCTAGCCGCCGGTCATGGGCGGGAAAAAGGCCACTTCGCGGACGCCGGCCAGCGGCGCGTCGAAATCCGACAGTTCCTGATCCAGCGCGACCCGCAGGGCGGAGACGTCGGCAAAGGCCGCGGCATAGCGGTCTTCACGGGCGCTGAGTTCAGCCACCAGATCGGAGACCGTGGCCGCGGTGGTTTCGACCTTTTCCTTCGGCACGCCGATCCGCTCGCGGACCCAGGCGAAATACAAGACATCCATGCGTCAGCCCTCCTTCAGATGGGGCATGGCTTTACGTAGGTAGTCGTAGCCGGTGATCAATGTCAGCGTCGCCGCGATCCACAGCAACCACAACCCGATGCGGCCCGACCAGAACATGCCATCCAGCTTCCATTGCAGGCCCGAGATGTCCTCGACCTGGCCCGACAGGATCTGGTCGATCAGCGCGGCATCCATGCCGAAGGTGGACATGACGAAATAGTGCTCGAATATGCCCTGCGAAAACAGCACGGCGATCGCCACCATCTGCGCGGTCGTCTTCCATTTGGCCAGCTTGGTGACCTTGAGCGTTCCAGCCACGTCGCCCAGATACTCGCGCAGGCCCGAGACGAAGACCTCGCGGAACAGGATCACGGTGGCGGGCAGCACCAGCCAGGGCGTCCAGTGCTCGGTCGAATAGCCGACCAAGATCATCAGCGCGATCACCACCATCGCCTTGTCGGCGATCGGGTCCAGCATCGCGCCCATCTTGGTTTCCTGCTTCCACGCGCGCGCCAGATAGCCGTCGAACCAATCGGTTATGGCCGCCGACAGGAACAGGATCAGCGCGAACCAATCCGCGTAGGGCCGTGTGAAATACAGAAACATCACCGCCAGGCCGGGCGCGGCCAGTAGGCGCAGCAAAGTCAGAATATTCGGCAGGTTCCACTTCATGCGCTGGACCCTACAACCATGGCCGGGAACAGAAAAGACGGCACGACAAAAAACTGCCAAGAACACAGGTGTTTGGACCACGACAGGTCAGACCGTCGCAGGCGGAGGATCGACGACCGTTTCCCCCTTGGCGCGGCGCGAAGAACGGGTCAGGTTGCGCGGGTATCGGCACATCAGGAAAGATCCGCCCCGTGACCTCACATATCAGAACCGATGCGCGCGCCAATCTGATCGGCGGCGCCTGGATGATCGCGGCCATGGCCGGGTTCGCCCTGGAGGACGCGCTGTTGAAAAGTGCCGCCAAGGTGCTGCCCATCTGGCAGGTTCTGGTTCTGTTCGGACTGGGCGGGGCGTTGATTTTCGCCGGGGTCGCGTTGATTCAGGGGCGGCGGTTGCTGCACCCCGATGTCCTATCCAAGCCGATGAAGATCCGAGTGCTGTTCGAAGTCTTCGGCCGCCTGTTCTATGTGCTGGCCATCGCCCTGACGCCGCTGTCCTCGGCCACAGTGATCCTGCAGGCCACGCCGCTGGTCGTGGTGGCGGGTGCCGCGCTGTTTTTCGGGGAAACCGTCGGCTGGCGGCGCTGGAGTGCCATTCTGGTCGGACTGATCGGAGTGGTGATCATCATCCAGCCGACCGGAGACAGTTTCTCGGCCCTGTCCATTCTTGCGGTACTGGGAATGCTGGGCTTTGCCGGCCGCGATCTGGCCAGCCGCGCCGCCCCCGCCACGTTGGGCACCACCGTTCTTGGGTTTTATGGCTTTCTGTCAATTGTCGTCGCCGGTGGACTGTACCGGGCTTTCGAAGGCGCCGCCGCGGTGCCGGTGGACGCCCGAGCCGCCCTGCACCTGACTGGAGCCGTGGTGATGGGCGCGGTGGCCTATTCTTCGCTGATGCTGGCCATGCGGACGGGTGAAGTGTCGGCCGTAACTCCGTTTCGCTATACCCGCCTTCTGTTCGGCATCGGGCTGGGCGTGCTGATATTCGACGAGCATCTGGACCAGACCATGAGGCTGGGCAGCGCGCTGATCGTGGCCTCGGGGCTTTACATCCTGTGGCGCGGGCGCCAGCGGCCTCAGCCCTTTTCGTGAAAGAAATCATAGACCTTCTGCGCCAGACCGGCCGAGATCCCGTCCACCGCCTTCAGGTCAGCCAGATTGGCGCGGCTGACCGCCTTGGCGCTGCCGAAATGCGCCAGCAGGGCACGTTTGCGGGCCGCGCCCACGCCGGGGATTTCATCGAGCGGCGTCGCGCCCATCGCCTTGGCCCGTTTGGCGCGGTGGGTGCCGATGGCAAAGCGGTGCGCCTCGTCCCGTAGCCGCTGAATGAAATACAGAACCGGGTCGTTGCGTTTCAGGGCAAAGGGGCGCTGGCCGATGCGGTGGAACTCTTCCTTGCCGTGGTCGCGATCGACGCCCTTGGCGACACCGACCATGGGGATGTCCTCGACCCCGTGCGCCTGCATGATCTCGTGCACGGCACTCACCTGCCCTGCACCCCCATCGATCAGCAACAGATCGGGCCACAGGCCCTTGTCGCGGTCGGGGTCCTCTTTCAACAAGCGGCTGAAGCGGCGGGTCAGCACCTCTTTCATCATGCCGAAATCGTCGCCCGGCGTCAGGTCGTCGCCGCGAATGTTGAATTTGCGATAGGCGTTCTTCATGAACCCCTCGGGACTGGCCACGATCATCGCGCCCACCGCGTTAGTGCCCTGGATATGCGAGTTGTCGTAGACCTCGATCCGCTTGGGTGGCGCGTCCAGATCGAAGGCCTCGGCCAGACCGCGCAGCAGCTTGGCCTGCGTCGCGCTTTCCGACATGCGGCGGGCCAGCGCCTCGCGCGCGTTGCGCAGCGCGCCCGAGACCAGTTCCAGCTTTTCGCCCCGCTGCGGCACTAGGATCTCGACCTTGCGGCCGGCCTTTTCCGACAGGGCCTGCTGCATCAGATCCGCGTTTTCGATTCCGTCCGACAGGATCAGCTGCCGCGGCGGTTCCTTGTTGTCGTAGAACTGGCCCAGAAAGGCCTCCATCACCTCGGCCGGGGAGACGTCGGGGCCGACCCGCGGATAGAAATCGCGGTTGCCCCAGTTCTGATTGGCGCGGATGAAGAACACCTGAACACAGGCCTGACCGCTGTCCATATAAAGGCCGATCACATCCGCCTCGGCCACACCGCGCGGGTTGATGCCCTGCGCCGTCTGCACCTGCGTCAACGCGCGAATCCGGTCGCGTAGGGCGGCGGCGCGCTCGAACTCCATCGCGTCCGAGGCCTCTTGCATCTGCGCGGCCAGTTCCTCCTGGATCCGGGTCGAGCGTCCGGACAGGAACCGCTCGGCGTCACGCACGCTTTCGGCATAGTCGGCCTGCGAAATCATGCCCACGCACGGCCCCGAGCAGCGCTTGATCTGGTAGAGCAGGCAGGGCCGGGTGCGACTGTCGAACATCGAATCCGAGCAGTTCCGGAGCAGAAAGGCCTTCTGCAATTGGTTCAGCGTGCGGTTCACCGCGCCCGCGCTGGCGAAGGGGCCGAAATAGGCGCCCTTTTCCTTCTTGGCCCCGCGATGCTTCTTGATCTGCGGAAACGGGTGATCCTTGGCCACCAGAATGTTGGGAAAGCTTTTGTCGTCGCGCAGCAGGACGTTGTACTTGGGCTTGAGCTGCTTGATCAGGTTCTGCTCAAGCAGCAGCGCCTCGGTCTCGGTCCGGGTGGTCAGGAACATCATCGACGCGGTCGAGGCGATCATGCGCTCGATCCGGCCGGAATGTCCCGGGCGGGTGTAGTTCGACACCCGCGCCCGCAGGTTGCGCGCCTTACCGACATACAGAACCCGGCTGTCCGCATCCAGCATCCGGTACACGCCAGGCGAACTGTCCAGCGTCTTCACGTATTTCTGGATGCAGGCATAGCCGGTCGGCTGAGGCTGGGATTGAGGGGCGCTGTCGGCGGTCATGAGAGAGAGATACGATTCTCTGACCGTGGCTGCAATCTTGCGCGCCTCAGATCAAGAGAAAACAAATCCACGATTCTTGTGGATAACTGTGCGGACAACTTTCCCTGCACTGTGATTTTTCCTTGAATCCTTGTGTTTTCACTGCGTTGCACAATAAATAGGCACAATTTCAACACATTGATTATAAAAGATATTTTTATTCTCGTTTTACAAGTGTATGAAAAAAAAGACATTTTTGTAACGAACCTGTAACAGGATCGAGAGCGGTGCAAAACTTGCAGGGGCAATACCTATTCAAGGCCCACTACATCAGGCGTTTGCCAGCCCAGATGCTGGCCGCCATCAACGCACAAAAGCTGGCCCGTGACCGCATGTGCGTCCAGAAAATACCCAAGGGCCGCGTTGATATCCGACGGGTTTGCACCGCGTTCCAGGACCGTGTTTTCGCGTTGCGTCTTGAAGTGCTGGGGGCTTTGCCGATGTCCCTGCAGGGTTGGACCCGGCCCAATGGCATTGACGCGAATGGCCGGCGTCAGTGCCTGGGCCGCCGTCCGGGTCAATGCCCATAGCCCCATCTTGGCGATGGTGTAGGACATGAACTCAGGCGTCAGTTTGCGCACCCGCATGTCGACCATATTCACGATCAAGCCGGTCGCGACGGGTTCGTCATTCTCATCCATCTCGGGTTCCAGACCCTGGCTTGCCATGGCCTGCGTCAGCACGAAGGGCGCGCGCAGGTTGCTGTCCATGTGGCGATCCCAGCTTTGCCGGGTGGCAGTGCGGATGTTGTCGTATTCGAAGATCGACGCATTGTTGACCAGACAGGTGATCGGACCGCCCAGCGCCTCGGCCGCGCGCGGCAAAAGGGTCTGCACCTGATCCTCGTCCAGCAGATCGGCCTGCAGCGCCACGGCATTGCGGCCCATCGACTGGATCTCGGACACGGTCTCGGCAGCGGCAGCGCCCGAGGTTGCGTGATGCACGGCAACGTCCATGCCACGTTTCGCCAGGTACAACGCCATGGCCCGCCCCAGTCGAATGCCGGCGCCGGTCACCAGTGCTCGGGTCATGTAGGGGCTCCTTTCAGTCAGATCAGGCCAACAGGATCACGACGTATGTGACGTAAAGCAGCGTCAAGATGAACCCCCAGACCCGGGTGATGTCTTGCTTGAAGAAGACGAACGGGATCAGCAGCAGGGACGAGCCCAGCATGACCCAAAGATCGAATTGCAGGAATTCGGGGTCCACGGGGATGCGCCCGAACAGCGTGGCGATACCGACAATGCCCAGAAGGTTGAACATGTTCGAACCGATGACGTTGCCCAGAGCAACATCGGCCTGCCGGCGCAACGCGGCCATGACGGTGGTCGCAAGTTCGGGAAGCGAGGTTCCGACCGCGACCAGCGTCAGCCCGATCACCGTTTCACTGACCCCGTAGGTCCGCGCAATGATGGTCGCGTTGTCGACCAGAAGGTGCGCGCCCATCGGCAGGCCAATCAGCCCCAGCACCAGATACAGCGACACCTTCCAGTACGGCATGTCCGGGTCGGCCTCTTCCAGCGTTTCCAGGTCCTGCTCTTCCGAGCAGGAGTTGCGATGCGCGTGCGCTTCTCGGAAGGCGTTGAGCAGGATCAGAGCCAATCCCGCCAGCAGGATTGCCCCGCTGAACAGGTTGAATTCCCCGCAAAAGGCCAAACCGATGAACAGAACCGAGGCCAGCAACATGAAGATGTAGTTTCTGCGCGTGTTGCATTCGCTGCTGTGGATCGTGGCCAGCAAGGCCGGCAAACCCAAGACCAGCAGGATGTTGGCCGTGTTCGAACCGACGACATTGCCCAACGCGATACCGGGCGCATTTTCCTCGATGGCCTTGATGGCAATCAGAAGCTCGGGTGCCGAGGTGCCGAAGGCCACGATCGTCAGGCTGACGATTAGGGCGGGAACACCCAGACGCAGGCTGAGATTCACCGCACCCCGCACCAGCGCGTCACCGGCCAACAGCAGGATCAACAAGCCAAGACCGGAAAGCAGCCAGGCCGTCATCGACGCCCTCCTTGCTCACATTTGCAGGGGCCCTTGCCGATCCGGAATCGACCGCAGCGCGGACATTTCGCGGAGTTCAATCGCTGTTGGCCGGGAAAGCGCAGCTTTCCGAACATCGCCAGGACCCCCATGGCAACCAGAAACAGAATGACGACCTTGACGATCACGTCACATACCAAAGCGCGCGTAGGCCGCGCGCTCCTCGAGCAGGGAAATGGCGTCCTGCGCCATGTCCGTTCCGAAACGCGACCAGATCGGTCGGCGCAACCCGTAGCGCCGGAATTTGACCTTGTCGCCAAACACTTCCTGCATCCTTGGCTTCAGATGCGCGATGCCGTCGATCAGCCCAAGTTCATGCGCACGCCGCGCCAGCCAGATTTCACCGGTAAACAGATCGGCGGCCTCGTCCAAGCGACTGCCGCGCCGAGCTTTCACATAGGCAATGAAATTCTGGTGGATGTCCTCCAAAAGCCCCTTGAGACGCGCGACATCCTCTTCTTTCTCCGGAGAGAACGGGTCCAGCATCGATTTGGATTTCCCGGCGGTGTGCACGCGCCGCTCGATCCCCTGACGGGCCAGAAAAACATGGGCTCCGAACCCCGAGGAGATGACCCCGATCGACCCCAGAACCGAGCTGTCATCCGCCCAGATCTCGTCCGCCGAAGCCGCAAGCCAATAACCACCCGAGGCCGCCACGTCCTCGACAAAGGCATGGACTGGCACCTTGAACTCGTCGGCCAACCGTCGGATCCGCGCACCGATCAGCGAGCTTTGCACCGGCGATCCGCCCGGCGAATTGATCTCGAGCGCGACGGCGGCAGGTTTTCCCTTGCGGAAGGCTTTTTCCAGAACCGGTGCCAAAGAGGCATCGTTCAGCGAGGCTCGGCCAGCCATTCCAATGGCTCCGGACAGGCGAACGACAGCCACGGTTGGCTGCTTGTTGAGAAACGGCAGGCTGAGTTTCATGGGTGCCGATGTAGAGTGCGCCCGCCCCTTAAACAAGGGACCCCACCTGCCATGAACGTGACGTGAACCAAAATCCTGTTCAGCCACGGCAAAAATGCAACGCCCTAGCTGCGGATGCGCCACCCGGTTTTGAAGATCCAACCGATGACCGCCAGGCAGAAGCCGGTAAAGGCCAGGATCGCCAGAAGGCTAAGCAGAATGGGCACGTCCGAAAGCCCGTAAAACGACCAGCGAAAGCCCGAGATCAAATAGACCACCGGGTTGAACAACGAGATCGTCTGCCACACCGGCGGCAGCATCGAAATCGAGTAGAACGTGCCGCCCAGAAAGATCAGAGGCGTCACAACCAGCTGCGGTACCAACGACATCTGTTCGAAATTGCTGGCCCAGATCCCGATGATGAAGCCCAGCAGGGAAAAGCTGAGGCAGGACAGGATCAGAAAGGCGGCCATCGCGAAGGGGTGCTCGATGCGGATGTCCACGAAGAACGTGGCGGTGGTCAGGATCACCAATCCCACGAACAACGCCTTGGTCGCGGCGGCGCCCACATAGCCGATCACGATCTCGATGAAATTCACCGGAGCCGAGAGCAGTTCGTAGATCGTGCCCAGGAACTTGGGGAAATAGATGCCAAAGGACGCGTTCGAGATCGACAGCATCACCACCGACAGCATGATCAGCCCCGGCACGATGAAGGCACCGTAGGAGACGCCCTCGACCTCCTGGATACGGCTGCCTATGGCGGTGCCGAACACCACGAAGTACAGCGAGGTCGACAGAACCGGTGACAGGAAGCTCTGCGCGAGGGTACGGAAGAACCGGGCCATTTCGAACCGGTAGATGGCGGCGATGGCGGACCAGTTCATGCGGCATCTCCGGACACGAGGTTGACGAAAATCTCTTCCAGGCTCGATTGCCGGGTCTGCACGTCGCGCAACACCAGCCCCGCCTCGGCCACGTCATTCAGCAAAGTGGTGATGCCAGTGCGATCGGCATTGGTGTCGTAGGTATAGATCAGCGCATCGCCCTGCCCATTCAGCACCAGATTGTGGTAGGCCAAACTGCCGGGAATGTCCGAGATCTTGCGGGTCAGCATGACCTCGATCTGCTTCTTGCCCATCTGCGCCATCAAGGTGTTTTTGTCCTGCACCAGCATCAGTTCGCCCTTGTCGATCACACCGATCCGGTCGGCGATGGCTTCGGCCTCTTCGATGTAGTGGGTGGTCAGGATGATGGTGACACCGGCAGCCTTCAACTCGTCGACGATGGCCCACATGTCCTTGCGCAGTTCGACATCCACGCCGGCGGTGGGTTCATCCAGAAACAGCACCCGCGGCTCGTGCGCCAGCGCCTTGGCGATCAGAACCCGCCGCTTCATGCCGCCTGACAGTTCCTTGATCGCGTTCTTGCGCTTGTCCCACAGCGACAACTTGCGCAGGATCTCTTCGATCCGGGCACTGTCCTGCCCATAGCCGAACAGACCGCGCGAAAACCGTACGGTGTTCCAGACCTTCTCGAACGGCTCCAGCGCAATTTCCTGCGGCACGAGGCCAATCATGCGCCGGGCTGCACGAAAGTCCGTGAGGATGTCGTGCCCCCCTACGGTGACAGTCCCAGACGTGGGCGTGGTAATCCCGCAAACCGTCGAGATCAGGGTTGTCTTTCCCGCTCCGTTCGGGCCGAGCAGGGCCAGGATCTCGCCCTCTTCAATGTCCAGCGATACGCCTTTCAGCGCTTCGAACCCGCCGGCATAGGTTTTGCGCAGATCCTTGATCGAAAGAATTGTCGTCATGCGTTTTCCCAGTTCTGGCCGGGACAGTATCGCGGCAGAGGATTGCCGAACAGACCAAATCCGCACAGTCCTCTGCGCGCAAACGCAGGTTTCACTCGCGCCCGGTCAGGCGGCCCAGCCAGCCTTTCTTTTCCCCCTCGGGGTTGCCTTCGCTGTCCTCTTCCGGCGCTGCAGGGCCTTCGAAATGCTGCTGAAGGTTCGAGAAGAACTGGTCAGCCATCTTTTTGGCAAAGCCGTCGATCAACCGGCTGCCAAGCTGCGCCAGCTTACCGCCAACCTTGGCATCCACGTCATAGGCCAGAAGCGTTCCACCGCTGTCACTGGAGCTGAACGTGACACTGGCGCTGCCCTTTGCAAAACCCGCGGCCCCGCCTTTGCCCTCACCCGCGATGGTCAGGCTTTGACCCTCAACCATATCGGACATCGTGACGGTGCCTTTGAACGTGGCCTTTACTGGCCCCACCTTCTGCACCACGGTCGCCTCGTAACCGTCCGTCGGATTGCCCGAGACCTCTTGCGCACCGGGTACGCAGGCTTTCAGCACCTCGGGGTCCAGAAGGGCCGCATAGACATCGGACGGCGCCGCCTGAATTTCACGTGTGTCACTCATTTGCATGGGACCACCCCCCTTTTTCAAAATGCCTGATATTCGACCAAAGACCTATCCACGAACTGCCGTTGCGGCAACCGTGTTCCACACATTATCCGCCGCCCCCGGAATCCTGGGCCCGCATGTCGGCAATCCGTTTCTGCACCAGTTCCAGATGCAGACGGGCATCATACTGCCCTTGCCTGTAGGCCGCTGGCAGCCGTAGGTCCGCCAGCTTTTCGTCCAGCACCTGCAACTGTCCCTGCATCCGCACGAGGTCTTCCGCGGAAGGGTTGTCGGCCAGGTCCTGTTCGATCAGACGAATTTCCGGGTAGTGCTGCCAAACACGCCATCGTTGGAAATAGGCGTAGATGCGCGGCAACAACCGGACCAGTGGAAGGACGATGAAAAAGAACGGCAGGAACAGAAGGAAAACCCGATTGACCTGCGCCGCCACCCAATAAGGCAACCAATCATGCCACGTGGATGGCCCTTCAAGTATCAGCTGCCGCGCAGTGTTGTTGAGGGGCAATGCGGTCCCTTCGATCCCCGGAAAGGCCCCGGGGTCATTGATGATGCCCTGAGCCTCGTGCAGGGCGATCGCCGCCATCGTCAGCCGGTTGACCAACGCCGGATGCAGTCCCGGCCGCACGACCAGTCGCGCCTCGAGAGCGATCAGATCTACCGGGCGCGGCGGTAGAACCGGGTTCAGCGACATGCCTCCGGTCGGTACGGTCACCACAGTGGCATAGGACAAACGACGTGAAATCGCCTCGACATGTTCAAGGTTCAGCACCTTCAGTCCCGGCACCTCGTAGGCGGCCAGCAGGTAGGGGGCTTCGATCGGGGCGACAAAGACGGCGATGTCCAACGTTCCGTCCAACAAGGCGTCGGCCGCCTGGTCATAGGGCAGTGCAACATGCACGTTATCCTCTTGGGCCAGCCCGACCGCGCGCTCGAAGTCGCGGAATGCGTCCGCGGTGCCGGACCCGGGCGCACCGCTGTTGATGCTCAACCCACGCCATAACGCGGGATTGGGCGGAATCCACGCATCCTCGCGCGCCATGAAAATCATCGGCTCGAAAAACACGGTCCCGATGGCCTGCGCCCGATCCGGGTCAACTTCGATGCCGCCCTGCAAGAAGACCACATCCACAGCCCCGTCTTCCAGGAGACGCGCATTTTCGACCGACCCTGCGGTTTCGACGATCTCGAGCCGAATGTCATCCTCGGCAAGGACATCGGAATAGTCCTGCGCCACTTCGATATAGGCGCCACCCGCCGGTCCGGCTGCCATGCGCAGGTCGCCGGGCGGGTGCAGCAGAAGGATGATTGCCACCAGAACCGCCAAGACCATGGCGGCACTGATCGTGATCCAAAGACGCATCCTACCCCTCGCTGATCCACCCCGGACAGCACGCTACGCCGCTGGCCCCAAGCTGACAAGTATTCCGATGTGTTTGTTGGTTTTTCCCGTTCCGGATCAGACCGATGCCAGACGCCGCGTCGCTGCCGGTCGGTCTTGCATTCCGGCTGGGCCCCGGCCAGCATCGCCGCGAGGGAGTGCTGCTCATGCTGAACGGAATCCGTGTTGTCGAAATCGAGGGTCTCGGCCCCGGCCCGTTCGCCGCCATGCTGCTGGCGGATCTGGGGGCCGACGTCGTGACCATCCACCGCAAGGGGGGCGCCGTCACACCCGGCATGCCGGACCGATCCGTGCTGGACCGGGGCAAGCGCTCGATCGCGCTCGACCTCAAGGACCCCGACGACCTCGAAACCGCTCGGCGCCTGATCGCAACCGCCGATGCTTTGATCGAGGGCTTCCGCCCCGGCGTGATGGAGAAGCTGGGTCTGGGGCCCGAAGCCTGCCACGCCCTGAACCCGGCGCTGGTCTATGGCCGGATGACCGGCTGGGGCCAGGACAGCCCGCTTGCCGATACCGCAGGACATGATCTGAACTACATCGCCCTGTCCGGAGCGCTTTGGTACGGCTCACCACCCGGCATCGAGCCGATGACCCCCGCCACGCTGGTCGGCGATATCGGCGGCGGCGCGATGTATCTGGTCACCGGCATTCTGGCCGGGCTGCTGAACGCGCGCGCAACCGGCACGGGCACGGTGGTCGACGCCGCCATCTACGACGGCTCGGCCCACATGATGAACCTGCTGATGAGCCTGCGCCAGACAGGCAACCTGTCCAACACGCGCGGCAAGAGCCTGCTGGACGGCCCGCACTGGAGCCGTACATACGCCTGCGCGGATGGCGGCTTTGTTTCGGTCCAATGCCTCGAACCGAAATTCTATGCCCAATTCCTGGAAATCCTGGGCCTGTCCCAAGACCCGGCGTTCCAGCAACAATACGACAGCACGCTCTGGCCAGATTTGACCCTGCACCTGGCGGAAGTCTTCGCAACCAAGCCGCGCGACCATTGGGCCAAACTGTTCGAAGGATCAGACGCCTGCGTCGCCCCGGTGCTCAGCCCCGACGAGGCCGCAACCCATCCGATGAACACCGCCCGCCAAACCTGGCGAGAAACAGACGGCGCACTGCAGGCCGCGGCCGCCCCGCGCTTCTCCACCCATCAATGGCAGCCGAGACCCAGCCCGACCCGCGGCCAACACACGACCGATATTCTGATCGAACTCCAAGGCTCCAAAAAGACCTGACGCACCCTTCATCTGGCCAACGGCCAAGAGGGGGCTGGCCCCCTCGCACGCCGCCTACCCGCCGCGGACCGTGTCGATCATCAACCGCACATTTTCCGGGTCGGCATCCGGCGTGATCCCGTGACCCAGATTGAAGATATGCGGCCCCTTGGAAAAGGCGCGCAGGATGCGGCGGGTCTCATCCACCAGCGCCTGTCCACCGGTGACCATGTGAGACGAGGCCAGGTTGCCTTGCACGCAGCCATCCACCTGCACATGTTCGGCGGCCCATTCCGGCGCAACCGAGTTGTCCAGCGCCACGCAATCGACACCGGTGGCCTTCGCGAAACCGACATAGCCCTCGCCCGCCTCGCGCGGGAAACCGATGACCGGAATGCCCGGGTGGCGTTCCTTGAGCGCCTGAGTGATGATCCGGCACGGCTCGACCGCGTATTTGTTGAAAGCCTCGCCTTTCAGCGATCCAGCCCAGCTGTCGAAGATCTTGACCACCTCGGCCCCCGCTTCGATCTGAGCCGACAGATATTCGATCGTGGCCGCAGTGATCCGGTCCAGCAACGCCTCGAACAGCGCGGTGTTTTCCTCACGCAGGGCGTGGGCGGGGCCCTGATCAGGGGTGCCACGCCCGGCGATCATATAGGTCGCAACGGTCCACGGGGCGCCGGCAAAGCCAATCAGAGTCGTCTCGGACGGCAACTCGCGCGACAGGATGCGCACGGTTTCATAGACGGGTGACAGTGTCTCGTGAATCGCATCAACTGGTTTCAGTGCATCGAAATCCGATTGCTGCGTGATCGTTGACAGGCGCGGCCCTTCGCCGGTGACGAACCAAAGATCGACGCCCAGCGCCTGCGGCACCAGCAGGATGTCGGCAAAAAGGATCGCGGCATCGAACCCATAGCGGCGGATCGGCTGCAGCGTCACCTCCGCCGCCAGATCGGGGGTGTAGCACAGCGACAGGAAATCGCCCGCCTGTTCCCGCGTCGCGCGGTATTCCGGCAGATAGCGTCCGGCCTGTCGCATCATCCAGATCGGCGGCGTGTCCAGTACCTCGCCCGCCAGCGCCCGCAGCAGTTTTTTGTTCTCGGCCATGTCAGCCCCCACTATTCCGGTTCGCGCAACGGGTCCGCCTTCAGCGGCAAAATGTCAAGCGCGGCCCCCATTGTCAGGGCAATGTGACGCGACTAAAGCTGTGCCCATGACTTTGAACCTGCCCACCCCCGCATCGCCGCTGAAGATCGGCACCCGTGGTTCGCCGCTGGCGCTGGCCCAGGCCCATGAAACCCGTCAGCGGCTGTGTGATGCTTTTGACCTGCCGGAACAGGCGCTCGAGATCGTGGTGATCAAGACCACCGGCGACAACCGAGCCATGATCGACGCGGACCGCCCGTTGAAAGAGATTGGCAACAAGGGCCTGTTCACCAAGGAAATCGAAGAAGCGATGCTGGGTGGGGACATCGACATCGCCGTGCACTCGACGAAGGACATGCCCGTCGAACAGCCGCAGGGGCTGGTGCTGGACACGTTCCTGCCGCGCGAGGACGTGCGCGATGCCTTCATCTCGCCCCGCCTCAACTCGATCCATGACCTGCCCGAAGGCGCGGTCGTCGGCACCTCGTCGCTGCGGCGGCGGGCACAATTGCTGCACCGCCGGCCCGATCTGAACGTGGTCGAGTTCCGGGGCAACGTACAGACCCGACTGAAGAAGCTGGCCGATGGTGTGGCCGAATGCACGTTCCTAGCCATGGCCGGCATCCGCCGCCTGAACATACGGGACGTGCCTGCCACCGCGATCTCGCCCGACGACATGCTGCCGGCCATCGCGCAAGGCACGATCGGCATCGAACGCCGCGCGGACGACCACAGGGCCGCCGAGATGCTGGAGGCCATTCATCACTCTGAAACGGCCTGTCGTTTGGCGGCCGAGCGCACGTTGCTGGCCGCGCTGGATGGGTCTTGCGAAACTCCGATTGCCGGTCTGGCCGAACTTGCCGATGGGCAGTTGCGCCTACGCGGCGAAGTTCTGCGCCCGGACGGATCGGATGCCATCAGTGAGAGCGAGACCGGTTCGACGGAGGACGCAGCGGAAATGGGCCGGACCATGGCGGCAAAACTGCTGCACCGTGCCGGGCCCGGATTCTTCGAGTGGAGAAATATGTAAAAAAGTTTCTGCGAATGTGAACTGCTTCACTGTCGCCCCGGTTGAAATCGGGCATCAATGTGTCATCCCGATTGGGAATGTGGATCAGTCTCGAATGTATCGAAGTTTTAGTTCGTGATTTTGTAGATAGTATTCGAGGGGGCGAGACTGAGAACCCTGTCCGATCGAAACGGGTCGTGCTTTTGAAAAAAGGCGCGGCCCGTTTTGACTCTGCGGCCCGCAATGGGTCCCTGTCATCCGGGAAACCGGTGCACGTTGCCATGATGACTGAACATCGCCTGGCCCGAGCGGATGTCGAACCGGAAATCAGCCGACCGTCCCGGCAAGGCCGCATAGAACGCGCGCAGGCCCGGTTCGACCAAGCCCGCTTGGGCGCTGCAGGCTTCGCTCAACCGCTGTATTTCGTCGTGAGCCCGCCGTGCACGTATCGCAATGATCAGATCCTGATGCATCTCCTGCAGCTTCCGGAAATCCGCGCTATGGGCCAACGCGCTGTCACCGACCAATGCAAAAATCGGCTCCAGTTCGGTCTTGCCTTTCAGATGAACAAGCCCTGCTTCGAGCATCGCGAGATCGGCGCCAGCGGCCTTTGAGACTGAGCTTGAGATCAGGATGTCATATTCGACCTGGCGGCAACTCTGCTCGATTCGAGCGGCGACGTTGACCACATCTCCGATCACCGTGTAGTTGAATCGCCGCCGCGAGCCGATGTTGCCGACACAGGCCATTCCCGTGGCGCATCCTGTCGCCAATGCGATCGGAGGATGCCCGCGCATCGTGTCCGATGCGTTGAATTCGGCCAGAGCTCGCCGCATCTGCAGCGCAGCCTGCGCCGCCAGAAGCGGGTGCCGCTCCACCGGAACCGGCGCGTTCCAGAACGCCATGACCGCATCCCCGATGAATTTGTCGATGGTGCCTTTTTCGTGCAGGATCCGGTCTCCGATGACCGAGAACAGTTCATTGAGCAGCGCAACCAGGTCCGTGGCCGACACCCGCTCGGACAACGGTGTAAACCCGCGAATGTCCGAGAACATGACCGTGATTTCCTGCGTTTCACCACCCAGTTGCAGTTCGTGCCCGGTTGCGTCCATCTCGTCCAGGATCTCTGGCGCGACATAGTGCGAGAAGATCCGCCGGATCACCCGCTTTTCCCGCTCGGTCGATATGAACAGATAACCGGACAACAGCCCGAAATTGGCCATCCCGCCGGCAAGCGGGAAGGTTGCATCGAACAGCACGGACTGGTTCTGAAACGCCAACCAACTGACCCCGACAACCACGGCCGCCGCGATGCCGCCTGCCATGAACGAGGCAACGGCCCCGAAACTGGACATGACGACCGTGACGACGACTCCAAGGATGATGAAAGCCAGAAGTTCGAGGGCGGCGGTGACATCCGACCGGGTCAGCATGTCGCCCAGCAGCGCCTGCTCGATGACTTGGGCGTGGATGGAGACGCCTGGAACGGACTCTCCCAACGCAGTCTGATGCATGTCGAACAGACCTGCCGCCGACGTTCCGATCAATACGATCCGACCTTCGATCTGGCTGCGCAGAACCGGATCATCTGCGGATTGCAGTATGTCATTGGCCGACAGGTAGAGCCCGGGATCATCCGGTCTGTACCTGACCCAGACCTCTCCGTTTTCCGTTGTGGGCAGGACCAGACCCGCCAATTCGACCGAAAGCACGATGCCGGCCTCGCCCTGAGCCCCTTCGATGAAGATCACCGGCTCGCCCGTCGCGACCCTCAGAGCCTCCAGCCCAAGTCCGGGCAGAACACCGCTTGGCCCCTGCCACAACACCGGAACCCGACGCACCACGCCCGTGCCGCCCAAAGGTGAAACATTCACACCGCCGATCCCGGTTGCATCCCGGTCCAGCGGTGGCGCCAGCGGAGTCCAGTGGGGCACGGACACCAGCCCGGCGGCCGGGTTTTCGCCGATCTCCACGATCCCGGCCTTCGGGGCAATGTCCTGATCCCCTCCGGTCAATCGCGCCGCCACACCCATCACGACGGGCCAGTTCGAAACCTCGGCCCCGAACAAGATGTCATTGTCCAGCTGGGCGGCTTCCTTTTTGGCGCTGAGAATGTCAGCTAGGGCCGGATCACTCAGCAGCCGCGACGGTGAGTACCGATCGGGCTCGGCGAACAACATGTCAAAAGCGATTGAAGCGGCGCCATACTCGCCCAAACGCTCGACCATCTGCGTCAACAGGGTCCGGGGCCAGGGCCATTGGCCCCAATTCTCGAGCGACGTTTCGTCGATATCGACGACCCGGACCGGCAAATCGGGATCGAAGGCGCGCGGGGACAACCGCTGCAACACGTCGAAAAAGATCAGCCGGGACATGCGGACCGGATAAGGGTCCAGTACCCGCAGCAGACAACCAAACAGGATCAGACCCAAGCCCACCAGCCGAAAAGCACGGCGCCGTCCAGCTTTCTCGTGCTGCCTGACGCTCACGTCAACCTCTGCTCGCCGGCAACGACATGGACAACGCTCTAGCCATCGCCGCCGGACCCAAAGACACCGCCGCCAGCATCCCGCCGATCATCGACAGTTTCGGGCCGGTCGCCCGGCCTGTCGAACTGCCCAACCGGATCCGGTTGTTCGGGCGGCGCGGCAACCGCTGCCTTGACCTGCCTCTGCGGTGGTGCGGACCGGCGCGGTTCGGGCGCGTCCGATTTTGCGCGCGGCGCAGGTTGGGATTCACCCGAGCAACCTTCGACATCCACCTGCAAAGGCGGTTTGAGGTCTTTCTGCGACTGAATGAAAGGAAAACCGCTGACCACGGCCTTGTCATACATCGCCTGATCGACCGGTCGCCCGACCGCACCGCGCTGGCTGGTTGCATACAAGCTGCAAATCCGGCCAGTCGATCGGCAAGAGCCGCCGAGGCCACACATCTGAACCGTGCCGTGCAGCACGAGCATCGCGCTTTGGTTTCCCGGCGCGATCCACATGTCAAATACCGTGCCCCGCACCGCCATGGTGGCCGTCGGCGTCTTGATGGAGTAGGCGCGTTTCCTGCTTTTGCCTGAGATGAACCGGAAGCTTCCGCCCAGCGCCTCGACCGCAAAGCTCTTGGCCTTGCGGTTGCCGCGCAACATCTTCACGTCCAGAACCATCCGTGCATTGGGACCAACCGCGATCTTCGTGTCATCCACAAAGACAAGCTGAACCACGCCATTCGCATCCGTGACGATCGAGTCGCCGGACAACACCTCCATCCCATTACGCAGGGGCAGCGTTTTGCCGCCACGGGTCACGTCCGCCCCCTGTTTCACGCTGATTACGGTTCCGATATTTGCCCAACTGAGGGCAGGAACGCAAAGAACGAAAAAACCAACCAGAACAATCTTCAACCAAGCCAAAATGCCAGCCCTTCCCCCAAAGGTTACTGTCGAGCGCGGATGCGCTCACTGCCCGGCCAGCCTCTGAAACTGTTTTTTGGATCAATCAAAATGAATTAAATCTTAGCAAATATGCATCCATTGGCATGTAATTGGCAAGTTTTCTGTTCTTATGCCTGTTCGGCGGAGAAGCTGAGCCGCCGAGTTTAGTCAAAATAAACGGCCTTTTCTGCAGGTCAAACCACCTGACACTGGTGATCCAAAAGAGCGCGCTCCAACGCCAAAGGCAGGCAACCTCTCCAATTGGTTCAGCCGTTTGCGACACCCATCATTTTGCAGATGCAGTTCCCCACCGCACCTGGCTCGCCATAATTTTTGTGTCCGATTACGTACTCTGACCGCGCGTGCATTCTCAGGCCAACCGACGTTGGGACAGCGAAACCAAATCGAAGCAGAACGCGAATCCACGCCTAGTTCTTGAAAATCCAACAGCAAGACATGGTGACCACGCCTTAGCCCAAGCGGGTGCAGACCTAAGCGATTCCAAGCGTTTTCAAGGGCTTCGCCCAATCCGGCAAAAATTTCCGGTGGCGCAGGAATTGGCCTTGTATTTCCGTCGCTTGCACGGCTATACCCGTCGGCGGAGACGTGGCCGAGTGGTCGAAGGCGCTCCCCTGCTAAGGGAGTAGGCGGGAAACCGTCTCGAGGGTTCGAATCCCTTCGTCTCCGCCATTACCCATTGATACGGCTAAGATAGTGAAGGGCTTGCTTGCAAGTTCTACACTTTTGCTGCGCGCCTTCGCCGGTGCTCCGCCAGCTTCAAGCACCGTTTGGCTGGTGATCCGGCCATGCAGGCGGCACCGGAAACGTCAAAACCTGTCAAACCGTCGTCTTCGGCCAGCGCGGCGCGCAATCGTCCGATCAGGTCAGGCCCGGGGCGCACGGCTGCACCCTTGGATCGGCAAGATAGGCAAACCGAGATGTGATGTGTTGATTGTCGGTTCATTTCGCCCTCCGCGAAATCGCGGGCCGGACAGGGAACCAGTCATGTCAGCGGCGTAAGCCGAAAATGCCATCTTGGCCTCCTTCCGAGACACCCCGCCCGGGTTGAGTTGCGTTTGATGATGGCAGGTCTCCTGACTCGCGGTGTATGGCTTGCCCCGCCTTCCCAGACCTATCGGCCCAGTGGCATCCGGGGGTCGCACACCGCCTACAGTTGCGGGGGCAGTCACGGAATTGGCGTCAGAACGGCGCCGCACCGTATTCCCTTTTACCCGACCGCCAAAACGATCGGGAACCATCAGCACCAATCTCATCAATGAATCGGGCTGCACTGTCAACGACGTTCTGAGCGGCTGCGTGATCGAGGAATCCAAGCGCCCGTTCAGCACCAGCTGAGCGATAGGCCGTGCAGCGAACTACGGTGTTTCAACCAAGTGGATTCGGATAGCCCGGAAGGTCCGGAGATGCAGCGGCGCAAGCGGGTAGATTGCAAAACCTTTGTGAGCGACCTCGCCTTTTCCCTTTGAATGCAGTAGCCTGTCGTTGGCAAGCGTACGAAATTTACGCGCGGAAAAATCATTGATTTATCCTGTGATTGATTCAAAAATACGAATTCGACACAACTTTAGCTTTACCTCCGTTGTTGTCGCTGTCGCCCGTTTCGTCGGGCCCTTCCGGCTGCTGGAGTGAGTGCTGGCGGTCGGAAGGCATTTCACGAAGATCAGCGTTGGGAGGACGCGGTGCCCGGACTTAACGTACGATCCCTCCCTCGAAAGTTCGCACCGGCTTTTGCCCATGACGTCATTGCGTCAGCACGCTTTGTTCACGGTCCCGGGGATCAGCAGAAATCCTGTCTGCCAGCCACGTCATTGGCGACAGACTTTTTTGGAACGGGAATTACCAGACCGGGGTATGCTCGAATGACTGCATAGACGTGAGAGCGCGAAAAAGAGGCCACCTATTCCACATGTATCGACAAACCCAAGAGGAGAAGAAAGTGATTAACAAAGTCATGATGATTTCAGGCGCGACGTGTTTCGCACTACTATCGGCCTGTGACGATACGAGCACGTCAAGTGCATCCGCCGAACTGACGCCCGCTCAACAGGCGTGTCTGCGAGACGTGGCCAAAACAACAAACAATTCGCAGGTGGTCGTGCTCTCATCCGCGTTCAGCGAGGCTGGAACACAAGTCACCGTTGGGGTTGGAGAGGATCGGGCTCCGTGGAATTGTATTGCCTACAGTGATGGCGCGACAGCCGGTATTGAGTTCCTGGGCGACGAAGGCGCGTTGTGACCGGTTTGATGCGTAGCCGAAATCGGCTGCGCAGCGCTGGCTTGATACTCTGAGGTCCGGCATGGTCTGCAGAATAACCATCATCGCGTTTGCGACCCTTTACCTGTTGGCGTTGTTTGCGTTCCTGACCGGTACCTTTGGCTGGTTCGGACAGGAACGAGACCCGTTGTCCGGCGTGTTCCTTTTGCCGCTGGGACTGCCCTGGGTACTTGCCGTGGACTTTTTCTCAGAGTCGGCCAAACCGTGGCTCGCGGCAACTGCACCGGTGCTCAACCTGTTGGCACTGGTTTTGATATGCAGATGGGCACGCGGTTTGCGCCAGGAATGAAGGCGGAACTCTTTCCCGCAAAATTGGAGGAAAACATGGGAAAAGTGATCTTGGGGCTTGTGATCGGGCTCATCCTCGGCGTGGTTGGAGCGATGACCTTGGGCGGCGGGGCCGCGATGGGTGTCGGCGTTGCGACAGGCTTGTCCGCCGGTGTGTGCACCACATTGAAGGGAGCCCAGGCCGAGAACCTGATCACCGCCGAGCAAGCAGATCAGATCCTCAATCGCGTGAATTCCGAAATGGCGTCATTGCAAGGAATTGAAACGACTGACGAGATCGTCGGCAGCGCACAGGCATGCGACGAGTTTCTGGCAGAGTTGCGGGAAGCGCAGTGAGGTTTCTGCTCACCGGAAACATAACATTTACGATAGACCGACAGAGGACCTGCTTATGAAACGCAGTTTTTTGAACCTTCTAACTCCCGCCCTTGCGATCAGCGGAACAGCCGCCCTGGCCATGTCAGACGCCGACGACGCGTGTATCGACCATCTGCGGCAGGTCGGTGGACCGGACGGCCAATCCGGCACGATCGAAAGCTCACAGTTCTCGGAAGCCGGCACGCTCGTCATGCTGCGTGACGCGGGCGGAACACTTTGGCGCTGCATTGCGTACAAGGACGGAAGCATTGGCGAGATGTCGGTTGTCGAGGCGATGGACGATGGTGGCGGAGCCATGGACGGCGCTGCCGGGTCGACAGGTAGCCAGCGCGTAAAATTCGATGCCGGGTCCACCGGCGCCGAGCTCGTCGGCCAACTCGCGCCAGGGGAATCGCAGCAATACGTTCTTGGCGCGAAGAACGAACAGTTTCTTTACGTCCGCGTTGCTCCGCGAAATGGCTCTTTGGACTACGTCATTCGCAACCCCGATGGGTCGGAACTGTTGGGATTAATGTCTGCGGACAAGGAGTATCGCGGACAGCTGTGGCAATCCGGCGATCATGTTGTCGAGGTCATCAACCGCGGCAACTCTGCCGTCGACTACAACGTCATTTTTGGAATTGAGTAGGTGATCGACCTGAAACCCTGAACCGCATTTCCAAAACAATCAGGAAGAACAGATGAAATCCAAGATCCTATTGGTGATCGGCGCGGTCAGTGCCTCTGTGCTTGCAGGATGCGACGAAAGTGGCGGATCAGTGGACGCAAGTGCACCGGTTGTGGGCAGCTCCAGCGATCTTTCGTCATTTGAAGGGGCAAGAGCAGGTCAGGCTGAAATGGGCATTCAAAGTCTCGGGTTTGAACTCATCCGAAGCGAAGGGCTGACCTCGTACTGGTTCAACAAGGAGACCGGTGCTTGTGCTCGGATCACGACATCTGAGGGAAGATACTCGGACGTAGCGATGCTGCCGTCAGGTGACTGCTGACACGCATTCATCAATCCCAAATCTGCAAAAAGGAGCTTCAACTTGCATTTCGATCTGGCACATGCGGCAGTTATCGTTGTCGCCTTGATCATCACCAACCTGGCGTTGAAATCGGCCGGCGTGATCAACGAAGAAAACAAACACCAATGGAACTGGAAAGCTTTTCTGGCCTACTTCGTGGTCATATTTATCATCAATCTGGTGTGGCCGATCTAAGGCTTCAGGGCGGCAAGCCAACCGCCGATCTGACCTGGTTACCGTGAACGCGCCTCTCGGCGGGACTGCCGGCAGGAAAAGCGTGAGCATCGCTGGCTGAAAACAGAAAGGAATACGCATGCGGTTTTTGACGTCCCTCATATTCATCGGTGTTCTGGCAACCGCGGCGAATTCTGACGTCACCAGTCGAAACGGTGGCCCAAGCAACAGCCAGATGCTTTCTAAGGGCAGCGACGGAGGCGTCGATGGCATCGCTTTCTTTCGCCCAGTCCTAAGCGGGGTTTTGTATCGCTCTGGCTTCAAGGGCGGCGACAAGGGTCGAACGGGTCTGAGTGACGCTCAGCGCGAAACACTTTGCGATGAAGGGTTTTCAACCGGGTTTTACGCGGATTTCGGCAAGAACACCGAATACGGCCGCACCAGCTGTGGGAACGGAGCCTTTGACTATCAGAGCGCCAGATCGTCCCGACCTAGCACTGTCATGGCCACCATACACGAGGTGATTGAGAATCCTGGAAAGGGTCCTGTCCTGGTGCACTGTATGTGGGGCGTTCATTCCTCAGGCGCGTTGTCGGCAATGGCACTTGTTCAGTTTTGCGGTTGGACGGAAGAAAGGGCCAAGGAGTATTGGAATGATGCCCGAAACGGGGCCCCATGTTCGGGCGGGTGTGACCAGTGGATTGACTCCAAATTCTCCAACTTCAGTGTCGACCCCAGTTTGAAGATCTCCGCCGAACAACAGGCCGCGATTTGCCCCAAATGATATCGGGAGGACTAACTAAATGAGGTTCAATCTTCTGGGGTTACTGGCTTTAATTGCACCCACTGCCTCGTGGGCGAGCGACGATGTTCGCGGAGAGGCCACGACATTTTTTAGCCCCAATGGTGTTACGGAACGCTGCATTCGGATCGAAAAAGTCCCAATGGGCGAGTACAAGAACAGCGATCTTGAGGAAGAAACTGCCTATTGCGAGATCGATTTCTATGCACCCGAAATCGCTATTTGTCCAAAAACCTGGAGCACCAGCCCAGGAATGGCCGTCTACGATATTTCGGAAGGACCCTACGTGCGGAACCGCTCTGAGTTCGAGAGAAACGCTTGCAAAGAGGGCAAGTCGGCAAAAGAACTGGCCAAGGGCAGAGTGGCCAAATTCAAATCCACCATGAACCAGAAGGGTACAAGCGGAACGTTTTCCACCTCGTCGCTGCTCTACTACCATTTCTCAAGGTATTTCGACGCGACGGTGAAAGTTCCGGTGGCGGTCTGGCGCAGCATGGACGCTCAGGCGCATCTTACCGAGGTTGCAGAGCCCGGCCTTGCGATTTCCGGTGGATCTCATGGCGGGCGCATGAACCATGAAGGCTGGCGGGTCTTCGTGGCTGCGGATGCCGACCCGAACTCGTACCAACCGACGGATGATCTGTTCACCGCGGATCGAACGCAGATTTACGGTGTCCTGCTAGATAGCCCCGGTCATCGCTACGGCTCGGAAATCAACGGCACCCGCAAGTCCGGTTGGGGCAAAGGCCAAAATCGCGATTTTCAGGAAACACCCGCTTTCCTGGCCTTGCGGTCTTCAAAACCGTTGCCCGAGGCCATTGCAGAGGGTGTCAGGGAAGGCCGAAAAGACCGGCAGATCAACAAGGACCTCGGACCCGATGTCAGCGACCAGCAGATGGCATTCTGGATGCAGGAGCTTACCGAGATTGTACTGCTCGACTTCATCTTCAGCCAGCAGGACCGTGTTGGAAATATTGATTTCACACCCTACTGGTATTGGGTCGAAGACGGAAAACTGAAGAACAAGAAAACGAAACACCATCAGCCGAATGATGGAGACGTTCCCGCCGATGCGATATTGATCCGACGCAGCAATCTGAACGACAACGATGCCGGTGGGCGAGTCGAATATGCCAACTTCGCGAAATCCACTCAGATGCTGGAGAAAATGCGGCATTTCTCTCCAAACACGTACCGGCGCCTGGTTGCGTTGAACAGCGACCTTCAAACGCAAGGCCCGGTTTACGGCTGGTTGTCACAAAGCTTTGGGCTGTCGGACCGTCAGATTGCGCAGGTCGTCAAAAACACCGCGCTGGCAACATCCATCCTCAAGAGCAATTGTGCCAAAGGCGATCTGGTGTTTGACTTGGACCCTGTCGCTTTCTTTTTGAACAAAATTACCGAGGCGGAGGGCCTGGACTGCAATGATCCGTAAGCGTTCGATCACTGTCGCGGCGTTCGTTTGGACGGTCGTGCTCGCCTGCAAAGCGGCCGCTTTGGACGTGATCGTCATATCGGATCTGAACGGCAGCTATGGCTCGGTCAGATACGATGCGCGCATCGAAAAGGCGATCAAACGGATAATTGAGATTGATCCCGATCTGGTGATTTCGACGGGCGACATGGTCGCCGGGCAACGCATCCCAAACCTTTCAGACAAGCAGGTCAGAGAGATGTGGAAAGCGTTTCACAAGGCGGTATCCGACCCGCTGGAGGCTGCCGGAATTCCATTCGCCGTCACGCCGGGAAACCATGATGCCTCGGCCTATCGCGGGTTTGAGCGCGAGAGAAAAATATACGCCGAGGAATGGGGCCCCAGAAAACCAGACGTCAACTTCCTGATGTCGGATGACTATCCGTTCTTCTACGCGTTTGAAATGCAGGGGATAACCTTTGCGTCCTTGGATGCCACGACCCTTGGACCACTATCCGGGGATCAGCAGGACCAACTTGAGCAACTTGGGGCTGGTGGAGACCCGATTGTCACGTTCAGCCACCTCCCGCTGTGGCCGTTTGCGATCCAGCGCGAACGCGAAATCATCGGTGACCCGGCGCTTGAAAAAATCTATCTGCAAAGCGGCGTCGTTCTGCACCTGTCTGGCCACCATCATGCCTTCTACCCTGGCTGGAAAGACGGCGTGGCCTATGTCTCGCAAGCTTGCTTGGGTGGTGGCCCGCGGCGGCTAATCGGTGATCGCGCCAGGTCACCTCACAGTTTCACGCATGTCACCCTCCAGCCGAACGGAGAGTTTGGGATAGCAGTATATCGAGGGCCGGATTTCGAAAGGTCTGTCGACTTCAAGTCGCTCCCGACAGAGATCAGATCCCCGAATGCGGTGTTGAAACGTTTAGACCTTGTGAAATGACTAGAAGCTGAGTTTCAACTCGACTTTTTCGGGGACCAAATCGTTTATCATCTCTTCGATGCGGGCCTCGGAAAGCCCACCCGAGGTAATGAAAAGCAACGAAATTCGGGATTTTCCGGGAACATGGTGTTTTCTGATCAGCTTCCAGCCGGCATCTGCGGCCATGGCTTCAATGGCGCTGCTGACGTTCAATGAGTGCTCTTCGTCCGAAGCCTTAAGCGATATTTCAACGCCCTTGTTTCGCCCTCCGAGCCAAATGAAACACCAACAGACAACCGCCACCAATGTGGCCATCAGCGGCAGGCCCAACCCGACCGCAAGCCCAAGAACGGTTACGACGATCAATTCGACAGTGTCTATCGGATCATCCAAATTGGAGCGAAATCTGAGCAATGCGCCGATGCCGAAGATAACGAACCCGATCATGGACCCGTGCTGGACGACCAGGAATCCCACCGCCATGCCGATCAGCGCATAGAGGAAGAAGAGCCTGGGCATGACGATGTCGCCGACACTTCTACGGGCTTTACGCCGCACCGGATGATAGACGATCAAGCCGGCCAGAATGATCGTGACCAGCACATCAAGAGAAAAGAAATACAGTTCCTGTTTGCCGCGAAACTGGATCCATCTGCGTTCGATCAGAATTTCCGATTCCGATGCCCCGGCAAGCATCGTTGCCGGGTCGATTTGCGACATCGCCGCAGCGGGCAACAGCAGCATCAACAACACAGTCACAAACGGGAAAATCGTATTCAAATCGTCGTCCTTCCTGCTTGTGCCCAGACAGTACACGTCATCACGCGCAAATCGCGCCCCTTACAAGTCAATCCCAACAAGGAGGATCAGGTAAAGAGTTCAAAGCGCATTCTTCCGACATCGCAGATAAGTTGTGATACGAATGCGATAGAGGGGTGTGTCACACACACGAGAAAATCGAAGGGCAGAAAGCACGTGTTTCCGTCAAAGCCTGAAGTTTCACGGCGCTTCTGCAAATTTGGAAGATCCGCTCTTGCGGCCAGCTTCCTAGCGGCAGCGTTTTTGCCTTTGTCTGGCTCTGCCTATGCAAAAAGTGCTGATCTGGTTCTGGTCGATAGATTCAAGGTGGCGGATAAATCAAAAGGATTTTCCGAACCTTCCGGTTTGTCGCTGTCCAACGCTGAAGGCTTCCTGTGGTCTGTAAGCGACGCTGAGCCCAAACTGCACCTCCTTGGAATCGACGGAGTATTGGGAAACTCCTTCCAGTTGCCGTCTTTGGCCGGATCAGATTTGGAGGGCGTCGCGTCGCGAAGAGATGGGTCGGTTTTGCTCCTTCAGGAAACCGATCGATCGATATTGGTCGTTCAACCAACCGACCCTATCCAACTGACAAGGGTCCCACTTGCCTCCCTCAAGGGGTACCCGGCCGCTGCCGAACTGCTTGTCGGCAACCCACTGAACAAGGGGCCTGAGGGCATCACCGTCGATCCGGACACTGGGCGAGTATTCGTTGTCATTGAAGGACAACCGCGTCTGTTGCTGGTCGTCTCACCGGACCTGACTGAAATTCAGGAAGTCATCCCTTTGGATCGTGGATCTGGTTTTCTCTCGGATCGCGTGAATGACGATGAACTGGATGTAAGCGGTTTGGCTTGGTCCGTGTCAGGTGTGCTGTGGATTCTCAGCGACAAGGGACGCCAGATCTTTTTGTACGATCCAGAGACGAGAAAAGCAGATACGATCGAACTGACGTATATGAAAAACGGAGACCGAAAGGTCGTAAAGCACCCCGAAGGGATCGCCTTGGATGAGGCCAAAGGGCTTCTCTACATCCTCACAGACGATGGCGATAAGTCGCGCCTGTACGTTTTCAATATCCCTGAGTTTTGATCGCTATTGTACGGAACTCACACAGAAGGGATGACTTAGCCAAGCAAGCCCGCATTGGGTCCAACTTCCTTGATCCGCACCACTCAGAACTGCTCGTTCAGGTCCGCTCCCAGGCCACGTTCTTGGCCGTAGGAGCGTCCCGAGTAAAAAACTGCCGTCAGTTTGGCCAGTTCAGTCGTCTTTCGAAGCGACTAGAAATCAAGGTTTTCCACGCTCAGCGCGTTTTTCTGGATGAACTCACGGCGCGGCTCGACCACATCGCCCATCAGCTTGGTGAACAAGTCATCGGCCTCGACCATGTCATCGACACGCACCTGCAGCAGTGTCCGCGCATCCGGATCCAGCGTAGTTTCCCACAACTGATCGGGGTTCATCTCGCCCAAGCCCTTGTAGCGCTGGAGCGACAGGCCTTTTTCGCCCTCTTCCAAGATGGCGCGCAGCAGATCCAGCGGGCCGTGGATGACCTGCGACCGGTCGCGGCGGACCAATGTGGCCGGCAGGTTGTAGACGTCCTGCAGGCTTTGGGTAAAGCTGCCTGTCTTGCGCGCTTCGCCGGAACGCAGCATCGGACCGTCCAGCGTGCGGACTTCCTCGACGCCGCGCAGGATGCGCGCCAGTCGGATACCGTGGTCCTGCGTAATCCGGCCCTGCCAGCCGCGCTCGTATTCCAGCGCAATCAGGTCCAGCCGCGCCGCGACCTTGTCGGCCACACCCTGCAGGTCGGCATCCACCGCCCCGGGCACAAACGCCCCGGCAACGGCGGCCTGTTCAAGGATGTGCCGCGGGTAATGCGTCGGGAAGGCATCCAACACGCGCTTGAGCTGACGCGCCTCGTCCACCACACGGGTCAGATCCTGACCCACGATCTCTTCACCCGAGCCCAACTTGAGCACGGCGCCCTCGACACCCTGGTTGATCAGATAGTCGTCAAGCGCCGCCTGATCCTTCAGGTAAACCTCTGACTTTCCTCGTGAAACCTTGTACAGCGGCGGCTGCGCGATGTAGAGATATCCACCCTCGATCAACTCGGGCATCTGGCGGTAGAAGAACGTCAGCAACAGGGTCCGGATATGTGCACCGTCCACGTCAGCATCGGTCATGATGACGATCTTGTGGTAGCGCAGCTTCGAGATATCGAACTCGTCCCGGCCGATACCGGTGCCAAGCGCCATCACAAGGTTGCCGATTTCCTGGCTGGACAGCATTCGGTCGAACCGCGCACGTTCGACGTTCAGAATCTTGCCGCGCAAAGGCAGAACCGCCTGCGTCAGACGATCGCGACCGGTCTGCGCCGATCCACCGGCCGAGTCCCCCTCGACCAGGAAAACTTCGCTTTTGGCCGGGTCCTTCTCAGAGCAATCCTTGAGCTTGCCGGCCAGATAGTTGACGTCCATCGCCGTCTTGCGTCGGGTCAGTTCGCGGGCTTTCCTCGCCGCTTCGCGCGCCAAGGCGGCCTCGATGATCTTGCCGACGATGGTTTTGGCCTCGTTGGGGTTCTCCTCGAACCACTCGGCCAGTTTCTCGTTCATCAACCCTTCGACAGCTGGTCGCACTTCCGAGCTGACAAGCTTGTCCTTGGTCTGGCTGGAAAACTTCGGGTCAGGTACTTTGACGGACAGCACGCAGGTCAGGCCTTCGCGCGCATCATCGCCGGTGAAGCTGACCTTTTCCTTTTTCGCGATCCCGCTGGACTGTGCGTAGTTGTTGATCGTGCGGGTCAGCGCTCCACGGAAGCCAGCGACATGCGTGCCGCCATCCCGCTGGGGGATGTTGTTGGTAAATGGCAGGACGGTTTCGTGATAGCTGTCGTTCCACCACATCGCGATCTCGACCCCGATATCGTCGCGCTCGCCCTTGATATAGATGGGCTCGGGCATGGCCGGAGTTTTCGACCGATCGAGGTATTTCACGAATTCCTTGACGCCGCCCTCGTAGAACAGTTCGGTCTCAAGCCGCTCGGCCGGCCGCTCGTCAATCAAGATGATCCGAACGCCCGAGTTCAGGAAGGCCAGTTCGCGCAACCGCTTCTCCAGCGTCTCGAACGAATACTCCAGGTTCGAAAACGTATTGGTCGAAGCCAGAAACCGCACCTCGGTCCCGGTCCGGTCGCCGCATTCGCCGACCACTTTCAGATGCTCCGAGGTTTCTCCGCCTTCAAACCGGGCGAAATGCTCTTTGCCGTTGCGCCAGATGCGCAGCTCCAGCCAATCGGACAGAGCGTTCACCACCGAAACGCCCACGCCGTGCAGACCGCCCGACACCTTGTACGAGTTCGAGTCGAATTTCCCGCCGGCGTGCAGTTGGGTCATGATGACCTCGGCCGCTGAGACACCTTCTTCGGGGTGGATGTCCACCGGAATCCCGCGGCCATTGTCGCTGACCGAGACGCTGGAATCTGCGTGAATCTTGACAGTCACATGGTCGGCGTGACCGGCCAGAGCCTCGTCAATGCCGTTGTCCACGACCTCGTACACCATGTGGTGCAGACCGGACCCGTCGTCGGTGTCGCCGATATACATTCCGGGGCGTTTGCGGACAGCCTCCAACCCCTTGAGAACCTTGATGGAATCTGCGCCGTATTCCTGATTTGCCTGTGCGTCTTCGGACATGCCGTCAGTACCTATATTATTTTGGTAAGTTATACGTTCTCTGGTGGGGAATGTCACGTCATCCCCCCAGATTTTGTGCCGGTTCTTTCGGGCGCAGGCCGAGCTGATCGGCCGACCTCAGACGGTCACAATCTATCCAGATCGGCGGCAATATCAGCAGCGATTTGGCGGGCATCGACATCGCCGCGCTCGGCCGACAGGCGCAGGCCCAACAAGTCGGACTGGTAGCGCGCCGCCAGCCGTTCGGGATCATGGTCAGCGCCGATCTGCCCCTGCGCCTGCGCTTGTCGGAACAGATCGGCGAAGCAGGTTTTCATCCGTGACAGATGGGCTGCAGCAAGTTGCGCCAAGTTATGATTCTTTGCGCTCAACTCGGCATAGGTCTTGGCCAGCATGCAGGCCTTTGCGGGCGCGTTCGCGGCCTCGACAACCAAACGCGGCTGGGCCTTCAGCGCACCCAGCGGCCCCAGTTCCCGGGCCAGGGCTTCAAGCCGGGCAACGCCTTCATCCGCATAGCGTTCCAGCGTCAGGGCATACAAGGCGTCCTTTGACCCGAAGGCGGCGTAAAAGCTGCCTGGCTTCAACTTCAGCGCACGCTCGAGATCCTTCAGGGACGTGCCCGCCCAACCCTGACGCCAGAACAGGTCTCGGGCCTGCGCGATCAGCGCGTCACGGTCATAGGCAGGTTTGCGGGGCATGTAATCACCAATTCTTGAACGATTACTCAAATATATACTTGAGCGATCACTCAATAAAGCCTATTTCGGATTTAGCCGCCAGAAAAGGAGACCCGAAATGGCCGATTTTCCCTCGCATGACCTGAACACCGCCCCCGAAGGCTCGAAACCCCTGCTCGAGAAGTCGCAGGCCGCGTTTGGCCGCCTGCCGGGCCTGCACAAGGTCATGGCCGAAAGCCCGCAGCACCTTGAGGCTTACCAGGTCCTGCACCACCTGTTCCTGCAGACCGATTTCGACAATGACGAAAAAACCGTCGTCTGGCAGACCATCAACGTGGAAAACGAATGCCACTATTGCGTTCCGGCCCATACCGGCATCGCCAAGATGATGAAGGTTTCGGATGAGATCACCGAAGCGCTACGCAATGAAACCCCACTGCCCTCGCCCAAGCTCGAAGCACTGCGGACGTTCACGATGCAGGTGATGAACCAGCGCGGCAACGTCACCGACGCGCAGTTGCAGGCGTTTTTCGACGCGGGCTATTCGCACCGCGCCGTTCTGGACGTGATCCTGGGCCTGGCACAGAAAACCATGTCGAACTACGTCAACCACATGGCCCAGACGCCGGTGGACGAGGTGATGCGTCCCTTCCTGTGGGAACGCAAAGCCAGCGAGCCGGCCTGATCCGCTCAGTCGGGGGTGACGGTCGAGCCGTCACCCGCGTCATTGACCACGAAAGACTGCGCCCGGTCGCCCAGTTCGGCGAACAACTCGGGGCCTGTTCCGGTCATCCAAGCCTGCGCCCCCAGCGCGCAGATTTCGTCATACAGCGCTGCCCGCCGGTCCGCGTCCAGATGGGCCGCCACCTCGTCCAGCAACAGGATCGGCGGCGCTCCAACCTGCGCGGCCAGCGCCCGCGCGTTGGACAGAATCAACGACACCAGCAGCGCCTTCTGCTCTCCGGTCGAACATTCACTGGCCGCAACGCCTTTTGCGGCAAAAACCCCGTACAGATCCGACCGGTGCGGCCCCACCAATGTGCGCCCCGCCGACAGGTCGCGGAACCGGCTTTCGGCCAGCGCCTCGAACAGATCCTGCGCGCTTTCGGGCATGTCCCCTTCGGACTGAACAAGTTCCAGTTCCGCCGAGGGAAATGCGGTCTCGGCTTGCTCCTGCGCCGCACGCAACTGCGCCAGAGCACCCAGCCGCGCAGTATGAATGCGATGCCCGGTTTCGGCCATCTGGGCCTCGAGCGCGGCGTACCAAGGCGCATCGCGCACCTGCTCTTTCAACAGGCGGTTCCGTTCGCGCATGGCCTTTTCGTAGGTCAAGGCGGCCTCGGCATGGCTTGGGTCGAAACTCAGCGTCACCCGGTCCAGAAACCGCCGCCGGCCTTCGGCGCCTTCGATCCAAAGCCGGTCCATCGCGGGCATCAGCCAGACGACCCGCGCCAGCTTGCCCAGATCGATCTGGCTGGCTGCCTTTCCGTCGATCCGAACCTGCCGCGCTGCACCGGCTTCCGACCAGGTTTCGATCTCGGATCGGCGGCCCTGAACGTCCAGCAACCCGCTCAGCTTCCATCCCAGCGCCTCGGGCCGACGCGTCATCTCGGCGGCACTGGCCCGGCGCATGCCGCGGCCGGGTGAAAACAGGGATACCGCCTCGAGAATATTGGTCTTGCCGGCCCCATTCGGCCCGTACAAGGCCACCGGCCGCCCGTCCAGCGCCATGCGCGCCAGCTTGTGCGACCGAAAATGCGAGACCGTCAATTCGGTCAGGGCCAAAGCCATGACCCCTCCCTTCATCCTTGCACAAACACGCGCGCCGGACGCATCCCGCGCCCGCGCGATCAGACGCGCATCGGCATCACGACATAGACCGCGCTCTGGTCATTGCCTTCGCGCATCAGGGTCGGATCGCCCGCCGAGTTGAACAGGAACACCGCGTTCTCGCGGTCCACCTGGCTTGCGATTTCCAGCAGGTACTTGGCGTTGAAGCCGATTTCCAGCCGTTCGTCGCCATAGGCCACGGCCAGCTCCTCCTCGGCGGCGCCGCTGTCGGGCGCATTCACCGACAGGACCAGCTTGTCGCCGTCCAGCTGCAGCTTTACCGCACGGGACCGCTCGGACGACACGGTGGCCACCCGGTCGACAGCCTGGGCGAACTCGGCCGCGTCCACTTCCATCTTGCGGGTGTTGTTCTGCGGAATCACGCGGGTGTAGTCGGGGAAGGTCCCGTCGATCACCTTCGAGGTCAGCGTGATGTCGGGTGTGGCAAAGCGCACCTTGGTTTCGCTGACCGAAACCGCGATGTCCATGTCGTCATCTTCCAGCAGCTTGCGCAACTCGCCCACCGTTTTGCGCGGCACGATCACGCCAGGCATATCGGCGGCCCCGTCGGGGCAATCCGCGTCAATCCGCGCCAGGCGATGCCCGTCCGTGGCCACGCAGCGCAACACCTTGCCGCCCTCGGGGCCATCCGTCACGTGCATGTAGACGCCGTTCAGGTAATACCGGGTCTCTTCCGTCGAGATGGCGAATTTCGACTTGTCGAACAACCGCCGCAGCAGGGCCGCCGAAGCGGTGAAGTTCGACTGGTATTCCGAGGACGCCATCACCGGGAAATCCTCTTTCGGCAGGGTCGCCAGCGAGAAGTTCGACCGCCCCGCCTCGACCGTCAGCCGGCCAGCCGCACTGTCGGCGGTCAGCGTGACCAGCGCGCCATCGGGCAGCTTGCGCACGATCTCGTGCAGGGTCGTTGCCGCAACCGTGGTTGCACCCGCCTTTTCGACCTGCGCGGGGGCCTTGTCGACCACCTCGATATCCAGATCGGTCGCGCGGAACAGAACCTGATCGCCCTCGGCCTCGATCAGCACGTTGGCCAGGATTGGAATCGTGTTGCGGCGTTCCACAACGGATTGGGCCTGCGAAACGGCCTTGAGCAGCGTGCCGCGTTCGATGCTGATCTTCATACCCTCAATTCCTCTGATTTGAGTGCTTACATGGGCGGGACTGGCAAGTTAGCGGTTCAGCCCTGAGGCACAAGGATTTTTTACCGATTTCTGGGTCGGAACGCGCAAACCGTCAAGGTCCCGAGCGGCCCTGCGCCCCAGTTCCGTGGAAATCGTGGAAAAATGCGCACAGAAAAACCGCCCCCGCGCAGGGCCGGGACGGTTTTTCGAATTGCAGGGGCTCAGGCTTCGAGCGCCCGGCGCAACATTTCCACATCTTCGGCGATCTGACCGTCGGTCAGCTTCAGCTCTTCGATGCGTTTGACGCCGTGCATGACGGTAGTGTGGTCGCGCCCGCCAAAGCGGCGGCCGATCTCGGGCAGCGACCGGCTGGTCAGCTGCTTGCACAGATACATCGCCACCTGACGCGGGCGGGCGTAGGACCGCAGGCGTTTCGGACCGATGATGTCGGACAGGCGGATGTTGTAATAGTCGGAAACCTTGCGCTGGATCTCTTCGACGGTGATCTTGCGTTCCGAGGCGCGCAGCACGTCGGCCAGACAGTCCTGCGTCAGCTCCATGTCGATCTCGCGGCCGACCAGCGAGGCAAAGGCGAACAGCCGGGTCAGCGCCCCTTCCAGAACGCGCACGTTGGTCGAGATGCGATGGGCCAGGAATTCCAGCACGCCATCGGCGATCTTCAGGTCGGGATAGGTCTTGGCGTATTGCTGCACCTTGTTCTGCAGAATGCCCAGGCGCAACTCGTAATCGGTCGGGTGCAGGTCAACTACCAGTCCGCATTGCAGACGCGACTTGACCCGTTCCTCCAGATCCTTGATCTCACCCGGCGCGCGATCGGCCGAGATGATGATCTGCTTGTTCTGATCCACCAGCGCGTTGAAGGTGTGAAAGAATTCCTCCTGCGTCGAATCCTTGCCGGCGATGAACTGCACGTCATCGACCATCAGCACGTCGACCGAGCGGAACAGGTGTTTGAAATCCATCATCCGGCGCTCGCGCAGGGCCTGCACGAAGCGGTACATGAACTGTTCAGCCGACAGGTATAGCACGTTGAGCTCGGGGCGTTTGGTCTTCAGCTCCCAGGCGATGGCATGCATCAGGTGCGTTTTACCGAGCCCAACCCCACCGTACAGAACCAGCGGGTTGAATGTGACGGGGCCGCCTTCGGAAACACGGCGCGCGGCGGCATGGGCCAGTTCGTTCGGCTTGCCGACGACGAAGGTGTCGAAGGTAAAACGTGCATCCAATGGCGCGGCCTGCAGCGACTCGAGCGCCTCATTGGTTCCGTTGCTTTCCGGTGCCAGCTCGATATTGACCGGCTCGGGCTGGTCTTCGACCGGCTGGACCGCGGCGGCGGGACGCGCTGGTGAGTTGGCGGCCACCCGGAAGGCCAGGCGCTGAACCGACTCTCCGGCCGTGTTCAGCTCGTACAGAATGAGGTCTGCAAAATTTTGACTGACGTAGTTCCCCATGAAGTTGGTCGGAACCGAAAATACGGCCACGCCTCCCTTCAATTCCTGAAATTCCAGTGGTTCAATCCAAGTCGTAAAATTGTTCCGGCCCACGGCCTTCAGCAATTTGTTACGCAGTTGTCCCCATTTTTCTTGTGTCATCCAGCGCCTCACGCATCCCAATATTTTTGACCTAATCGGCCTTATGATTGTGACCGGTATCCCGGTTCTTATGCGTTCACTCGCGCGCAGATATTCAGTCGCCGAAACCCCAAGAATCGGCGGGAATATCAGTGGTCACGACGCTTGCCTGTTTGACGACGACCAAAAAGTACAGCCGCCCAAACCGCGGTTTGCGCCACGCAGTTCCAGTTTTCGACAGGGCCAAGATCATCGGAGCAGCCGAGATCCGCAGCAGATCGTCAAACCGGTTGGCACCGGTTGCCGACATTCGCCCCTGGATCATTCTGATGCCCGTCAGTCCGATCGCAGGAACAGCCTGTCCCCCCAAGCGAGTGAATCGCTGAAACTGTCGTAGCAAGAGGCAGTGGGGCCGGGCAACGAAACTCTGATATTGACTCGGGTCTTTGGGCGAAAGAATCTCTCGGTTTCGTGAAGGCGCGGCATTCTGGCAACAACGCAAAAGGCGCCGCACAGGGCGACGCCTTCGAAACTGGAATGAACCAGCAAGTGTTGACGCTAGGTCAACCCAGCGCCTTGACGCGCGCCGACAGGCGCGACATCTTGCGGGCTGCGGTGTTCTTGTGGAACACGCCTTTGGCGACGCCGCGCATCAGCTCGGGCTGGGCCGCGCGCAGAGCGGCGGTTGCCGCGTCCTTGTCGCCGGATGCGATTGCTTCTTCGACTTTGCGCAGGAAGGTGCGGATGCGCGAGCGACGGGCTTTGTTGATTGCATAACGCTTCTCGTTCTGACGAGCGCGCTTCTTTGCCTGGGGCGAGTTTGCCATGTGTCTCTGACCTTTGTTCGGTACGTTTGTCTAGGGTTGCACGTCACGGAATTACCCGCACCGGATCAGAAATCACGAGTGTGAATCGGGCCAAGCGGGCCGCACGCGCATGTATGGTGGCGGTCAATAGCCAAGTTTTCAGACTTTGCCAAGCCGATTCTTGGCTTTGTTGCCCGCCATGAAAAAAGGCGGGCAACGCCCGCCTGATCCTGCAGTCTTGTCGGCGCCGGTTATTTGTCGCGGAACTGGGCCGCGCGCTTTTCAAGGAATGCGCCCATGCCTTCCTTCTGGTCTTCGGTCGCGAACATCGAATGGAACACGCGCCGCTCGAACAGCATGCCCTCGCTCAGCGGCACCTCGTAGCTGCGGTTGACAGCCTCTTTCGCGGCCATCGCGGTCAGCAGCGATTTCTCGGCAATCTTCTGGGCTGCGCCGGCCGCCTCTTCGATCAGCTTCTTGGCCGGCACCACGCGCGACACGAGGCCCGAGCGCTCGGCCTCTTCGGCATCCATGAAACGCCCGGTCAGGTTCATGTCCATCGCCTTGGACTTGCCCACGAACCGCGTCAGGCGCTGGCTGCCACCCATCCCGGCGATGACGCCCAGATTGATCTCAGGCTGGCCGAACTTGGCTGTGTCGGCGGCGATGATGAAATCGCACATCATGGCCAGCTCGCACCCGCCGCCCAGCGCATAGCCCGCGACCGCCGCGATGATCGGCTTGCGGATCGCGGTGATCCGGTCGTTGGCGTCGGCGAACAGGTTGGTGGTGTAGACATCGACAAAGCTCATCTCGGACATCTCCTTGATGTCCGCGCCCGCGGCGAATGCTTTTTCCGATCCGGTGATGACGATGCAGCGCACCTTGTCATTGGTGTCCGCGTCCTCGAGCGCCTCGCACAGCTCACCCAGAAGCTGAGTGTTCAGCGCGTTCAACGCATCGGGTCTGTTGAGCTTGATTAGGGCGACGTGGTCTTCGATTTCGACGATGATCGTCTCAAAAGCCATGAGGTCTGAGCTTTCGGTTGTTCCGTTCAGGTCCAATTCCTTATCACGCGAAAAACTCGGATCAAGCTATCTTTGGCATTGCGCGCAATAGAAGGTTGAGCGTCCCGACTGGGTGATTCTGCGGATTTCGGCCCCGCAGCCCTCGGTCCGGCAGGGCTGGCCCTCGCGCCCGTAGACGTCGAAACTGTGCTGAAAATATCCAAGCTCTCCATCGGCTTGCCGGAAATCACGCAGCGAGGATCCGCCGGCCTCGATGGCCTCGGCCAGCACCGTCCGGATCACCGGAACCAGGGCCTCGACCCGCCCGGCCGAGATCTGACCCGCTTTGCGACGTGGCGACACTCTGGCGCGGTAGAGCGCCTCGCAGACATAGATGTTGCCCAGCCCGGCAACGATTCTCTGATCCAGCAGCGCCGCCTTGACCGGTGAGGCCCGGCCGCGGAAGGCCTCGATCAGATAGGTCTCGTTGAAATCGTTGCTCAGCGGCTCCGGCCCCAGCACGGTCAGCAGCTTGTGCTGCTCGGCGGTAGCCGTGGGCATCAGGTCCATCGCCCCGAACCGGCGCGGATCATTGAAGGTGATGCGCGCGCCGTTGGCCATGTGAAACACCACATGGTCATGTTTCTGCGGCATCGAGTGATGATACACGAACTGGCCCAGCGGATCACCCGACACGGTCATGCGGCCCGACATGCCCAGGTGAATCAACAGGGTTTCGCCGCCGCTCAGATCGGCCAGGATGTATTTCGACCGTCGCCGCAGACGTTCGACCCGCTGGCCGGTCAGCCGTTCGGCCATCCGCTCAGGGAAGGGCCAGCGCAGATCGGGGCGGTTCACGTCCGCCCTTTCGATCACCACACCTTCCATCGCTGGGGCAAGGCCGCGTCTTACTGTCTCGACCTCGGGCAATTCGGGCATTAGACGGCTCCTATTCCAAAGGGCCGCATTGTGCCCCGGTTTCCAGGCCCTATAACAGAGACGAAATTCGACGAACGGCAAGGCTTATGTCCGACAACAGCGACAAGACCACTCATTTCGGTTTCGAAACCGTCCCCGAGGCCGAAAAGGCCGGGCGCGTGCAGGGCGTATTCAACTCGGTCGCGTCGAAATACGACGTGATGAACGACGTGATGTCGATGGGCATCCACCGGGTCTGGAAGGACGCGATGATGGACTGGCTGGCGCCACGCCCCGGCCAGCGCCTGCTGGACGTGGCTGGCGGTACGGGCGACATCTCGTTCCGCTTCCTCAAGCGGGCGGGCCACGGCCATGCCACCGTTCTGGACCTGACCGAGCCGATGCTGATCGAGGGTCGCAAACGCGCCGAGGCCGCGCAGATGGCCGACAGCCTGGACTGGGTGGTGGGCGACGCGATGGCCCTGCCGTTCGAGGACAACACCTTCGACGTCTACACCATTTCCTTCGGCATCCGGAACGTGACCCGCCCGCAAGAGGCCCTGAACGAGGCCTACCGCGTGCTCAAACCCGGCGGCCGCCTGATGGTGCTGGAGTTCAGCCGACTGCCCAATGACGGGCTGCAAAAGCTCTATGACCTCTACAGCTTCAACGTGATACCACGAATGGGCAAGCTGATCGCAAACGACTATGACAGCTATCAATACCTGGTCGAATCGATCCGCAAATTCCCCGATCAGGATACCTTTCTGGGCATGGTCCGCGCCGCCGGTTTCGAGATCGCGAAATACCGCAACCTCAGCATGGGCATCGCCGCCCTGCATTCCGGCTGGAAGATCTGACGTATGCGCGGCCCCCACAACATCATCCGCCTGATCCGCACGGGCGCCACGCTGGAGCGCACCGGCGCCATGAACGTGGTGCTGGACGCGTTCGAGGCCCCGCGCGCGTTGCGGATCCTTGCCCACACCTTAGGCAAACCGTTCCAATGGCTGGGCTACAAGGGCGACCCGTCCATGCCGCCGGCGACCCGGGCGCTGACCGCCCTGGGCCCGGCCTACATCAAGTTCGGTCAGGTCCTGTCCACGCGCCCCGATGTCGTGGGCGAAGAGCTGGCAGAACAGCTCCGGGTCTTGCAGGACAAGCTGCCCCCCTTCCCACGCGACGTGGCCATGGCCGAGGTGGAAAAGGAGCTGGGCCAACCTCTGGATGAGATGTTCTCGGAATTCAGCGAACCGATCGCGGCCGCCTCGATCGCGCAGGTCCACAAGGCGAAATTGGCCAGCACCGGCGAGGATGTGGCCGTCAAGGTCCTGCGCCCCGGCATCGAACGCGCGTTCCGCAAGGATGTGGATGCGTTCTATTTCGCCGCCCGGATCGTCCAGCTTTTCGCCCCCGGTGCGCGCCGACTGCGCCCGATGGAAGTGATCGAGCATTTCGACGGCGTCGTCCGCGGCGAACTGGATCTCAGGCTCGAAAGTTCGGCAGCCTCGGAATTTGCCGCCAACACGCAGAATGACGAAGGCTTCTGGCTGCCGCCCGTGGTCTGGTCCCTGTCCGCGCGCCGGGTCATGACGCTCAGCTGGGCAGACGGCATCCCCTTGGGCGACAACGCCGCGCTGGACGCGGCCAATCACGACCGCCGCGATCTGGCCGAGCGGGTGCTGCGCCTGTTCCTGCTGCACGCCCTGCGCGACGGCTTCTTCCACGCCGACATGCACCAGGGCAACCTCAAGGTCGCCGCGAACGGCGACATCATCGCCTATGACTTCGGCATCATGGGCCATATCGACGAATACACCCGCCGCGTCTATGCCGAGATTCTCTTCGGCTTCATCCGCCGTGACTACAAGCGCGTGGCCGAGGTGCATTTCGAGGCTGGCTACGTCCCGGCTGACCAGGACGTCGATGAATTCGCCCGCGCCCTGCGCGCGGTGGGCGAGCCGATCTTCGGCATGGATGCCACCCATATCTCGATGGGCCGCCTGCTGAACTACCTGTTCGAGGTGACCGAACGCTTCGGCATGGAGACCCGCACCGAACTGATCCTGCTGCAACGCACGATGGTGGTGGTCGAAGGCGTCGCCCGCTCGCTCGACCCGCATATGAACATCTGGGAGGTCGCCCGCCCCGTGGTCGAAGACTATATCAAGCAGTCCATCGGCCCCCGCGCCGCCCTGCGTGATTTTGGAAAAACAGCGCTGGTTCTTGCGCGGTTCGGGCCCCGCCTGCCTGATCTGGTCGAAAATGCCCTGATCGCCCAGACCCGCAAGGATGATCCATCCGGCTCAGATTTCTGGCCCAAGGCCATTCCCGCCGCAATCGGGGCCGCCGCCGGGGCAGTGGCCGTCCTGATCCTTTCGGGCCTGGGCTGAAAGGCGCCCACGCTTCATCTGGCAGAAAATATCCTCGGGGGGAATCGCGCTTTGGCGCGATGGGGGGCGGACAGCCCCCCCTGCCCAGCCCGGGGTCAGAGCCGCTCGATGGCGATGGCAATCCCCTGCCCACCACCGATGCACATGGTGATCAGCCCTTTCGACCCGCCGATGCGCTCCAACTCGTACAGAGTCTTCAGGGTGATGATCGCCCCGGTGGCCCCCACCGGATGACCCAGGGCGATAGCCCCGCCATTCGGGTTCACCTTTGCCGGATCCAGCCCCAGTTCCTTGTTCACCGCCAGCGCTTGGGCGGCAAAGGCCTCGTTGCTTTCGATCACGTCGAAATCGCCCGCCGACAGGCCCGTCCGCTCCAACAGGTTGCGCACGGCCGGAACGGGGCCGATTCCCATCACCTCGGGGCGAACACCAGCATGGGCATAGCCCAGGATGCGCGCCTTGGGCGTCAGGCCGGCTTTCTCGGCGGCATCGGCCGTGGCCAGAACCATCGCCGCCGCGCCGTCATTGATGCCCGAGGCGTTGCCCGCAGTCACACGCCCGTCCTTCTGGAACACCGGACGCAACCCGGCCAAGACCTCGGCCGTGGTGGCCTTGGGATGCTCATCGACCTTGAAATCGACCATGTCGCGCTTGACCTTGACCTGCACCGGCGCGATCTGGCTGTCGAAATAGCCCGCCTCAATCGCGGCCGCCGCCCGCTGCTGGCTGGTCAGCGCGAACGCGTCCATCTCCTCGCGCGTGATCTGGTGTTCATCGGCCACGTTCTCGGCGGTGACGCCCATATGCCCGGTGCCAAAGGGGCAGTTCAGCGCGCCCAGCATCATGTCCAGCGACTTGATGTCGCCCATCTTGGCGCCCCAACGCGCCTGCGGAACGATGTAAGGGCTGCGCGACATGCTCTCGGCGCCTCCGGCCACGGCAAATTCGGCATCCCCAAGCATCAGCGATTGAACTGCCGATACGATGGCCTGCGCGCCCGACCCGCACAGCCGGTTCACGTTCATCGCCGGAGTGCCATTCGGAATGCCCGCCTGCATCGCCGCGACGCGCGACAGGTACATGTCGCGCGGCTCGGTGTTGATGACATGTCCGAACACCACATGCCCGATCTGGTCGCCTTCGACGCCGGATCTCTCAAGCGCGGCCTTGGTCACGACGGTGGCCAGATCGATCGGCGCGGTCGCGGCCAGCGACCCTCCGAACGTACCGATTGCGGTGCGGGCACCATCCAAAATCACGATGTCGGTCATGTCTCTCTCCTCTTGGATTTGCGCGCAGTATGCACTCGCAGCATGGGCCTGTCGCGCGGGACGTTCCGTCATCGGCGGAATTGACAATTCGCGCCCGGACGCGCAAGAAATTCCGCCATGACGGAAAATTCAGACGATATCCTGACACGCCTGCCCGCCCGCCTGAAAGAGGCCCGGCGCGCCAAGGGCCTGTCACTGGAAGCGGTGGCCAATCTCAGCGGCGTCTCCCGGTCGATGGTCAGCCAGATCGAACGCGGCGAAAGCAGCCCCACGATCTCGACCCTGTGGAACCTGACCCGTGCGCTGCAGGTCGATTTCGCCGGTCTTCTGGAAGAGTCGGAGACCACCGACCAGATCGAAGTGCTGCGCAGCGCCGAAGTGCCCAGCATCGACAATATGGGCCAGTCCTGCCGGATCCGCATCCTCTCGCCACCCGAGGAGGCCGGCGGGCACGAGGTCTATGATATCCGGTTCGACGCGGGTGGCGCGCTGAACAGCCAGCCCCACGCCCGCGGCGCGCTCGAACAGCTGACCGTGCTGGAAGGGACCGTCCGCGTCACCTCGGGCGCCGCGACGATGGAACTGTGCCAGGGCGACACGGCCCGGTATGCGGCCGACGTGGCCCACGCCATCGCGGCGCCGGACGGACCCGCCCGCGTGTTCCTGATCGTCAAGAACGCCTGATCCGCGCACATCGGCCGATTTCCGCCTTCACGGATTTTTTTCCGCCATACTGAAAATCTCCTATTTGGGACGCGCGTCCGTTATGTTAGATACGCGACTCAGAAGAAGGAGATCGCCATGGCTGATGCATTCCTGTCCCACGTTTCGGACACCCTCTCGCTGATCAAGGCGGAAGGCCTGTACAAGACGGAACGAATGATCACCTCGCCCCAGGGCGGCGAGATCACGGTGGGCGGACGTCAGGTCATCAACCTGTGCGCCAACAATTACCTGGGTCTGGCCGACCACCCGGCGCTGATCGAGGCCGCGAAGAACGCGATGGAGCCCAAGGGGTTCGGCATGGCCTCGGTCCGGTTCATCTGCGGCACGCAGGACATCCACCGCGAGCTGGAGCAGCGGCTGGCCAAGTTTCTGGGCAAGGACGATTCGATTCTGTTCGCGGCCTGTTTCGACGCCAATGGCGGGCTGTTCGAACCCCTGCTGGGCCCCGAGGATGCCATCATCTCGGACAGTCTGAACCATGCCTCGATCATCGACGGGGTGCGGCTGTGCAAGGCCAAACGCTATCGCTACATGAACAATGACATGAACGACCTCGAAGCCTGGCTGAAACAGGCGCGCGAGGACGGGGCACGGCACATCATGATCGCGACCGACGGCGTGTTCTCGATGGATGGCTACCTGGCCAACCTGCCCAGGATCCGCGAACTGGCCGACAAATACCACGCGGTCGTGATGGTCGATGACTGCCACGCCACCGGCTTCATGGGGCCGCGCGGCGCGGGCACGCCGGATCATTTCGGCGTGGACGTGGACATTCTGACCGGGACATTGGGCAAGGCACTTGGAGGGGCAATCGGCGGTTACATCGCCGGGCCGCAGCCAGTGATCGACCTGCTGCGGCAGCGGGCGCGGCCCTATCTGTTCTCGAATTCGCTGCCGCCCTCCATCGTCGCAGCCGGGCTCGAGGCGATCCGCCTGGTCGAAGACGGCGACATGCTGCGCAAGCAATTGTTCGGCAATGCCAAATACTGGCGCGCCGGGCTGGAAAAGCTGGGGTTCGACCTGCTTCCAGGTGAACATCCGATCATTCCCGTGATGCTGGGCGAGGCGCAGCTGGCGCAGGACATGGCCGCCCGCCTGTTCGACGAAGGCGTCTATGTCTCGGGCTTCTTCTTCCCGGTGGTCCCGCGGGGCCAGGCCCGTATCCGCACCCAGATGAACGCGGCGCTGACCCGCGACGAGCTGGACCGCGCGCTGGCCGCCTTCGGCAAGGTCGGCAAGGCGTTGGGGGTCATCTGATGGTTCTGAACTCGGTCATCGACGCGATCGGCGATACGCCCCTGGTCGAGCTGTCCCGGGTTTGCCAAACACTGGATCTGGACGGCCGTATTCTGGCAAAGCTGGACTATTTGCTGCCGGGCTTCTCGAAAAAGGATCGGGCCGCCCGTTCCATCATCGAACAGGCCCGCGCCGATGGCAGCCTGATCCCGGGGCAGACCGTGGTCGAGCTGACCTCAGGCAACATGGGCACCGGCCTGGCGATTGTCTGCGGCATTCTGGGGCACCCGTTTGTGGCGGTCATGAGCGCAGGGAACTCGGTCGAACGCGCCCGCATGATGCGCGCCTTAGGCGCCGAGGTGGTGATCGTCCCCCAGGCCGAAGGGGGCAAACCGGGCGAAGTCTCGGGCGCCGACCTGGCGTTGGTGGATGACGCCGCCCGCCGCATCACCGCCGAGCGCAACGCTTTCCGCGCCGATCAGTTCGGCCACGCGGGCAACCCCAAGGCTCATGCCGCTGGGACAGGCCCGGAAATCTGGGCCCAATCAGCAGGTGCCGTGACGGCCTTTTGTGATTTTGCCGGCTCTGGCGGCACACTTTCCGGGGTCTCTGACTACCTGTCACCCCTTGGGGTGCGGTGCTATGCGGTCGAACCCGACGGCGCTCGTGCCTTGGCCGGTGAACCCGTCCGTGCGACCGATCATCCCATCCAGGGCGGCGGTTATGCTATGTCGGATCTGACGCATCTGAACGGAGTGCAATTGGCCGGTCATCTGTCCGTCACCGGCGCATCAGCGCGCGACGCCGCCCGCCTATTGGCCCGCACCGAAGGCATCTTTGCGGGCTTTTCCGCCGGGGCGAACCTGGCTGCCGCCATCGACCTGCTGCGTGGCCCCGAACGGGGTGGCTGCATCGCGATCGTGATGTGTGACAGCGGCTTGAAATACCTGTCGACCGATTTGTGGGAGTGATCCGGATGCGACCCAACACCATGAAAGCGCTGGAAAAGTCCAGGCCCGAGGAAGGGCTTTGGATGGTACAGGCCCCGGTCCCCGAAATCGGCCCCGACGAGGTTTTGATCCGCGTGAAGAAGACCGGGATCTGCGGAACCGACATCCATATCTGGAACTGGGATGAATGGGCGTCGCACACGGTGCCCGTCCCCATGATCACCGGTCACGAATTCGCCGGCGAGATCGTCGAGCTGGGCCGCAATGTGACCGGGTTCAAGATCGGCCAGCGCTGCTCGGGCGAGGGCCACCTGATCGGCACCGACAGCCGCCAGAGCCGCGCGGGCAAGTTCCACCTGGACCCGGGCACGCGCGGGATCGGGGTGAACGAACAGGGCGCCTTTGCCCAATATCTCAAGCTGCCGGCCTTCAACGTGGTGCCCCTGCCCGACGACATCCCCGACGAGATCGGCGCGATACTCGACCCGCTGGGCAATGCCGTGCACACCGCGCTGAGCTTCGATCTGCTGGGCGAGGACGTGTTGATCACCGGCGCCGGCCCGATCGGGATCATGGCCGCCGCGGTGGCCCGCCACGCAGGCGCCCGGCATGTGGTGATCACCGACATCAACCCAGACCGGCTGGCGCTGGCGCAGCATGTCGTGCCGTCGGTCCGGGCCGTGAATGTGGCCGAGGAAGAGCTGCAATCGGTGATTTCCGACCTGGGCATGAGCCAGGGTTTTGACGTGGGGCTGGAAATGTCGGGCTCGCAGGCGGCGCTGGACCAGATGGTTGAAGCGCTGGTGATGGGCGGCAAGATCGCCCTGCTGGGCATTCCGCCCGGCAAATCGCCCGTCGACTGGAGCCGCATCGTGTTCAAGGCGATCACCATCAAAGGCGTCTACGGCCGCGAGATGTTCGAGACCTGGTACAAGATGATCGCGATGCTGCAGAACGGGCTGGATGTCAGCCGAGTCATCACCCATCGCTTTGCCGTCGATGATTTTGCGCAGGGCTTTGCCGCCATGAAGTCGGGAAAATCGGGCAAGGTGGTGCTGGACTGGGCCTGACCCTCTGGATAGTTGCAAACGCACCTTCTAGACAGGTGCGCACACATGCCGGGGAGGACATGAAATGGCCGACAATGCCAAGGGCGACCGCCCGCTGGAACGCGGAGTCGAAGACACGCTGGTGACCGATTTCGCGGACACGCACCGCAAAAGCTATGGCGACTTCCTGCAGCTCAAGAGCCTGCTGAACCTGCAGAAAACCTTTCAGGACCCGGCTCAGCCCGATGAGATGCTGTTCATCATCATCCACCAGGTCAGCGAGCTGTGGCTGAAACTGATGCACCATCAGCTGGTCGAAGTGCGCCGGTTCCTGCAGCAGGATGAGTTCGGCCCCGCGATAAAGAACCTGGACCGGATCAAGGCGATCCAGAGGCAGCTGATCGCCGCGTGGGAAACCCTGCTGACCATGACGCCCGCCGACTACATGACCTTCCGCAAGGCGCTGGGCAATTCATCCGGCTTCCAGAGCTACGGCTATCGCCAGATCGAGTTCATCCTAGGCAACAAGGACACCGCCACGCTGAAGGTGCATGAACACGACCCCGAAGTGATGGAGATGCTGACCGCCGCCCTGGTCAAGCCGTCGCTGTATGACGAGGTGTTGCACATGCTGGCGCGGCAGGGGTTTGACGTACCGCAAGACCTGTTGGACCGGGACTATTCAAAGACCTATTCCGGTGATCCGCGCATCGTCAAGATCTGGGCCGAGGTCTACCGGAACACAAGCCGGTACTGGGACCTGTATGCGCTGGGTGAAAAGTTGATGGATGTGGAATCGCTGTTCCAGCGTTGGCGCTTCGACCATGCGACCGCCGTCGAACGTGTGATCGGCATGCAGCCCGGCACCGGCGGCTCCAGCGGCGTGGCCTTCCTGCGCAAAGCGCTGGAGCTGCGATTCTTCCACGATCTCTATGACGTTCGCAGCGACCTGATGTATGGCGGACAGAGCTGAGCCATGCTGTATCGCGGATTTACCCAAGAACAGCTGGAACGCGAATACGCGCCCAGTTCGATGATTGGCGGTGACCTTGCGCCCTATCTGGCGGCCTATTCGGCGCTCAGCGCGCAGGCGCGGGCGCAACTGACGGTGCAAGAGAACCTCGGCTATGGCGACACGCCCGCGCAGGTGCTGGAATTCTTTCCCGCCCGCACGCCCAATGCGCCGCTGCACGTGTTCATCCATGGCGGCTATTGGCAGGCGCTCAGCCAGCGCGATTCGGCGATGATGGCGCCCGCGCTGGTCGAAGGCGGGCAGGCCTTTGCAACGGTGAACTACACGCTCGCCCCCGACGCGCGGCTGGGCCAGATGGTCGATGAATGCCGGACCGCGCTGATGTGGCTGGCCACCCGGGCCAAGTCGCTGGGATTCGACGCCTCGCATGTCACCCTGTCCGGGCACAGCGCCGGTGCGCATCTGGCAGCGATGGTCATGGCGACCTCGGCCGACCAATTCGCCCGGATCGGCCTGCGGGTGCGCGAAGTCATCTTGATCAGCGGCGTCTACGACCTGGAACCGATCAGCCTGACCCCGGTCAACGATCCGCTGCAGCTGACCCCGGTCGAGCTGCACGACCTGTCCCCCATCCTGAACCTGCCCGCGCCTGGGCCACGCTATCGGGTCACGGTGGGCGAGCGGGACACGGGCGAGTTCATCCGCCAGAGCCGCGACTATGCCGAAGCGTTGCGCAAGGCCGGGCATGCCGTCAGCTTTGATCTGCAGCCGGGCACGCACCATTTCGACATCATCCTCAAGGACGGGACGTTTCTGAACGACCACCCCTGAAAACGAAAACGGCGGCCCCAAAGGACCGCCGTTTCTTTCAATTTCGACCGGATCAATCCAGCGTGCGCGTGACTTCCTCGCGCTCGAAGATCTCGATCACGTCGCCGGGGCGGATATCGTCGTAGTTCTCGAACGCCATACCGCATTCCTGACCCGACTGAACCTCGGCCACTTCGTCCTTGAAGCGTTTCAGCGTCTTCAGCGTGCCTTCGTGGATCACCACGTTGTCGCGCAGCAGGCGTACGCCGGCCGAACGGCGGGCAACGCCCTCGGTGACCAGACAGCCGGCAACCTTGCCGACGCCGGTGACCTTGAACACTTCCTTGATCTCGGCATAGCCGATGAACTTTTCGCGGATCTCGGCGCTCAGCAGGCCCGAGGCAGCGGCTTTGACGTCATCCACCAGGTCGTAGATCACCGAGTAGTAGCGGATCTCGACGCCCTTCTGGTTGGCGGTGTTGCGCGCCGATGCGTTGGCCCGCACGTTGAAGCCAAAGACCGGAGCACCCGACGCTTCGGCCAGGCCGATATCGGTTTCGGTGATGGCGCCGACGCCCGAGTGCAGCACGCGCACGCGCACCTCGTCGTTGCCGATCTTCTCCATCGCCTGCACGATCGCCTCGGCCGAGCCCTGCACGTCGGCCTTGACCAGAATGGGCAGCTCGGCCACGTTCTCGTCTTCCTTGGCCTTCTGCATCAGCTGTTCCAGCGTGGTCGCGGCACCGGCGGCGGCGCGCTTGTCCTTGGCGACCTGCGCGCGGTACTCGGCGATCTCGCGGGCCTGCGCCTCGGTCTCGGTCACGTTCAGAACGTCACCGGCCTCGGGCGTACCGTTGAGACCCAAGACCTCGACCGGAACCGAAGGACCGGCCTCCTGAACGCGCTCGCCCTTGTCGTTGATCAGCGCGCGGACCTTGCCGTACTGCTCGCCCACGACGAAGATGTCGCCCTGGCGCAGCGTGCCCTTCTCGACCAGCACGGTCGCGACCGGGCCGCGGCCCACATCCAGCTGCGCCTCGATCACAGCACCTTGCGCGGCGCGGTTCGGGTTGGCCTTCAGCTCCAGAATCTCGGCCTGCAGCGCGATGGCTTCCAGTAGATCGTCCAGACCCTGTCCCGTGATGGCCGAAACTTCGACATCCTGAACCTCGCCCGACATCTTTTCGACGACGATCTCGTGCTGCAGCAGGTCGGTGCGCACCTTGTCCGGGTTCGCATCGGGCTTGTCGATCTTGTTGATCGCCACGATCATCGGAACACCGGCGGCCTTGGCGTGGTTGATTGCCTCGACCGTCTGCGGCATCACCGCGTCATCCGCCGCAACCACCAGCACCACGATATCCGTTACCTGAGCACCGCGCGAGCGCATCGAGGTAAAGGCCGCGTGGCCCGGCGTGTCCAAGAAGGTCAGCGTGGTGCCGTCATTGGTCTGCACCTGATAGGCGCCGATATGCTGGGTAATGCCACCGGCCTCGCCCGCAACGACTTTCGCGTCGCGGATCGCGTCCAACAGCGAGGTCTTCCCGTGGTCGACATGACCCATGATGGTAATGACCGGCGGACGGGGCTGCAGGTCTTCATCCTTGTCTTCGACATCCGAGATTACATCCTCGACATCCGCGTCCGAAACCCGCACGACCTTGTGGCCGAATTCTTCGATGATCAGTTCGGCAGTGTCGGCGTCGATGGTCTGGTTCTGCGTGACCATCATACCCATGTTCATCAGCGACTTGACGACGTCGGCGACGCGTTCGGCCATACGATTGGCCAGTTCCGAAACGACGATCGCCTCGGGCAGCTGAACCTCGCGGATCACCTTTTCACGCTCGACCGAACCGCCCATGGCTTTCTGCCGCGCACGCTCCTGCTTGCGTTTCATCGCGGCCATGGACCGCTGACGGCCACCTTCCCCACCACGCAGAGCCTGGTTCAGCGTCAGCTTGCCCGAGCGACGGCCGTCGTCGCGGCCCTTGCCGCGGGTCTGGCGCTGTTCGCGCTCGCGGTCGGTCTTGCGCGGCGTTTCCGCTGGCGCAGGCTTGCTGGCCGCGGGGGCCTTGGCCTTGGGTGCCTCTTTCGCAGCCGCGGCTTCTGCTGCGGCGCGCTGAGCGGCTTCTTCGGCCTCTTTCTGCTTGCGCTCTTCTTCCTCGGCTTTCTGCCGGGCTTTTTCCTCGGCCTCGCGCTGTTCGCGCTCCTTGGCTTCCTGTTCGGCGCGGCGGCGTTCACGCTCTTCGGCGCGCGCCTTTTCCTCGGCCTCGCGGCGTTCGGCTTCCTCGGCCTCACGGGCCTTGGCCGCCTGCAATGCCTTCAGGCGCCGATTCATCTCGGCATCGGAAATCCCGGCTGGCCGGCGCGAAGGATCACCCGACGGCGCAGCGCCACCGCTGGGCTTGGACGCTCCCGGCTTGGGAACCACCACGCGCTTGCGTTTGGTTTCCACCACGACATTCTTGGTACGTCCGTGGCTGAAACTCTGTTTCACATTCCCGGGGCGTGCCCCGCCACGAAGGCCCAATGTCTTTTTGCCGTCACTATCGCTCATAAAGCTTCTTACCCTTCCGCGCGGCCCTTGCCGCCGTCATCCATATCGCGCAAGCCACGCAGGCGCTGCGCTTCCTCTACAACACGTTTGGCGAGTCCGCCAGAGGCGAGCGCCGCATGAATCACCGTTTGGCGCCCAAATGCCGCCCCAAGCTCGTCTGCGGTCAGCCAGCCGATGAATTTCCCGAAATGCGGCGTGCTCAGCTTGGACTTGCCGCGCCCGGAACCATCGACCGCCTGAATCAGAACCCAGGCCTCTTCGCGATCAAGCCAGGACTTGACCTTTTCATACCCGGCGACCGCATCGCCGGATTTTCGCGCCAGACTGATCAACTCGATCACGCGGCGCGACAATTGACGCTCCACCTCGTCGACAAGGTTCTGCGGTACAGTCACCTGCGCCTTGAACCCGCGTGCAAACAGCTTCTTGCCGATGGCCGTGTCCAGCGCCTTGCGATCCGCCGAGACATAAACGCCCCGACCCGGCAACTTGGACGCGACATCCGGGAAAACCTGCCCATCCGGGCCGGTTACAAAGCGGATCAGCCCGTACCGAGGCTGCACCTCGCCCGTGGCGATGCATTTCCGCTCTGGCCCTTCGGACCGTTCCTTTTGGACGCCACCGCGACCCATGTGTGCCACCCGAGGCCTGGAATCAGGCCTCGGCCTCCTCGTCTGCTGCTTCGTCCTCGACGTCTGCCTCGGGCTGCTCCAGATCGGCGGGGTCGACCCAGCCCAACATGACCCGAGCGGTCATCACCAGATCCTGCGCCTCTTCCAGCGTCACGCCAAAGGGTTCGAGAATACCGTCATCCTTGACCCGCTGGCCATCAACCGTGGTCCAGCCTCCGGCCAGTTCCCAGTCAGCGCAGGTTGCAAAGTCTTCCAGCGTCTTGACGCCGTCCTTGGCAAGTGCCTCAACCATTTGGGGTGTCAGACCCTCAAATTCAATAAGGCTGTCCTCGGCACCCAGGCTGCGGGCGCTGTCCAGCGCCGCCTTGGCCTGCGCCTCGAGGAATTCGCGCGCACGCGCTTGCAGCTCGTTTGCGGTGCCTTCGTCGACGCCATCGATCACCAGCAGTTCGTCCAGCTCGACATAGGCCACTTCTTCCAGGTTGGTGAAGCCTTCCGAGACCAGCAGCTGGGCAAAGAACTCGTCCAGGTCCAGGCTGTCCATGAACAGCTGCGTGCGGGCTTCGAACTCCTTCTGACGGCGTGCCGATTCTTCGGCCTCGGTCATGATGTCGATGTCCAGACCGGTCAGCTGGCTGGCCAAGCGCACGTTCTGACCACGGCGACCGATCGCCAGCGAAAGCTGTTCTTCGGGCACGACGACTTCGATCTTGCCGGCTTCTTCGTCCAGAACCACCTTGGAAACCTCGGCGGGCTGCAACGCGTTCACCAGGAAGGTCGGCTGGTCTTCGTTCCACGGGATGATGTCGATCTTTTCGCCCTGCAGCTCGTTCACGACGGCCTGCACGCGGCTGCCGCGCATACCAACGCAGGCGCCGACGGGATCGATCGAGTTGTCATACGAGATGACCGCGATCTTGGCACGCGAACCGGGATCACGGGCCACGGCTTTGACCTCGATGATGCCATCATAGATTTCCGGCACTTCCATCTTGAACAGCTCGGCCATGAACTCGGGCGCCGTGCGCGACAGGAAGATCTGGTGACCACGCGTTTCGCGGCGCACTTCCTTAATGTAGGCGCGCACCCGGTCATTGGGGCGATAGCTTTCACGGCCGATCTTGTCGTTGCGGCGCAGAACAGCCTCGGCCCCACCCAGATCGACGATCACGTTGCCGAATTCCTCGCGCTTGACGGCGCCGTTGATGATGGTGCCGACACGATCCTTGAAGTCTTCGTACTGGCGGTCACGCTCGGCCTCACGAACCTTCTGCAGGATCACCTGCTTGGCCGACTGAGCCGCGATCCGGCCCATTTCCACCGGCGGGACCTCTTCCACGAAGACGTCACCGATCTCGGGCGATTCCATGTATTGCTTGGCCTGCTCGACGGTCATCTCGGCCTGATAGTTCTCAAGCTCGTCATCCGCGACCACGGTGCGCACGCGGGTAAAGGTCGCCTTGCCGGTCTTGCGGTCAATGGACACGCGGATGTCCATTTCCGCGCCGTAGCGGCTCTTGGCGGCACGGGCGAGCGATTCCTCCATCGCTTCGACAACCAGACCGGGGTCGATCATCTTTTCGCGGGCCACGGCCTCGGCGGTCTGCAGCAGCTCCAGCTGGTTGGCTGAGGTGATTGCCATCAGTTCGTCTCCTCTTCGGACCCTTCGGTCTCAATCTCGTCGAAAGCGTTTTCGTTCAGGGCACCGGCGTCTTTGCGCTGGCGCAGCATTTCCTTGATCAGGTCATCGGTCAGGACCAGCTTGGCATCGCTCAGCCAGTCGAATTGCAGACCGATGGTCACGGTTTCTTCGCCGTTGGGGATGTTGATCAGAACCTCATCCCCTTCGACACCGGCCAGTTCCCCCTTGAAGCGTCGGCGGCCGTCGATCAGTTCGGTGGTTTCCAGCTTGGCCTCGTAGCCCTCGAACATCTCGAAATCCTTCAGCCGCGTCAGCGGGCGGTCGATGCCGGGGCTGGACACCTCGAGCGTGTAGGCGTCGAGGATCGGGTCCTCGACGTCCAGCGTGGCGCTGACCGCGTTCGAGATCTCGGCGCAATCATCCACCTCGATGCCGCCATCGGGCTTGTCGGCCATGATCTGCAGCGTGGTCTGCTTGCCGCTCATCAGGCGGATGCGGACCAGCTCGTACCCCAGATCTTCGATCACCGGAGTGATGATCTCGGCCAGTCGTCGGTCGATCGCCGCCTTGGCTATCAGGTCGTTTGTCATATGGTGCTCTACCCTTCGATCGGGCACAAAAAAACGGGCGCGCGGCCCGTCGAATTTTCCGGTGGAGCCTCGGACCAGAAGTCCGACGCGCCGCTGTTGCAACTGCATATACGCAGGACGCCCCGAGTCTGCAACCCCTGCCGTCAACCAACGGACAATCCGCGTCGGTTTTCAGGCCAGTTTCAGGCCATCCACCAGCGTTCCGCGATGCGCCCATCGTCCAACGGCGCGCCTCTCCCGATCCGGCGTGGCAGACCCACGGAGCCGGAGATCGCCAGCGACATCTCTGATTCGCTGGGGAAGAACCGCACGCCACCCAGACCGCGCAGCCCTTGCGCCGCCGGCAGCACCGACACGTCCACGTATCGATCACGCAGCGCCTCGGCGCGCACGGCCGGGTCGGGGATCACGATGATGTCGACCGCCTCCAACCAGCCAGCATGGCCATCCTTGTAGTGGCCCGCGACCCGGCGGCCGCGGAAATGGCGCCCGTCTTCGGCCCGTTCGACCCGGTAACTCCCGGTGCCGTTCGCCTGCTGCAGCGGCGAAACGCTCTGCCCGTCGCGGGTAATGACGAACCGGGTATCGGCCAGCAGGAAAGGCAGGCCGGGGTTGGCCTCGGCCAGTTCGATCCGGATGCGGTCCGGCGCCAGGGCTTCGGCGCGCCCGACCTCGGACAGGACCGCCAGAACATCTCCGGCCGTCAGCGCCACACCGTCGTGAAACACCGCATCGGCACGCAGGTCGAAGGTCCAGACACGGGCTTCGGAATCGGTCTGCCATGCGGTCGCCAGCTCGCCGCGCAGAGTGCCGTCCGGCGCGATCTCGGTCAGGGTGTCGAACACCGCACCCCGGGCCAGCCGGTCCAGGCTGTCGTCACGCGGTACGGCGATGCGCAGCACGCCGCCCGATTTCGGTGTATCCGCCAGCGAGGCCCCGGTCGCGGCCAGCAGGGCTGCGGCGGCACCCGAGGTGAACAGGGCACGGCGGTCGATGCGGGTCATGCCACCTCCTGCGCGGTTCGGTCCATGATGCGCACCAGTTCGGCGCTGATCCCAGGCTCCGACAGGGCGTGACCGGCCTGCCGCACCATCTTCAGCTCGGCCTCGGGCCATTTCTCGGCCAGGCTCCAAGCCGCCTGCGGGGGGCAGATCATGTCGTACCGGCCTTGCACGATATGGCCGGGGATATGCGCGATCCGGTCCATCCGGTCCAGAATCTGGCCGTCATGTTCCAGAAACGCCTTGTTGATGAAATAGTGATTCTCGAGCCGCGCGAAGGTGCGCGCATATTCGCCGGGGCTTTCACCGACGGCCCCGTTCGTGTGGATCGAGGCCAGCGCGTTTTCCCAGTGCGACCAGGCGCGGGCGTACAGGATCTCAGTCGCGCGATCGCCCGAAAACAGCCGCTTGTTGTAGGCGCCGATTGTGTCGGACAGTTCCGCGTCGCGCAGCAGGGAGGTGAAGCGCGCCCATTGCTCGGGCCAGAACTTGCCGGCCCCGCCGCCATAGAACCAGTCGAGCTCCGCCTGCGTGGCCAGAAACACGCCGCGCAGAACCAGGCGGGTCACCCGGTCGGGGTGGGTTTGGGCATAGATCAGCGCCAGCGTGGCGCCCCAGCTGCCGCCGAACACGATCCAGTCGTCGATCTCGAACAGTTTCCGCAGGCGCTCGATATCGGCCACCAGGTGCCACGTCGTGTTGTTCTCGACCGAGGCCGTGGGCCGCGACCGGCCGCAGCCGCGCTGATCGAACAGAATCACCCGGTAGACCTCGGGGTCGAAATAACGCCGCATGGCCGGGCTGCAGCCGCCGCCGGGGCCGCCATGCAGAACCACCACGGGAATCCCGTCGGGATTGCCGCATTGCTCCACATAGATGCGGTGCCCGTCGCCCATATCCACCACGCGCTGGTCGAACGGATCGACCGGCGGGTAAAGATATTGCACTGCGCGCTTTTGGTCCGGGTACTTGTCCATTATGGCCCTATATAGTCTTACAGCGTAAAAGAGCACACGGAGACAGGAATGCAAGCGCATCCGAACACGGTGGACCCGTCCGAGATCGCAAAATTCGAGGCCATGGCCGCTGAATGGTGGGACCCGCACGGGAAATTCAAACCTCTGCACATGCTCAATCCGTGCCGTCTGGACTATATCACACAGCAGATCGCGGGCGAATTTGACCGGGATCTGACGGCTGCGAAACCGTTCGAGGGCCTGCGCCTGCTGGATATCGGCTGCGGCGGCGGGCTGCTGAGCGAGCCGATGGCGCGGCTGGGGGCCGAGGTCGTTGGCGCCGACGCCGCCGAGCGCAACCTGCCCGTCGCCCGCATCCATGCCGAGCAATCCGGCCTGCAGATCGACTATCGCCACACCACCGCCGAGGCGATGGCCGACGCGGGCGAACAGTTCGAAGTGGTTCTGAACATGGAGGTGGTCGAGCATGTGGCCGATCCGCTGGCCTATCTGACCGCCACGCAACAGCTGTTGAAACCCGGCGGGCTGGAAATCTGCTCGACCATCAACCGCAACCCGAAATCCTATGCGATGGCGATTTTCGGGGCCGAGGTCGTCATGCGCTGGCTGCCGCGCGGCACGCATGAATGGTCCAAGTTCATCACCCCGGACGAGCTGTTCGACCTGCTGCGTCAGGCCGGTCTGGACCCGGTGGACCGTAAGGGATTCGTGTTCAATCCGATCACCTGGAGCTGGTCGATCTCGGACCGGGATCTGAGCGTGAACTATGTCACCGCCAGCGTGAAGCCGGGCTGAGGCCTATTCCTCTTCCAGCTTCATGCGCAGGTCGCGCAGAACCGGCAGGGTCGTGCGTACACGCTCAAGGCCCAACTCGCCCACCACACGGTTGATCAGAGGCGCGATGGCCGAGATCGCCTGATCACGCGCTCGGCGGCCGGCCGGGCTGATCGCCACCATCTTGCGGCGGGCATCGTCCCAATCGGGTCGGATGTGGATGTATCCGGCCCATTCCAACTTGGCCAAGGTGTTTGTCATCGCCCCACGGGTCACATGGAATGTGCGGGCCAGTTGGGCAGGCGTCCGCTCGCCCCCCACGAACACCAGGTGGTTCAGCACCGAGAAATGCGAAATTTCCATGCCCTTGGGCAGAACCCGGCTCAGCCGGTTCCGCAGCAATTGGTCCGCGGTCAGGATCTCGCTGAACAGCGCGACCGCCAGGGCGTTGGTTTCGTCAGTCATTACCCGGTTCTGGATCAGGGCCCGTCAAACGGGCGAACATGTGTCAGGGACGGCACGCGCCGCCGTGCCTCTGTAACAGACCTATCATCCAGATCAAAAAAGTGAATGCCGGTCTGAGTGCCTGCGTCGATCAGCACCTCGCCCCAGGGCGATACGACCATGCTGTGCCCGTGGGTATGGCGCGTCTTGCCCCGGGTCTTGAGGTGTTCTCCGGTCTGCGCGGGGGCAATGACCCAACAGCCAGTCTCGATTGCGCGGGCGCGCAGCAGCGGTTCCCAATGGGCCGCGCCGGTCACCGGAGAAAACGCCGCCGGAACCGTCAGGATCGTGGCCCCGCCCTGCGCCAGCGCGGCGTGCAGATGCGGGAACCGGATGTCATAGCAGATCGTCATGCCGACCTTGCCGAAGGCGGTCTCGGCGATCACCGCCCGCGACCCGGGGCGATAGCTGGCCGATTCGCGAAAGGTCTCGGTCTCGGTGACCTGCACGTCGAACATGTGGATCTTGTCATAGCGCGCCACGATCCCGCCCTGCGGGTCGATCATGAAAGACCGGTTGGCGAACCGCCCGTCGGCGTCATGTGTCTTCAGCCCCAGCGATCCGATCAGCAGCCACACGCCCGATTCCGCCGCCTGTTCGCGCAGGCCCCCCAAGGTGATGTCGTCTTCCTCGTGCTGCAACACCTCGCGCTGGCGCGTTCCGCTGGTGGAGACGCAGTTGGTGACCTCGGGCGTCAGGATGAACCTCGCGCCCCCGCTCGCGGCCTCGGCCATCATGGTGCGCACCATGTCCAGGTTCGCGGCCGGGTCGTCCGACGAGGTGATCTGCAGCAGGGCGGTTCTCATCAGGCGGCCAAAAGCGGGTCCAGCTTGCCGGCCTGTTCGAGTTCGTACAGGTCGTCGCAGCCACCGACGTGAGTGTCGCCGATGAAGATCTGCGGCACCGTGCGCCGTCCGCCCGCCCGCTGGATCATCTCGGGCTTGCGTTTGGGGTTCATCAGAACGTCGATTTCCTCGAAGGCGACGCCTTTCTGGTTCAGCAGCCGTTTGGCCGCGTGGCAAAAGCCGCACAGCGGCGAGGTATAGATGACAACCGGTTTCATGGTCCGTTCCCTTGGATTTCGCGCAATCTAGGGGGAATTAGGCATCCTTGGCAACGCGCGCCAGTACCAACACGGAAATATGAGCCGCACCGGCCTCTTGGCAGGCCCGGCTACAGGCCGCCAGCGTCGCGCCCGACGTCATGACATCATCCACCAGCAGAACAGACCGCCCGCGCAGAACTTGACCGCGGCGCGGATGCAATGTGATTGCTTCGCGCAGCGTTTCGGCACGCTCGGCCGCCGTTTTGCCTTCCAGCGGTGGGGTGCGCCGCTTGCGTCTCAACAGATCCGGACAGACCGGCAGGCCCGCCTCCTTTCCCAAGTGGAGCGACAAGAGCGCGGACTGGTTGTACCGGCGCTTCAGCAGCCGCGACCAATGCAGCGGCACCGGAGCGATCACCGTATCCGGTCGAAACAGCGTGCGACCTGCCTGCGCCATCCAACGCGCCGCAGGTTTTGCCAGTTCGGAACGATCCCCGTGCTTCAGGGCCAGAACCAGTGACCGCGCCCGCCCCTGATACAGCAATGCCGCGCGTCCCTCGGCCCACGGTTGCGGGCGGCGCAAGCAATCATCGCAGTCGATTCGGTGACCATCATCGCTGCCAGGAACGGGCGCACCGCAACTGTGGCAGACTGTTCCGCCGATGAACGGGGTTTCGCGCCAGCACGGCCCGCACAAGCCAAAATCCGAGGCCGCCATCTCGCCGCAGCCGATGCAGCGTGGGGGATATACGACCTCGATCGCGGTTTGAATCCGCTGCCATATGCGATAATTGCGGCCTATGGATTTGCCAGCACCCAATGCACCCTCGCTGTTCGATCGCAAAGCGCTTGCGGCACACCGCGCGCGGATCAGCGACGAGGCCCTGTTTCTTCACCACGCCGCCATGGACGAGGTGCAGGATCGCCTTTCCATGGTTAACAAATCCTTTACCGCGCCAGCGATCGTAACCCCCTGCCCCGACATCTGGGCGCCGGTCCTGCCGGGCGCCAGGGTCGTGGCCGATGACGACGTGTTGGATCTCAAACCCGCTACGCATGACCTGGTGGTTCATGCGATGGCCCTGCATTGGGCCAACGATCCGGTGGGCCAGCTGATTCAATGTGTCCGCGCGCTGCAGCCCGACGGTTTGTTGTTGGTGGTGTGTCTGGGCGGTGAAACCCTGCACGAATTGCGGGCAGCGCTGGGTCAGGCCGAGGTCGAGGTGACCGGCGGTCTCAGCCCCCGTGTCGCGCCGATGGCCGAGTTGCGAGATCTTGGCGCGCTGCTGCAGCGTGCGGGTTTTGCATTACCTGTTGCGGACAAAGTGCCCCTGACCGCGACGTACCGCGACCTGTGGCACTTGATGCGGGACCTGCGCGCGATGGGTGAAACCAACGCCATGACCCAGCGGTTGAAACACCCGTCGCGCCGCGCGCTCTTTTCCCGGGCCCAAGAGGTTTACGCCGCGCATTTCACGTCGCCCGAAGGCCGGCTGGCTGCCACGTTCGAGCTGATCTGCCTGACGGGCTGGGCGCCGGATGCCAGCCAGCCCAAGCCACTGCGCCCCGGCTCGGCCCAAATGAGACTGGCCGACGCCCTTGGCACGAAAGAAGGCAAACTGTCCGATTGACCCGCTGACGGAACCGATTATGTCAGCCTCTAAACCAAAATTCAGGAAGCTTACAATGTTCGATGCCACCCGCCCGGAACACGCTCCGGCAGACCACCCAAAAGTGAAGATGGGCCGCGTCGGCGTTCTTCTGGCCAATCTCGGCACGCCGGATGACTACAGCTATTGGCCGATGCGCCGCTATCTGAACGAGTTCCTGTCCGACCGGCGGGTGATCGACTATCCGGCCTGGAAATGGCAGCCGATCCTGCAGGCCATCATCCTGACCAAACGTCCCTTCAGCTCAGGCGCGGCGTACAAGTCGATCTGGAACCACGACAAGGGCGAAAGCCCGTTGATGACCATCACCAAGGACCAGACTGCCAAGATGCGTGAGGCGATGCAGGAACGCTATGGTGACAAGGTCATGGTGGAGTTCTGCATGCGTTACGGAAACCCCTCGACCAAGTCGAAGGTTCGCCAAATGGTGGCCGAGGGCTGCGACCGCATCCTGTTCTTCCCGCTGTATCCGCAATATGCCGGCGCCACGACCGCAACCGCGAACGACCAGTTCTTTCGCGCACTTATGGACGAGGCGTGGCAGCCCGCCAGCCGCACGGTACCGGCCTATTTCGACGAGCCGGCCTATATCGACGCCCTGGCGCAGTCGGTCGAGCGCGCCTATGCGGCCATGGAGACCAAGCCGGACGTTCTGGTCTGTTCCTATCACGGCATGCCGGAACGCTATCTGATGCAGGGTGATCCGTACCACTGCCAGTGCGCCAAGACGTCACGGCTGCTGAAAGAGCGGCTGGGCTGGGCGGATGATCAACTGGTGACCACCTTCCAGTCGCGATTCGGACCCGAGGAATGGCTGAAGCCCTACACTGTCGAACACGTCGCGGAACTGGCCCGGCAGGGCAAAAAGAACATAGCCGTCATTGCCCCGGCATTTTCTTCGGACTGCATTGAAACGCTGGAAGAGATCAACGAAGAGATACGCGAAAGCTTTGAGCACGCCAGCGGTGAAAGCTTTACCTACATTCCCTGCCTCAACGACGAGGACGCGCATATCGCCGCCTTGGGCAAGGTTGTCGAGGACAACCTCAAAGGCTGGCTGGACTGAATCGGCCCGGGATTACGCACGAAAAAAGGCGGTGGAGATCCACCGCCTTTCTTTTTTGTCGTAGTCCGTTGGACTCAGCCTGCGGCAACAGCTGCGGCAACAACGACCAGCAGGATCAGCGGCAGGATGATGCCCTGCGACGAGCCCTGGGTTTCTTCGACGACAACAGGTGCCTCAACAACCGGCTCTTCCAGGTTGCCAGCATATGCGGTCGAAGCAGCAGCGGTCAGTGCAGCAGCGAGTACAAGTTTCTTCATATTAACCTCCAGAGTTTGCGCGATCCCAATTGCGGAACCACACACCTAAGACTTACCTCGTGGTTTTTTCTAATCAGCAAAGCAGAACGAATGCAATTGCAACTTGCAGTGCAAGCGGGTTGGCGCGCGAAAATGTCGTCAAATTAGCAACACTTGCGTCCCGACCTTCGCCATGGCGTACAGCTCTGCGATGTTCTCGTTGAACAACCCGATGCACCCGTTCGACGACCGGCGGCCAATTTTCCGCGTATCGTGGGTTCCGTGGATCCGGTAATACTTCCAGCTGAGATACAAAGCGTGCGTCCCCAGCGGGTTATCGGGCCCCGGAGGGATGTAATCCGGCCATTCCGGGTTTCTTTTCTTCATCGACGGCGTCGGCGACCAGCTGGGCCCCTCGACCTTGCGGATGACACTCGTGCGACCGCGGCGGGTCAGTTCTTCGGTCAGCGGAACCGACGACGGGTACAGCTTGTAGACGGTTTGGTCTTCCGACCAGTAGTGCAAAGCGCGGGAAACGGTGTCGACCAGAATCGCCCCGTTCCGGGTGTTCGAGAAGTAGGGCTGCCATTGCTGCGCCTTGAAGCCCGACACATTGCGGCGAACGGCCGGTTCAGCCTCGGGTGCAGGGCGCAATGGGTCGCCCGGGATGTATTGGGCGATCGCCGGGCTGGCGAGCAAAGACGATGCGCCTGCGAGGAATCCGCGGCGGGACGAAGAGAAAACGCGTTTCTTGACCATGGTGACAGGTCCTCTGCGAAAGATGTGCAAGAATCCGCTCTATGTTATTGCCAGAATGCTTCAGTCGCAAATCAAACCGGCAGAATCATGCGGGTTCGTGCATTTGAGCCTTTGCTCATGGGCCGCTGGCAGGGTATTGCCAATTGGAAACAAGCAAACCGGACTCATCATGACGCGCATTTTTTCCCTGCTCTTGATTTGCCTTGTCGCACTGGCGGCATGTACCGACGTGAGCGGCACTTCAACCCTTGGCGCGGATGGACGCCCGCTGCCCAAAGCCTACAAGATCCGGGGCAATCCCGAAAAACTGCAGTTCCGCATGCTTGATTCCGTAAACGCCCTGCGGCAGGCGTCTGGACTGCAGTCGGTGCAGTTGAACGCGCAGCTGAACGCAGCGGCAGCGACACACGCCAAGGACATGTCGCGGCAGAACCGACCCTGGCATTTCGGCTCGGACGGATCTTCGCCACTCGATCGGGTGGCCCGTGCCGGTTATGCGGGGCGTTTCCTGGGTGAAGCGATTTCCGAGACCTACGAGACCGAAACCGAAACCCTGGCCGCGTGGATGCAGGAACCGGGTCCGCGATCGGTGATCATGGACCCGCAAGCAACCCAGATGGGGTTTGCATGGCACCAGGAAAACGGCGGGAAGATCTGGTGGACGCTCGAGATGGGAACCGGCGGTTAAGCTTGGCCCAAGACAAAAAAAAGCCCCCGAAAACCGGGGGCTTTTTTCTTTCTAACAGGTCTCAGGCAGCTTGCATGGACTGAGCTGTGGTCAGGATCGCATACAGCTTGACCGGATCCGGGTTGGCCCGAAGCTTCGAGCAGACCGCGCTGTCGCGCAGCGTGCGCGATACCAGCGCCAAGGCCTTGAGATGCTCGACACCGGCGTCTTCCGGGGCGAACAGCGCAAAGGCCAGATCCACGGGCTGACGGTCGACCGATCCGAAGTCGATGGGCTTTTCCAGCATGACGAACACGCCGGCAACCGAGTCGATCTCGGACAAACGGGCGTGTGGCAGGGCAACACCATGGCCAACGCCGGTCGGCCCAAGGCTTTCCCGCTCCAGCAGGCAGTCTACGATGGTCTGCGGATCAAGTCCGAGTGCGCCCGCGGCGACGTCACCGATTTCCTGAAACAACCGTTTTTTGCTGGACGCTGCAGATAGCACGCGCACCGCTTCGGGCTTCAGTATGCTCGACAAATCCATGTTTTGCTCCACGGCGACGCCCCCAGAATCCGGGGGCCCCGCCCAATTCTTGCCTGTTACGGATCGATCCAGCCGATATTGCCGTCATCCCGGCGATACACGACGTTCAATCCGTCCTTGTTTTCATTCCTGAACACCAGCACCGGGGCGCCGGCCAATTCCATTTGCATGACAGCTTCGCCGACACTCAACGATGGGATCTTGGTTTCCATCTCAGCCACGATGATGGGCTGCAATGAGTCGGGTTCGTCGGCCACGTCCGATTCGTTCGAGGCGAGGATATAAGATGACGCTCCGAAGAGTTCAACCGGCTGAGCCCGTTCACGATGGTGGTCCTTGAGGCGACGCTTGTAGCGACGCAACTGTTTCTCCATCTTTTCGCAGCACGCCTCGAATGCTGCATAGATTTCGGTTGCATGTGCCTTGGCCTGGGCTGTCAGGCCCGTGGACATATGTATGGTGGTTTCGCACACATACTCATGCGCTGAACGGGAAAAGACGACGTTGGCATCCGTCGGTCGCTGAGCATATTTGCTCACGACCTCGCCCAATGCGTCCTGCACGTGTGTCTGCAAGGCTGCACCAATGTCGATCTGTTTGCCGCTGATTTGGTAACGCATGTGATCTCCTTCACAATTCACACCCATTATGACGTCACGTCGGGTGACATGCTTGTTTTTATCGGGTGGGGGGTAGAGACATGTTTCGCGGTTGTCCTCGGTAAGGCCCTTCGGAGAAGGGAGATCGAGATCCAGTCTGGAACCGCGAAAATGCCATGTCCCAATTGAGCCAAGAGGCGGCAGAAGAGTCAATCAAAACAGGAGTGTATATACGCGAATTCTGTCATGCGCCTGGCGCAATGACAACTAAGCCTATGAAATCTTGAAATTTTCACCCAGATACACGCGGCGGACATTTTCGTTTTCCACCACCTCGTCGGGCGATCCGGACATCAGCACCTGGCCGTCGTGCAGGATGTACGCGCGGTCCACAATTTCCAGCGTTTCCCGCACGTTGTGGTCGGTGATCAGTACGCCGATTCCACGCTTTTTCAGATCCGCCACCAGATGCCGGATATCGCCCACGCTGATCGGGTCGACGCCGGCAAACGGCTCGTCCAGCAGCAGGTATTTGGGGTCGGCGGCCAGACAGCGGGCTATCTCGACGCGACGGCGTTCACCACCCGACAATGCAAGGGCAGGCGCCCGCCGCAAATGCTCGATCGAAAAGTCCGAGAGCAGCTCTTCCAGACGTTCCTTGCGGCGGTGCACATGCTTCACCGCAATGTCGAGCACGGCCGAGATATTGTCCTCGACACTCAAGCCGCGAAAGATCGACATTTCCTGCGGCAGATACCCGATGCCCATGCGCGCCCGGCGATACATCGGCAGCGTGGTCACATTCTGACCGTCCAACGTGACCGTTCCGGCCTCGGGGAACACCAGCCCGGCAACGGAATAGAACGTGGTCGTCTTGCCCGAGCCGTTCGGCCCTAGCAACGCAACGACCTCGGACCGGTCCAGTGTCATCGACACGTCCCGGATCACGGTCTTTTTGCGATAGGATTTGCGCAGTTTCTGAATCTTCAGACCCTGAGACCCTTCGGCAACGGACAGTTGCGGGCCCGCCATCAATTTCCGCCCTGCTGAAGGATCGTCTTGACCCGCCCCGACATGGTCGCGGTTCCGCTTGTCAGGTTCGCAATCATCTGGTCGCCGCTGATCGTGCTGGGCCCCTGCGTCAGCAGAACGTTGCCCTTCATCACGATCACACCCGAGTCGATGGTGTATTCCGCCCAGTCCCCCTCGGCGGCATCCGGCGGGCTGACAAGCACGACGTTTTCCGACGCCTCCATGCGTTCGATCCCCGACCGATCCTGGTTGTAGATCACCAACACGCGACCGGCGGACAGGCGCATTTCGCCCTGAACGACAATGACGTTGCCAAGAAACTCGGCCGAACCGTCCTCTTGATTGACGTTCAGTGTCTCGGATGTCACTTCGACCGGCAGACTGGGATCGGCCTTCACCGACCCAAAGGCCACCTGCGCTTCCTGCGCGGACGCTGGCACCGAACCCACGGCCAGGGCGAAACAAACGAGGGCGAAACGAAAATCAAACACAGTCTATCTTTCGGCTTTTTTCGGCTCATATAACAGCTTAACGCCATCTGTAAAAAGAATATGGACCGGTCCACCCTCTTTTTCAGCGCCAAATGTCATCCGCCCGGCCGAGAAATTGCCGATTGGCCCCGTTCCCTGCACCTGACCTGGCGTATCGCCCCGGATCTCGTCCAATGAAGTATTCAACAGGTCTGTCGTCACCCGTATACCGTCCGTGGTGGTGATCACCACGTCCCCGGTGAAGGTGGCCGTCGCCTTGTCCGGTCGGATCGACCCCGAGTTGGAATCCAGCGTGATCACCCCACCGTTCAACAGGCCGAACCGGCCACGGAATTCCGTTGCTCTTGGATCGCTGTCGGCAGTTCCCTGGCTGGCCCGTACCGCCTCGACCTGGACATCTTCGCCCTTGCGGGTGGTCCCGCGATAGTTCGGGCGGGTCACAAGCTGCCCCTCAAGCCGTTCGTCGATATCCTGCTGGGTGAACGGACCCGAGACGTTGGTTTCGATACTGCGCGACAGCAGGAATACCGTGGACAGCAGCAGAATCGCCGCCAGCGGCAACAGAACCTTCAGGAACTGCACCATTCGGGAATAGCGGTCCACCTGCGCCTCCTGTCAGCCCAGCCCGACGCGCAGGCAATCGTGAATATGCAGAAGGCCCTGCGCCAATCCCGGCTGTTCGGGGTCGACCACGAACAACGAGGTGATCTTGCGCGCGTTCATGATCGCCACGGCTTCTTCGGCCAGAGAATCCGGTGCGATCGTGGTCGGATTGCGGGTCATGACCTGTGCGGCTGTATTGTCCAGCAGCCCCTCCATGTGGCGCCGCAGGTCGCCGTCGGTGATGATGCCGGCAAGCTTGCCATCCGCGTCCGTCACCCCGACCACGCCAAAGCCTTTCTGGCTGATCTCGATCAACGCGTCGCTCATGGGTGTATCGGCAGAGACCAGCGGCACCGCATCGCCACTGTGCATCAGATCGCGTACGGCGCTCAGCTGCGCGCCCAGTTTGCCGCCCGGATGGAAGGCGCGGAAATCTTCTGGCTTGAAGTCACGATATTTCATCAGTGCAATCGCCAGCGCATCACCCATGGCCAGCGTCAGCGTGGTCGAAATCGACGGCACCATCCCATAACCGCAGGCCTCGCCAAGAGAGGGGATCAGCAAATGAACGTCCGCCTGTTTCATCAACGAGCTTTCGGGCTTGCTGGACAGGCCGATCAACGGAATGCCGAACCGACGAGTGAAGGCCAGTAGATTGGCCAGTTCCGGTGCTTCGCCCGAATTTGAGATCGCCAGAACCACGTCTCCTTTCGACACCATCCCCAGATCGCCGTGACTGGCCTCGGCCGGATGAACGAAATAGGCCGGCGTGCCGGTGCTGGCCAGGGTTGCGGCGATCTTGTGGCCGATGTGTCCCGACTTGCCGATGCCGCTGATGATGATCCGCCCTGTGGCCTGCAGGATCAGCTGAACGGCTTCGGCAAACCGGTCGTCAAGGCTGTCGGCCAAAACATCCAACGCCCGGGCTTCGTCGGTGATTACCTGACGGGCAACCTTCAGAAAGGATTCATTGTCTGTCATGAGTGCGCAAAAATATCCGTTTCAGGCCATCCGGCCAGATCCAGTCTGGCACGCATCGGCAGGAAGTCAAAACAGGCCTGCGCCATTTCGGTGCGCCCTTCACGCTCCAGACGCGCGTTCAAGGCATCACGCAGACGGTGCAGATACAGGACGTCGGAGGCCGCATAATCCAGTTGGGCCTCGGTCAGGGTCTCGGCACCCCAGTCGCTCATCTGTTGCTGTTTCGAGATATCGACGCCCAGCAACTCCTGACACAGGTTCTTGAGACCATGACGATCGGTATAGGTGCGCACAAGGCGGCTGGCGATCTTGGTGCAATACACCGGAGCGGCCAACGCCCCGAAGGCATGATACATCGCGGCAATGTCGAACCGCCCGAAATGAAACAGCTTCAGCACATCCGGGTTTTCCAGCATGGCACTCAGGTTCGGCGCCGAGGTTTGGCCCTTTTCGACCTGCACGATATGGCAATCGCCGTCACCCCCGGACATCTGAATCACGCACAGGCGATCCCGGTGCGGGTTGAGACCCATGGTCTCACAATCAATGGCCACGATCGGGCCCAGATCCAGCCCATCGGGCAGGTCGTTCTTGTACAGATGGTTCGCCACACGTGCTTCCTTCGTTCGGTATCGTCCCCGAAATAGGGTGTTTGGCCTGCAAACTCAACGCCATCCGGACCGATGCCACGATTGATCTCCGGCCGGCTTGATGCATCCCCATGGGGGGGATAGGGTTAATACATGACCCCTCACAAGCATTCAACACACCCGCAGATCATCGCGCGCCTGAAACGCGCACATGGGCATCTGGCCAAGGTCATCGCCATGCTGGACGACCAAGAGCCCTGTCCGGATATCGCTCAGCAGCTTTTCGCCGTGGAAAAGGCGATCACGAATGCCAAGCGGACACTGATCCATGATCATGTCGACCATTGCCTGGCTTCGGGCGACGCCGACTCGGTCGACGCCTTCAAGACCATCACCAAGTACCTGTGATGCTGAGCGTTTTGCAAAACCGGGTCTATCGTCACCTGCTTGCGGCGCAAATCGTGGCCTTGACGGGCACCGGTCTTGCCACGGTGGCCCTGGGGCTTCTGGCCTACGATCTGGCCGGAAGCTCTGCGGCCCTGGTTCTGGGTACGGCACTGACGATAAAGATGGTTGCCTATGTTACGGTCGCACCGGTGGCGGCGGCCATTGCGGAACGGCTAAACCGGCGAAAACTGCTTGTGACGCTGGACCTCATCCGCGCCGCAGTGGCGCTGTGCCTGCCGTTCGTGACCGACATCTGGCAGGTCTACGTTCTGATTTTCGTTCTGCAATCTGCCTCAGCCGGGTTCACCCCGGCGTTTCAGGCCACGATACCAGACGTTCTGACCGACCAGCAGGATTATACCAAGGCGCTGTCGCTGTCGCGCCTGGCCTATGATCTGGAAAGTCTGGTGAGCCCGATGCTGGCCGCGTTCCTGCTTATCTTCGTCAGCTTCGACAGCCTGTTTCTGGGGACAAGCCTCGGCTTTGTCGCCTCGGCCTTGTTGGTCATGTCGGTTGCCCTTCCCTCACCCACGCCCGTCCGGCCGCGCGGGATCTTCGACCGCACGACCCGCGGTCTGCGGATCTATCTGGCCACACCACGCCTGCGAGGATTGCTGGCTTTGAGCTGGAGCGCCGCAGCACTCAGCGCGATGGTCTTGGTCAATACCGTCGTCATCGTGCGTGCAAGCCTGGGGCTGTCCGATAGTGCCGTGGCCATCGCGCTGGCCGGATTCGGCGGTGGGTCAATGCTGGCGGCATTTGCCTTGCCGGCGGTATTGCGGCGGTTCGAGGACCGCAAAGTGATGCTGACGGGTGCGACGATTGCCACCGCGGCCATGGCGATTGCTGCGATCCTGTCTGCAGCTGTACCCATGAGCCTTGCCGGGCTGTCCGCAATCTGGGCACTGGTCGGCTTCGGATACTCGGCGACCCTAACCCCATCGGGGCGCCTGCTGACCCGTTCGGCCCATGCCGAAGACCGCCCGGCCGTATTCGCCGCCCAGTTCACCCTGTCGCATGCCTGCTGGTTGGTTCTCTACCCGCTGGCCGGATGGGTCATGACAGCGTTCGGTGCTACCGTAGCAATGGCTTTGTTGACCGTTCTGTCGCTGTGCGGTCTGGTCGGAGCCCTGTTGGCATGGCCTCGCGCCGAGCCGGGCGCGGTCATCCACCAGCATCCGGACCTGCCGATCGACCATCCGCACCTGTCGGGATCGGCAGAGCACGCCCACCCGATCATCATCGACGACCTTCACCCCCGTTACCCGCATCAGCCTTGAGCGCAGGCGCCAAACTGGCATACACCCGAACCATCCCTTCGGAACACGGAGCATCGATGGACCAGCTTGATCGCCGCATCATTGCCGCGCTGCAACACAACGCGCGCGCCTCGACCACCCATATCGCGGCAACGCTCGGGGTGGCCCGGACTACGGTGCATGAACGTATCAGCCGGATGGAGAGAAACGGTGTGATCGCCGGATACTCGGTGATCCTGCGCCAGGCCGAGGACACGCCCAAGGTCCAGGTCGTTGTCCTGCTGGAGGTACAGCAGAAAGAAACCGCCCGCATCATCAAGCGGCTCGAAGCCTATCCAGAGGTCAAGCTGTGCCTGTCGATCAATGGAGAATTCGATCTATTGCTGTCCGCCGAAGCGCCGCGGATCGAGGATCTGGACATTCTGGTTGATGAGCTTGCGGCGATCCCGGGGGTGCTGCGGACCAACACCAGCGTTGTGTTCGGCCGCCGCATCGATCGGGGCTGAGGTCCCGATAACCCTCTGTAAACCCAAAACTGGCTAGCTTGGCCCGGACACAAGAATCCCCGGACCGGCAGAATGCCAGAGCTCAAGTTTTTCATCTCGATCGCCGTTTGGCTGGCCGCCGCCGCGCCTGCTGCCTTGGCATGGTCGGATGGCCCCGCGATTGATGTCTGCGACCGGGCCGCGAGACGGGCGGCAATGGCCGAAGGTGTGCCGCAGGATATCCTGTTGGCCGTCACCCGAACCGAGACCGGGCGCACGATGATGGGTCGCCTGACACCCTGGCCCTGGACCGTCAATGTCGAGGGCAAAGGGTACTGGTTCGCCACCGAAACCGAGGCCAAGGCCTTTGTCTTCGACGTGTTCAAAGCGGGTGCCCGCAGTTTTGATATTGGCTGTTTCCAGATCAACTACCGCTGGCATGGCAAAGCCTTCCGGTCCATAGACGCTATGTTTGATCCGGACCAGAACGCCGCCTACGCGGCGCAGTTCCTGAAGACGCTCCATGCCGAACAGGGTTCGTGGGGGCATGCGGTTGGCGCCTATCACTCGCGCACGCCGGGCCTTGCACAGGCTTATACGGACCGGTTTGAAACCATCCTGGCCAATCTCGACGGCGTACCGTCGGCGCAACCGGGACACACGGGGCGCGATCCGTTTTCACGGGCGGCCGCGCCTTTGATCCCGCCCGGTCGTGGCCGAACCGGGCCGGGCCGCTTGGGCTCATTGGTTCCCGCCTCAGCCGCTGCTGCTGCCTTCATCGCGTTCGATCAGGAGTGACGCGTGCCAAAGCTTGACGCCCGATCCCTGTTTTCACCCACCGTTCTACTGGCGTTGGCCTTGATGACGGTGATCGTCATGATGATCCTGCCAATGCCATCCTGGGTACTGGACATTGGCCTTGCGGCCTCGTTCGCACTGGCCATCCTGATTTTCACCCTGACCCTGTTCATCGAGCGACCTTTGGATTTCTCGTCCTTTCCAACGATACTGCTGGCCTCGCTGATGCTGCGCCTGTCGCTCAACGTGTCGTCGACCAAGCTGATCATCGGGCAGGGTCATACCGGGCCGAACGCCGCCGGTGACGTCATCGAGGGCTTTGCCCAATTCGTCATGAGCGGCAGCATCTTCCTGGGCCTCGTGGTATTCGGTGTGCTGCTGATCGTGAACTTCATGGTGATCACCAAAGGTGCGGCGCGTATGGCCGAAGTCGGGGCCCGCTTTGCCCTTGACGGAATGCCGGGCAAGCAGCTTGCCATCGACAGCGACATGTCTGCCGGCGCCATCGACCATCAGCAAGCCAAGGAACGGCGCGAGCTCGAGCAACAGGAAACCACCTTTTTCGGGTCGCTGGACGGGGCATCCAAATTCGTCAAGGGCGATGCAATTGCAGGGCTGCTGATTACCCTGCTCAACCTGGTGATGGGGTTGATCATGGGGGTGATCGTGCACAGTATGCCGGTCGCCTCGGCGTTTGAAACCTATGCGATCCTGACTGTTGGTGACGGGTTGGTCACGCAGATACCGGCTGTCATCATCTCCATCGCATCCGCCCTGTTGCTGGCCCGCGGTGGCACGCAGGGTGCAACCGACACCGCCTTGTTCTCGCAACTGGGGCGGCATCCGGCTGCGCTGGCAACCGTTGCGATCCTGATGGTGCTGTTTGCGCTGGTGCCCGGGTTGCCTTTTCTGCCGTTCATTCTCGGTGGCGTGATCCTGGGCTATGCGGCCTTCGTTGTTCACAGAAAGCAATCAGCTGCCACAGAGGCGGCACAGATGGCGGCTTCGGACGCCGAGCCCAAGGCATCACAAGGCATCGGCGACGTCCTTGACCTCGACGACATTCACCTCGAATTTGCCCCGGATCTGGTCAGTATGGTGTTGAACCCTGGCACCGGATTGGACGCCCGGATCGCCAACATGCGGACCTACGTGGCGTCGAGCTTTGGATTGATCCTTCCGGAGATCCGACTGACAGACCGGGCCGACTTGCCGACGGGCACTTACGTCATTCGTGTTCAGGGCGTCGAACAGGCCCGGGGGGTGCTTCACCCCGACCTGATCCTGGCGCTGGTGCAGGACGGGCTGGACCTGTTGCCGGAAGGCAATGACGTCACCGAACCCGTCTACGGCGCGCCCGCCCGGTGGATCCTGCCCAAGGATCAAGAGTCCGCCGCGCTGAGCGGCGCAACCATCGTCACCCCGCCCGAGATTCTGGCGACCCATCTGCTGGAAATCATCAAGCAGAACTTCCCGCGCCTGCTGACCCTGAAATCCCTGCGTCGGCTCCTGTCCGAGATGACCCGCCTGAGCGACCCGGTCCGGGCCGAGGCAAACCGAAAGCTGCTGGATGAGCTGATCCCCGACAAGGTTCCGATCGACACCTTGCACGCGGTTTTGCGTCTGCTGCTCGAAGAACGGGTTTCGATCCGCAACATCGCGCTGATCCTGGAGAGCGTCGCCGAAGCGCGGATGACCACGACGCAGCCTGAGGCGATCTGTGAGATCGTGCGCCAGCGACTGGGCTTCCAGCTGGTGGCGGACCTGAAGCGTGGCGACGGCTCGATTCCCCTGATCCAGTTGGCGCCGGAATGGGAGGAGACGTTCTCCACCTACCAGATCGACACTCCGAATGCTGGATTGGATGTGGCGCTGCCCCCCAATCTGTTCAACAAACTGGCCGATGGCGTCGTCACGACGATAACACGCAGCGCGGATCAGGGTGTGTTCCCGGCGTTGGTAACCTCGACGCGGCGGCGCAGGTTGCTGCGTACCATCATGCACGCGCGGGGAATCTCGAATCCAGTCCTGTCGTTCGAGGAAATTGGGCTCGAAGCGCGGCCGGCGCTGGTCGGAACGGTGCCGGCGTGATTGGGCTGCCGCCGGATTTGCTGGCTCAGCTGGGGGGCATCCTGTGGTCCTCGTTTGCGGTTTTTCTCAGGGTTTCAGCGGTGGTTTCCCTGCTGCCAGCCTTCGGGGAGCGCAGCATTCCAACCCGCGTAAAGCTGGGGGTCGCAATGGCATTCACGCTGGTCGTCGCGCCGTCGGTTTCCGTTGCCGAGCCCGACAGTGGCCTGATGCCGCTGGTTCAATTGATACTGACCGAAATCCTGATCGGCCTGACCCTGGGGATCGGGCTTCGGCTACTGGTACTCGCCCTTCAAACCGCCGGGTCGATGGCCGCGCAAGCCACGTCGTTATCGCAGATCCTGGGTGGTGCCGCTGCGGACCCGGCCCCGGCGATGGGTCATTTCTTGACCCTGTCCGGGTTGGCCCTTGCCACACTGATGGGCGTTCACATCCGGGCGGCCCAATTCCTGATCGACAGCTATTCACTATTCCCGGTGGGTGCCGCCCCGATGGCGACCGATCTGTCACGTTGGGGGGTGTCGCAGGTATCGCGCAGCTTTGCATTGGCCTTTGGGCTGGCCATGCCGTTTGTCATTGCATCATTGATCTACAACTTGGCTCTGGGTGTCATCAACCGGGCCATGCCTCAACTGATGGTCGCTTTTGTGGGCGCGCCGGCGATCACCTTTGCCGGATTGTTCCTTTTGTTCGCGGGAGCGCCGACCATCCTTGCGGTCTGGTCTGACGTCCTGTTCCAGTACTTGCTTGATCCGATCGGAGCACCGGAATGAGCGGCTCGGACGACGACACCGACAAGTCCTTCGAGGCGACACCGCAGAAACTGCAGAAGGCTCGGGAAAAGGGTGAGGTCGTCAAATCAAATGACCTGTCCGCCGTTGCCGCCTATTCCGGCCTGACAATCGCTCTTTTGGCGGTCGGGCATTTTTCGACCGAGCATTTGGGATCATCCCTGATGGTCCTGATTGATCAGGCCCCGGAACTGTCACTGTTGTTGTCTGGCAGCGCGGCTGCACCGGTCGGCGGGCTGATGACAAAGGTTGCCGTTTCCGCAGGCGTTCTGTTGGCGGTTCCAGCGGCGCTTGTCTTGTTGAATTTGCTGGCGCAGCGCGCCCTGGTGTTTGCCCCAAGCAAGCTGACGCCGAAGACGTCACGCATTTCGATCCCATCCAATGCCAAGAACAAGTTCGGCCGTGCCGGGCTTTTTGAGTTCTTCAAAAGCTTCATCAAGCTGGTGATCTACAGCATATGCCTTGCCGTGTTTTTGAAATCCAACCTGGCGGACATCCTGACCGCTGCAGCCAGCCCCGTACGAGCCTCTATCCCGCTGATGATGAACCTTCTGTTTCGGTTCCTGTTCATCGTCGTCGCCGTCACGCTGGCCATCGGGGTCATCGACTACCTGTGGCAGTATTCCGAGCACATGCGCAAAAATCGAATGTCGCGCAAAGAACTGCAGGACGAGACGAAAGACTCGGAAGGCGATCCGCATGTCAAACAGCAAAGACGCCAGCGCGCGCAAGAAATTGCGACCAACCAGATGATGGCCGAGGTGCCAAAGGCCGATGTGGTCATCGTCAATCCCACCCATTTTGCGGTGGCATTGAAATGGACCCGCGCCCGTGGAACAGCACCCGTCTGCGTCGCAAAGGGCGTTGACGAAGTTGCCGCGACAATCCGCCGAACGGCGATGGAGTCAGGAGTTCCGATTCACTCGGATCCGCCGACGGCGCGGGCCCTGCATGCGACCGTCGAGATCGGAAAGGAGATAACGGAAGACCTGTATCGCCCGGTCGCTGCGGCCATCCGATTTGCCGAAGCCATGCGAAAACGCGCGAAGGGAGCGTTCGGATGACGCGCGCGAAGCTAAGGGATCTAGCGGCGGTCACGGCGGCTTCTTTCGAACGAGAGTTTCAGAAACTGAAACCGATACTTGAGGCCGAAAGCCGCATTCAGGCACAGATTAGCGCGCTGAACGCTCAGGTCGCCCAAACGGCGTCGGACGCCGCGCAAACCCCTGGGTACCAGATCGCCGGCGCGGACGTCTTGTGGCACGGATGGGAGTCCAGAACCCGGCGTGACCTCAACACTGATTTGGCTCGGGTCAGATCCCGGAAACTGGCTATGATGGAGGACCTTCGCCGAGCATTCGGCCGCAAGCAGGCGGTTGAGTCGTTGCAGCGCGATCAAGAAACCGCGCTGCGCATTGCACGCGCCAGGAAACTGATGAATCAGTAAAACGAAAGCCAAAGCCCGCCCTCTGGCGTTAGGTGTCCTGGCGGCTCACGCTCATGATCAAAACACGAGACACGTCATCGCCAAGGTTCTTTCGGGCAACCTCCAACAGGGACTTTCGCAGCACCTCGAGATTGTCCGATTGCGTGAATTCGCCGTCGAACCCACCAATATTCGCGTGATCAAACAGCACTTGAAGAAACCCGTCCCGCAGTTTCGGTTCGATTTCGTAGAACTCCTCCGAGATGCCCGGCCGGGTTTCCAGGCTCAGCGACATGGTCACCAGAGCAGAGATTTCGTTTTCTTCGACGACCGGAACGACGAACTGTTTGGTCAACTTGAGATATTCATAGGGACCGGCCTTGCCGGACGTCTCACTATGGCCGGAGGTTTTGTTCGCCTTGTCTGCCTTGACGGTCTCCTCGGCGTGGGGCTCCGGTGCTTTGGCATCGGCCACGGTATCCTCTGGTTCCGGTGTCAAAAGCAGCCCAGCCGCAGCGCCGGCCCCGAGACCTGCAATCAAAAAGAAAACGGGGAGTAGTTTCTTCATCATTTGAACACCTTAGAACGGTAACAGCGCGTCCAGCACCTGTTGCCCGTATCGTGGCTGCTGAACATCCGTGATCTGGCCGCGGCCGCCATAGGACACCCGTGCAGACGCAATCTTGTCATAGGTAATCTCGTTCTGGCGCGAGATGTCCTGCGGACGCACATAACCAGACACCAGCAGCTCGCGAAGTTCGAAATTCACCCTCAGTTCCTGCGTTCCGGAAATCGACAGGACGCCGTTCGGCAGGACATCGATCACCGTTGCGGCGACGCGCAGTGTCAGCTTTTCCTTGCGTTTCACAGACCCCTTGCCCTTGCTGACTGACGCGGAATCGATCGAAACCGCCTCGTCCAGTGACGCACCATGTGGCAGGTGTTTCGCTGCGCGCTGGGGCAATCCCAAGAGGCCGGGAACCTTGAGATCTTCCGAGCTGCCGCGCGACCGGTTTGTATCGTTCGAGATTTCGGCCTTTTCATCAAGCTCGATCACGACAGTCAGAATATCGCCCTTCTTGATGGCGCGCTGATCACCCAGCAGAGACTGCTGACCCCCACTCCACAGAGACGCGCCGTCCACGGCGCGCTGAGATTGAGTGTGCAACGGCAAACCCGGCCACAACATCGCCACGTGTTCCGGAGTTTCCGTAGTTGGCGACAGGCTGGGCGGTTTGCCCAGATGGTCCAAACGCCCGCAGGCGGAAAGGGACAGGATGGCCAGCAACAGGGATCTGGACAGTTTCATGATCAAAATACCTCGATTTGGCCGTCGGAACGGATTTTTCCGGTTACCGTCGTTCGTGACGACAGGTTCATGACGCGGATGCGATCTCCGGCGGCTCCGCGGCCCAGCGCACGCCCTTCGACCGCGATGGACAGTCCACCTTTCACGAAGACAAGCGTCACCAGATCGTTTCGATCGACCAGAGCGGGAGGGCCGACACTTGCCTTCAGAATTGGCCGACCGGGATACAAAGCGGTTTTGGCTTCCTTCCCGATCAGGTCTGCAGGATCATTTACCGCGCCGGGCGCCTCACCGGATTTCACCTGAAGATCAGCGGATTCAATGATCTCCTTGGCCCGGATCGTTCTGGTCAGCACGACTATGTCAGCGAAGGCGGCAACCGGAAGAAGCCACAGGGATATGAAGCCCACGACCCGCATCAGCGTACCTGTGTCGTCGCGCCCATCATCTGGTCGACGGCCGAAATCACCTTGGCATTCATTTCATAAGCGCGCTGCGCCTCGATCAGATCGGTCACCTCACGTACCGCATCAACCGAGCTGTCTTCCAAATAGCCTTGACGCAGCATTCCGAGCCCGTCCTCGCCTGGGGTACCCACGATCGGTGCGCCTGAAGCCTCGGTTTCCTTGAACAGGTTGCTGCCGATGGCCTCGAGGCCCTTGGCATTGGAAAAGCTGGCCAGCGTGAATTCCCCCAGCAGTTGCCCTTCCGCGGTGTCGTCAAAATAGGCGTAGACCTCGCCGGACGCGTTGATGGAAATCGACCGCGCGTCGTCCGGGATAGTGATTTCGGGGGCGACCGCAAACCCGTCCGACGTGACGATGAGGCCTTCGGCCGATCGCTTCAGACTGCCGTCACGGGTATAGGCCGACTGACCGTTTGGCAGCACCACCTCGAGATACCCGCGCCCTTCGATCGCAATGTCCAGGTCACTGCCCGTCGCGGACAACGCGCCTTGGGCCAACTCGACGGTCACGGCTGCAGGACGAACACCCAGACCAAGCTGTATTCCCGTCGGCAGGACAGTCCCGTCCGCGGCGTTCACCGTGCCGGCGCGAGCCATCTGCTGATAGTGCAGATCCGCAAATTCAGCCCGCCGGGCGTTGTAGCCCGTGGTCGACATGTTCGCCAGGTTGTTCGAGATCGTCTCGACCCGCATTTGTTGCGCCGCCATTCCGGTCGCGGCAATTTTCAGGGCTCGCATTTCGGTTTCTCCTGCAGTTTCAGATCAGCGCATCAAGGTCTTCAAGGCGCCGCGGACCCTTTCATCTTCGGCGTCCAGAAAACTCTGACCCAGCTCGTAGGCACGCTGGATTTCGATCAGCCGGGCCACTTGGCCGATGGCATTGACGTTCGAACCCTCCAGAAACCGGTTGAGAACCACCGGCTGCTCGACCGGCTCGACCTCGCCTTCCGGTTTGAACAGGGTACTGCCTTCCCGCACCAACTCGGTGCCTTCCGCGGGCTGAATCACCCCGATCTGCCCCAAAACCTGCCCATTCACGCTGAGCGTCCCGTCGCCGCCCACATCAATGGTTGCTGCGTCCGGTGGAATGAAGACTGGGGCCCCGTTGCTGTCCAGTACGCGGTGCCCATCCATCGTAACCAGATCGCCATTGGCGTCCGGTGAAAAGCTGCCCGCCCGGGTCAGACGGTTGCCGGACGGAGTTTCAACCAAGAAAAATCCACTGCCTTCGATTGCAAAATCGAATTGCCCACCGGTTTCCGTCAGCACGCCTTGCGTAAAAGACGTGTTGCGTGCCTGAGCACGGCTCATGGACAGAGAGGGGCTGCCGGGAAGGTCCCGCACAAACTCGGAAAACACCAAACCCTGCTGGCGGTAACCCGTCGTGTGCGCATTGGCGATATTGTTCGCGACCAGACGCATTTCGTTCATCAGCCCGGTTTGACGGGACAAGGTGACGTAGGCTGTATCCATCAGCGGCCTCCTGCAATCAGCGGAACCAGTGTCGAGGTGAAGAATGTGACCAGCGTCTGCGTCATGAACCCCATCGAGACCCAGAACACGATGACGATGGCCACCAACTTGGGAACGAAGGTCAGGGTCATCTCTTGGATGGACGTCAAGGCCTGGAACAGGCCCACGGCCAAACCCGTGACCAGCGCAACCGTCAGAATCGGAACTGACGTGATCACGGCAATCCACAGGGCCTGACGCACGACGTCATAGAACAGACCTTCGCTGAGCATCGTTCAGACCGGCATCCGCAGAATTTCCTGGTAGGCCTCAACGACCTTGTTGCGCACGACAACCGCTGTTTCGACAGCAAGTTCGGTCTGGGCCAGTGCCTGCACGAGGGCATGTGGGTCGGCTTGGCCAATCATGGCGGCATTGGCGACCTCTTCGCTGTGTTTCAGGGTTGCCGCAAAGTCCTGAAAGGTTGCGCGCAGCCCTTGTGCAGCGCCACTTGTTCCCGGATCCGCTTGGGTGGCCGGGCGGGCATGCGCATAGCTCTGAGCCGCGGTGATCGATCGGGTATCCATTCTGGCTTTCCTTTATTTTCTCAACAATTCCATGAGGCTGGCCGACATCTTCCGGGTCTGGTCGAACATTTTGAGGTTTGCTTCGTAACTGCGTTGCGCTTCACGCGCGTCGGCGATCTCGACCATCAGATCGACATTGGACCCTAAGTAATACCCGCTGGCATCCGCCATCGGGTGACTGGGATCATAGATCCGGGGCAACGCCCGCCGGTCCAGCCTGACCCGACCGGCCAGAACCAATTCAGTGCCGTCTTTTTGCACCGTCTCGAAAGGAACCGATTTGCGCCGGTAACCCGGAGTGTCCGCATTCGAGATGTTTTCCGAAACATGGCGCAGGCGCGCGGCTTCCGCCCGCAGCGCGCTGGCGGTGACGGCCAGGGATTTGGAGAAATCGCTCATGACGGTCTCCTCACGCCTTGCCCAGACCGGTGCGCAGGATCCCGATCGAGGATTTGTAGATGGCCAGCGCGCGGTCATGCTGTCGCTTGACCTCGACCGCATTCAGCATTTCTTCTTCAAGCGAAACCCCATTGCCATTGGGATCGACTGCGCCGCCGCGCATATGTTCGGCCAAAGTCATGCCGCCCGGCCCGACACCGTTCAAATGCCCTTCGCGGGTCGCGCTCATTGCGCTGGTGGCACTGGATTTCTCAAAGGCTTCCGCGAAAGGCTCAATATCGCGAGCCCGGTAGCCGGGCGTATCCGCGTTGGCCATGTTGCGCGAGATGACGGCCTGCCGTTGTCCGGCGTGGGTTGCCAAGGCGTACGCAACTGTAAAGACGTTCAGGTCCGAGAACATCGGGGCTTCTCCCTCGATCAATTTCAATCAAGGCTTAACCCCGATTCCTTTAGAAACCGTTTTCAGAAACCAATTGGAGCCGACGCCATGTCCGACCTCGATCCCTCGATTCTGAAGTACCAGTTCGATCGACTTTCTCCGGTGCGGCACATGGGTCTGGTCGCGGGTGTTTCCGGTGGGGTGATCGAGGTCGAAGGGCTGGCAGAACAAGCGCGCATCGGCGACCATCTGATTTTGCAGCGACGCCACGACCAACCGTTGGCCGGCGAAGTGTTGCAGGTCGAGGCCGGCGCTGTTCACATGCTGCCTGGCGCAGCCCCTGACGGCGTGCGCCTGGGGGACCGGGTCTATCTTGAGCCGACTCCGGTTTTTGCACCCGGTTTGCATTGGCTTGGTCGCGTGGTCGATCCGTTCGGCAAACCGCTGGACGGCAAACCGCTTCTGCCCGGGGCGCAGGCCCGCAACGTCATGTCCGCGCCACCCCGGGCCGTCGACCGCAAACCGCTGGGAGACCGTATGGCCACCGGGCTGGCGATTCTGAACACCCTGCTTCCGGTCGTCCAGGGGCAGCGTGTCGGTCTCTTTGCGGGGTCGGGTTTGGGAAAATCAAGTTTGCTGGCAACGCTGGCCAGATCCATGCAAGCCGATGCCGTGGTCGTCGCGCTGGTAGGCGAACGCGGGCGCGAGGTGAATGAATTCGTCGAGACCGCGTTGGGCGCCGAAGGTCTGAGGCGCTCGATCGTGGTCGCGGCCACGTCCGACCAATCAGCACTGGCCCGCCGGCGCTGCGCCTGGTCTGCGATGGCAGCGGCCGAGTTTCTGCGGGATCAGGGTCTGAGCGTTCTGTTTCTATGCGACTCGGTCACCCGGTTCGCCGAGGCGCATCGCGAGATCGCCGTCGCCATGGGTGAGGCCCCGTCCCTGCGGGGGTTTCCGCCTTCGGTCACACCGATCATCGCCGGACTTTGTGAACGCGCCGGTCCGGGAACCGCCGATCAGGGCGACATCACCGCCGTGTTCAGTGTTCTGGTCGCGGGTTCGGACATGGATGAACCGGTGGCCGACATCCTGCGCGGCGTTCTTGACGGGCATATCGTGCTAAGTCGCGAGATCGCCGAGCGAGGGCGCTTTCCAGCCATCGCGCTCAGCCGGTCGGTTTCGCGCTCTTTACCGGCCGCGGCGACACCCGAGGAAAACAAGCTGATCGCTGAAGCCCGCAGGCTGGTCGGAAGCTATGAGCAGTCGGAAGTGATGATCAAGGCGGGTCTGTACACGCCGGGCACTGACCCCCTCCTGGATCAGGCGGTTCGCATCCATGACGAGCTTGATGGCTTTTTCGGCAAACTCGATCCAGACGGAATCCAGAACAGTTTCAACCGCCTTTCGGTCATCCTGCGTCGGGCCAGCGCCGCGATGACCCAATGAGCGGGTCGGGAAAGGCTGAACAGTTTTATATATTAAGCCGCCCTTAATCCCCGGACTGCTAATCCAATGGGTGGGTGAAAAAGGGTGGTTTAGATGGGTGCGCAATCAAATGCGGCGCCGATCATCATCAAGAAGAAGCGCGTTTCGGGTGGCGATGGCCATCACGGCGGCGCCTGGAAGGTCGCTTATGCGGACTTCGTGACGGCCATGATGGCGTTCTTCATGTTGATGTGGCTGCTGAACGCAACGACCGAAAAGCAACGCAAGGGTTTGGCGGACTACTTCTCTCCGACAATTCCGATCAATCCCGTTTCCGGCGGGGGCGACGGGGCCTTTGGGGGTGACAATATGTTCTCGGAGAAAACCATGGTGATGGACGGCTCGGGAGCGACGAACAAGAACCCGACCGAGGCCAAACGCGCACGGGGATCGACCGGTGTGGATGCCGATGGCGGCGGGCGCGGCGCGTTCGAAGACTTTTCGTCGCTCGAGGCGCGACTGCTGGGGCGGTCCGGCGAAAGCATGGTGTCCAAAAAGGCCCTGAAGCATATTGTCACTCGGGTGACGGACGAGGGACTGATTGTCGAACTGTTCGATACCGAAGATGAGCCGCTGTTCGAGGGAGGTTCCGATTCTCCAACCCAGATGATGCGTGCACTGGTTCTGCTGGTTGCACGTTCATCGGACATGGTGACGAATTCCATCTCGGTCGAGGGTCACGTTCATTCCTCTCCGGTGGTTCTGGCCAGAAATCCGTCGTGGGACCTGTCGACTTCGCGCGCGCAGGTGGTACGGCAGATGCTTCAGGACAAGGGGGTCGGCGCCAAACGGCTTGAACGGGTCACGGGTCATGCCGATCGCAAGCTGGCGGTAAAAAACCCGATGGCAGCCCGCAACAACCGGATCGAGATCGTGTTTCTGCGCAATCCCTGAGATCGGTGGATATCTGGCATTTTACTTGTTAGCGCGCTGTTAAGGCCCAGCGCGTTAGCTGTTGCGGGAACGATTGACGCAACAGAAGGGCGTGCCGATGACAATTTCCTCTTCGCTGAATGCCGGTGTGGCCAGCCTGAAGGCCAACGCGAACAGGTTGGCGACCATATCGGACAATATCGCCAACTCTTCGACCTACGGCTACAAGCGGGTTGAGACGGATTTTCATTCGATGGTGACGTCGGGCCAGGGCGGAAGCTATTCGGCGGGCGGCGTCCGGACCACCAGCCAGCGTCTGATCGATCAGCGCGGCTCGCTGGTTACCACCAACAACTCAACCGACCTGGCCGTGCGCGGCCGGGGCATGCTGCCGGTTCGCCCAAGTTCCCAGATCGGCACCGATTCAAACGAAATGCTTCTGACCACCACCGGATCCTTCCGAACCAATGCGGAAGGATATCTGGTTACCGAGTCCGGACTTGTGCTGCTGGGTTGGCCCGCCAACGCCGATGGGTCCATTCCCAACGTTTCGCGCGACACACCCGCAGCATTGCAGCCGGTTCAACTCAGCGTCAATCAACTGTCCGGCTCGCCGACCACCGCAATGAACCTGCGCATGAACCTGCCCGCCACGGCCACCGATGCCGGCGCACCTGGTGACACGCAGCCCTTGTCCGTAGAATATTTCGACAATTTGGGCAAACCCGAGAATGTCGATATCGAACTGATCCCGACTGTGCCGGCCACCGGGTCCAGCAACGAATGGACGATGATCTTGCGCGATTCGGCTTCGGGCGGAACCGTGATCGGTGAATATACGCTGACATTTACGGACAGCAGAACGGCAGGCGGTACCCTTGCCAGTGTGACCACCGTGTCCGGTGGCACCTATGATCCGACCACCGGCAGCTTTGTCGTCAACGTCGCCGGCGGCCCGATGGAGGTCAATATCGGCCTGATCGGTGACAGCGACGGAATCACTCAACTCTCTGACACGTTTGCGCCAGTTTCGATCACCCGGGACGGATCCGCAGTCGGAACCATGTCCAGCGTTCAGGTCGATGAAAACGGATACGTCTACGCGCTGTATGACACGGGTGTCACCCGTCGGATGTATCAGATACCGTTGGCGGACGTCCCCAACCCGAATGGGCTGACCGCACTCGACAGCCAGACATATGCGCCGTCACGCGACAGTGGAACTTATTTCCTGTGGGATGCCGGCGAAGGTCCGACGGGAGAATTGATTTCCTTCGCGCGCGAAGAATCGACGACCGACGTTGCGACTGAACTGACGTCGATGATCCAAACCCAGCGCGCCTATTCGTCAAGCGCAAAGGTGATCCAGACAGTCGACGAGATGTTGCAGGAAACAACCAACATCAAGCGCTGATCTGAACCTGCAAAGCGGAAAGGAGCGGCCTCATGAGCATGTCAACGGCCCTGAATAACGCGCTGGGTGGGCTGGGCGCGGCCAGCCACGGCGCCGCCGTCGTCTCGGGCAACATAGCCAATGCGCTGACGCCCGGCTACGCCAAGCGGACCTTGGAGCTGACCACCAACTCTATTTCCGGCAACGGCGTCAGGGTCGTGGGAATCACCCGCCATCAAGACCCTGTTCTGATGGCGAACCTGCGCGCGGCAACAGCGGATAACGCGGCGGCCTCGGCAATCTCTGAATTTTACTCGCAATTCGAAGCATTGGTCGGTACCCCCGATGACGGCAGATCGATCGCGGTATCTTTGGGCGCATTCGAGAACAGCTTGATCACGGCCGCAAGCAATCCCGGCTCGGTCGAGCGTCTAGATCTGGCGGCGCGCGCAGCTGGGTATCTGGTTGCCGATCTGAATACGGCGTCCGACGGCCTCAGCAAGATGCGTTCTGACGCGGACCGAGCAATCGGGACGTATGTCGAAACACTGAATACGACCCTGAAAGATATCGAAGCATTGAATGCCAAGATCTCGGCTGTTGAGAACGCAGGCGGCGATGTCAATGGGTTGCTGGATCAACGCCAGGTTCTCATTGACCAAGTCAACCAGCTGGTTCCAGTCAATGTCGTGGCGCGCGACAACAACCGCGTCTCACTGTTTTCCGACGGTGGGCTGATACTTCTGGAAGGATCAGCCGCAGAGTTCGCGTTCTCGGTCACCGGTGATACCAAACCGCACATGACCGCGGGAAACGGGCTGCTGTCCGGGCTCGAACTCAATGGACGGCCAGTCCGCACATCCGGTGATTCCGCACAAATCCGCGGCGGCGCTCTGGCAGCCCAGTTTGACATTCGCGACGTGTTGGCCATCGACGCGCATGAGGACCTCGACGCAGTCGCGCGCGATCTGATCGAACGGTTCGAAACTGCCGGCCTGGACCCGACCGCGATGCCGACTGATCTGGGCTTGTTCACCGATGCCGGTGCCCGTTTCGATGCCACGGCGCCGGCGGGGCTCGCGTCCCGTCTTGAGCTCAACCCGATTGTCGATCCTGATGCCGGCGGCGACAGTTGGAAACTGCGCGCGGGGTTGGGGGCCGTTGCACCCAACGACCCCGGCGAGGCAACCCAGCTGCAGGCTTTTGGCGCCGTATTGACCACGCCACGCCCTGCCCCGGCTTTCGGCACTGGGACCCTGCGGGCCAGTGAGGTGTCGGCGGCGCTTTTGTCCAAAGCAGGCACAGCTGCCCATACCGCTCTGTCGCGCCAAAGCTACGCAGCCAACGCGCAACTCCAAATGGAGCAGTTAGTGGCCGAGCAGGGCGTGGACAGTGACACCGAATTGCAGCGCATGATGCAGATTGAACAGGCCTATGCCGCCAATGCGCGGATCATCACTGTTGTCGACGAATTGATGGATTTGCTGCTGAGGATGTAACCATGACCTTGAATTCGATTGGTGATCTGGCCCGCGGTCTGACCTTGCGCGCGCGCAGCACCGAGATCAAAACGCAGATCGAAACCCTGTCCTATGAAATGTCCACGGGAAAAACCGCTGACATTTCTGGACGTCTCAATGGCGATTACTCGCATTTGCTGGACCTGGATCGAAAAATTGCACAGCTGGACGCCTTCTCTACGGCGACCGCCGAGGCAGATCTGTTTGCTGATGCCACTCAGATCAGCCTCGAGACGTTTGAAACCTCGATTGGCGAGGTTTCGGCTTCTCTGCTCGCGTTTGGGACATCCAACCAAGCAACATCGCATGCTCAGGCCTCGGCTCAGGCGCGCAACGAACTGGACACGATGATTTCTTCACTGAACACGCGGGTCGGTGGCCGCAGCTTGTTCGCGGGAACCGCCACGGACGCCTCTCCGCTGCAGTCGACGGACACGCTACTGGCTGCTCTGCGAACCGAATTGGCGGGGCTGACAACCCTGACCGATATTCGCCAGGTGGCTGAAGATTGGTTCAATGATCCTGCCGGGTTTGAGGCGGTCATGTACAACGGTTCCAACACGACCCTCGCACCTATGCAGATTTCGGAAACCGAGCGGGTGAACATGCAGTTCACGTCCAATGATCCGAAACTTCGGGATGGATTGCGCGATGTCGCGCTTGCGGCGCTGGCAACGGAGGGCGCGCTGGGATGGCCACCAGACCTGCAAACTGCCTTGTTCACCGATCTGGGCGTGGCTCTGGCCAACACCAAGGATGACGTCGTGACGATGCGCGCTCAGATCGGAGCGGCGCAAGCCCGCATCGAACAGGCCGAAACACGAAATGCTGCGGCCAGGACCAGTTTTGAATACGCGCGCAACGAACTTGTCGCCGCCGATCCCTACGAAACCGCAGCACACCTGCAGACCGTGCAGTTCCAGCTTGAAAGCCTCTATTCGGTCACCGTCCGCAATTCGACCCTATCATTGGTGAATTTCCTGAGATGAGACTTCTGGCCTTCCTTCTGATCATGCTGCCTTCGGTGGCGGTTTCCGGGGCTGTTCGGCTCAAGGATCTGGTGAATTTTGACGGTGTACGCGGCAATGATCTGGTGGGATATGGCCTTGTCGTTGGACTGAACGGAACCGGTGACGGGTTGCGCAATTCCCCGTTCACCGAAGAAATCATGTCGAACATACTTGAACGGTTGGGCGTAAACGTCACTGGCGAGGACTTTCGCCCCAAGAATGTCGCCGCCGTTCTTGTCACCGCCACCCTTCCGCCCTTTGCGCGGGTTGGTGGGCAGATCGATGTGACCGTTTCGGCGATCGGAGATTCCAAAAGCCTGCTGGGCGGCACCCTCGTCATGACACCCTTGAACGCCGCGGATGGGCAGATCTATGCAGTTGCGCAGGGCACAGTTCTGGCAGGTGGTGCAGTCGCCGAGGGCGACGCTGCATCGGTTGTTCAAGGGGTGCCGACATCCGGTGTCGTCCCCGCCGGAGCCCGGGTCGAGCAGGAGATCGATTTTGAACTGTCAGGTCTTTCCCAATTGCGGTTGGCCCTGCGCGAGCCGGACTTTACGACCGCCGGTCGGATCGAAGCGGCCATCAACCGCGAGTTCAATCGCGCAGTTGCGGTCATGCGCGACTCGGGCACGGTGGAATTGAGCATCCCGGAAACGCGGGCTCCTTCCACCGCGCATGCGATCGGCCGGATCGAAAACATCCTGATTGAACCCGAAACCAAGGCTCGCGTGGTTGTTGATCAGCGCTCCGGCACAATCGTCATGGGGCAGGAGGTCCGAATCTCACGTGTCGCGGTTTCCCAAGGCAACCTGACACTTCGCGTAGAGGAATCTCCGATCGCCGTTCAGCCCAACCCCTTTGCCAGAGGGGAGACCGTTGTTGTTCCACGAACCATCGCAGGGATTGAGGAGGACGCCGGCACCGGGTTGGCAGAAATACCCGAAGCGACGACGCTGTCGCAGGTGGTTGCCGGCCTGAACGCGTTGGGCGTGTCCCCGCGGGATATGATCGACATCCTCAAAACCATCAAAGCGGCCGGGGCCCTTCATGCCGAGTTTGTCGTCAGATAGCTGTGCGTATAGGCGGGTAGCCGATGGTCAGACAGGTTTCCGGTTCTGACCTATTTTGACTTCCAACTGTCCAGCCAGCGCCGGAAGCTGGATCTTCGCTCATCGATTGCATCCCCAGCGGCGTAGAGACCATCCTCGACGCTTTCAAGCATGGGGTCGATGCGGGCTTCGCGGAACCTGCGCCAACGCACCCAAAGCGCCCAGACGATGGCAAAGAACACGGTCAGGAAAATGATGTTGAACCAGGGAATGATGCGGACGTCCGGTCCTTCGACATGTTTGATGAAAATGGCGTTCGGGAAGATCGACAGAAACTCGTTGCGCCAGCCGTAGTGGGTCACGACAACCCAATCCGGATCATCCTTGTCCGAGATTGCGTCGTTGGCTTCGGTGTAAAGGTTGGCGGTATCGAACTTGAAATAGGGTGGCCAACCCCAGCTGGTATCTTCGTTCCGATAGACGATCGGCTTGCCGTTCGCCCGCACGGCTTGGATGAACTGCACATCGCGGTTCGAAAGGCTGGTCGACTGATCATCGGGCTCGGACCAGAAAATGCGGGTCCAATCCGTCAGATCCTGCCGCTCTTCGTAGGTGTTCACGATGCGGACAATGTCGTGCTGCGGCAGCGAGTATTGCAGGATCGCACCCAGCGTGATCCAGAAAATCAGGATGAACGCCCATTTGATGTAGACCATTCCCAAAACCTCACATGTAGTTCACGACATAGATCAGCGCGGCGATCGCCACCCAAGGCACGATATAAACACCCAAGATCAGTTTGCGACGGAACGAATTGTCATAGACGTGCAATCCGCGTTCGACGAAGGCTTCCTTGTTGCCGGTCTTGCCCTTCTCTTCCCACCATGTCTCAAGCTTTTGTCGCCGGACACGGCGCGAGTAAAGAGACAAGGCAAAGTAGGCAATCGTCTGAACGACGAGCAGACCGAGAAACAGGCGCATTGCTCCGAACATATCACTCTTTCCTTACCGCGCCCCAAGGGCCGACCCGTGCGATCACCGCCTCGCTGACCCGGTCCTCGCCGCTCATGTCGGGTTCATGCCCGAACAGTGCGGCGCGGGCCCCGGCCTTGTCCACTTGATATTCACGGGCAAGAAACTCGGCCACATAGGCCTTTTTCGGCTCCGACCAGCCACCATAGGTACGGTAGAACAGTTCCTTGTGGCAAATGAACATCTGGCGCGGGTCCAGCGGGGCAAGCTCGGCCAGCAGCATATTCACAAGATCGCGGTTCAGGGTATTGGCGGCGCGCAGCGAATAGAAATAGGCCGGATGATCCGAGGTGATACGCGGCCAAGGCCCGCCATCGGTCGCCCAGCGCAACAATTGCGCGAGGCCATGATAGGCTTCGGGCAAGCGATCCGCGTGATTGCGCGCCAAACGCCGCATGTCGCTGCGGTCCAGCCCGGTCAGATCAATGCCCGCATCCGCGGCGGCGTCAACGGTCAGAAAATCCATCTTCTGTTGCAGGATCGCGGCGGCATCCACGCCGCGGGCCTTGACGATTGGCTCGACCAGATCGTTGTAATTCAGAAATTTGGCAATCTGGTTTCGCTGCGACGGATCAAAGACATATTTGATCGGCAAATCCTCTGGCCTTTCACCCATGCAGATCGCCGCCGGGTGATCCAGATCCGGGAACAGATACATGCCGCCGAAATGCGCCGTCCAGAAGTTGCGCTGTTCAAACACCGTGTGGCGCAGCCGGACAGGGTTGCGGGTGACGTCGCCGGTTTCTTTCGCCGTTTCGATCATCTTCGCGATCAGCACATCGTCGAACCACGCGTCTTCTTCGGTTTTGAACTGTTCGACCATGCCCGCCAGCTGCTCGGCCTTGCGCAGAGTGCCGCCCACGGTGTCGGCCTCGATCTCAATCTTGCGCAGGTTCAGCAGGTCGCGCGGGGTGGTGAGTTTGAAGACAGAGTTCACCAATTCTCCGGCCACCGCATCGGTGGCGGTCAGGGCGAACAACTGCGCCTCGTTCATCTCGATGAATTCGCGTAGGATATCGCGCGAGGTCGAGAATTTGACGTTCAGCAGCGGCGCGCGTTTCTGTTCGGTCGTCAGCAGAATGAACTGCCGGTTAACCCCGTTGGGGTTGAGGTAGAGCGGGTCGTCCAGCTCAATCCCCACCTCCGGCGAATAACCCGAGATATCAACATGGAAATCCGTCAGCGCCGTGGTCTTGCCCGCCAGATGCTGCAGCGCGCGGTTATACCGCTCGACCAGAGCCGGGCTGGAGATGTGGACGAGGTTGCCGAACATCAGGCCTTTTTCGATGAGGCGGATCATTAATGCGTATCCTCCTGCTTCCAAATATCTAAAGCTAGCAAAGAGCCTAAAATTTTACGAAACTCAGGTATTCGGAGGTATTGAATTCGAATCTTTTGATCACCCGCCAACTCGTTACCAAGTTCTTCCAGCCTTCGAACGTTTTCGATTAGTTCCAGAAACCGCTTTTTTTCTGGGCGCTCAACAAGTGGCCCTTCATTGACATAACGACTGAGGGTTTGGAGTGTCGTTTGTAGAGAAGCAACAAAATGCCTGACTTTTAAAGAGTTTTCACTTCTGAATGGCTGGCTGACGACGACGTAACCTATCGCATTTGGTAAATCGAAACTCCAGAGTACTTCGTCATCGATAATCTCAGCATGCGTAACGATTGCAGAAACTACCGCCGTAATTTCGTCTTTCGAATAGGCTCTTCTGCGCTGTTCTTGTTCTTCCTCGAAAATTGTTGCCTGTACGCTCATCGACCTAGCCATGTCTTGAGTCGCTTTTCGCTGTTCTTCCATCTCCTCCTTTTGTAATGCTAGAACACGACGCTGTTCTCCAAGCTCAACGGATTGCAACAAAACAGTCGCAATTAACCAAATGAACGCTAGAACACCCGCCAAACCTGCCAATGTGTCTCCCACCTCATTGGGGGGAGCAGCGTAGAGGTGTCGCCACTTTGGAGGGCAATCGCCTTCTGGAAACAGTTCATGATTGCAAGTCGGGGCCAGCCCAAACCAAACTATCAATGCGATGAAACCCATTGAAGCGATGCAAGCCCACATGATGGGGTTGTCGAAACGCCAGAAACTGGGTCGTTCTGTAGCGTCCATTTATGCCTTCCCCTCCAGATACCGCCGCTTGGCCTCTTCCATCCAGCCCATCTCGCGGACGGCGTTTTCGATGGCGACCTCGTCGCTCTTGTCGGCATATCGGAACTCGCTGTCGGCGTAGCGGTTGATCTCCTGGATCACCATTTCCACCGTGATCGGCTGGCGCAGGTCCTCGATCATGGCTTTCTTGGTGTCGTAGTCGCGGAACAGGAACAGGTCGGGGTTTTCGATCCATTCGTCGGGCAGTTCGAAATCCATCGCGCGGACCTTGACTGCGTCGGTGATGTTCTTGATCGCGCGACCGGTAAAACGCTCATCCGCCTGCTGGATCGCCTTGAGGTAGGTGCCCAGCTTGGCGATCGTATCCATCTGGCCGATCTGGCCAGAAACACGCTCATAGACCCGCAGCAACGCGTCCTCGTGCGGGCGCGAGTGGCTTTCGAAACTGGCGGCGACGGCCTTTTTGATTTCCTGCGCGGCATAGGCTTCGTGTTCACCCAGCGGGATGTCGTGGTTGCGCCCCATCAGCAGGTGCAGGATGTCGATGTAATCCTCGCGTGTTTGCGGCCCGTCCACCAGGAACCGCGCACCCGCCCGCTGGCGCAGGGCGTCGTCCACATTCTCGGGGTAGTTCGAGAACATGCCAAAGGTGCAGTTGCCGCGCACCACGGTGTTGGCCCCAGCAAAGCTCTCCATCAGCACGGCGGTGATTTCCAGCTGGCCCGCGCTGGACTGCCGGTCGCCCCGTTTGCCCGCCAGCTGATCGATATCGTCGATCGTGCCAAAACCGATGACCGAGGGGTCGATGATCGTGTTGATGAACGCCTTGGCATTCTGGCCGGATTTTCCCTGATAGCTGTCGATATTGTCGGTGCTCAGGTTCTGATAGCGGAATGGATAGCCCGCGTTCTGGCAGTAGTCATTAATCAGCCCGGCCATCATCTGGATCAGGGTCGTCTTGCCGGTGCCCGGCTTGCCGTCGCCCATGAAGGTAAAGATGAATCCGCCAAGCTCCGCGAACGGATTCAGGCGGCGGTCAAAATCATAAGCCATCAGCATCTTGGCTAGCTTCATGGCCTGATACTTGGCGATATGATTGCCCACCACCTCGTTCGGTTTCTTGAACGTCATGGTGAGCGTGGTGGATTTGGCCTTCGACGCGGGCTCAAATCCCCGGATCGTCAGATCGTCGGCCTCGATATGCCAGGCGGCGTTCTGGAACGGGGCCAGATGGCCAGCCGTTTGCGCGCGCAGAGCAGCTTTTTCCATCAGTTGCTCTGCATAGGCACTGGTGGCCGCGATCAGATGGGCATCATCGGGCGCGTGCTTGGCCAGAACCTGATCCAGCTCCCACAGGGCACCGTGCAGGGCGAGTTGGCCGTTGTCTGTCAGGACCTCTTCGATTTCACCGATTTCGACCGTGGCCTCCCCCAGATGCGAGGACATCAGATAGGCCAACGCATTGCCGAAGGTGTGCAAGGTGGTCAACGCTTCGGCGGTCAGCAGATCCGAGAATTCGGTCTTGCGCGCGGCGGCAAGATCTCCGGCCAGATTGGCGCGTTTCAGATCGGCCAGCGGGGTCTGGTCGGCATAGGTTTCGGCCACGGTTAAAGCGATGGCAATCGCCCGGCGGATCGCCTGCTGTGTGGTCGCCTGCTGTGGGGACACCAGCGCATCGCCGTCATCCGCGGCCTCGATCCGTTCGACCAGATGCACCCCATCGGCCCGGGCAGTGCGGCGGGTTACCAACCCCGGCGTGGTCGACCGAAACCGCCGCCCCGTCGACACACCGGGGGACCGTTCGACGGCGGCCTCGGCGGGTTTGGCTATACGCGGCGCATGCTCAAACCCGTTCAGCAATGCGGTGGCGGCAGGATAGTGCTTGCGAATATCGTCTTCGCGCAATTCCATCTGGTCTGATGTCAAACTCATTTCAAAATCGCCTTTGTATTATCAATATCGCAACACCTGCCCGGACTTGCTGACCACGAATTTGCGCACATCTGCAAAGCCCGGCGGATTGCGTTCGGCCAGAACCTGGAACGGACGCTGCGGAAGGATTATCGAGCGCTGGGTGCGTGTGGCCCCGGTCTCGGCCCCCTGTCCGCCGAAGGGGTCCAACGCAAAGACCTCGCGCTCGACGGTCGAGAACCATCCGGCGCGTTCTTCGATCACCTCTTCGCTGTGCAGCTCTTCGGTGGTCCAGGCCAGTGCCCAGTCCTGCCCCGCGGGGGCTTGCGCGTCTTCCAGCACCTGCCGCAGAGGGCCGGACTGCTCGGTATAAGCCGAGGAATACATCGGACCCACATGAATGCGGCGTAGGTGTTTGGGGTGCAGGTCGTCGAAATCCTGATCGAAGCCTTTGGCGATGGTCACCAGTTTCAGCCCGGCCAAGGATTGCGCCATCAGATGCGCCTGCACTTCAGGCCAGCGGCGTTGATCCTTGGGCAGGGCAGTTTTGCCGCTGTCCTCCAACTGCATCAGGTAGATGACCGGCAGGTTGATCTGGCTGTCATAGACCGCCCAATGAATCAGGAATTTCCTACGTTCGCCCTCGGTCTCGATCCAATGGCACTCCGGATCATTGCGGGCCCAGAACAACTGACCTTTCAGCAATTCCTCGTAATAGAGTCTTTGCGACAGCGCGAATTGCAGCTTGGTGGGGATTTCCCTGTCGCTGATGATGGTCCGCACCATCTCGGTTTTCAGGTCATCTTCCGAGGGCATATTCGCCAGATGTACCTGCGCCTGCTGCGCGTCATTGGCCATGGTCAGCAACTCGGCCGCCACCGGAAACCCGCTGTCGCGCTTGTCCATGGCGAGGCTGCCAAAGAACCGCCCGGTATCACGCCCGACCAGCAGGTATTTCATGCTCAGCGCGCGGAAGGTGTAGAGCAACCCCGAGAGGTAACGCGAAATAATCCGCACCTCTTGCTTGCTGATCGCGCCCTCCGCCTCCATCGTCGCGGCCACGCGCAGGAGGTGGACGGTGATCACCTCGAATTTGCGGAAATAGCGGCGCGAGGCGAAGGTGTCGGTCAGACCGACATGGTCTTGGGTGGGGTTAGTCATTGGCGGCTCTCAGCAGCATTTCACCTATTGAAATCACTGCGGTTCATCCTTGACGGAAGGCACTCTTCCTAACACATCGAGTTCAAAGAAACTAAAGACCATATTGGCCTCCGATTGGTGCGCATTGAAAAATTTTGGCTCTCGGCTCCTAATTGTGTGAGCAGTCATGGAAAACAGCGCTCGCGCGAGATTTCCGAAACACCCAAGCAAAATAAACAGAAGTGTTAGAAAGAGTATCGCGACCAGAATTCCGTTTATGCCGTCCTGACTGGTGATAAGAAATGGTGCGTCAGCACCAATTTTCGCCAAGGAAACACCGTCGTCAGAGAACAGTGAAACTAATCCCCCTGCAACCGTGATCAAAATGCCTAAAAGGCCAAATTTACGAAAAACTTTCCAGTTCCACATTAGGGGTTATCCCCCATACAAATTCTTATCATGCTTCTCGACAATCGAGGCAAAACGGCGGGCAAAGCGTTCATCCGCCTTGGCCTTTTTCTCCAGCACGTCGCGGGCAAAGACCATGTGGTCCTCATGCGCCTCAAGCATGTCGGCCATTTTCTGGTTGGTCGCGGTGCCGATGGCGGCCATGGCTGTCTGCGCCTCCTGGTCGGTCTGCACACCGATCTCGTTGATGCGGTGGGCCACGTCCTGCTGCTGCGCGGTTTTTAGCGATTTGGTCAGGGCGTCATACAGCACAACGCGCTGCTGCGTGTCTGTCTGCAGCTTGTTGATCAGCACCATCTGCGTCGCAGCCTGGTTCTGCAGTGAATCGACCCAGGTCTTGCCCTTTTCGATGTACCGTTCCAGCGTTTGAGACTTGGCCAGCTTGACCTGCTCTTCCTGAACCTTGGCGTTGTATTGCTTGTTCAGTTCGGCCAGTTCGGTTTCGAGCTTGGTGCGCGCGGCGGCGTCCTGCTCGACACTGATCTTGTTTTCCAGCGTGATGATCGCCGGGTCCATGCCCTGAATCTCGGCCCGCAGCGCTTCCAGTTCAGCCACGGTCGCCTCGCGGTCGTCCAGCGTGACGGTCAGGTTGTTCTCCACCTTCACGCGCTGCTCTTCCAGCAAGGCCAGTTGTCCTTCCAGCAGCTTCACGATCACGTCTGATTTCGCGATCAGGTCCTGCAGTTTGTCGTCGATATTGGCTGAGCGCATCCGTTCTTGGCGCATGGACTCGGATTTACCCTTCGAGAAGATGCCCACGAACGATTCCCACCCGGTCTTCGAGCGCATTTCGTCGAAATCCTTGGAAAACGCGCTGGTGACGTCGTCCAGCCCCATGATCAGTTCGGCGATGTTCGCGTTCATCACCTCGGTGTGGGCGTGCACGTCTTCAAGCGTGGCATTTTCGATGTCGATATCCGCTTCGGCCGTTCCGATCTTGGCGCGTGCGGCCTCGATCCGCGAGGTCAGCCCTTCGATCTGCGACTGGCTTTCGCGCACCTTGGCCTGAGTTTCCTCGATCAATGCTTCGAATTGCTGGTTCGACATCTGTCCAATCCTTGTTTTTCTTATCTACCCAACAAGATAGGGAATGTTATAACGATTTACATCCCCTTGGGTCTCTCAAATCACCGGAACTTTGGCAAAACCCTATCGAAAAAGATAGGCGTCAAAACCAACAGCTGGCTGGCTTTTGATGCTTTCCGGCCCTTGCATCGCACGTCGATCGATTTTTTGATCAAATCTGGATTGATTGACGCCCCCGGGTGGCCCTAGACATGTTCTGCGCCACCTGATTGGGTACGCGCAAATTCTTTCCCTTCCCGGAGGCCGACCCATGCTGGATACCACGACCGACCTGAAATCGCTTTTGAAGAACCCCGACCTTCTGGTCACCAAGGCCTATATCGGCGGGCAGTGGGTCGATGGTGACAACGGCACCTTTGCCGTCACCAACCCGGCCCGCGGCGACGTGATCGCCGAGGTCGCGGATGTCAGCCGCGCCCAGGTGGCCGGTGCCATCGCGCAGGCCGAGGCGGCACAGAAGGAATGGGCCAAGCTGACCGGCAAGGAGCGCGCCGCGATCCTGCGCCGGTGGTTCGACCTGATGATGGAAAACGCCGAGGATCTGGGCAAGATCCTGACCGCCGAACAGGGCAAACCCCTGGCCGAGGCGGTGGGCGAGATCGCCTATGGCGCGTCCTTCATCGAATTCTTCGGCGAAGAGGCCAAGCGGGTCTATGGCGAGACCATCCCCGGCCATCAGCGCGACAAGCGGATCATGGTGCTGAAACAGCCTATCGGGGTGGCGGCCTCGATCACGCCGTGGAACTTCCCCAACGCGATGATCACGCGCAAGGCAGGCCCGGCACTGGCCGCCGGCTGCGCCTTTGTCGCGCGCCCGGCCACCGAAACGCCCTTGTCGGCGCTGGTGCTGGCGCTGCTGGCCGAACAGGCCGGCGTTCCGGCGGGTGTGTTCAACGTGGTGCCCTCGTCACAGGCCAGCGAGATCGGCAAGGAGTTCTGCGAGAACCCCGGCGTGCGCAAGCTGACCTTTACCGGCTCGACCGAGGTGGGCCGGATCCTGCTGCGCCAGGCCGCGGACCAGGTGATGAAATGCTCGATGGAGCTGGGCGGCAACGCGCCGTTCATCGTGTTCGACGACGCCGATCTGGATGCCGCCGTCGAAGGCGCGATGCTGTGCAAATTCCGCAACAACGGCCAGACCTGCGTCTGCGCCAACCGCATCTATGTGCAGGCTGGCGTCTATGACGCCTTTGCCGCCAAGCTCAAGGCCGCGGTCGAGGCGTTGAAAATCGGCGACGGCCTGTCCGATGGCACAACGACCGGCCCGCTGATCAGCGACGAGGCGGTGGCCAAGGTGCAGGAACATATCGCCGATGCCACGGCCAATGGCGGCGCGATCCTGACCGGAGGCCTGCCGCACGATCTGGGCGGCACCTTCTTCCAGCCCACGATCATCACCGACGTGACCCAGGACATGAAGGTCGCGCAGGAAGAAACCTTTGGCCCGCTGGCGCCCCTGTTCAAGTTCGAGGACGAGGACGAGGTCATCGCCATGGCCAATGACACGATCTTCGGCCTTGCCTCGTATTTCTACGCCAAGGATCTGAGCCGCGTGTACAAAGTGGCCGAGGCGCTGGAATACGGCATCGTCGGCATCAACACCGGCATCATCAGCTCGGAACTGGGCCCGTTTGGTGGCGTCAAGCAATCCGGCCTTGGCCGTGAAGGCAGCCACCACGGCATGGAAGACTATCTCGAGATGAAATACATCTGCATGGCCGTCTGATCGGACGGACCAAGAGACCAGGGCGCCTTTGGGCGCCCTTATTCTTTGCAAGCGTCATGAAAAAACCCCGCGTCCGGAGGAACGCGGGGTTGTGCGACAACCGATGGAGGAGACGATCATCGCCGCTTGGGCGGTCTCAGCCTCAGTTCACGGGCTTGGCGTCAACCACGTCCTTTTCGATCGCCTTGGTCGAGGTGATCTCGATCCGGCGCGGTTTCAGCGCTTCGGGCACCTCGCGCTTCAGGTCGATGTGCAGCATGCCGTTTTCCAGGCTGGCGCCGGTCACGCGGACGTGGTCAGCCAGAGCAAAACGACGCTCGAAGGCGCGGGTGGCGATGCCGCGATGCAGATAGGTGCGCTTGGTGTCTTCGGTGGCTTTCTTGCCGGCCACGACCAGCGCGTTTTCCTTGACTTCGATCGTTAGGTCATCTTCGGCAAAGCCGGCGACTGCGATCGAAATGCGATACGCATCGGCATCGGTTTTTTCGATGTTGTACGGGGGATAGCTGGGTTGTGACACTTCGCTGGTCATGACCCGATCCATGATGTCGGCAATCTGGTCAAAACCGACGGTTGCACGGTGTAGTGGTGCAAAATCAAAGCTACGCATGTTCGTTATCCTCATGTTCAGAGCGATTTACGAGTTTTGCCCTCCGAATGGACGGGCGTTGGCGATTGTCGGACCCCGGTTTGGCTGCCCGACACACATGAGATGGGAAAGGATCTGGCTGAGTTCAAGACCCGCCGGAGCTGATGAATTTCGCGCCCGAGCTGGACTTGCCCGAGCCGACCTGCAGCCGCCGGATCTTGGCCTTTGGCTGCGGCGCATCCCGCCGCATGATGGCCTTGAGGTCCGAGACGATCCCCTCAAGCTCCATGCCGAACCCGACCTTGCGACGGCCGTCGGTACCAACCGCCGATACCACAGAAAGGATCTGCCAACGCGGCCCGTTTCGGGCCAGAATGGCCGAACCGGAGGATCCGAACGTGACATCGCAATTGAAGGTGATCAGACCTTGGCGCCGCTCCAGAATCCGGCAGGACCGCTGGCGCGTGATTGCCTCGGACCGGCCGCGCCCGTACGAAGCGATGCTGATTTCATCCCCGGCGACCCGGCCACTGTGCAATGCAAATGGGTTGGCGACGGTATACGGGATCGGTTGATCCAGTCGCATCAGGGCGACATCAACCCGAACCATCTCGGGTGACAGGCCAACCCGGGGGTCATAGTCGGGAAGGACGGCGATCTGCACGACCGTGCCTTCGGCAAGCGCATGTCCATCGCTCAGGCCTGCGCGAAAGGTGACTTCGCCGGGTGCGTAGGTCCGACCGGTGGCCTTGTCCGTCGCACAATGGGCTGCGGTCAGGACAAGATCCTGCGCGATCAGCGTACCCGTGCAGAACGAGCGGTCTCCGATGTCCAGCCGCCCGATGGCCTCCCAACCATACAGGTCGTCCCGATCGGTCAGCCGGCGCTTGCCACTGTCCTGGGCCACCGCCGACGCAGCAATCCCGGCCAAAATCAGGGCCGCTGTCACGATACGGCGGATCATGGCCGGACAAACCTTGCGCCGACGTTCTTTCCCGGCTCGAGCGTCTTGCCGGACGCGCCAAATCCATTCCCTGCGGACAGTTCGGTGCGCAGCACCTCCAGCGACTCTTCCAGCGCTGTTCCCAACGATACCCGCCGGCCTTCCAATTCGGCCTTCGCGGACACGACCGATACGATCCGGGGGTGATCCCCTGAGAACGAGAAGATCGGCGCGCCGGACGCACCCAAATCCACGTCACAGGACATGACCAGCACCCCCGATTGCTGCGCCATGACCGAGCAGACCTGTTGCAGCGAAGGGGCTTCTGCGCGGTTGTGGGCGTACGAGACCACTCCGACATCCTCGCCACGCGTTGGCCTGTAGCCGGTTTCAAACGGGATCACGGTCGTATTTCGGATCGGCTGCCATAACTCGATCAGCGCGACGTCGTGGCGCACGCGGCTGACGGATGCGGCGCGGTCATATTCGTATTCCGGATGAATGACCGCCTGGCGCGCCGTGCGATAGGCCGATGCGCGGCCGTGTCGCCACCCCGCCAGAAACTCGATTTGGCCCGGATCAATTCGTTGGTGGGTCGCTTGGTCGAACAGGCAATGCGCTGCAGTCAGAACAAGCGTGGGTGAGATCAACGCACCAGTGCAGAAGCCGGTGCCGTCGATGTTCAGCCGTCCGACCGCCATCCATTCGCGCCCGGAATCCGAGGTTTCAAGGCTTTGCAGCCCAGTATCCTGCGCCGTGGCTGCCAATGGCAGAACACATAACGCTATCGCCCTGCTCCATGTGCGCACGCGGTTCTCCGGCATGAGGTATCGGCCAATCTACTTACGCGTGGCGTTTGGCGAAAATAGGGCAGAGCCGGACCGCACCTAATCCGCACCAGACTGATGCGTCGGCGCATCAGGCCCGATCACCGCAGGATCGGCACCGTATCCGCAGGCTGTCCGGCCCGATCCAGTGCAGGGGGCCGAGGCCCGCCCGTGGCCCAATCCAACAGCTCGACCGTATGCACGATGGGCAGTTGGGTACCCGACCCGATCTGCATCATGCAGCCGATATTCCCGGCCGCGATCAGATCGGGGTTCTTGGCTTCGAGCGTGCGCACCTTGCGCTGTTTCAGCTTGGCCGAGATCTCGGGCTGCATCAGGTTGTACGTGCCCGCGCTGCCGCAGCACAGGTGGCTGTCGGCGGGTTCGACCACCGTGAACCCCGCCTTTTTCAGCAGATCCTTGGGATAGGTTTTGATCTGCTGCCCGTGTTGCAGCGAGCAGGCCGCGTGATAGGCCACCGTCAGCCCCTTGTCGTCGCCCTGCGGCAAGTCCAGCTGCATCAAGAATTCGCTGACATCCATGGCAATGCCCGACACCCGCGCCGCGTCCTCGGCCAGCGGGTCGTTGCGGAACATGTGCCCATAATCCTTGACGGTGGTGCCGCAGCCCGAGGTGTTGATAACGATCGCATCCAATCCCTTGCCGTCCATCTCGCGCGTCCAGGCACGGATATTGGCGGCGGCGGTGGCATGGCTTTCGTGGGTCTTGCCCATGTGATGGGTCAACGCTCCGCAGCAGCCGGCGCCCTCGGCCACGACGACCTCGCAGCCCAGCCGGGTCAGCAGGCGGATCGTGGCATCGTTGATGTCGGTGTTCAGCGCCTTTTGCGCACAGCCCGTCATCAGAGCCACGCGTTTGATCGCCTGCCCTTCGGGCGCAAAGCTTTGGGGGTCGTCATTGCGGCTGACCGGCGGGATGTGTTTCGGCGCCATGTCCAGCATCGCCTTCAGGCGCGCATCGGGCATCAGAAAGCGGAACGGCCGCCCCAGCCTGGCCCCGATCAGCGCCCAGCGGAACCGCATCGGATAGGGCAGGATCCGCGCCAGAACCCACCGCAGCGCCCGGTCCGAGAAGGGGCGCTTGTAGCGGTTTTCGATATATTCACGCGCGTGATCGACCAGATGCATGTAATGGACGCCCGACGGGCAGGTCGTCATGCAGGCCAGGCAGGACAGGCAGCGGTCGATATGCTTGACGGTCTTTTCATCCGGCACACGCTCGTTTTCCAGCATGTCCTTGATCAGGTAGATGCGCCCGCGGGGGCTGTCCAATTCGTCGCCCAGCACCTGATAGGTTGGGCAGGTGGCGGTGCAGAACCCGCAATGCACGCAGTTGCGCAAAATCTCGTTTGCGCGGCGGGTGCCGGGGTCTTTCAATTGGTCTTCGGTGAATGTGGTCTGCATCGCCCTATCCCATCAGCCCGGGGTTGAACATTCCGCGCGGGTCGAATTTCTGTCGAATCCCCTGTGTCAGAGCCGCAATGCCCTGCGGTTCCGGCTGGAACCGGCCCAGCCGGGCAAGGGTATCGGCCCCGGCCCGCACCAGCGTGGCGTGGCCGGAAAACGCGCCAATGCGCCCGCGCAGGTCGGTGCTTGCGGGCACCAGCGCCCAGATTAACCCGCCGCCCCAGTCGAACAGGGTCCGGTCGGCCTCGGCCCGCGCGGCGATTTCGGACGCGTCGCCGGGTTTGACCGAGATCCGCCAGACGTCGCCAGGCGTGTCTGCGAAATCGGCCGCATCGCGGACCCTCTGCCACAGGGCGTCCGACGGCTCGACCGGATCAACCGCGCCGAACTGGCCCAGCAACTCCTGCAGTCGCCCGGAGCGATACGAGACAGACTCCGCAAACCCCTCAATCCGGATCAAGGCGCGCTGCTGCTGCGGATAATAGGCTGCGCCGGTGACCTCAAAGGGTGATTTCAGTGCCTCGGACAGGACGCGAACCGCAGTCGCTGCGTCCTTGGCGGGTACGGCCAGCGTCGCGTTGGCCTCGGGTTTGGGCAGCACTTTCAGCGACATCTCGGTCAGCACGCCCAGCGTGCCCCAGGACCCGGCCATCAGCTTGACCAGGTCATAGCCGGTGACGTTCTTCATCACCCGGCCGCCATTCTTGATGACCTGCCCCTGCCCGTCGACAAAGCGCACGCCCAGCAGGAAATCGCGGCAGGCACCGGCCTGGATCCGGCGCGGCCCCGAGACGTTGGCGGCCACGACACCGCCGATCGTGGGCGCGCCCGAGGACCCCAGTAGGGCGCGGTGATCCATCGGTTCGAATGCCAGTTGCTGGCCTTCGGCCTCCAACGCGGCCTCGATCTCAGCCAGCGGGGTTCCAGCCTGCGCCACAAGCGTCAACGCCCCGGGCTCGTACAGGGTGATACCGCGCAGCCCCTCGGTGCTCAGCATCCGGTCGGGGCCGGTCACACCACGGGTGCCGCCACCGAAAACGCGTACCGGTTCGTTCAGGCCGGCCACGATTTCGGCCAGTTCAGACTCTGATTCAGGTCTCATTGCGGTGTCCCTTCTGTCTTGGGAGTCATTCCGCCGCCATCGGCACGACGCGCCGGGCCGCACTAGCATCCAGCGGGAACACCTTGGCGGGGTTCAGCAGCCATTTAGGGTCGAACACGTCCTTCACGGCCATCTGCGCCTCAAGGTCCTGAGGCGCGTATTGATGATGCATCAGGTCGCGCTTTTCGATACCCACCCCATGCTCGCCGGTCAGGCAGCCGCCGGCGTCCACGCACAGTTTCAGGATCTCGGCCCCGAAGGCCTCGCATTTTTCCAGATCGCCGGGCTTGTTCGCGTCGAACAGAATCAGCGGGTGCATGTTGCCGTCGCCGGCGTGGAACACGTTGCCCACGGGCAGACCAAACTCATTGCTCAGTTCACCGATGCGGCGCAGCACGTCCGGCAGGGCCGACACCGGGATCGTGCCGTCCAGGCACATATAGTCGTTGATCTGCCCCATCGCGCCAAAGGCCGATTTCCGGCCCAGCCAGATGCGGGCGCTTTCCTCGGCCGACTGGCTTTCGCGCAGTTCGACCGGGTTGTGGCGTTTGGCGATCTCGACGATCTTGGCCAGCTGGCTGTCGATCTCGGCGTCCGAGCCTTCGACCTCGACGATCAGCAGCGCCTCGCAATTCGGATAGCCGGCATGGGCAAAATTCTCGCAGGCCTCGATGCACAGCCGATCCATGAACTCGATCGCCACGGGCAGGATACCCGATTTGATGATGTCCGAGACGCATTCGCCCGCCACCGCATTGTCATCAAAGCCCATCAGGACCGGGCGCGCGCCCTCGGGCTTGCGCAGGATGCGAAGCGTCGCCTCGGTGACGACCCCCAGCTGACCTTCCGAACCGCAGATCACGCCCAGCAGGTCCAGCCCGCCGGAATCCAGATGCGCGCCACCGATCTCGACCACGCGGCCATCCATCAGCACCATGGTCACGCCCAGCAGGTTGTTGGTGGTCACCCCGTATTTCAGGCAATGCGCGCCGCCCGAGTTCATCGCGATATTGCCCGCAATGGCGCAGGCCAGCTGCGACGACGGATCGGGCGCATAGAAGAAATCCTCCTCTTCGACCGCGCCGGTGACGCTCAGATTGGTGCGGCCGGTCTGCACGCGGATGAAGCGGTTGTCATAGTCGACCTCAAGCACCTCGTTCATGCGGGCCACGCCCAGGATCACGCAATCGGCGGTGGGCAGCGCCCCACCGGCCAGCGAGGTCCCGGCCCCGCGCGGCACGACCGGCACGCTTTCGTCGTGGCAGATTCGCAGAATGTCCGAGACCTCCTGCGTCGAAGACGGCAGAACCGCGATCATCGGCGCGCATTTGTAGGCGGTCAGGGCGTCGCACTCATAGGCGCGGGTTTCGGACGGATCGGCAATGATGGCATCTTCGGGAAGAACCTGCCGCAGACGGGCAAGAACGCTGGCCTTGCGGGCCAGAACGTCGGGGTTGGGCTGTGGCATGTCCATGGCGGATCCTCCAGTTTGGTAAAATAATATTACCAATTTCTGCATCTGGCAAGTTGCCTTCGTCGGACGTACTGTCGCGCCATGACACTGACCGAACGCGCCCTGCTGTTTTCACCCCTCGACTACGCCGCCGTCCTGCTATTGCTGATCGCCTGGCAATGGATCGGATGGCGGATCGAGAACCCCGCGCCGGACAAGCGTTCGGTCGCGGTGATGATGGACGAATTCCGCCGCTGCTGGATGCGCGAAATGGTGACCCGTCAGCCCCGCATGTTCGACGCCCAGGTCGTCGGCACGATGCGTCAGGGCAGCACGTTCTTTGCCTCGACCACGATGATCGCCATCGGGGGGGGACTGGCCCTTCTGGGCAATACCGAGCGGCTGTCGGGCGTCGCCAAGGATCTGGCCATCGGCAGCGCACCGGCCATGGTGTGGGAGGTCAAGATCCTGATCATGCTGCTGTTTCTGTCGAATGCGTTTCTGAAATACGTCTGGGCGCATCGGTTGTTCGGCTACTGCGCGGTGCTGATGGCGGCGGTGCCGAACGACCCCGAGGATCCGCAGGCCTATCCGCGCGCAGCACAGGCGGCCGAGATCTGCGTGACCGCCGCGCGCAGCTTCAACCGTGCCCTGCGCGCCACCTATTTCGCGCTGGCCTCGCTGGCGTGGATACTGGGCCCGATCACTTTGATCATCGGCACGCTTCTGACGCTGGGAGTCCTGTACCGGCGCGAGTTTGCCTCGCATTCCCGCGCGATCCTGCTGAGCCTGCCGCCGGACACGCAGTCGTGATCGCGCCCCGCCCGATCAGATCCTAGACTGGCGAAATGCGACACCTGATCCCCTGCCTGTTTCTGGCCGCCCCGGCCCTCGCCGACCCGCCGACGGTCGAAAATGTCACCGCGACGCGCACGGGCGAGACCTGGCGATTCGACGTGGCCATCCGCCATCCCGATACCGGGTGGGACCACTATGCCGATGGCTGGCGTGTTCTGGCGATGGACGGGACCGAGCTGGGGATGCGGGTGCTGCATCACCCGCACGAGACCGAGCAGCCCTTTACCCGATCGCTGGGCGGGGTCGCGATCCCCGAAGGTGCGAGTCAGGTTCAGGTACAGGCCCGGTGCAGTGTCGATGGTTGGAACGCGGACACCACGCTTGTGGCTCTGGACTGATCGTCAGAACACGCCCAGCGACAACCCGGCGCCCAGCGCCGCGCCGATCTCGCGACATTTGTCCAGTTCATCCTCGGGGATGGTCTTTTCCGCCAATATCGCCTCAGGCGTCTGGGCATGGGTGCAGACGATGAGGGGCGGCTGCACCTCTTTCAAACGCCAACCGGTGGCGATGCGTGCCAGTTGCCGCGCCGCGTTCTGACCGTCGGACCCGGCGCAGATCATCTGCGCATAGGGCCGCCCCTCGATCCGGCCCAGAACCGGATAGTAGCATAGGTCGAAGAAGTCCTTCATGACGCCTGACAGCGCCGCGAGGTTCTCGGGCGCGCAAAAGATGTATCCGTCGGCCGCCAACAGATCGTCGGGCCCGGCCTGCTCGGCGGGCTTCAGGCTGATCTCGGCCTCGGCGCTGGCCGCCTGTGCGGCCGCCTCGGCCATCTGCCGGCTGCCGCCGGTGCGGGAATGGTAGACGATCAGCAGACGGGCCACGGCGGTCAGGCCCGATGGTACGGGCCGCCCGACAGGATCGTCGCGGCACGATAGAGTTGTTCCGACAGCATCACCCGGACCAGCATATGCGGCCAGACCATCGCGCCGAAAGAAATCGAAAAATCAGCCTCAGCCCGCAGCGCCGGGTCGATCCCGTCGGCACCACCGATGACAAAGGCCAGATCCTGCCGGCCCATGTCACGCCACCCGGCCAGTTTCTGCGCGAAATCGGGTGACGACATCACCTTTCCCCGCTCGTCCAATGTGCAGATCACCGCCCCAGTGGGCATCGCCTTGCGCAGCAAGCTGGCCTCGGCGCCCATACCGGCGTTCTTCTTGTCTTCGACCTCGATCACGCGCGCAGGCCCCAGGCCCAGGCCGCGGCCGGTCCGGTCGAAACGGGTCAGATAGTCGTCAAGCAGGGTCTTCTCCGGTCCGGCACGCAATCGCCCGACCGCACAAATGCTGATACGCATGTCGCTCTCGCCGCCGGCCCTTCAATACGGGCCGGGATGGCGCCTCAGTTGGCCGAGGCGCTGCCGCCCTGAGGCAACCACATCTTTTCCAGCTGGTAGAATTCGCGCACTTCGGGGCGGAAGATATGGACGATCACGTCGCCCGTATCGATCAGCACCCAGTCGCCGGCATCCTTGCCTTCGACCTTCGAGGTGAAACCGAATTCCTGCTTGATGCGATCCGTCAGCTTTTCCGCCATCGCCGACACCTGACGCGTCGACCGGCCCGAAGCGATGACCATGTAGTCGGCCACCGAAGACTTGCCCTGCAGGTTGATCTGCACAACATCTTCGGCCTTGTCATCGGAAAGTGAGGAAAGGATGCGTTCAAGCAGCTTGTCGCTGATTGACTGAGAGCGGGCCATCACAGCGGCCCCTTCATCGGCGGGCAAACCCGCCTGTGTGTGTAGAGACAGGACATGGTCCTCCTTGCTAAAGCGCCGCGTAACCCCGGCGCCGGGGTACTATTAAGGTAGCAAGGCAATTGCAACATTTCAATGAACGGCAACCGTTGATGGCACGGGGTTGATCAATCCGTGTCCAGATGTGGCACAGAGGTGTCGGTGGCGCCCTGCCCCAGCAGGCGCACTTCGCGCTGCGGGAAGGGAATCGAAATGCCCTCGGCCTGGAAGGCATCCCACAGCGCCAGATAGACATTGCCGCGGATGTTGGTCAGGCCGGCCGTCGGGTCCCGGATCCAGAACCGCAGCACGTAATCGACGCTGCTGTCGCCGAACCCGGTGATGTGGCAGACCGGTTCGTGCTTGCCGCCGCTCAGAACGCGTTTGACTGATTTCACCGTTCGCACGGCGGTCTCGCGCACCTTGTGCGGGTCGTCGCCGTAGCTGGTGCCGAAGGTCAGATCGAGGCGGACGAACTCGTCGGAATGGGACCAGTTCACCACCTGCCCGGTAATCAGATCCTCGTTCGGGATCAGGTATTCGCGCCCGTCGCGGGTAACGACCGAGACGTAGCGGGCGCCCAGCGCGTTGATCCAACCGAACGTATCGCCCAGCGAGATCACGTCGCCCGGCTTGATCGACCGGTCCATCAGGATGATGATCCCCGAGATCAGGTTCGACACGACCTTCTGCAGGCCGAAGCCGATGCCCACGCCAACCGCACCGGACAACAGCGCGATCCCGGTCAGGTCGAATCCCAGCGTCCGGATCCCGACCAGAAAGACCAGCCCGTACAGCGCCACCTGGATCCCCTTGGCCAGCAGCACCTGCATCGAGGGCGAGATGTCGTCATTGCTTTTCAGCCCGCGTTCCGCCGCACGGGTGCCAAGCCGCGCCAGCACCAACAACGTGCCGATCAGCAGAATGGCCTTGAGAATCCCCAATGCCGAGATGTGAAGGCTGCCGATCGAAATCGCCACGCCGTCCAGGAACTCGGCGACGTCATCGGTCAGACTCAGCGCGACCAGCGTGGCGTAGATCCACATCGACCAGCGGAAGATGCGCCGAATCGTCCGGTTGCGGACCAGTCGCGAAATCAGCGCGATCGCCAGCCACGCGGTTGCCAGCGTTGCCAGAACACCGATGATGTAACTGCGCGATGGCCAGGTGACCTGCTGCATCACCAGATAAACGCCCCAGGCCAGCACGACGAAGTAGACCAGCGTCATCCGCTGCATCAGCTGAACCAGAACCCGCAACCGCCATTTGGGCCATCCACTGCGCGCCCGAGCCCAGGCTTCCCACCGGCCTTTTGTCAGCAGAGTCAAAAGGAAGGACAGCGCCACCAGCCCCAGGATGATGGCGATCTGATACTGCCGCCACCCCGGAGTCACGATCAGCTCGACCAGGTTCCCAAGCTGCAACAAAAAGGCCTCGGCCATGTTGTCGAACAGCTCTGATATCGAACTTGGGATCAAATCATTGTCCATGCGCGTCTCCTGCCGCCAGATTGAACAGCAATGTGGCGGCTTGCAAGGCCCACCGACCTGTCGCGGGACGCGGATTGAGCCTTGATTGACGAGGGGGCGCGATATATCTGGATCGCATGAGATTCCATCAGGCCCCTGCTCCCAACCTGCAAGACCGCGCGCGCCTGCGTGAACGGTTCTTCGGGGCCGCCCGCACGGTTCTGGCCCGCCTATAATCGGCGCCCAGCCACTCGCCAGCATTTCTCAATACAGACGGGAGAGGACCGATGTCCCCCAAAACACTCTATGACAAGATCTGGGATGCCCATGTCGTGCACGAAGCCGACGATGGCACCTGCCTGCTTTATATCGACCGCCACCTGGTGCACGAAGTGACCAGCCCGCAGGCGTTTGAAGGCCTGCGCATGGCGGGCCGCAAGGTGCGCGCGCCGGAAAAGACCATCGCCGTGCCCGACCACAACGTGCCCACCACGCCCGACCGCGTGAACGGAATCGAGAACCCCGAATCGCGCATCCAGGTCGAAGCACTGGACAAGAACGCCCGCGAATTCGGCATTCACTACTACCCGGTGAATGATATCCGTCAGGGCATCGTCCACATCGTCGGCCCCGAACAGGGCTGGACCCTGCCGGGCATGACCGTGGTCTGCGGCGACAGCCACACCGCCACCCACGGCGCGTTCGGCGCGCTGGCCCACGGCATCGGCACCTCCGAGGTCGAGCATGTTCTGGCCACCCAGACTCTGATCCAGAAAAAGTCCAAGAACATGAAGGTCGAGATCACCGGCAAACTGCAGCCGGGCGTGACCGCCAAGGACATCACTCTGGCCGTGATCGGCGAAACCGGCACCGCCGGCGGCACCGGCTATGTGATCGAATATTGCGGCGAAGCGATCCGCGACCTGTCGATGGAAGGCCGCATGACCGTCTGCAACATGGCCATCGAGGGCGGCGCCCGCGCCGGCCTGATCGCGCCGGACGAAAAGACGTTCGAATACGTCAAGGGCCGCCCGCACGCTCCCAAGGGCGCGCAGTGGGAGGCCGCCCTGGCCTGGTGGAAGACGCTCTATTCCGATGACGACGCCCATTGGGACAAGGTCGTCACCATCCGTGGCGAGGACATCGCCCCCGTGGTCACTTGGGGCACCAGCCCCGAAGACGTTCTGCCGATCACCGCGACCGTGCCCAACCCCGAGGATTTCGAGGGCGGCAAGGTCGAGGCCGCGCGCCGCTCGATCGAATACATGGGTCTGCAGCCGGGTCAGAAACTGAGCGACATCGAAATCGACACGGTTTTCATCGGTTCCTGCACCAACGGCCGGATCGAGGATCTGCGCGCCGCCGCCGAGATCCTGAAGGGCAAAAAGATCAAGGACGGCATCCGCGCCATGGTCGTGCCCGGCTCGGGCCTCGTCCGCGCCCAGGCCGAAGAGGAAGGCATTGCCGAGATATTCAAGCAGGCCGGGTTCGAATGGCGTCTTGCGGGCTGCTCGATGTGCCTGGCCATGAACCCCGACCAGCTGACCCCGGGCGAGCGTTGCGCCGCCACCTCGAACCGCAATTTCGAGGGCCGTCAGGGCCGCGGCGGACGCACCCATCTGCTGAGCCCCGCGATGGCTGCCGCTGCGGCAATCACGGGAAAGCTGACAGATGTGCGCGAATTGATGTAAGGTCCCCTCATATCTAGATATTTGAGGGAGAGACTGAAATGAGTGAATGGGTCAAATGGCTCCTGATGGGGCTTCTATCGATCGTGTTCGGCATATTCGTGCTGGGCGCACCGGTTGTGGCATCCGTGGCAGTGACCGTGGTCACCGGCGTCCTTTTGCTGGTATCCGGCGTTCTGCAAGTCGTCGGCGGTTTCACCGTCGAAGGAACCGGCAACAAGATCCTGGCCTTCATCATGGGTGCGGTCATGCTGTTCCTGGGCTGGTCGTTTCTGGACCATCCGCTGGCGGGCACTCTGACGCTGGCAACAGTCGTGCTTATCCTGTTCATGGCAGGCGGGATCGCACGGATCATTCTCTCGTTTCAGATGCGAGGCACGTCATTTTTCTGGCCAACCCTGATCTCGGGCATCTTGTCGATCATCCTGGCAGGCATCATCTGGTCTTATGCAAGCAGCGAACCTGCCGCTTTGCTGAGCCTTCTGGGTATCCTGCTGGGCATCGAGATGCTGTTCAACGGGTTCGGGTTGGTCTTCATGGCGTTCTTCGTCAAGAACGCGCCCAAAGACGAAACTACAGAAGCTCAACAAGCTTGAAACGCGGGGCATGGGGCCTGACCTCTCCCGCAGGAGTGTGAACATGGAAAAGTTTGAAAAAGTCCACGGTGTGGCAGCCCCCATGCCCCTGATCAATATCGACACCGATATGATCATTCCCAAGGTGCACCTGAAAACGATCAAACGGTCCGGCCTCGGCGTCGTGCTGTTCGACGAGATGCGCTATCACGATGACGGGCGCGAAAACGAAGAGTTCGTCTTGAACAAACCCGCTTATCGCAACGCCGAGATTCTGGTGGCCGGCGACAACTTCGGATGCGGCTCATCTCGGGAACACGCGCCTTGGGCGATCAAGGATTTCGGTATCAAGGTGGTCATCTCGACCAGCTTCGCCGATATCTTTTTCAACAACTGCTTCAAGAACGGCATCCTGCCCATTGTGGTCGAAGAACACCACCACGTCATGCTGATGGAGGATGCCCACAAGGGCGAGAACGCGCGCATGACCGTGCATCTGGAAGATCAGCAGATCGTCACCTCGGACGGCGTCGTGATCGAGTTTGATATCGACCCGCACCGCAAGCATTGCCTGCTGAACGGTCTGGACGATATCGGCCTGACGATGGAAAAAGATCACCACATCGACTCGTTCGAGTCCCATGCCAGCCAGGCGCGCCCCTGGGTGTGATTCTGGGGAAGAACCTGTGGATACTCAACCTGACGGGGTCGCCAAGGCGGCCCCGTTCGCATTCTTGGGGTTAAAGTCAAAGCAACCACAACATGTAGAGAACCATTTCCATTACACGTCGAATTTGCGACGTGAATGATGCAAAGCCGCACCAGTTTCGCCATCTTTTTGCCCGAAATCACGTGTTTTCTGCACCTCGGCTTGAGCGAAATGCCGCTTATCGCCAATGATGGCGCTAAAGGGGCATCCGCCAAATATCGAGATTGGCGGGCATCAAGTTGGAACCAAGTCGGCAAAGAATCGACTGGTCCGGTTTGGAAAGGGTTCGGATAGTGATTGCTCGCACAACAGGGGCTGCGATACGGGGATTGTTGGTGGCACTTCTGGTGCTGACACCCGCATTGTATCTGCCCGCATCTACGTCCAACGGGACCGAGATCGTTGTCTTTCTGGCAATCCTAGCATTCATCCTGACATTCGCCGAATACAACTCGGCCTTTCCCAGCTTTATCGAATTCCGCGATGCGCCGCCCGTGAACAGACTGCGCTTTGTCGGCCTGATGTCGATGATCTCGTTTCTGACCTTGATCTGCAAGAACGCCTATGCGCCGACGGAACTGACCAGCACCGTGTATTCGGTCGGTCTGGCCGTCGCGAATGTCGTCGACTTCCCCTATTCGCCTGTCCGCCTGGTGGTGTTGATGCTGCCTGCTGACGCGAGCCAACCCCTGGTCGAGTTGGTGCGCATTACGGCAAGTGTCGCCTATGTCGCCGCTTTGGTCACGATCGCCAGCTTCGCCTACGCGGTCAAACTGCGTGGATGGCCCACTGGCAATGGGGCGTTCAATGTCTGGACCAACCTGCCCCTGTTCGACCCCACCAAGGGTGGAGACGTGGTGACTCGCCTGCAGCGCGACGGTCGACTGAACATCTCGGTCGGCGTTCTGCTGCCGTTCCTGATTCCGGCCCTGATCAAGCTGCTCACGGATTTCATTGATCCGCTGTCGTTGTCCAATCCGCAGACGCTGATCTGGACCATGAGCGCGTGGGCCTTCCTGCCGGCCAGCATGATCATGCGCGGGATGGCAACCCTGCGCATTGCCGGGCTGATCGTGGAAAAACGCCGCGCCTACTCGACCGCCGAGACGACCCAAACCGCATGATCCGTATTCTTGTTCTGCTGTTGCTGCCGTTTGCGGCGCAGGCAGAGCCAGTGCGCGTTGCCAGCTTCAATGCTGAGCTAGGCCGGAAAGGTCCGGGCCTGCTGCTGCGGGATATTCGGCGTGATGATCCCCAGGTGCAGGCCGTGATTGACGTTCTGACCGCCACTGCCCCCGATGTTCTGGCCCTGCAAGGCATCGACTGGGACCATGACAACCTGGCCCTGTCCGCTCTGGCTGATCGGTTGCGCGCGGCAGGGCTGGATTACCCGCATCTCTTCGCTGGCCAGCCCAACTCGGGGCTGATGACGTCGCTTGATCTGGACGGGGACGGAGAACGGGGCGGACCCGGGGACGCCCAGGGATGGGGCCGTTTCACCGGGAATGGCGGGCTGGCCGTGCTGTCCCGTTATCCAATCGCAAAGGATGAGGTTCGTGACCTCTCGGCGCTGCTGTGGAAGGACCTGCCCGGCGCGACGCTACCCACCCGTGGCGGTTTGCCCTTCCCGTCTGAACAGGCCCGCGCGGTTCAACGCCTGTCGTCGACCGCCCATTGGATCGTGCCAGTGGAGACACCTCAAGGCCGCCTGAACCTGATGACCTTTCACGCCACCCCTCCTGTCTTTGACGGGCCTGAGGATCGCAACGGATTGCGCAATCGCGATGAGATCCGGCTGTGGTCGGTGTTGCTTGACGGCGGGCTGGGTCCAACCCCGAAAAGTCGTTTCATCATTGCCGGGGACGCCAATCTTGACCCGAACCTGGGCGAGGGGCGCAATGAAGCCATACGCGATCTGTTACAGCACCCCAGCCTGCAGGATCCGCAACCCGTGGATGGCGCAGGCTCGGCTGTAACGGTGGTTTGGAAAGCGGTGGGCGAACGGCGTGTTGACTATCTGCTGCCATCGGCCGACTGGGTGGTTGAAGACGCCGGCATCCACTGGACCGACGCCAACGGTGCGCCCCTTGCCGCGGCCCGCAAGGCCAGCCGACATCGTCTGATTTGGGTTGACCTGTCACACCCGGACATGCGGCCGGGCCTATGACAGGCCCTGAACTCGATCCACGTCTGTGGTTCGCGGGCTATCATGCGACACGGACTGCACAGCGGATTTCAAAGCCTCGTGCGGCGGCGTGGATGCGAAATCGCTGATCAACGAGTCGAAGAACGAGCCATCCAAGCGGTGCGGCGTGTCCCACAGATAGCGCATCTCAAGCAGATGCGGGGCCAGTTTCCAGAACGGCTGGGCCAGAACAACTGGCCACCAGTTCATCTGCCTTAGGCGCACCGGAGCTCCGGTCACTTCCGTCAATGCTTGTGCCAGTTGGCGGCCGGTCAGCGTGTATCCGGCAAAAGGAATGTCGCAATAACGCGGCAAGTCATCCCGCATCTCGGCCAACAGAACCGCAGCGCGGGCCAGATCCGGCAGGTAGGCCCAGGCATGGGCAATGTCAGGGTCACCGGGATAGACGAAACGCCCCTTGGCCAGCGGCTTGATCATGATCTGGTCGAACCAATTCCCAGAGGCTTGCGTGTCGAGGAAATCCCCGGCGCGCAGTATCACAGTGCGCACGCCCGACGACCGATAGGCCTCCTCCATCCGGATCCGAATCTGGCCAAGAGGGTTGGTTGCAAGATGCGGAGTATCTGCCGCCCACGGCCCGGGCGTATCGGCCCCGAAAACATAGACGTTCCCGGGCACGATCACGGTCGCCCCGGTTGCCTGTGCCGCACCGATGACCTGAGCATGCAACTCCGGCACCTGCCGCGCCCACTCGGTGTATGGCGGGTTCCAGCCATTCACGATGACATCCGTGCCTCTGGCGGCGGTGGACAGATCATCCCTCGCGCGGTCAAATCCCCGCACCGTCCATCCGGCCGCTTGAAACGCGTCTGCGGCATTGCGGCCAAAACGCCCCGAAGATCCCAGGATCAGCACCCTTCCCGTCATCTCGACCTCCTGTCAGCCCTGGCGGTTGAACAAAAGATATCCATTCACGCACCTTTGGGAATTGCCGAAAAACGCAGAGCATGTATTCATCTGCGCATGGATAAAACCTTGGCTCTTTCTGATTGGTCTTTGGTGCAGAGCTTTCTGGCAGTTGCGGAAACGGGATCGTTGTCGGCGGCCGCGCGGGAACTGGGGCGCAGTCAACCGACGCTTGGTCGCCAGGTGCAGGCGCTCGAGACGGATTTGGGCGTGTCGCTGTTCGATCGCCATGCGCGAGGCCTGAAGCTCAGCGCCGCCGGCCAGCAATTGCTACCGATGGCGCAACAGATGCACGCGGCCATGCGTCAGCTGAACTTGGCCGCCGCCGGACAGTCGCAACAGCTGGGCGGGACGGTTCGCATCACGGCATCGGTCTTCGCATCACACCATATCCTGCCGTCCATTCTGGCGGACATCCGCAGGCAAGAACCTTCGATCCAGCTGGAACTGGTCGCCACCGACATCAGCGAGAACCTGCTGTTCCGCGAAGCTGATATCGCAGTTCGCATGTATCGCCCCGAGCAGGTCGATATCGTGACCCGGCATCTGGGCGACGTACCGTTGTGTTTCTGCGCAGCCCGGTCGTATCTGGACCGTGCCGGTCGTCCAACCACCCCCGAAGAGTTGTTTCAGCATGACCTGGTGGGATTCGACTCCAACGACCTGATCATCTCGAAGATGCAGGCCAAGGGTTGGCCTGCCAGCAAAGAAAACTTTGCCACCCGTTGCGATCTTCAAAGCGCCTATTGGGAGTTGATCCGTGCGGGTTGCGGCATCGGTTTCAGCCAGGTTCAAGTGGCCGAGGCTGATCCTGCGGTCGAAATTCTGCCGTTGGGTGTGGACATCCCGGTCCTGCCGGTCTGGCTGGCTGCGCCGCAGGCCATGCGGCAGACGCCGCGCATTCGCCGGGTCTGGGACCTGCTGGCAGAAGGACTGAAAGCCAGCTTGTAACCCAGATCGGGTGCCAGGCGCATGTTCAGCGGCGTTTTTCGCGCCGTACGGCCCAGAATCCGCGCATTTTGACCAGATCGCCTCATTGACCAGATGCACCGCAAACGCTAGGCCCGATGCTGAAAAACGCAAGGAGACCGTTCATGTCCAACCCCTCGCTCCTCATCCTGCCCGGAGACGGAATTGGCCCCGAAGTCATGGCCGAAGTGCGCAAGATCATCGGCTGGTTCGGCGCCAAGCGCGGCCTTGAATTCGACGTGAGCGAGGATCTGGTCGGCGGTGCCGCCTATGACGTGCACGGCAAGCCTCTGTCGGACGAGACGATGGCCAAGGCGCAAGAGGTCGACGCGGTTCTGCTGGGCGCCGTGGGCGGCCCGAAATACGACGATCTGGATTTCAGCGTGAAGCCCGAGCGCGGCCTGCTGCGCCTGCGCAAGGAAATGGACCTGTATTCCAACCTGCGCCCGGCACAGTGCTTTGACGCGCTGGCCGATTTCTCGTCGCTGAAAAAGGACGTGGTTGCCGGCCTCGATATCATGATCGTGCGCGAACTTACCTCGGGCGTCTATTTCGGCGAGCCGCGCGGCATCTTCGAGGAAGGCAACGAGCGCGTGGGCATCAACACCCAGCGCTACACCGAATCCGAGATCGAACGCGCCGCGCGCTCGGCCTTTGAACTGGCGATGCGCCGCAACAAGAAGCTGTGCTCGATGGAGAAGGCCAACGTGATGGAATCGGGCATCCTGTGGCGCGAGGTGGTGACCCGCGTCGGCAAGGATTACCCCGAGGTCGAGCTGAGCCATATGTATGCCGACAACGGCGCCATGCAGCTGGTGCGCGCACCCAAGCAGTTCGACGTAATCCTGACCGACAACCTGTTCGGCGACATCCTGTCTGATTGCGCTGCAATGCTGACCGGATCGCTGGGCATGCTGCCCTCGGCTTCGCTGGGCGCACCGATGGCCAATGGCCGGCCCAAGGCGCTGTACGAGCCCGTCCACGGCTCGGCCCCCGACATCGCCGGCCAGGGCAAGGCCAACCCGATCGCCTGTATCCTCAGCTTTGCAATGGCGCTGCGCTACAGCTTTGACCAAGGCGCCGAGGCCGATCGTCTGGAAGCGGCGGTCGAAAAGGTTCTGGCCGATGGTGTCCGCACGGCTGATCTGCTGGCCGAAGAAGGCGTTCAGCCGGTTTCGACCAGCGAAATGGGCGATGCGATCGTCGCCGCGCTGGACGAAAGCCTGTAACGACCGATCCGGGCGGCGCCCAGCGCCGCCCGTCTGATCATCTGCGGTCTAATTGCCGCCAAAGAGATCCTTCAAAAGACTGTCGACGGCCTTGGCAAAGCCACCCTGCTGCCTGCGGCGTGGCTGGGATTGCTGAGTCGTCTGGACCGGAGCGGCCGGAGCCAGCATCGGCAGAGGGGTCGGAGTCATACCTTCGGTGACCCGCACCATGGTTTCCTTCCAAATCTCGGCTGGCAGCCCACCGCCGGTCACGCCCGACAACGGTGTGTTGTCGTCATAGCCCATCCAGACACCGGCCACATAGTCCGCGGTAAAGCCGATGAACCACGCATCCCGGGCGGCCTGGGTCGTGCCTGTTTTGCCTGCAACCTGCCATCCCGGCAACTTGGCGCGTTGTCCAGTTCCCTCGGATACCACGCGTTCCATCATCCAGGTCAGTTGCTTGGCAGCTTCGTCTCGGATCACTCGCTCGCCAATCCCGGTCGTTGTCACCATCATCGGGGCATCATCACCCAGCAGTTTCAACTCGGTCAGGCCGTACGGCTCCACGGACGAGCCACCATTCAGGATACCGGCATAGGCGCCAGTCATTTCGATCAGCGTGCTTTCCGAGGCGCCCAGCGCCAGCGCAGGGCCCGCCGCCAGATCGCTTTCGATCCCGAACCCGCTAGCCACCGTGCGCACATTGTCCAGCCCGGCAACCTCGGCCACCTTGACGGCTGGGATGTTCAGCGAGTTCTTGAGCGCATCCGCCAGGGTCACGCGGCCGTAGAACTTATTGGTGTAATTCTTTGGGCACCACTGGCCGGACCCCGGGATGTCGATGCAATAGGGTTCGTCCACCACCGTGGCCAATGGCGAATAGCCCAGTTCCAGAGCGGTGGCATAGACGAAGGGCTTGAACGAAGACCCGGTCTGGCGCAGCGCCTGCGTCGCGCGGTTGAACGCGCCCGACACCTTGGTCTTGCGTCCGCCCACCATGGCCCGGACCGCACCATCGGCCGACATCACCACGATCGCGGCCTGCGCTTTCGAGCCTTCGCTGACCTTTTCGTCGAACACCTGTTTCAGCGCCGCCTCGGCCGCCTGCTGGATCCGCTGGTCCAGCGTGGTCTTGATAACCACGTCCTCGGTGGTGTTGCGGGTAAAGAACTCGGGGCCGCTGGCCATGACCCAGTCGGCAAAATAGCCCCCGGCGCGGGCGGCGGCGGCCTCGGACAGCTCGGCCGGGTTGTTGCGGGCCGCAGTTGCCTGTGACGTGGTCAGGTGACCCTGATCCTCCATCAGGCTGATGACCACCTTGGCCCGGTCCTGCGAGCGTTGCAGGTTGTTGGTGGGTGCATAGCGCGTGGGCGCAACCAGCAGCCCCGCCAGCATCGCCGCCTCGGCCGGATCCACCTCGGCCGCGGACTTGCCGAAATAGCGCTGGCTGGCCGCCTCGAACCCGCGGGCCCCGGCCCCCAGAAACGCCCGGTTCAGATAGATGGTCAGGATCTCATCCTTGGAGTATTTGACCTCCATCGCCATCGCGTAGATCGCTTCCTTGGCCTTGCGCCACAGCGACCCCTGGCGGCAGTCAGCCTCGTATGCCGCTTCCGATTCCCACTCGGTCGGATCGTACGGCACGCCCAGACACAGCAGCTTGGCCGTTTGCTGGGTGATGGTCGAACCGCCATGCCCCGACAGTGGGCCACGCCCCTCGGACAGGTTGATCTTCACCGCACTGGCAATGCCGCGCGGGCTTACGCCGAAGTGACGGTAAAACCGCTTGTCCTCGGTCGCGACTACCGCATTCTTCAGATGCGGCGACACGGTGTCGGTGGTGATAACGCCGCCGAACTGATCACCCCGCCATGCAAAGACCTTGCCGTCCCGATCCAGCAGGGTGACCGACCCGCGCGCGCGCCCGTCCAGCAGCGCATCGACCTCGGGCAGGGTGGAGTACACAACCCCAACGGCAAGCGCCAGCAGCAGAGCGGCTATCGCACCCACCCGCCAGGTCAGCCCCCAGATCAGGTGCCATATCCAGCGGAACAGCCGGCGAAAGAAGCCGCCTTGCCCGCCTCCCGAACGCTTGCGCCGGGGCTTGCGGCTGGTCTTTCGGGTCGTAGTCTTGCGCGCCGTCGCCTTCTTGCCCGCCGGTTTCGCCGTCCGCTTGGCAGACGAGGTCTTGCGGCCTCCGGACGGATACCGTTTGTCCGCCACCAGCGGTTTTCGACGCTTGGACTCAGTCATGCTCAAACTCTGCCCGTTTTTGCTTTTGTGGCACCATACCGTGCTGTCGCGCCTATGTAGAGGTGTGAAATAGCGCGAATTTCCCTCTCACACTTGCGTATTTTTTAATCACTTTGCCGCTTTTGTGCAAAAAATGTGCAACTTTGCCCCTCTTCCCCAGCGTCTTTTTGCCGAAATCGTTCCTTGAGCGGCCATGTCGGGCTCTTTTTCTGCAGGTGCAAAGCCGGACCCACCGGAACAGAAGAGGGGAAAGACGTGAAACTGATCATTGCGACAATCAAGCCGTTCAAGCTCGAGGAGGTGCGCGAGGCACTGACCGAGGCGGGCGTGCGCGGCATGATGGTGACCGAGATCAAGGGCTTCGGCTCGCAATCCGGTCACACCGAAATCTATCGGGGCGCCGAATACGCGGTGAACTTCGTGCCCAAGATCAAGCTGGAAATCGTGGTGCCCGCCGCGATGACCGACCAGATCGTCGAAACCATCACCAAAACCGCCAAGACCGGCAAGATCGGCGACGGCAAGATCTTTGTCCTCGATGTCGAGCAGGCCCTGCGCGTGCGGACCGGGGAACTCAACGAAGAGGCGCTGTAAGGCGCCGCGACCGACAATCATTCGAGGACTGAACATGAACCTGATGAAATCCCTCATCCCTGCCGCCGCGATCGTCGCGCTGCCGCAGATGGGCCTGGCGCAGGAGGCCGCCGCAACCGGCGAAACCGCGCAGCATACGCAATATATCCTGACCTCGCTGCTGTTCCTGATGGGCGGCTTCCTGGTGTTCTGGATGGCCGCGGGCTTTGCCATGCTCGAGGCCGGTCTGGTGCGCTCCAAGAACGTGGCCATGCAGCTGGTCAAGAACATCGGCCTGTTTTCCTTTGCCGCCATCATGTACTGGCTGGTTGGCTTCAACCTGATGTATCCGGGCGACGGCTGGACCATCACCGGCATTCTGGGCGCCTTCTCGCCCACCTCGCTGGAACCGGTTGGCCTTGATGGCGTCGAAACCGATCTGTCCTATGCGTCGGTCGGTTCGGACTTCTTCTTCCAGCTGATGTTCTGCGCCACCACTGCCTCGATCGTGTCGGGCACCATGGCCGAGCGGGTCAAGCTGTGGCCCTTCTTCATCTTCGTGATCGTCCTGACCGGTGTCATCTACCCGATCGAAGCATCGTGGCAGTGGGGCGGCGGCTGGCTGTCCGAAATGGGCTTCAGCGATTTCGCAGGCTCGACCCTGGTGCACGCCGCAGGTGGCTTTGCCGCGCTGGCCGGTGCCATCGTGCTGGGCCCCCGGATCGGCAAGTACAGCAAGGACGGCAAGGTCGTTCCGATCCCCGGCTCGAACCTGGCGCTTGCCACCCTGGGTACGTTCATCCTGTGGCTGGGCTGGTTCGGCTTCAATGGCGGCTCGCAGCTGGCCATGGGCACGATCGGCGACATGGCTGACATCAGCCGTATCTTCGCCAACACCAACATGGCCGCCGCCGCCGGCGCAGTCGCTGCCCTGATCCTCACCCAGGTGATGTACGGCAAGGTCGACCTGACAATGGTGCTGAATGGTGCGCTGGCCGGGCTGGTATCGATCACCGCCGAACCGCTGGCACCGTCGCTGTTCCAGGCGCTGATCATCGGCGGTATCGGTGGCGTGATCGTGGTCTACACCGTGCCGCTGCTGGACAAGATGAAGATCGACGACGTGGTCGGCGCCATCCCGGTTCACCTGATCGCGGGCTTCTGGGGCACCTTCATCGTGGCTTGGACCAATGGGGACGCGTCCTTCGTGACCCAGATCATCGGCTTTGCGGCCATCGGGATCTTCGTCTTCGTGGTCAGCTACATCCTGTTCTCGATCCTCAAAGCCACCGTCGGCCTGCGGGTTGGCGAGGAAGAAGAGATCAACGGCCTCGACATGGGCGAGCTGGGCATGGAAGCCTATCCCGAGTTCTCGAAGGGCTGAGCCCCTTTCAATCCAAACAAAAAACCCGGGCATTCGTGCCCGGGTTTCTTTTTTGAAATGCCTAACCTCAGACGCCGACGTCGATGATGGCCTTGGCCAGGATCGGCACGGTGGCCTCATTCAACCCGGCGATGTTCATACGGCTGTCGCCGACCATGTAGATGCCGTGCTCAACCCGCAGTTTCTCGACCAGTTCGGGCGCGGCGCCCAGGCGCGAGAACATGCCGCGGTGCTGGGCCAAGAACCCGAACCGGTCCGATCCGCTCAGCCGCTGCAGCTCGTCCGCCAGTTGGCGGCGCAGGCCGAGCATCGACAGGCGAACCTCCTCCAGTTCGGCCATCCAGTCGGCGCGCAGACCCTCATCCATCAGGATCGTGGTCACCACGCGTGCGCCGTGATCCGGCGGGAACGAGTAGTTCTGGCGGTTCAGAAACGCCAGCGTGCCCTGGTTCAGCGCGGTCTGGCCCGCATCGGCGCTGATGGCCATCAGCAGACCGGTCCGCTCGCGATAGACACCAAAATTCTTCGAGCAGGACGCCGCGATCAGGCATTCCTTGACCGACGAAGCGACAAGCCGGGTCGCCTGCGCATCCTCGTTCAGACCGTCGCCAAAGCCCTGATAGGCGATGTCGATCATCGCCACCAGGCCGCGGTCGTTGATCAGGTTCACCACTTCTTGCCACTGGACCATGTTCAGGTTGGCGCCGGTCGGGTTGTGGCAGCAGCCATGCAGCAGCACCACGTCGCCGGCCTTGGCGGTCTTGAGGTCCTCGATCATGCCGTCGAAATCGACGCCACGGGTTTCCTCGTCAAAATAGCGGTAGGCGACGGTTTCGATGCCCAGGTAGTTCAGGATCGAGATGTGGTTCGGCCAGGTCGGGTTCGACACGAACACCCGGGCCGAGGGGTTGGCCATGCGGATCAGCTCGAACGCTTGCCGGCAGGCGCCTGTGCCGCCCGGGGTGGCCACGGCGGCGATATTGGCGCGCGGCACGCTGGTGCCCAGAATCAGCGTGATCATCGCATCGGCATAGGCCGGGTCACCGGCCAGCCCGGTATAGGCCTTGGTCTGCTGTTCTTCCCAGATGCGGTGCTCGGCGGCCTTGACCGCGCGCATCACCGGGGTCACTCCATTGGCGTCTTTGTAGACGCCGACACCCAGATCAATCCTCTGCTCGCGCGGGTCCTCGCGATACATCTGCATCAGGGCCAGGATCTTGTCGGCTGGCTGCGGCTTGAGATTTTCGAACATCAGGAGTCTCCGGTTGCGACGGGCAGGGTCGGGAAGGCGCCCCATTCGGCCCAGCTGCCGTCATAAAGCGAATGGTCTTTCTTGCCCATGCGCTCGAGCGCAAGGCTGAGGATCGCGGCGGTCACGCCTGACCCGCAGGTGGTGATGGCGGGTTTCGACAGATCGACGCCTGCGGCTTCGAACACCGCGCGGCACTCCTCGGGCGATTTCATGGTGCCATCGGCATTCAGCAACTGTCCGAACGGCACGTTGCGCGAACCGGGGATGTGCCCCGCCCGCAAACCCTCGCGCGGTTCAGGCTGGGATCCGGCAAAACGGTCGGCGGCGCGGGCATCGATGATTTCGTGATCGGCCAGCTTGGCGGCGGCTGAGACCTGGGTCACGTCGCGGACCAGGTGGTTCTGCACGCGCACGGTCATGTGGCGATCGCGGATGACAGGGGGCAGATCCTCGATTTCGCGCCCTTCGGCGACCCATTTGGGAAGGCCGCCGTCCAGAACGGCGATGTTCTCCTGCCCCATCAGGCGGAACAACCACCAGACCCGCGCCGCCGAGAACAGGCCCGCGCCGTCATAGACAACGACCTGATGGCCATCGCCGACACCCATCGCGCGCAGGCGCGACATGAATTTCTCGACCGGAGGCGCCATGTGCGGCAGGTCCGAGCGGTGGTCCGAGATCTCGTCGATGTCGAAGAACCGCGCGCCAGGAATATGTCCGGCCTCGTATTCGGCGCGGGCGTCGCGCCCCTGCTGCGGCAGGTACCACGAGGCGTCGAGAATCCGCAGATCCGGGTCCTTGAGGTGGGCGGCAAGCCACTCGGTGGAAACCAGGGTTTTTGGATCGTCCAGCATCAAAGCCTCCCCTTTACGCGCAGGGATTTCCCTATACGCGCAAGGGTGCGGGTTCAAGGCTGGATCGGGTCCCTGCGGCCCTATCGCGCCCGTCGCAGGCGGAAATGCTGGATGATGCCGATCAAGCTGATGGCGATCCAGAAACTTTCGATCAGCATCGAGGCCAGGTTGAAGTTCTGCAGCAGCGAATAGACGATCAGAACCGACCCCACCAGGTTGACGACCGGAAACGCCAGATCGTCAGAATTCATCATCCGCATCTGGGTGGCGAAATAAGCCGCGACCACGATCAGCGCCCCGAAGGACCCGATGCCATCGGCCAACGTCAGGCCGTTCAGGAATTCCGTCATCGGGTCATCTCCTTCTGCCGTATCAACCGGCCGCGGCGGTCGCGGACCGGTGTCCGTAGTGATGCATGTTCAGAAACGCCGCGCCCTCGGGCCCGGCGCGATAGCCATGCGGCAGATCGGCCGAAAAGCGCAACCCCTGGCCCGCGCTCAACGGCACCCATTCGCCGTTCCGCAGCACCTCGAGCGCGCCGCTCAGCACAAAGACTTCCTCGGTCACGCCGGCGGCATGGGCGGGGGATTCGTGGCATTGGTTGCGGTCCAGTTCGACGTGAAAGGTCTCGGCCCCCAGAACCGGGTCGAAGGGAAAGACGATCTTGACCTTCAGACTGCCCGGAAAGGTCACGGTGCGGAACCGGGCCGCGTCCGCTGGATCGCGCAGGGCGCTGGTGCCGATCAGCGCGCTCAGCGGCATCTGGAACCCCTTGGCGATCTTCCACAGCGTCGCGATGGTGGGGCTTGATTCGCCGCGTTCGATCTGACCCAACATGGCCTTGCTGACTCCGGTCAACTCGGCCGCTTTGGCCAGGCTCAGCCCCGATGCTGCCCGGACGTCTCTGAGTTTCAGGGTGATGTCGTCCGATTCCATGGTCATGTCCCGCGATTTACCTTGTGCGTTATAACGCACATGTGTTACGTGCGCTATAACGCACGCAACACTGGTTTTGCAACCGGGCAAAAGGGAAACAGCATCATGCCAATGTACCGATCCAGAACTTCGACCCATGGCCGCAACATGGCCGGTGCCCGTGGCCTGTGGCGCGCCACCGGGATGGGCGACGACGATTTCGGCAAGCCGATCATCGCCATCGTCAACTCGTTCACGCAATTCGTGCCGGGGCACGTCCACCTCAAGGATCTGGGTCAGATGGTCGCCCGCGAGGTCGAGGCCGCCGGCGGTGTAGCCAAAGAGTTCAACACCATCGCCGTCGATGACGGCATCGCCATGGGCCATGACGGGATGCTGTATTCGCTGCCCTCGCGCGAGATCATCGCCGACAGCGTCGAGTACATGGTCAACGCGCATTGCGCCGATGCGATGGTCTGCATCTCGAACTGCGACAAGATCACCCCGGGCATGCTGATGGCAGCGATGCGCCTGAACATCCCGGCCATCTTCGTCTCGGGCGGGCCGATGGAGGCCGGCAAGATCGACATCGCCGATCTGGATGTGAAGAAGATCGACCTGGTCGATGCCATGGTCGCCGCCGCCGATGACAAATACACCGACGAGCAGGTCAAACACATCGAAGAAAACGCCTGCCCCACCTGCGGATCGTGCTCGGGCATGTTCACCGCGAACTCGATGAACTGCCTGGCCGAGGCGCTGGGTCTGGCGCTGCCGGGCAATGGCTCGACGCTAGCCACCCATGCCGACCGCAAGGAGCTGTTCCTGGAGGCCGGCCGCCGCATCGTCGAAATCACCAAGCGCCACTATGAGCTGAACGAAAAAGGCTTCCTCCCGCGCGAGATCGCGACCTTCGAGGCCTTCGAAAACGCCATGAGCCTGGACATCGCCATGGGCGGCTCGACCAACACGGTGCTGCACCTGCTGGCCATCGCGCATGAGGGCGGGGTGGATTTCACCATGTCCGACATGGATCGGCTGAGCCGCAAGGTGCCCTGCCTGTGCAAGGTCGCGCCCAACACCGAAAACGTCCACATGGAGGATGTGCATCGCGCGGGTGGCATCTTCTCGATCCTGGGTGAGCTGAGCCGCGCCGGCCTGCTGCATGACGACTGCTGCACGGTGCATTCGGCCAGCATGGCCGAGGCCATCGCCAACTGGGACATCACGGTGACCAACAACCCCAAAGCGCAAGATCTGTTCAAGGCCGCCCCCGGTGGCGTGCGCACGACCCAGGCGTTCAGCCAGTCGAACCGCTACAAGGAACTGGACACCGACCGGGCAAACGGCGTGATCCGGTCCAAGGACCATGCGTTCAGTCAGGATGGCGGTCTGGCTGTTCTGTTCGGCAACATCGCGCGCGACGGCTGCATCGTGAAGACCGCAGGTGTGGATGAGAACATCCTGAAATTCACCGGAACCGCCTATGTCTGCGAAAGTCAGGACCAGGCGGTGAACGACATCCTGACTGGCAAGGTCAAGGAAGGCGACGTGGTCGTGATCCGGTATGAAGGCCCACGCGGCGGGCCTGGTATGCAAGAGATGCTGTACCCGACCTCGTACCTGAAATCCAAAGGTCTGGGCAAAGCCTGCGCGCTGCTGACCGACGGTCGCTTCTCGGGCGGCACTTCGGGTCTGTCGATCGGGCACGTCTCGCCCGAGGCGGCCGAAGGCGGTGAGATCGGTCTGGTGCAGAACGGGGACACGATCGAAATCGACATCCCAAACCGCTCGATCCACCTGGCCGTGTCCGACGAAGAGCTGGCAGCCCGCCGGGAAGTCCAGGACGAAAAAGGTTGGGTTCCCGCTGCACCGCGCAAGCGCAAGGTGTCCACAGCACTGAAGGCCTATGCCAAGCTGGCCACCAGCGCTGCAAAAGGCGCGGTGCGTCAGGTCTGAACGCTGACGGCCCGCGTCATGCGGGCCGGTCCGTTGCCTGAAACCGAAGTGCTCCCGCGCCTGACAGGACCCATCGGCTGCGCCGCTGCCTCCTTCAGTCTTGGGCCGGGCGCCGCGCTGTGCGCGGCGCCCGGCCCAACCAGAGGAGATGTCTCGCCAGAGACCTCGACGATGGGCGGGAGCGCCCCTGCCTGTGGGATCAATCACCCAGCTTGGCGTGAATCTCATCCAGGTCGATTTCACCTGTCGGCATCTTGTTGGCCGGGTTCTCGAAATCGTATTTGAACAGTTCGAAATCCTGTTTGTAGATCTCATAGACCAGGTGCATCGACAGGTCGTCGAAATAGTCCTCGACCGGGTGCGCACGTTTGGGGCCGTGGCCCTCGGATTCGTTGAAGCGCGGGATCTCGGACAGGGTCACGGGATGCGGGGTTTCCAGCGCGTCCAGCACGCCTTGCATGCCCTCGTTGAACTTCTCGGTCCAGAATATCCGGTCATAGCGCCCGCCATTCACGATGAAGGTCGACACATGCCCCGACATGGCCGACCAGTGAATGTCCGGGTCCATTGGCCGCCGCCAACGGATCGTGTCGCGGGCAAACAGAAGAAACCGGCGGAAACTGGCGATCTGGTCGAATTCGCCCTTCCCGTCCTCGCCCCCGACCTCGATCCCGTAATTGTAGATCAGCGTCGGCACCAGATTGCCACGGTACCGTTTCCCGTTGCGCTGGATCCCGCAGATCTTGTCGAAAAACGAGCTGAGGATCCGCGTATAGGGGTTGCGCACGCAGGTGAACGCGAACGACTTGTGTCCGCGCACATTGGCCGAGATCACATCCTGGCTGTGGTCAAACGCCCATTTGTGCATCCCGTCTTTGGCGTCGTGGATATCGCCGTCAAAGAACCGACCGTGATCCGAGTAATACATGATCTGCCCGATGGTCGAGCAGGCGCATTTGGGCACCACGCGATAGACCATGCTTTCGCTTTCGGTCATCCATGTACCGGGAAATCCCATCTGCCATGCCTCCTTAGCCGGCCGAGTCTCAAGGTGATGCGCCAGCTTTTGACGCCAGAGAAGCAAAAATATTCTGTTTATTCAATCGCTCATCCTCAGTATCACGGTTGGAACCGGGCAGTAACGGACTTCATGCAACGCCAATGGCCAAGATCGCCTACATTCTGCTGTGTCACAAAGACCCTGACGCGATTATCGCACAGGCCGAACGGCTGACGGCCGCAGGGGACTGCATGGCCATCCATTTCGACGCCAGCGCATCCGCAGGAGACTTTGACCGAATCCAGACGGCCCTGAAAAGCAATCCCAATGTGACCTTCGCGGCCAGGCGGATCAAATGTGGCTGGGGGGAATGGTCGCTGGTGCAGGCAACACTGAACGCGGTGCAAGCTGCGGTCGAGGCCTTCCCGCGAGCGACCCATTTCTACATGCTGTCGGGCGACTGCATGGCGATAAAGACCGCGGAATATGCGCATCGGTTTCTGGATGAAACCGACAAGGATTTCATCGAAAGCCACGACTTTTTCGAAAGCGACTGGATCAAGACCGGCATGAAGGAAGACCGGCTGATCTATCGCCACTATTTCAACGAACGCACGCAGAGCAAACTGTTCTATGCCGCCTACGAGGCCCAGAAACGTCTCGGCCTGACCCGCGAGATCCCGGAGGATCTCCAGATCATGATCGGCAGCCAGTGGTGGTGCCTTCGCCGCCGGACAATCGAGATGATCCTGGATTTCCTGCGCCAGCGCCGGGACGTGGTCCGTTTTTTCTCGACCACCTGGATTCCGGACGAGACGTTCTTTCAGACCCTCGTGCGCCACCTGATCCCGAAAATCGAAATCGAAAACCGTACGCTGACTTTCCTGATGTTCTCGGACTACGGGATGCCGGTGACGTTTTACAACGATCACTACAACCTGCTGCTGACCCAAGATTACCTGTTCGCCCGCAAGATCAGCCCCGAGGCGCAGTTGCTGAAGCAGAAATTGGGTGCGCTCTATGCCAGCGAAGGGGTCGCGTTCCAGATCTCGAACGAGGGTCGGAATCTGCACGGATTTCTGACCGGCCGTGGCCGCGTGGGACGCCGGTATGCACCCCGCTTCTGGGAAACCGCCAACACGCTGGGCGCCGATCGCGATCTGTACATGGTCGTCTGCAAGAAGTGGCATGTGGCCAAGCGGCTGATCGACCAGATCGCCTCTGAGACCAACCTGTCCTGCATCGAATACCTGTTCAACGAAAAAGCCGCCCCCCTGCCCGATCTGGGGGGCTTGGAGGCCACGCTGGTCAAACGATCCCGGCATCGCAGGGCGGTCACCCGGATGCTGTACGATCACTTCGGCGCCAACCGGCTGCTGATCTGCCTGGATCCGGCCAGTCTGGATATCGTACAGGATTTCTGCTCGGACAAGGCGCGCACCCATGTGCTTGAAATCGAGTGCACTTATTCAGACGCGTATCTTGTCGGCCACGCCCACAGGGTCGGGTTGGCCGGAGAAAACAGCCCAGCCGCAACCGTCGAACGCCTGTTACCGACGATACGCAGCGATCTGGCCTATGAATCCGAACAGCTGCGCGGTGCGGGGATCGAGAGGTTCTTCCGATTGCGCGAAACCGCTGACCCGGCCGAGAACGTGGCCGCGATCGCAGAATTCCTTTGGGTTTCGGAGGAAACCGCCCAGTCGATCATGCGGCTTGATTACCTGTTCACGGACTGAACGCATGTGTTGGCCCGGCCGCGCTAGGCCGCCGGGCCGGGTTCTCAGATGTCGAACTTCACGCCCTGCGCCAATGGCAATTCGGCCGAGTAGTTCACGGTGTTCGTCTGGCGCCGCATATAGCCCTTCCAGGCATCCGAGCCGCTTTCGCGTCCGCCACCGGTTTCCTTCTCACCGCCGAACGCGCCGCCAATCTCGGCGCCCGAGGGGCCGATATTCACGTTGGCGATGCCGCAATCGGACCCGGCGGGCGACAGGAACTGTTCCGCCTCGCGCATGTTCAGCGTGAACACGCAAGACGACAGGCCCTGCGGCACGTCGTTCTGCATCTCAAGCGCCTCGTCGAAACCGTCATAGCCCATGACATAGAGGATCGGCGCGAAGGTTTCGGTCTTCACGATCTCGGTCTGGCCCGGCATTTCGACGATCGCGGGCTTCATGTAGACACCGCCCTCGGGCACGCCATCGGTCACGCGCTTGCCGCCGAAGACTGTGCCGCCCTCGGCCTCGGCCGCCTTCAGCGCAGCCTCCATCGCCTGCCCCGAAGCCTCGTCCACCAGCGGCCCGACCAAGGTGCCTTCGGCCAGCGGGTCACCGATGGGCAGACCGGCATAGGCCTTTTTCAGCCGCGCAACCAGATCGGCACGGATCGAGTTGTGCACGATCAGCCGCCGCAGCGTGGTGCAGCGCTGACCCGCGGTGCCCACGGCCGAGAACACGATGGCCCGCACCGCCATTTCAAGATCGGCCGAAGGGCCGACGATCATGGCGTTGTTACCGCCCAGTTCCAGGATGCACTTGCCGAACCGCTGCGCCACGATCGGCGCGACCGCGCGGCCCATTCGGGTCGAGCCGGTGGCCGAAATGATCGGCACCGTCTCGCTGGCCACAAGCGCCTTGCCCAGATCGGCGCCGCCGATCAGCAGTTGCAGCAGCCCGTCGGGCGCGTCGCCGAACCGAGCCACGGCCTTTTCAAAGATCTTCTGACAGGCCATCGCGGTGAGGGGCGTTTTCTCGGACGGTTTCCAGATCACCGGATCGCCGCAGACCAACGCCAGCGCCGCGTTCCACGACCAGACCGCGACCGGGAAGTTGAAGGCCGAGATCACGCCGACCGGCCCGGCCGGGTGCCACGTCTCCATCATCCGGTGGCCGGGGCGTTCGGAGGCGATGGTCAGGCCATACAGCTGCCGCGACAGGCCGACGGCGAAATCGCAGATGTCGATCATCTCCTGCACTTCGCCCAAACCTTCCGAGGTGATCTTGCCGGCCTCCCAGCTGACCAGCGCGCCCAGGTCCTCCTTGGCCGCGCGCAATTCCTCGCCCAGCAGGCGGATCAGCTCGCCCCGGCGCGGGGCGGGCACGGTGCGCCAAGCCTTGAAGGCCGCCGTGGCGCGGGCAAAGACCGCGTCCATGTCGGCAACAGGCGTTTCATGCACCCGCGCCAGCACGCGGCCGTCGATGGGCGAGCGGACCTCCAGCGTGCCGCCGGTCAGCTCGGCCGCCGTCAGGCCCAGTTTTTCGAGTGTGTGTTCTGCAGTCATGACTACGTCTTTCATGTTCAGGCCGCCTTGTTCTGGGGGGTCACTTCGCCAGCGCGGTACAGCTGGCCGAATTCGGTGTTCAGGAAATCATCCAGCCGGACCTGCTCTTGCCGGACAAAGCCTTGGGTGGGCAGTGCGCCGGTGCGCATCAGATCGACCACGCCCAGAACGCCGGCGGCGGTGGTGATCTGGATCGCACTCCAGACCTGGCCGTCGATGGTGCGGGCAAAGGATTTGTTGATCAGGGATTTCTCGCGCAGTGCCCCGTCGATCATGCCCTTGGCCGTGCAATAGACCAGAACCACGTCCTGATCGGTGCGCGGCAGCGCAGATTCAAAGATGTCCTTCAACAGGTCGCGGCGCTGGCCCAGGCCCAGATCCGTCAACAGCAGTTTCAGGATGTCGCGATGGCCGGGATAGCGGATCGAGCGATAGGACACCGCCCGGGCCTTGCCGGCCAGCGTCTCGGGCAACGTGCCCAGGCCGCCCGAGGTGTTGAAGCATTCGTATTCCACACCGTCATGGCCGATGATCTCGTAATCCTCGAGCGGCGCGGTCTTGACCCGCTCGCCATTTACGATGGCGTCGCAAGGGTTGCAGTATTCGTTGATCAGCCCGTCGGTGGACCAGGTCAGATTGTATTTCAGCGCATTTGTCGGATAGAGCGGCAGCGCGCCCACCCGCATGTGCAGGCTGTCCAGCGTGTCGAACCCGGCCGCAAGAGAGGCCCCCGCAATGCCAACGAAACCCGGTGCCAACCCGCATTGCGGCATGAAGGCGGTGCCGCTGTCGCGGGCCAGTTCGCGCACGGCGTTCGTGGCGGCGACATCCTCGGTCAGGTCGAAATAATGCGCACCCGCGGCCTTGGCTGCCTTGGCGATGGCAGGCGTCAGGAAAAACGGTGCGGCCGAGATCACCGCATCGAACCCTGCAACCCCCTGTGCCAGCCCGGCTTCGTCGCCCGCGTCGATCTGGCGGGTGGTGATGCCCTGCCTGTTCAACGCCGACAGGGCCGTCAGGTCATGATCGGCCACGGTTACAGTGTAGTTGTGCGATTTCTTCAACAGGGCGGCGATCATCTGTCCGATCTTCCCGGCCCCGACGACGCAGATGTTCCAACTCATTGCGCGCCTCCTCCTCTGCTCTGGTTCCAGTATGACCGCGCCGCCGTCCGAGCACAGCAATCGAGTTGACGAAACGGACAGCTTTTCCGTCATATTGACGGTAATTGAATCAAAATGTCAGATCGAGATCCGCAGCGCTTCGAAACCTGAAGTCAGGGGAGGAAATGCTTTGCAACCGATTGCACCATTTTTGCAATGATGCGACATTCAACAGATCCAATCGACCGCATAGAGGAGAGCAAGCAGTTGGGCGTTACGCTGAAGGAAGTTGCGGCCTTGGCCGGGGTGTCGCGGTCGGCTGTGTCGCGCACCTTCACGCCGGGCGCCTCGGTCTCGGCCAAGACCCGCGCCAAAGTGGAAAAGGCCGCCAAGGAACTGGGCTACAGCCCCAACGCGCTGGCCTCGTCGCTGACGACGGGGCGGACCAAGCTGATCGGCCTGATCTCGAACAACTTCCACAACCCGATCTTCCTTGAGGTTTTCGACCAGTTCACCCGCGCCCTGCAGGAACGCGGGCTGCGCCCCCTGATCGTGAACCTGACCGACGAGACCGAGCCCGCCAATTCTGTGCGCATGCTGCGGCAATATTCAGTGGATGCGGTAATCGTCGCCTCGTCGACCCTGCCACCCAGCTTTGCCAAGGCGTTCCACGATGCAGGGGTGCCGGTGGTGCACACCTTCGGGCGCTCGGCGACCTCGCCCGAGGTGCATGTGGTGGGCATCGACAATGTGGAATGCGGACGCATGGCCGCGCGCGAGCTGGTCGCGCGGGGCTATGCCAGCGTGGGCTATCTGGGCGGGCCGATCGATGCGACCTCGGCGCGGGACCGGCAACGGGGCTTTACCGAGGAAATGGCAAACCACCCGCAGGTTCCCGTCAGCCACTCCTTCGCTGGGGCCTACTCCTTCGAGGCCGGCCGGGCCGAGATGCTGCGCCTGCTGGCGGGTGACCCGGCGCAGGCCTATTTCTGCGGCGACGACATCCTGTCGATCGGGGCGCTGTCGGCGCTGGCCGACCACGGGCTGAAACCGGGTTCTGACATCGGGATCATCGGCCTGAACGACATGGAGATGTCGCGCTGGGAATACATCAACCTGACGACCATCCATCAGCCGATCAAGCAGATCATCACCTCGTCGGTCGATCTGGTGGAAGAGATGCTGAAGACGCCCGACCGCTACCCCGAGGCGCGGATCTTTCCCTGCCGGGTGATCGAGCGGGGCACGTTGCGGCCCCGCCCCTGATCAGCGGAACATCGGCGGGCGCGCGTCCTGCCAGGCGCCCTCGGCCCGGGCCGAGGCCACCGCTGCGTGCACCGCGGCAATCGAGCGGACGCCATCGGCGGCGTTGGGCAGCCCATCGCGCGGTTCGCCCCGGATCGCGTCGGCCAGATCGCAATAGATATTGGCCACGGCCAGCGGAAAGCCCTCGGGATGGGCAATCGCCACGCGCGACAGACGCATCGCGTCGTCATGCAGGCCGCCCTCGCCCTTTTCGATGATCTGGGTTCGTCCACCGACCGGGGTGTAGATCAGCTGGTTGGGGTGTTCGGACGCCCAGCGCAGCCCGCCGGTTTCGCCGAACACCTGGATGTCGAACCCGTGCTGCCGCCCGATCGCCACGGACGAGGTCCACAACCGGCCCACGGTGCCGCCCTCCATGCGGAAATTGACCATCGCGTCGTCTTCCAGCTGGCGGCTGGGAATGGTCGAGGCCATGTCGGCCGACAGCGTCGCGACCTCGTCATCGCAGATGAAGCTGGCCATGTGCAGCGCGTGGATGCCGCAATCGGCGAATTGCCCCGACACGCCCGCCATGGCCGGATCATAGCGCCAGCGCACGCGCGGATTGTCCGCGTCGGTGGCGTCCCCATGGTGGCCGTGGCTGAAATTGGTGACGACCAGGCGCACCTTGCCGATCTCGCCGGCGCGGACCATGGCGCGGGCCTGCCGCACCATCGGATAGGCCGAATAGCAGTAGTTGACCGCGCAGATCTTGCCCGAGGCCCGGGCCACGCGCACGATCTCTTCGCCCTCTTCCACGGTCATGGTCATCGGCTTTTCGCACAGCACGTTGAACCCGGCCTCGAGATACGCCTTGGCGATCTCGAAATGGGTGGCGTTCGGGGTGGCGATGGTTACAAGGTCGATCCGGTTGGGCCGGTCCTTTTCGCCGGCCAGCATTTCCTGCCAGTCGCCATAGGCGCGGTCGGCGGGCACACCCAGCCGCTGCGCATAGGCGCGCCCCGCCTCGGGCCGGTGGTCCAGCGCGCCGGCGGCGAATTCGAACAGGCCGTCGGCCTGTGCGCCCAGACGGTGGGCGGGTCCGATCTGGCTGCCTTCTCCGCCCCCGATCATGCCCCATTTCAACTTTGCCATGGTCTTGGTCTCTCTGCGAACAATGTTGGATTACGTGTCGGGCCTAAAGCGTGCTGACGTCCTGCCAACCGCGACTGTCGGCCGAGGCCAGCGCCGCCGCCAGAACCCGGTTGACCTCGTGCCCGTCCCGGAAGGTGGGCCAGTTGCTCCGGCCGGAATGAATGGCGGTCAGAAAATCCTTGGCTTCGATGATGATCTGATCCTGATATCCGGTGCCGTGGCCGGGACCCTGGCAAAAGGGCTCATAATCGGGATGCTCCGGACCGGTCAGGATCTTGGTGAAACCGCGCTGGGCCTCGGGGCCTTCGCGGCGATAGAGCCACAGGGCGTTCTGATCCTCCTGGTCAAACCGGATCGCGCCCTTGGTGCCCGAAATCTCGTAGGCATAACCCATCTTGCGGCCGGTCGCGATACGGCTGAAATATAGGTTCCCCATGACGCCGTTTTCAAACCGACACATCATCTGGGCGTGGTCGTCATTGGTCACTGCACCGCCCGGGCGGGTGTGGTGAACGGTTTCCACATCGGCCATGACCTGCGCGATCGGCCCCACCAGAGCCAGCGCGCCATTGACCATGTGCGGCGCCAGATCGCCGATGGTGCCGTTGGCCATGCCGGTCGTGCGCCAGGTCGCCGGGGCCTCGGGGTCGGCATAGAAATCCTCGGTATGTTCACCGCGGAACCATGTGATGTCGCCAATCGCGCCGTCGGCGATCAGCTGGCGGGCAAACTGGCTGGCCGGGGTGCGGATATAGTTGAACCCGACCATGTTGACGGTGCCCGAGGCCTCGGCCGCCGCCACCATGGCACGGCTGTCCTCAAGCGACGCGCCCAGCGGTTTTTCGCACAGCACCGGCTTGCCCAGCGCCAGCGCCGCCTCGGCGATCTGCCGGTGGGTGGACTGGGGCGATGCAATCACGACGGCCTCGACCACCGGATCTTTGACCAAGGTCTGCCAGTCGGCGGTGGCACGGCGGAACCCGTAGGCGGCGCGGTAGCGTTCGGCACTGTCAAGGCTTGAGGCGCAAATCATCTCGAGCCGCGGTCTGAGCGCGGTGTCGAACACGGCGCCCACGGCGGACATGGCCACCGAATGAGCCTTGCCCATATAGCCGCCTCCGACGATTCCGATTCCGATTTCTGGCATTTTGGGCGGCTCCGAACATACTGATTGCAACCGGTTGCAAAATCAGTATCGTGAGAATCGATCCAATGCAAGGTCCATCGGATCGGCGGGATCAAAATGCCTGGGAGGTACAGTTTGAGTCACTTGATCGACGGCATCAAAGGAAACCGGTTTGCCGTTTTCGGGCGCGCTGGCATGGACATGTTCGCCGATCCGGTCGGTGTCAAAAGCGAACATGCCGACATGTTCCGCGCCGATCTGGGCGGCTCGTCCGCAAATATCTGCGCAGGTCTGGTCAAGCTAGGCAGCCAGGCGTCGCTGATCACTTCCGTCTCGGATGACGCGGTGGGGCGGTTCTGCCTCAACAAGTTGCATCACTATGGTGTCGACACCTCTTTCATTCGCGTCGTCGGCGGTGAATACCGCATGTCCTTGGCGGTCTATGAAAGCTGCATCGAGGACTTTCAGAACGTCATCTACCGAAACGGCGCCGTCGATTTTCAGGTCACCGAAGATGACATGGACCGGGTCGACTATGGTCGTTTCAGCGCGGCGATCTCGGCCGGAACCGTGTTTGCCGCCGAACCGTCGCGCAGCGCCACCTTCCGCGCCTTCGAAAACGCGCGCAAGGCCGGGCTGCCGGTGATCTTCGACATCGACTACCGGCCCTACAGCTGGCCCTCGGCGCAAGTCGCCGCCGACGTGCTGTCGCGCGCGGGCGAGGCCAGCGACATGATCGTCGGCAATGACGAAGAGTTCGGTTTCATGGCCGGCGGGATCGAGAAAGGCTTCCGGAAAGCCTGCGATCTGGCCGAGAAACCCGGCCGCATCGTCATCTACAAGATGGGCGAAAAGGGCGCCGTGACCCTGACCGACGGGCAAGAGATCCACACGGGCATCTACCCGGTCACCGCCGTCAAACCCAACGGCGCGGGCGACAGCTTCATGGCCGGGCTGCTGGCCTCGATCGCAGCGGGCCATTCGCTGGAACAGGCGGTGTTGCGCGGATCGGCCTGCGCCTCGATCGTCGTGTCCAAACCGGGCTGCGCGCCCGCCATGCCAACCACCGAAGACCTGGACGCCTTCCTTGCGTCCCACCCCGGCCCCACCCCGGCCGGATAGGAGAGCCCGATGCACATCCCCCCGTTCGACAACCAGAACAATCCCATCGTCGATGTCGATGACCCGACCGTGCCGCTGAACTATTTCAACATCGTCAAGTTGAAGCGGGGCGAAGCCTTCGAATACCAGGTCCCGGGATACGAGACCTGCATCGTGCCCGCCACCGGCAGCGTCGACGTGGATGTCGAAGGCGTGCGCTTTGCCCATCTGGGCAACCGGGGCGAGAACGTCTGGGATGGCGAGCCCGAGGGGGCCTATGTCCCGTCGGGGGCCCGGGCGCAGATGGTCTGCGTGTCGGAAACGACCGAGGTGTTCGTGGCCGGCGCAAAGTATGACAAGGTGTTGGACCCGTTCGACGTGCGCGAGCACGATCTGGTGCAGTATGGCAGCGACGACACCAAGACCCATCGCAAGATCAAGCATATCCTGGGCCAGAAGCAGCATGACAAGGTCGGCCGCCTGCTGGTGAGCGAGCTGTTCACCGTGGGTCAGGGCGGCTGGTCGGGCTTTCCCAGCCACAAGCACGACACCAACCGCCTGCCGGACGAGACCCGGCATGACGAGACCTACAATTTCCGTTTCAAACCGAACTGGGGCTCGGGCCTGCAGATGCTGCAGCGCGAGGACAACGAGCCGGGCAATGCCTATCACATCGTCGATGGCTCGACGATCTGCATCGACAAGGGCTATCACCCCTGCTGCGTGCTGCCGGGATACGAGATGTATTACTTCACCATCCTCGGCGGGCTGACCCAGCGGTCGCTGGTGCAGTATTTCCAACCCACCCATGCCTATCAGATCGAAACGATCCCGGGCATCAAAGACATGATCGCCAAGTTCAAATGACCCTCGTTACGCTCAAAGACGTCCTGCAACCCGCCTATGAACAGGGCTATGCCGTCGGCGGCCTGGTGACGCTGGGCTGGGAGGACATGCGCGCCTATGTCGCCGCGGCCGAGGCCGAGAACGCCCCGGTGATCCTGCAGGCCGGCCCCAGCTGCCGCGAACACACGCCGCTGCCGGTTCTGGGCAAGATGTTCCGGTATCTGGCCGAAAACGCCTCGGTGCCCGTCGTGGCGCATCTGGACCACGGCTATACGTTCGAGGAGTGCAAGATCGCGCTGGACAGCGGGTTCACCTCGCTGATGTTCGACGGATCGCGCAAGCCCCTGCAGCAGAATATCGACGAGACCGCCGGGATTGCCGAAATGGCCCACGCCGCCGGGATCTCGTGCGAGGGCGAAATCGGCTTCGTCGGCTATTCCGGCGGCGAAGGCTCGGCCGGGACCGATCCGGACGAGGCAGCCACCTTCGCCGCCCAGACCGGCGTGGATGCGATGGCGATCTCGGTCGGAAACGTCCACCTTCAGCAGAACAAGGAAGGTGGACTGGACGAGGACCGCATCCGCCGGATTCAGGCCGTGACCAACGTGCCGCTGGTGATCCATGGCGGTTCGGGCGTGCCCGTGGAACAGCGCGCGCGGCTGGCGCGTGAAACCGCGATCTGCAAGTTCAACATCGGGACCGAGCTGCGCATGGCCTTCGGCGCCGCCCTACGCGAGGCCGTAAATCGTGACCCCGACCGGTTCGACCGGGTGACGATCCTGAAGGAAACCCATGACCCGGTTGAGGCCGCCGCCCGCACCGTGATCCGCGCCTTTGGTGCGCCGCCGCAGCGCTAAGCGTCCCGACCTGGGCCGTTCTGCAGAATACGCAGGCGGGTCCTAGTCGTCACGCCCCGGTTCGTTTGGATTGCTGGAAAACAGGGCGATCTTGTTGCCCTGTGGGTCCCGCAGATAGCCGACATAGAAACGCGGCCCGTACATGGCGCGAAAGCCCGGCTGGCCTTCGTCAGACCCGCCGGCCCGCAGCGCGGCGGCGTGCAGGTCGCACACCTGCTGCTGATTGCGCGCCTCGAACGCGACCATCGCACCATTCCCGGCCGAGGCCGCGGCCCCGTCAAAAGGCGGTTTGACATAAAATTCCGGCAGAACCGGCTGCTGGCCCGGCGGCACCGGCAGGGCGAAACTCAGCCCTTCTGGGCCTTCCTCCAGCGCATAGCCGAGATCCGGCAGAAAGGCGCAGTAAAACCGTTTTGCACGCGCGATGTCGTCCGCGCCGACCGTGACATAGGAAATCATGCCGCATCTTCCCTTGCAGGGTGTCAATCCGTCAACCGGCACCAGCGCATCGGCGCACGTCGATTCCGGGCATGGAAGGCCCCAAGGTCGTCAGATCGAGCCGCCCTCGACCATGAAGTTCCCGGCACTGCACATGGCCGCGTCGTCCGAGGCCAAAAACAGCACCATCCGCGCCACATAGACCGGGTCGATCGGATCAGGCAGGCATTGGCGGTCGATCTGTTTTGCCAGCGCCTCGGGGGTGACCCACAGGTCTTTCTGGCGCTGGGTCATGATCCAGCCGGGCACGACCGTGTTGACCCGGATGCGGTGATCGCCCAGTTCCCGCGCCATGGTGCGGGTCAGGCCGTGCACTGCGGATTTCGCGGTGGCATAGGCGGGAAAGCCCGCGCCGGCCTCCCACCAGGAATTCGAGCCGATATTGATGATCGACCCCGCGCCCTTGCCGATCATGCCGGGCGCCACGGATTGGATGGCAAAGAACATGTGGCGGAGGTTGGTCGCCATGCGCTCGTCCCAATAGTCCGGCGTCACCTCGCGCCAGTCGTGCCGGTCGTCATGCGCGGCGTTGTTGACCAGAACGTCCGCCGCGCCCAGCGCGTCGGCGAGTTCCTCGAATGCCGACCGCAACGCCGCGATGTCGCGCAGGTCGCAGGCGGCAAAGGCGTGGTTTCCGTCCAGTTCGGCCAGCAGCGTGTTTCCGCCCTCGGCGTTGATGTCGACAAAGCCGACCTTGGCCCCCTGCTCGGCAAAGCCGCGCACGATCTCGCGCCCGATGCCCGAGGCCCCGCCGGTCACGAACACCGTGCGCCCCTTGAGGCCGGGATAGATGGCAAAGGTCTTGGTCATTTGTCGCGCTCCATGATCCATTCCACTTCGGGCGCCGGAACGAAACGCCATTTGCGCAGCGGCCCGGCCATGACGTTCAGGTAATACATCTCGAACCCGTAGGGCGCCCCGCAAGGGTGGTGCCCGCGCGGCACCAGTACCACATCGCCATCGGACACGGCCATGGTTTCGTCCAACTGACCGTCATCGGTATAGACGCGCTGGATGCCAAAGCCGCTGGCCGGGTTCAGGCGGTGGTAATAGGTCTCTTCCAGATAGGTGATGCGGGGATAGTCATCCTCGTCATGCCGGTGGCTGGGGTAGGATGACCAATGGCCGCTGGGGGTAAAGACCTCGGTCACCAGCAGGCTGTCGGCGTAATCCTCGGCCTCCATCGCGATGTTGTTGATGTGGCGCGTGTTCGTTCCCTTGCCGCGCTCGGTCAGGGTGATGCCCTCGGGCCCGATCCGGCGCGGGGCATGGCCGCCCTTGCCCGGGGCAGAGCACACGGCGATCACGCAATCGGTTTCGGCCGTGGCCTCCCACTCGGTGCCGTTGGGCAGGTACAGGCAATGGGGCGGAGATTTTTCGAACACGTTCATCCGGTCGCCCAACACGCCCCAATCCTGCCCGGCGCCGGTGATCCGGGCCTTGCCCTCGACCATCACCAGAATGACCTCGCGGTCGCCGGTGACCTCGGCGGCGCGGTCGCCGGCCCGCAGGTGATAAAGGCCAAAGCCCACAAAGCGCCAGCCGGCGCTGGCCGGCGTGATGTCATGCACCTTGCCGTGGGTTCCGAAGGGTTTTCTCAGAAGTTCTGCCATCGGTTTCACCTGTGTTGGGGCAGCACCAGCCGCCCGGGTTCCGTCATGCCGCCTGCCGCGCCTGCAGCGCGTCCAGCGCCTGTTCCAGCTGCGCCTGCGTCCAGCTGTCCGACACCGCCCGGCGCAGGATGTCGGCCTGGCTGGGCGGAGCGTTTCCGCCCACCGGCGGATCGGTATCCAGATTGGTCGGAAAGGGATAGCGTTCGGCGGTGGCCGCGATTGCGGCGTCGATCCGGGCATCATCCAGATTGCCACGCTGTTTCAGCGCCATCAGTGCGGGGAAAACGGCCACACACATCGCATTGCGGTCCACAGCCTCCATCGCCCGTCCGAAGGCCGACGAAACCTGCAGAAGGTTGGCCATCCGGTGGATGTCGGCGCTGCTGTTTTCGCCGGCGGCATGGAACAGCGCCGGGTTGAAGAACACCGCATCGCCCTTGGCCAGCGGCAACTGGATGCAGGCCCGTTCGAAATGCGCCCGATGCGCGTCGTCGTGGAACGCGACATAGCCGGGGCCATACAGCTGCGAGAAGGGCAACAGCTTGGTCGGGCCGCTCTCGATGGGCATGTCACAATGGGCAACCGCGCCCTGCAGGGTCAGCGCGGCGGTGACCATATGGGCATGCGCCGGGAACTGCGCCGCCTTGTCGGCGGTCTGGAACCCCAGGTGATAGTCGCGATGCGCCTGCTGCGCCTTGCCGCCCGGCCGCACTTGGTTGATCTGCGCGGTCACTTGGTAATCGGGGCCCAGCCAGGCCTCGCAGGCGGCGGCAATCGCCGTGTTGCCGAAATAGAGCGCAAAGCCCTCGGGGTCGCGCAGGCATTGCTTTTGCAGCGCGTTCCACACCCGGTCATTCGCGCCCGAGGCCGCAAAGTGATCGCCCTCGCCGCCCCCGGCCTGACGCTCATCTTCGATGATCCGGCGAAACACCTCGGTCGCCCGATCGATGACCGAGGTCTCGGCATAGGCCCCTTTCAACGCGATCACCCCGGCAGATCGGCCCAGAACCCAGCCCCATTCGGCCAGCAGGGCACGCCGGGTGTCCGGCGTTTCCAGGGCGGGCCGCAGCGCGTGCATGTCATAGATGGGCACGTTCTTCTCCACCGCGGCCGCGTGAGGCACCTGCTCGGGCCACAGGCTCTGCGAGGTCAGCACCTTGAATTCGTCCAGATCACAGGACTCGGGGCCGAAATAGCCGACGAAACCAGGTTGCTGACGGACCATGAAACGCTCCTTTCCCATGGCGGCGCCCCGGGGGGCGAAAGATCAGGCCGTGATCGTCAAGCCGGCCTGACCGCAGACCTCGACGATGTGGTCATAACCCATCTTCGAGTATTCATAGGGCGGGGCCTTGGCAGGGTCCTGCTCGGCCTCGACCACGATCCAGCCTTCGTAATCCAGGGCTTTCAACGCATGGGCGACCTCCTGAAAGTCGATGCAGCCATCGCCGGGCACGGTGAAGGCCCCCGCGATCACCGCATCCAGGAAACTGCGCCGGTTGCCGCGGGTGTCGCGCACGATGCCGGGGCGGATGTCCTTGAAATGCACGTGATGCACCCGATCACCCCAGCGGTTCAGCGTAGCCAGTACATCACCGCCGCCGAACAGCAGATGCCCGGTGTCAAAGCACAGCTTCAACTCCGGCCCCGACCCCTCCATCAACCAGTTCACGTCATCTTCGCTTTCTATGATCGTGCCCATGTGGTGGTGATAGGCCATCGGCATCCCCTGATCGGCCATCCACTTGGCCAGTTCGGTGATCTTGGCGCCGTAGGCCTTGATCTCGTCTTTCGACAGCTGCGGGCGGTCATTGACCGGGGTGCCGATCTGGCCCTGAACCGTGTTCGAGCATTCGGCATAGACGATGCAGGGGCTGTTCAGCGCCACGAACTGTTCGACCTGCGCGCGCACCGCGTCGCGTTCGGCAGCGAAATCGTTGATCAGCGAATTGCCCGAACACCAGCCGCCGCACAGTGCAATGTCGTTGCCTTCCAGATAGGCGCGCAGGCCTGCGGTATCGGCGGGCATGCGCTGCCCGCGCTCAACCCCGGTATAGCCGATCTGACGCGCCTCTTTCAGGGCCTGTTCCATCGTGAACGCCGCCGTCAGGTCGGGCAGGTCGTCATTTTGCCACGCAATCGGAGAGATGCCGATCTTCACGCTCATTTGGTGTTTCTTTCCTTGATGGCAGCCTCGTAGGCCGCACGTTTTTCATTCACTGCAGGGCGGGTGCTGACCTCGGGCACCGCCACTTCCCACCACGTGCCGCCATATTCGGTCGAGGGGTACGGGTCGGTGTCGATGACGATCACATAGGGGCCTTTGACTTCAGCACGCTTTGCCAGCGCCTCTTCCAGCTCGGCGATCGAGCCGACCTTGACCGAGGTCGCCCCCATCGCCGCCGCATGGGCCGCAAAGTCGATGGCCGAGGGCATCTCGTGCACCGCATGGTCCAGCAAGTTGTTGAACTCGGCCCCGCCGGTGCCCATCTGCAGCCGGTTGATGCAGCCAAAGCCCCGGTTGTCGGTGATCACCACGGTGAAGGACACGCCCATCATCGCCGCCGTCGCCATTTCCGAGTTGGCCATCATGTAGGTGCCGTCCCCGGTGAAACAGATCACGTCGCGATCGGGCTGGGCCATCTTGATGCCCATGGCGCCGGCGATCTCGTAGCCCATGCAGCTGAAGCCGTATTCCATGTGATAGGCCCCCGGACGCGGCGCCTTCCACAGCTTGTGCAGCTCGCCCGGCATGGTGCCGGCGGCGCACATCACCACCGTGTCGTCATGTGCCGCGCGCTGTACCGCACCCACCACCTGCATGTCGGTGGGCAGCGCGTTGGCGTCACCCGGCGCATGGGTCAGCGCATCGACCTTGGCAAACCACTCGGCCTTGAGCGTGTCGGGAACCGGGTCGGCGCGATAGCCCTGAAGGGCCGCGCCCAATTCCTCGATCCCGACCCGCGCATCGGCCAACAGCGGCATCGCGCCGTGTTTCGCGGCGTCATAGGCGGCGGTGTTCAGGCAGACCATTTTGCGCTCGGGGTTGGAAAACAGCCCCCAGGACCCGGTGGTGAAATCCTGAAACCGCGTGCCGATGCCCAGGATCAGATCCGCCTCGGCGCACACGGTGTTGGCGGGCTCACCTCCGGTCACGCCAACCGGGCCCAAGTTCAGCGGGTGATCCCAAGCCAGGACCGACTTGCCGGCCTGCGTCTCGGCAACAGGAATGCTGTGGGTCTCGGCAAAGGCCTGCAGCGCGTCGGTCGCGCCGGAATAATGGACACCGCCGCCGGCCACGATGATCGGGCGTTTGGCCGACCGGATGGCGTCGGCCGCGCGGGCCAGCTCGCCTGCGTCGGGGCGGATGCGACGTTGGTGCCAGATGCACGGCTCGAAGAAGCTGAGCGGATAGTCATAGGCCTCGGCCTGCACGTCCTGGCAAAAACCCAGGGTCACCGGCCCGCAATCGGCCGGGTCGGTCATGGTGCGGAAGGCGCGCGGCAGAGCGGTCAGCAGATGTTCGGGCCGGGTGATCCGGTCGAAATAGCGGCTGACCGGGCGGAAACAGTCATTGGCGCTGACGGTGCCATCCGTGAAATCCTCGGTCTGTTGCAGCACCGGGTCGGGGCCACGGCTGGCGAACACATCGCCGGGCAACAGCAGCACCGGCAGGCGGTTCACATGGGCCAGCGCGGCGGCCGTCACCATGTTGGTCGCCCCCGGCCCGATCGACGAGGTCACCGCCATGGCCCGGCTGCGCCGCATCTGCTTGGCATAGGCGATCGCGCAATGGGCCATGGTCTGTTCATTGTGACCGCGATAGGTGGGCAGGCTGTCGCGCACACCGTGCAGCGCCTCGCCCAGACCGGCCACGTTGCCATGGCCGAAAATCGCCCAGACACCGGCGATGAAGGGCTCGCCGTTCTCGTTCATCTGCGCGCCAAGGTAGCGCACCAAGGCCTGCGCCGCGGTCAGTCGGATTGTCTTGCTCATCATGATCCCTTTCAGAACGAGGCCGCTATGGGCAATCCGTTGCAATCATTCTGTCGTGAAAGGATCCGACACGCCCACCACCCAGACCGGGTGGCCCGGCCTGCCGGACCCTGGTGATATTGGTGCCCCGCACGATACGGGACACCGGGGAGAAACCTTCAGACGGTACCGCCCAGCGACCCTTCCAGCTCGGCCATCTCCTGCCCGCCGGCCATCATGTCCTGCAGCTCTTCGGGCGAGATCTCGCCGCGCCGGGCGGTGCCCAGCGTCTTGCCGCGGTTCAGAACCGTGAACCGGTCGCCCACGGCCAACGCGTGCCGGACATTGTGGCTGATGAAGACCACGCCGATGCCCTGGTGGCGCACCTTGTCGATGGTGGCTAGCACGTTCGATGTCTGCCGCACGCCCAACGCCGAGGTCGGTTCGTCCAGAATCAGGATCTTGGCGCCGAAATAGACCGCACGGGCAATCGCCACGGTCTGACGTTCGCCCCCCGACAGGGTGCCCACCGCCTGATCGGGGCCGCGCAGGTTGATGCCCATCTTGCGCATCTCTTCCATGCAGACCTCGTTGGCGTGCTCGATGTCGAACCGTTTCAGCAGGCCTTTCCCCTTGGTCGGCTCGCGCCCCATAAAGAAATTGCGCGTGACGCTCATCAGCGGGATCATCGCCAGGTCCTGGAACACGGTGGCGATGCCCGCCTCCATCGCGTCGCGGGGCGTGTCGAAGGACATCGGCTGGCCTTCGAAATAGATCTCGCCCTTGGTGGGTTTGTGCACGCCCGACATCGTCTTGATGAAGGTCGATTTGCCCGCCCCGTTGTCACCCAGTAGACAGTGGCATTCACCCGGCTTGACGTCGAAACTGACGCCCGCCAACGCGATGATGTTGCCGAAATGCTTTTCGATCTCTTTCATTTCGACGACCGGGGCCACGTCTTTGACCGCATCGCCGTGATGGAACTTGGTATCTTCGGTCATGTCAGCGCTCCCCGGTTACGCGTTTGCGGATCGCGTTGTTGAACAGGACGGCGATCAGCAGCATCGCCCCCAGGAACACCTGGAACCAGTCCTGATCGAAATCGGTATAGGTCAGGCCGATGACCACCATGCCGAAGATAATCGCCCCGAAGAATGCCCCGATGGCCGAACCATACCCGCCGGTCAGCAAACAGCCGCCGATCACTGCGGCGATGATCGCCTCGAACTCCTTCTGGAAGCCGCGCCGCGCATCGGTCGAGCCTGCATCGATCACGGTTATGATCGCCACCAGCGCGGCACAGCAGGCGGTCAGCATGAACAGTGAAATCTTGACCCGGTTCACCGGCACACCCGAGTTCGACGCCGCAACCCGGTCGCCGCCCGAGGCGAAGATCCAGTTGCCGGCCGGGGTGCGCAGCAGAACATAGGTGGCGGCAATGGCGAAGGCCACGAACCACAGGATTTCAACCGGGACACCCGGCACTTTGGGCGCGCCACTTTTGAACGTGTCGATCAGGCCCTTTTCGGCCAGCCAGCTGAACAGGCTGCCGAAGGCTTCTCCGGAAAAGAACGGCGCGAGCCAGTCATTTTCGACCTGATCGCGCACGCCGCGCAGCTGGGTCGATCCGCCGGTGGCCGCCTTGAGCCCCACCAGGGACAGGCCGCGCAGAATGAACAGAAACGCCAGCGTCACGATGAAGGATGGCAGGCCCGAACGGATGACGATGGTGCCGTTGATTGCCCCGACAAAGGCCGCAAAGACAAAGGTCATCGGAATCGCGGCCACCAAGGGCAGTTGCCAGGTCACCACGCAGACCCCGAAGAACAGGCCGGCAAAGGCCACCATGGAGCCGATCGACAGGTCAAACTCGCCCCCGATCATCAGCAGCGCCGCGCCGATGGCCAGAATACCCAGTTGGGCGGCCGGGGTCATGAAGTTCATGATGCCGGCAAGCGTGAACATCGATTCATCGGCCGTGATGGCGAAGAAGATGAAGACAAGGATCGCCCCTGCGATGGCCCCCAGTTCGGGCCGCTTCATCAGCTTGGTCAGGAACGGCTCCTTCTTGATCCGTTCGTCCACCGCCACTTGTGCAGACTCGGTCATGGTTTCCTCCCGTTTGGCAGGGGCGGCGCCCTGACGCCGCCCCGATTTTCAGCCCGCCGGTATCAGCGGATGCCCTGAGCGGACAGCTCGACCACCTGACCGGCCTTGTCGGCGGTGATCAGGTTCGGACCCGAGGGCACGTTGCCGCCCGGCATCAGGCCGTACTTGGCGTTCAGCGCCATGAACACGACCGGCAGATAACCCTGCAGATACTGCTGCTGGTCCACCGCAAAGGCCGCGTCACCATCGACGATCGACTGCAGGAAGTTGGCCGACAGGTCGAACGAGGCCACGTTCACGTCGCGCCCCGACCCTTTGACGGCGGCCACGGTGGGCTCACCGGCCGAGCTTGCGCCCAGCGCCATCACGGTATCGACGCTTTCATCCGAAGCCAGAGCCGCCGACACTTTCGACTCAATCTCGGACGGATCGTTGGACGTCGGCAGAACGGTCACATTGCCGCCAAAGCCTTCAGCAAAGCCCGCACAGCGCAGGTCCAGCGCGACATTGCCGACCTCGTGGTTCACACAGATCGCATTCTTGCCGCCCATTTCGGCCAGCTTCTCACCGGCGGCCTTGCCGGCGTCGAACTCATCCTGACCGACATGCAGCGCCGCGCCAAGCTCCTTGGACACGTCCGAGCCCGAGTTCATCGAGATCACCGGGATACCCGCGGCAACCGCGCGTTCGATCGAGGGGCCAAGCGCGTCGGCGTCAGGGATCGAGACGATCAGCCCGTCGGGCTCCTGGTTTACGGCAGCGTCGATCAACTGCGACATGGCAACCATGTCGAAGGTTTCGGGCGCACGGTACTCGACGTTCACGCCCATATCCGTGCCGGCCTGCTCGACCCCGTTCTTGACCACGTTCCAGAACGCGTCATTCGCCTGACCGTGCGATACCACGACGATGTCCTGCGCAAAGGCCGGAGTGGCCAGCGCCAGCGCGCCGGCGGCCAAAGCACCTTTGAAAAATTTGTTCATTACGTTTCCTCCCACTAGGACAGATTTTTGTCTTGTCCGGGTCCTGGACCCATTCATCCGGCAAGGCCGAATCTCTGTCGCTCCGATACGCATCGGGGCCGTTTCAGTTTCAATACTTCACGTCATTTTGCAACCGGTTTCAAAAATTCCTCCAGCTTTACCGGAATACCCGTCCGGGCCGACCGGGTCGCAGCTTCGGCCAGGGCCAGCGCTGCGACGCCGTCTTCCAGCGTCACCGGCACAGCGGATCCGGTCTTGACCGCAGTCACGAACGCATCCCATTCCGCCCGATAGGCAGGCATGTAGCGTTCGAGGAAGAAGTAGGTCGGCTTGGCACTGATCACGCCATCGGCCGTGGATTTCACCAGGTTGTTCTCGAGCACGTTGCGCGCCTGCAGCAGCCCGCCGGACCCCAACACCTCGACCCGTTGATCATAGCCGTATACGGCCCGGCGAGAATTCTTGATGACGGCGATCCGACCATCCTTGTAGGTCATGGTGACGACGGCTGTGTCCACATCCCCTGCCTCGGCGATGGCCGGTTCCACGGTCGATGTGCCAACGGCCGAAACAGTGACTGGTACTTCACCCATGATGAAATTGGCGAGGTCGAAATCATGTATCGTCATGTCCCGAAATAATCCTCCCGAGACTTTCACATAGGAAATCGGGGGCGGGGCCGGATCAAACGAGGTGATCGACAGCAATTCCGGGCTTCCGATCTCGCCAGACTGAACGGCGGATTTCAATGCGCCGAAGCCCGGATCGAAACGCCGGTTGAAACCGATCATGACCGGCTGACCGGTACCTGCCACGGCTCGCTGGCAGGCCAAGGCGCGGTTCAGGTCCAGATCGACCGGCTTTTCGCACAGAACGGCCTTGCCCGCGGCTGTCGCCGCTTCGATGAGGTCCGAATGCGTATCCGTCGGCGTGGCGATCAACACCGCGTCGATATCCGGATCGGCGATGATGTCCTCCGACGTGCGCGCCACGGCTCCATGCGATTGCGCCAGACGGGCGGCGGCGTCTTCCATTGCGTCCGAAACAGCAACAAGCGTGCTGTCCGGGTGGTCCGAAATGGCTTGCGCGTGGACGGTTCCGATGCGCCCTGCTCCAAGCAATCCGATTCTGAGCATTGTGACCTCTGGGTATATTTCTGGCGGGAGCATGTTCTTTTTTGCAACCGGTTGCAAGGATTATTTGCGCCCTGTATGTGCCCGCGCTCTTGCCCGCCATTGCACCGCGGTCAGGACAGAACTCAGCCGGTCGTGGGCGGGGTCAATCTCTTGAATTTGCAGCCTGGGCATCCTTGGATGGCTTGGTTTTGGCCCGTTTGGTTCTGCTTTTGTGATTTTTCAATCGTCTGTTAAACCTTTGAGTCGGGGCAGAAATTGACACCGATACCAAACCGCCCCGACCAAGGAGACGATGATTTGATGAATGTGTCCCTGCCGATTCCGCTGCTGGTCATGGCCATTCTCCCTGCTGCGTTGCTGGACCGATGTTCGGGCCAGAACACCGGCACCGCGCTGGGAGTTCTGGCGCGGGACCGGGTCGCACTGACGGCAACGGCCAATGAGATCATCGTGGAACTGCCTGTAGCAGAAGGGTCTCCGGTCAAGGTCGGCGACGTGCTGGTCAGGTTCGACACGGATCTGCAGACCGCGAAGCTGAACCTCGCGCAGGCGGAACTGGAAAAATCGCAGGCCACGCTACTGAAACTGGAAGTCGGCCCGCGCGAGGAAGAGATTGCGATCGCGCGCGCCAACGTCGCCGGTGCCGAGGCGCGTCTGCTGGACGCAGAGGCCGTGTATCAGAGGAATTCCCAGCTGGTCGTCAACTCGGTCGTCAGCCAGGCGCGCCTGGACCAGGATATTGCCGCACGCGATTCCGCTCGGGCGGCACTGGAAAGCGCTCGGGAGTCCCTGAAAGAACTGGAAAACGGAACCCGCCCCGAAGATCTGTCGGTTGCCCGGGCCAATGTGCGGGCGGCCGAAGCGGCGGTTGCCGCCGAGCAGACCGTTCTGGATGACCTGACGGTTGTTGCGACACGGGACGGCATCCTGGATTCCCTTCCCTGGAACCTGGGGGAACGGGTCGCCCAGGGCAGCCCGGTCGCGGTGTTGGTGTCCGGCGCGGCCCCTTTCGCCCGCGTCTATGTCCCCGAACCCAGCCGGGTGGACATCGCTCCCGGAGACTCTCTCGAGGTTCGGGTCGACGGGCTGGACCAACCTCTGACGGGCACCGTGCGATGGGTCAGCGACGACCCGTCCTTCACCCCCTACTACGGGTTGAACAAGGATGATCGGACGCGGTTGGTCTATCTGGCAGAAATCGACCTGCCGGAAACCGCCCGAGATCTGCCTGCGGGCGTTCCCGTTCAGGTGAAGATGCCATGAGTGATCTGGTGGTCTCGACCCAGGGTCTGACGCGCCGATTCAAGGAAAAGACAGCCGTCAGCAACCTGGACCTGGAGATACGCCAGGGTCAGATCTATGGGTTTCTGGGCCCGAACGGCTGCGGCAAGACAACGACGATGCGAATGCTGACCGGACTGCTGACGCCCAGCAGCGGATCCGTCTCGGTGCTGGGCCGACCGATGCCGCAATACGCCGAGCCGCTGAAGAATGAAATCGGGTACATGACGCAGATCTTTTCGTATTACCGCGACATGACGGTGCTGGAGAACCTGCGCTTTGCCGCCGAGATCTATGGGATGCCGCGCCGCAAATCTGCCGACCGGATCGACGAACTGCTGACAACCTACGACCTGACCGAAAACGCCAATCAACTGAGCGGCAGCATGAGCGGCGGGCAGCGGCAGAAACTGGCGCTGGCGGCCACGGTGCTGCACGGCCCCAAGCTGTTGTTTCTGGACGAGCCGACATCGGCCGTCGACCCCGAAACCCGCCGGTCTTTCTGGGAACAGCTGTTCGACCTGGTCGATCAGGGCGCGACGATGATCGTGTCCACGCATTTCATGGACGAGGCGGAACGGTGTCACAAGCTGGCCATTCTCGAGCATGGGGTGAAAAAGGCGGATGGATCGCCCCGGCAACTGATGGAAGACCTGAACGCCACCGTGATCGAGGTCGAGGGTGAGGGGCTGCGGCAGGTCAAACACCTGCTGGACGACACGCCCAAGGTGCTGTCGACGGCGCAGGTGGGTGCCCGATTGCGCGTTCTGGTGGACAAGTCGGAAACCGAACCGATGGCGATGATCACGTCGCGCCTTTCGGACTTTCCCAACGTGACGATGTCGATGCAGCGCCCCAATCTGGAAGACGTGTTCGTCAGCGCGACGAAGGGGCCCGCCCAATGAAATCGCTCCGCCGCATCACCGCCGTTCTCAAGAAAGAGCTGCTGCAACTGCGGCGCGACCGGATGACCTTTGCCATGGTCATCATGATCCCGCTAATCCAGCTGCTGTTGTTCGGATACGCAATCAACACCAACATCCGCCATATACCGGTCGGGATCGTGGATCAGGCCGATTCGTCGCTGTCCCGGACCTTGGCTCAGATCGTTCAGGCTACGCAGGTCGTGACCATCACCGAGGTCTTCTCGACCCCGGAAGAAGCCGAACAGGCGATCACCGAGTCCACCGTGCGCGCCGCGTTCATCATTCCGCCCGACGTCGATGACCGGCTTGCCCGAAGCCCGTCCATCGGATTGGGTCTGCCCAACGCGACGAACCAGACATCCAGCCGCCCCGTGGCTCATTGGATCGTGGACGGGTCGGACACCATGGTGGCCAGCGCCATCAAATCCCTGCGCAGCATGCCACTGACCGAATTGCTGCGACAGCCGCCAAACCGTCAGGTCCCGACCTTCGAGGTCACGCTGTATTTCAATCCCGAGCAACGTTCGGCGGTGAACATCGTGCCCGGGCTTGTGGGTGTCATCCTGACCATGACCATGATCCTGTTCACCTCGGCCGCCATTGTCCGAGAGCGCGAGCGGGGGAACATGGAGATGCTGATCAACACCCCGGTCAAATCCATCGAACTGATGATCGGCAAGATCATTCCCTACATCTTCTTGGGCTTGCTGCAGGTCGCGATCATCCTCGGGCTGGGACATTTCCTGTTCGACGTCCCCATAAACGGAGGGATGATCCCGCTGCTGGTGGTAACGCTTCTGTTCATCATCGCCAGCCTGTCGCTTGGCCTAGTGATCTCGACACTGGCCCAGAACCAGCTGCAGTCCATGCAGATGACGATTTTCGTTCTGCTGCCTTCGATCCTGATGTCGGGATTCATGTTCCCGTTCGACGGGATGCCCAAGCCGGTTCAGGTGATCTCCCAAGTGCTGCCGGCCACCCATTTCATGGACATGATCCGCGGCGTGGTTCTGCGGGATGCAACGCTTTACGCTCTGCGCGGTGACATCCTGTGGATGATCGGGTTTGCCGTCCTTGGGATGCTGGCCGCGACGCTCAGGTTCAAGAAACGCCTGGGATAATAGAGGGGCGACCAAGGCCGCCCCAAGTGTCTGGATTGCCAGTCTCCTATCCGTGTCGGACCGTTCAGATGATCTCGTCCTCGTCGAACATGGGATCATCTTCCAGCTGCGCGTTGATGTCTTCCATCGAGTCTTCGGCCTTTTCCACGGACCCGACCCGCCCCAGGTGAAACACGGCATCGCCCTCATTCACCACAGGCATGACCGCACGCCCGACGATCAATCCGTCGAACGGAGCGATGATGTCCTCGCTGGCTTCGCCGAACGGGTCCGATACGGCACCCAACAGATCACCTTTGCGGACAAGTTCACCGTCCGCTTTGTAAATCCGGAGGATCCCACCCATCGGGGCGCGCAACCACTTGCTTGACGAACAGAACTGCGGTGCCGCTTTGGGCTTGGAGATCCGCTTGGCGGGAACCATCCCCATGTGCCTCAGTACCCGCAGAATGCCTGCAAGGCCCGCGCGGATCGACAGTTCATCCAGGCGAAGACCCTCGCCCGCTTCGTACAACAGAATATCTTTCCCCTGCGCCTTCGCCGCGCCGCGCAATGATCCATCGCGCAGGGGAGATTGGATGACGATCGGTGCTCCGAAAACGCTGGCCAGTTCCTTGGTCCGAGGGTTGTCGGGCGAGATCCGGATCTGCGGATAGTTCGTGCGATGTATCGCCGCCGAATGCAGATCGATCCCCAGATCCGAGCGGGCGACGATTTCGGTCATGAACAGATGCGCCAGCCGCGAGGCCAGCGACCCGTTCTCGCTGCCGGGAAACACCCGGTTCAGGTCGCGACGGTCGGGCAGATAGCGGGAATGGTTGATGAAGCCGAACGCATTCACGATCGGCACCGCGATCAGCGTGCCTTTCAATGTCGCCAGGTTGGGCGCACGCAACAGACGGCGAATGATCTCGACGCCGATCACCTCATCACCATGCACCCCACCGCTGACAAAAACGGTGGGCCCGTCCTGTCGGCCATGCACCACATGCGCGGACATGGTCACCGGGGTATGGTCCGACAGAACGCTGACCGGCAGATCCACGGTAAGCCGCGATCCCGGCGCCACCGTGGCGTGGCCGATCGTGAATGGCTGCCGCTTTGCCATGCCGTTACCCTTTGCCCTTGGTCTTGGTGGCTCCGGCTTTTGCGTTCTTTTCCAGGAACTCGATCATCTTTCCGGCAATATCCAGACCCGTGGCTTTTTCCACGCCCTCCAGACCCGGCGAGGAATTGACCTCCATCACCACAGCGCCGTGATTGGCGCGCAGCATGTCGACGCCGCAGGCATTCAGGCCCATCGACTTGGCCGCGCGAGCGGCCGTTGCACGCTCTTCCGGTGTCAGTTTGACCACCTTGGCCGAACCCCCGCGATGCAGGTTCGAGCGGAAATCGCCCTCCGCACCGGTGCGTTTCATCGCAGCGACAACCTTGCCGCCCACCACGATGGCCCGAATGTCGGTTCCGCCGGCTTCCTTGATGAACTCCTGCAGCAGGATGTTCACACCCGCGCCGCGGAACGCCTCGACAACCGATTTGGCGGACCGGTCCGTATCGGCCAGAACCACACCGATGCCTTGCGTCCCTTCCAGCAGCTTGATGACGATGGGCGCGCCACCGGCCAGTCTCAGCACCTCGTCGGTCTGTTTGGGGTCGTGAGCAAAGGTTGTGACGGGCAGACCGACACCGTCGCGGGCCAGCAACTGCATCGACCGCAGCTTGTCGCGCGACCGACCGATGGCGACGCTTTCGTTCAACGGGTAGACACCCATCATTTCGAACTGACGCAGCACTGCGGTTCCGTAGAAGGTGACCGAGGCACCGATCCGCGGAATCACCGCGTCATACCCCGTCAGCTTTTCGCCGTTGTAATAGATCTCGGGGCGACGGGTTGCGATGTTCATGTAGCACCGTAGGGTGTCGATGATGTCGAGCTGATGCCCACGCTCCTCGGCCGCTTCCTTGAGGCGGCGGTGCGTGTACAGGTTGGCATTGCGCGCCAGCATGGCAATCTTCATGACAAATCCCCTTTGTCCTGGTGTTTTGGTTTGCCGCGCAACAGATGCGCGCGCTTGGTGTGAACGGCGATTGCGTGGTTCTTCAGCGCCGCCCGGCCCACGATCATCTGAAAGGTCATGTTCGTGCGATCGGTCAGAGACAGGTCCAACGGCCAGGTTTCGTCGCCCAACCGGATGGTGGTTCGGATGACGATCCTGTTTTCAGGAATTCCGCTGGTGTTCTTGATGTTGCGCCGTTCCTTGATCGGAGCCTCGATACGGATCATGCCTTCTCCGCCCGGCACCTCCGTCAGGAAGGACACCCAGTGATGTCCGTCCCGTTGAAACCGCCGAATGTCGGTTGCATGCAGCGCTGACGTGCGGGCGCCGGTGTCGATCTTGGCCTTGATGTCGTTCAATGGCAGGTCGGGAAGGTCGATGTATTCCATCCAACCAATGACTTTCGGCATCTGCGGCTGACCCTTGTCCGATACGTTTGCCATGATCACACCAGCCAGGGCATCATAAGGGTTGCAAGGCTCAGCACGAAGAAGAAGCCGGCCATGTCCGTAATCGTGGTCAACAGCGGGCCACTTGCGGCGGCCGGGTCCTGTCCGATCCGCTTCAGCAGCAAAGGAACAACACCGCCGATGGATACCGCCAGCATCGTGTTGAGTGCCAGCGCAGTACCAATCACCAAACCCAGGGCCGGATTGCCTTTCCAGAACCACGCGACCAGCCCGATCAGAACACCTAGCGCGATCCCATTGATGACCCCGACCGAAATCTCCTTGATCCAGACCCGCACGGCATCTTGCGGCCGTACCAATCCAAGGCTCAGTTCGCGCATGGTGACGCCGACAGCCTGGTTGCCGGAACAGCCGCTCATGTCCGATACCATCGGCAGGAAGATGGCCAGCGCGATCACGGCGGCCAGAGTCTCTTCGTAGGCCGAGATCACGCTGGCCGCGATGATGTTGAGTACGATGTTGGCCGCAAGCCAGGCCAGCCGGCGACGGGACCGCACCGACAAAGGCATCGAGCGCAACTCGTCGCCAACCACACCCTGACGTTTGAGGCTTTCACTTTCCGAGCGTTCCAAAATGGCTTCTGCCACCGCCGTGCGGGACACGACACCCGCTAGGACTCCGTCGGCATAAACCACCGGCACCCCCAGGAAAGGGTGATCGTTGAACACGTCTTCCAGCTGTTCCAACGGGGTGTCCACGGTCACGGTCAGAGGTTGAACCATGATGCTTGTCAGCTTTTCGCTGCGCTTGGCGGTCAGCAGGCTGCGCAGCGATACCACGCCAACGGCGCGCCCCTCGGAATCGACAATATAGGGGTGCTGCCCGCGATACCTTTCAAAATCCTCGTCGTCCGAAGCAAGTTCGCGCAGGACATTGCCAACGGTCTGCGTGTCGCGGAACTTGAACACCTCGGTCATCATCAGACCGCCAGCGGTGTCATCCTCGAATGTGCTGAGCAGGCGGACATCCGCAGCCTCTTCAGCGTCCATTTCGGACAGGATGGCCTCGGCATCCGGCGTATCCAACTCGCCGATAACGTCGGCCTGAATGTCCGAATCCAGCTGTTCGATGATCTCGGCAGCACGCTCGGGCTTGAGGCGTTCCACAAGCTCGACCGCCATCTCGTTTGGCGCTTCTTCGACCAGTTCCGCGGCAAGCCCAACGGGAACGATCTCCAGAACGGTATCGCGCTCAGCCGGTGTCAGCTGAAGAACTTCGCGCAGGGCTTCGCTGCTGGTCAGCGGATCCAGAAGCGCCTCAAGCTCGGACGCATTGGACTGCTCGACCGCTTCCTTGATCCGAACCGAAAGCTCTTCGTCGGTTGAGGGAATGTCTACGTTTCCGTCCATGCCTTAGCCATTCAATTGGGTTGTCGTTCCTTTACATAGGTGATAATTTTTTGTCTATAGACAAAATAATATGAGATGTAGAATGTCTGACTTCACGAATGCCGCAGAAACCCTGGCCGGGCTCTATACCCGGGAATTCGGAGGAAAGGCCTCGGGCCGGTATCGCATCCCGCAGAAGCTGCTGCGTGAACTGTGTGGCCGGAGAAGGCTGTACCAGGAGGACATCACGGCTCTGACCCGCGAACTTCTGGAAATGGGCTATGTCATGATTGATATGGACAGCTTCTTTGTCGTCATGAGCGCCAATTCCTTCGTGAACTATCGGCGGGTCGGCAAGGAAATGCTGGCCCACACGGAAGGCACTAGCTGAGTCCCGGTCCTAGCAATCGGCGCAATGGCTCCTGATCTTGTCAGATCCTCAATGCGCGAGCCGCTGCAGTCTTTGTTGCAGAAACTTTCTGGACGCCAGATTCGGTGCGGCCTCTATGGCCTGCCGATAGGCCGCGGCAGCCGCGGCGGTGCGGCCCGTCTTCTGCAGAATATGCGCGCGGGCCGCCTGCCAGGGCTGAAAATCATCAAGATCGGGCCGTAGGCTGTCCAGCTTGTCCAAGGCCAGTTGGGCATGACCTGCCTCGGCCATCACGACGGCCCAGTTCAGGGCAACCACCGGGGTTGGCTCGCAGGCCCATAAGGACTGATACAGCAGCGACATCTGCCGCCGATCCGGGGCCGGCGCCATCATGTGGCAATCCGCAATGGCGGCCTTGAGTTGAAACGGTCCCGGCTTTCTTTGGTCGACCGCAGTTTCCAGGATGCCCTGCGCCTCACGTATCTGATCCTGCTGCCAAAGTGTTCGGTCATGATCCTCTACGGGCACCATAGCGCCATCAGCGTCGATACGCGCAGGGCGGCGGGCATCGGTCAATAGCATCAGGGCCAGCGCACCTTCGATTTCCGGCTCTCCCGGTCGGAGGTCCCGCAGAACCCGCGCAAGGTAGATACCTTCGTGGCAGAGGTCCCGCGGTCCTGTATCCTCGGTCACGTATCCGGTGGTGAAGATCAGGTAGAGGGTCGTCAGCACCGTTTCCAAACGTTCCGGCCAGATTTTCGGATCGGGAAAAGAGTAGCCAATCCCCTTGGCGCGAATCTTGGCCTTGGCTCGGGACAGGCGCTGGCCCATGGTCTGGTCGTTGTCCAAAAATGCCGCGGCGATTTCCCGTGTGGTCAGGTTGCAGACCGTGCGCAAGGTCAGCGCGGTGCGTGATTTCTGGTCCAGCGCGGGGTGACAGCAGGTGAAGATCAGACGCAACCGGTCATCCGGTATCTGCTCAGACATATCGTCCGTCACAGAGTCCGGCAGGGTTATGGCCAGGGCTGCTGTTTTCCGTCCCTCCCTGTGTTGCGCTCGAATGCGATCGATGCCCTTGTTCAAACCAACCCGCATCAACCATGCGGTCGGGTTGTCCGGAACTCCGTTGCGGCTCCAGTGTTTCACGGCCGAGATTGCGGCCTCCTGCAGTGCGTCCTCGGCCAGTTGGAAGTCACCCAACCGGTTGATCAGACCGGCCAAAAGCAGCCCCCGATCCCGCCGCAACACATCATCAATGACATGTCCAACTGCGAACGCTTTGGGGGCGGCGTTCTTCATGGATTATCCAGCCGGATTGTAGTCCATCAGAGGCCGAACCTCGATTGTGCCGTAGTTGGCGGCCGGGATCAGTGCCGCGTATTTCAGCGCCGCATCCAAGTCAGCAACGTCAACCACATATTATCCGCCCAAATGCTCCCGCGTTTCGGCATAGGGCCCGTCCATGGTTTCAACTTTTCCGGAGCGGATCCGAAGGGTGGTCGCAGTTTCGATCCCTTGCAGGCCCTCGCCATCGCGAAGAACACCATCCGCTTTCATCCGCTCATTGGCGGCAAAGAAGCCACTCATCATCTCGTCAAATTCCGGGGTGCCATAGGCCGGTTCCTGCGCGGGGTCAGTGTAGATCAACATCATGTATTTCATAGCAACAATCCTTTGAAAAAGTTCTGGGTCAAAGACTGGAGACCCGGGCTGCGATGCAAATCACCATGATCAGCGCAGCCAAAATATTGGTGCCATTACAGACATAGCGCAGCGGGTGGGCGGCATTGTCAATCTTCAGCCCGAAAGGATGCGCAACTTGTCCGGTCACCAGCAAGATGCCCGCCGCGTTGAGGTAAAGCGCTGGTGTTCCGCCCCCTTCGCCCAGCATCATCAATATCAATATGAAGGTCGCCCAGTCCTGGCAGATTCCGTGTTGGCGCACGCGCAACATCAGTGCCATGTCGCCGCCAACGCCGATGGATTGGCCCGTGGCCGACCGCATCCCCGAGACACGAAACCATAAGATGAGCCGAACCAGCGCCACAAGCAGCGCATAAATCGGTGTCGTTAAAAAAACCATCTATCGTCCTTCCGGTTTTCAGGTTCGTGCTCCAAGGACGCCGGGTTTTCTCAGATTTCGACAGGTGCTGAGATATTTTGGTGGCGCGCTGCAATTCTTGCGCATTTTGCGCGTGTATTACCTTTTGTATGGCTGCGATGGTTGGGTTGGCGCAAAATGAGCGGTGGAAGGCGAGCAATGCCTCCCTGAGGCGGCTCGTTCGGTGTTTTGTTCGACTGTGCTGGTTGCGGGAGCATGAAACCGCCGACAGTTGACCCTTTTGGGTTGGCAATACAATAGATTTACTACATCCGACAGAATTGCAGTCTTCAACCACTGAAGTGGTCCGCTGCTATGTCAAGATAGGCGGTTGATCCTAGTGCAAAAATTCGCCTGAGAGAAAGGCAACAAATCCGCCGCGCGAGTGGCAAGATCGATGAAGTAGTACTCTGCGGCCGGTTCCAAGCACAGTTTCTCGTGAGCTAAATCCGACGGGCGAGCCAGTGCAAACCAAAGCGCCTTAGCAAATGGCGGCGATATCTGCGCTTCGGTGACATTCCAGCATCGGGCGATAAATCCAGTTGTTCGGCCCAAGGCGTGCGCCCGGCCATTTCGCAATAGATGCCGCCCCAAGGGTGCTTAAGAGGCGCAGTCCACGGTTTAACGGAACCCGCAAAATGAAGGATAACCGGCACCTCAAAATCGCCGATCAAACGTGTAGGGTAAAATGTATAATTGTATCTCCGCTCGCATCCCATGACTTGTCCTGCAAGTGCGATATTCAGCGCGCATTGATCATGCCAGACAAGCCGATCGGACATGGTTGTAAGAACTTCAAACACACGTTTTTCGACGTTTTGTTTCCGCCAGAGGTTTAGATCAATCAACATAACGCCTGAGCTGAAATACTGTGACGGACCCACGCCCAAATCCTCATGAAGTGCGTTGCCAACCTGATATGCCGCAACTATGCTGCCACCGAGATCTCGATCATATAGTTCCGCCAAAGAACTGAGTACCAAAGTATCGCAATCTAAGTACAAGACCCGGGTAACAGTCTTTGGAAGAATGCTCCCCAAAGAACACCGGTAGAGCGCCGCCGATGAAATATGCGGTTCATCCCGCAAGGTGCCCCAAATCTCCGAATACGCGTTGTTTGAGATTTCAATGAATTGGGTGCGGAGCTCTATGTCGTTGCAAAAGGTTTGCAGCCTAAACAGCTCGTCACATGCGGGAAAACCATGCACGAGATACAATTCCAAATCACTTCGAACATTTGTGGCAGCAAGTGAATAAAGCGCCGCCGACAATGGCGCGATCATATTTCTGTCAAAAGTGAAAAGAATATTCATCACAACCGTCTTTCTACAAGTGCACTGACATCTGCACGCAAGATCACTTGAATATGCATGCTCAACAAGCATGTTTTTCCACGAGCGCAGTCTGCGGTGGCACTCTAAGGCGCGCGCTTCGCATCCGATTTAAGTAAGTGAGTTGCTTGAGAAAACCAAGTTTGGTTTTTTGTGACCAAAACTACCGAGACATTTGGCGTCACCCCAAAGATCTCTCAACACTACAACCCTTCGCATTTGAGAGCATGTTCTGCCAACCCTTGGTGAGAAGCTTTAGGTGCGCAAAGCTAAGCTGTCTATGCCGAGGCTGACCTATTTGCGCTGGGCTCTTTGCAGGACAATCTGCCCAACACGGGTGTCAAAGCCTAGGCCTGAGGCATGCCCCTAGTTGGTATTGCCACGGGAGGCTTACCTAATCTTGTAGCCGATCGCGAGATGGGTGCCCTGGCATACCCGCCACACCCAGCGGCCTTGGACCCGCGCCCATGCCGAGGCCAGCTTTGCCCCGGCACGCATTGGCTCAGCCTATGAGAACCCTTATCAGTCAGTAATACGAATACACGTGCCTTAAAGCGGTCCGTCATCCGGCGCAATCTCTCCCAGACCGCCAATCGGAGCTGGCGCCCTACGGCGCGAGATCTGACGAGCGGGATTGAAATAGATCGAAGTGACCTGCCGATACGCATTGATAGGGGCAAAATCGGTGAAATCAGCACGAGGCCACCTCATTGCAGCATCGAGAGAAGCCAGAACCCTTGGGTAGCGTTCAGAATTGTCGAGGACAATCAGCGCAGGAACAGCTCGACCGGCCTTTACCTCTTCTAAGACATACGCTGTGCAAAGACGGCGATGTGTTCCATCGATCACCACGATATCCGCATCTGCCACTTCAGGTCGCCGGGTATATGTTTCGGGTTCGGTGGCGAGATGAATGTCAAACCCTGCTGATCGGGCCAGCGTTTTTGACACCTCATCATACCATCCTTGATTATGCTCAATCGCGGTGACCATCGCGCCACGTTTTGCATAAAACACTGAGGAGTGCCCACTGCCATATTCCAGAACGCGAACTCCGTTCAAATCATACGAATCGATGTATTCAATCGCCGAGTATGCGTACCAGGGGATCTCTTCTCCCGCAGCGTCTACGCAGCGCACCTCAAGTACGCTTCGATAGTGGCCAAGATCATCCGACAACACGCGAAGCGCATCGCCTTCAGTTTTCTGTTGGCGGTTTAGCAAAAGCTTTAACCACTTCCATCCAAAATTCGACAGCATGTTGTCACCTTAGGCTGCGGACCTGTGCTTCTGTGTTGGCTAAGCAACGAACATTCGATGAGACTTACTTAATTTACAGTACGGAGACATCATTAAATTGCGAAGGGCATGAAAATTCTTGTAAGCGTTTTGTGAAACTGCGCAGCTTGAATCTGCGCCTTCTGGTTTTGAGCCTGACGCGGTGAAGACGTTGAGCAATTGATCCAGTGGATCAATTTTGGGTTTTCGGGCTGTAGTTTGATTTTTTGAGTTTGGTTGCGGGAGCAGGATTTGAACCTGCGACCTTCAGGTTATGAGCCTGACGAGCTACCGGGCTGCT
>NZ_JBQFUU010000004.1:0-409293 GCF_056539345.1 Ruegeria sp. BB9 | reverse complement strand
ACCTCAGCCAATTTCACCGGCCTGACACCCAAGGCCAGACAAGACAGCCAAAACGGAGCCTGGACATGACCCAGTCCGAACCGGAAAAGAAAAAACCGATCTGGCGCCGGTATTTCCTGTGGGGAATGCCCGTGGCCGGCATCGCCGCCGCCTTTGTCGCCGGCATCATCTTCTGGGGCGGGTTCAACACCGCCATGGAAGCCACCAACACCGAGAAATTCTGTGTCTCGTGCCATGAGATGCGCGACTACATCTATACCGAGTACAAGGGCACGATCCATGACGTGAACCGCTCGGGCGTGGGCGCGGTCTGTTCGGACTGCCACGTGCCCAAGGACTGGACCCACAAGATCATCCGCAAGATCAAAGCGTCGAGAGAGCTGTACGGCAAGATGGTCGGCTCGATCAGCACGCCCGAGAAGTTTGAGGCCAAGCGCATCCACCTGGCCATGAACGAATGGCAGCGGATGAAAAAGACCGACTCGCGCGAGTGCCGCAACTGCCACGATTTCGAGTCGATGATGCCCGAGTTCCAGAAGCCCCGCGCCCGGCAGCAGCACCTGAACGCGATGGAGGTCGGCCAGACCTGCATCGACTGCCACAAGGGTATCGCACACTCGAACATCCGTGACCGCGCACCCGAAGATTTCCTGGAAGAGCTCGAAGCCCCGAACCCGGATTTCGCCCGTCCGATCCCGCCGGAATACCTGGCCAGCCTGGAACGGATCGAAGCCAAGGAGGCCGCCGAGGCCGAAGCCGAGAAAGCCGCCCGCAAGGCCCAGCAGGAGGCTGTGCAGGCGCAGATCGCCGCCGCGGTCGACGCTGCAGTGGCCGAGGAGCGCGCCAAGGCCGATGGCACCGCAACCGACGCCGCGGCTTCGGGCGGCAGCGACGTGGGCGGCAACATCGACTGGAACGCCGTGGCCAGCACCGATCTGAAACTGTTCTATCCGGGACAGGCTTCGTTCGAATGGGTACAGAACGGCAAGACCCACGGCGGCGCACGCCCGCTGACCAAGGGTGGCGACCAGTGCTCGACCTGCCACGCCAAGGAGCTGGACGCGATCGGCAACAAGATCGTCGCCGGCGGTGATCTCGAACCGACCCCGATCCCCGGCAAGCGCGGGGTGATCGACGCCACAGTTCAGGCCGCGCATGACGACGAAAACCTGTATATCCGGCTGCAATGGGCGGATGCGGGTCACAATCCCGTGCCCTTCGTCGACGGCGGCAAGATGGACCCGGACAACCCGATCAAGGTCGCCATGATGATCACCGGTACCGGGATCGAGCTGGGCGAACAGGTGGGGTGCTGGGCCTCGTGCCACGCCGACAACACCTATATGCCCTTTGCGCCCGATGCCGAAACCATCGCCGCCAACCCGGACGTGGCCGCGCGCCTGACGGCCAAGGACACCGTCACCAAGTACATCAGCGAAAGCCGCACCGAGGTCGAAGTCAAAGGCCGGCGCGGCAAGCCGCTGGGCGGCTGGGACAAGCTGCAGGCCGAAGAGCAGATCGCGCAGTACCTGCAGGACGGCACTTTCCTTGACCTGATGCGCGTCTATGCCGACGGCAGCGCCACCAACGGCTATCTGCTGGAACAGCGCGTGGTCAATGATGGCGAGATCTCGGCCTCGGCCAGCCTGTCGGGCGGCATGTGGACGGTGGTATTCTCGCGTCCGCTGAACTCGGGCGCGCCGGGCGACGTCCCGCTGGAGCCGGGCAAGACCTACACGGTGGGCTTTGCCATCCACGATGACCATACGGCGGCGCGGTTCCACCACGTCACGCTGAACACCAGCCTCGCGCTGGATGACGACAGCGCCGAAATCAACGTGGTCAAACAGTAGCGAAAAGGGGGCCGGCAATCCGGCCCCTTTTCCACAGCCGAGGAGACATGCGACCATGACGACCAAGCCCCATCTGACCGCAGTCCTGGCCCTTGTTGCGGCCCTGCCGGCCCTGGCCGATGAAACCGACCAGATCTGCGCCGAGGCCGAGGCGCGCTATGTCGAACTCTTCGGCGAACCCTCTGACGCAGCGCAGGATGCCGAGGTGGTGCTGATGTACAAGTACAACTTCTGCCCGGCCCGGATCACGGTCAAGCCCGGCACCACGGTTCGCTGGGTCAACGTGGACAAGCGCACCAGCCATTCGGTGCTGTTAAAGGACGGCAGCCAGCCCGAATCCGACCGCATCTTCCCCGAGGAGTCGGTCGAGATGACGTTCCTTGAGCCCGGCCCGCAGGACTATCTGTGCGGCCCTCATTGGGAAACCCAGAACATGGTCGGTATGGTCACCGTCGAACCCTGAACGCAGGCAGACATACAGGCAAACAACAGGAGCGCGGGCGCAAATCCCGCGCTCCTTAACTTATGTCAAGGAGGCCCCTTTGCGAATGCGCCAGTCTGCGGCCATGACACGCCCGGCCACCCCAGCAATGTCCCGATCCGCCGCTCTGTCCGCGCTCGGAACCTACCGGAACACCCGGGTCCCGATGACATTCAGACCAAGCGAGATTGCACCATGAGCGGTAAGGTTTTTCTGATCGGCGCCGGACCCGGAGACCCCGAGTTGATGACCCTGCGCGCCCTGCGGATGCTGCGCGAGGCGGATGTGGTGGTCTACGACCGCCTGGTCTCGGACGAGATCCTGGCCATGCACGCCCCCGGCGCGCGGCTTATCCCCGTGGGCAAGGCGCCCAAATGCCATACCGTGCCGCAGGACCGGATCAACCAGATCCTGCTGGAACAGGCCCGCGCGGGCCACAGGGTTGCCCGCCTCAAGGGGGGCGATCCGATGATCTTTGGCCGCGGTTCGGAAGAGGCGGCGTTTCTGACGGACCATGGCATCGCCGTGGAATACGCGCCCGGCATCACCGCGGCGCAGGGGGCAAGCTGTTCGACCGGCGTGCCGCTGACCCATCGCGGGTTGGCCACATCGGTGCAATATGTCACCGGCCATCGTCAGGCCGACAAGGTGTTGGACCTCGACTGGAAGCGCCTGGCGGACCCTGACACCACCCTGGTCATCTACATGGGCGTCGCCAATATCGGCCAGATCGCCATGGGCCTGATGACCGAGAATCTGCCGGGATCGACCCCCGTCCTGGCCGTCGGCAAGGCGACCACCCCGGACGAGCGCCGCCTTGTCTCGCGTCTGGACCGTGTCGCCGCCGACGTGCGCGCGGCCGGTCTGGCCGCCCCTACCCTGTTCATCATCGGCAAGGTCGTGTCGCTGTATGCCGAACGGCCCGTTGCCGAGTTGCTGGAGCACGCTCATGGCTAGGACTCTGCCCATTGAACCGGCCCGCCGGGACTGGCCCGGGCGCGCGGTGCTGACCGCCGCCGTGCTGGTTGCCACCTCGGCCTTTGCCGCCGACACGCTGGATCCCAACGCGTTGAAACGTTTGGTGCATCAGGATTGCGGGTCCTGCCACGGACTGACCCTGAAAGGCGGGCTGGGCCCCGATCTGCGTGCGGGAAACCTGCAGCACTATGACCCCGAAATCCTGACCGGCGTAATCCTGGACGGCATCCCCGACACGGCCATGCCGCCCTGGCGGCCCCTTATCACCGAGGAAGAGGCCGAATGGATCACCCGTTATCTGCTGAAACCGGAGGCGCAATGAAACAGTTTGTCCTTGGCCTCGCGGCATCGCTGCTGATGACCGCAGCCCATGCCGAACCCACCGCCACCGGAGACCTGGGGCTGGTGATCGAGCGGGCCGCCGGTTCGGTCCTGCTGGTCGATCAGTCCGACCGCGCCGCGCTGGCACGGATCGAGGGGCTGGGCGATCTGTCCCATGCCTCGCTGGTCTATTCGCCGGATGAACGTTTTGCCTATGTGTTCGGGCGCGACGGCGGGCTGACCAAAGTCGATATCGTGACCCGTCAGATCGCCAAGCGCGTCGTACAGGCCGGCAACGCCATCGGTGGGGCGATCTCTGACGATGGCAAGCTGGTGGCGGTGTCGAATTATGAACCCGGCGGGGTGCGCGTCTTTGACGCCGACACGCTGGATCTGGTGGCCGACATCCCTACCGGCAGCAAGACCATCGGCCTTGTCGATGCACCCGGCCGCCGTTTCGTGTTCACCATGTGGGATACGGGCGAGACCTGGATCGCCGATTTCGCCCGCGGCACCGACCCTCAGATCACCAAGATCACCGACATGGGTAAAAATCCTTATGACGCACTGATCACCGCCAATGGCCGCACCTACATCACCGGCCTGTTCGGGCAGGACGGGCTGACCGCTCTGGATTTGTGGGACGACACGCCCGAACCGATCCGGGTGCTGCCCGGTTATGGGCGCGGCCAACAAGAGATGCCCGTCTACAAGATGCCCCATCTGGAAGGCTGGGCGCATACGGGCGCCGAATTCGTATTGCCGGCCGTCGGCCATCACCAAGTGCTCTGGGTCGATGCCGACACACTCACGGAAACCGGGCGCACCCAGACGTATGGCCAGCCCGTCTTTGCCATGGCGCGGCCCGACGGCCGGCAGGTCTGGGTGAACTTCGCCCACCCGCTGAACGACACGATCCAGGTGATCGACACGGTCAGCAAACAGGTCATCCACGAGTTCAAACCCGGCCCGGCGGTGCTGCACATGGAGTTCACCCCGCGTGGGCACGAGGTCTGGATCAGCGTGCGCGATGCCAACAAGATCATGGTCTATGACACCCACAGCTTTGAAAAGCTGCGGGAAATCCCGGCCGACAGCCCCTCGGGCATCTTCTTCACCGCGCGTGCGCACAGAACGGGGCTGTAAGCGATGTGCCATATCACCGACCCGATCGACCGCAGGCTGCTGGACGACTGGCAGCGCTATTTTCCCGTCACCGACCGACCGTTCCAAGTGCTGGCCGCGGCGCTGGGGCTGGATGAGGCCGAGGTGATCGACCGCCTAGACCGCATGCGCGCCGCCGGGCGCATCACCCGCGTCGGCGCGACGGTCGCGCCCGGCGTGGCCTCGGCCAGCACGCTGGCCGCCGTCGCCGCGCCCGAGGACAAGGTGGAACAGATCGCCGCCCTGATCGACGCCGAGCCGGGCGTGAACCACAATTACCAGCGCGAGGATGACTGGAACCTGTGGTTCGTAGCCACTGGCCCCGACCGAGCGCATGTGGACGCCACCCTGGCCCGGATCAGCGACCGCACCGGGCTGCGCGTGCTGGACCTGCGTCTGGTCCGCCCGTTCAACGTCGATCTGGGTTTTCGCATGTCCGATTGTTCGCGCCGCGTGCCTCGGCCGCGTACGGTCGACCGGAGCGTTCTGCGGCAAGGCGACCGCGACATCCTGCAGGCGCTCAGCGCGGGGCTGCCGCTGATGGCCGACCCCTACGCGGCGCTGGCCCAATCCCTGAACCGGGCCCCCGAAGACGTGATGGACCGTATCCGGGGGTTGCACAAGGCCGGCGTCATCTCACGCCTTGGGGTCATCGTGCGGCATCGGGCGTTGGGGTGGTCGGCCAACGCCATGGTCGTGTGGGACCTGCCCGCCGACCGGATCGACCACGCGGGCCCCGCACTGGCCGCGCATCCCGGCGTGACCCTGTGCTATGAACGCCAGCCGGTCGAGGGCGTGTGGCCCTATCGGCTCTACTCCATGATCCACGCCCGGTCGCGCTCCGAGGCGCGGGGTATCCTGGCCGGCGCCGCCGCCCTGCCCGAACTGGCGGGCGCCGCGCACAAGGTTCTGTTCTCGACCCGGTGCTTCAAACAGACCGGCGCATTGATCAAACCGAAAGAGGCCGCCGCATGACCCCGCTGGACGACACCGACCGCCGCCTGCTGAACCGCCTGCAGGAGGACCTGCCGCTGACCCCCCGCCCCTATGCCGAAGTGGCGGCCGAACTGGGGATCACCGAACAGGACCTACTGGACCGGCTGGCGCGGATGAAGGCCGACCGGGTCATCACCCGGTTCGGCCCGTTCTTCGACGCCGCCGCCATGGGAGGGGATTTCTGCCTGTGCGCCATGGCTGTGCCCGAGGCCGAGTTTGAAACCGTCCTGACCAAAATCAATGCGCACCCCGAGGTGGCGCATAATTATGAACGCACGCACCGGCTGAACATGTGGTTCGTTCTGGCGACCGAAACGCCCGAGGCGATCACCGCCACGGCCGACGCGATCGAACGCAAGACGGGACTCACGGTTCACCGGTTCCCGAAACTGCAGGAATTTTTCATCGGCTTCCGGGTGGCAGCATGATCGACGCAACCGACAGACGGATCATCGAGGCTCTCCAAGGCGGGCTGCCCCTGGTGCCCGCGCCCTATGCGCAGGTCGCCGACGATCTGGGGATCGAGGAAGCCGCCCTGCTGGATCGGCTGGCCACGTTGAAGGCGCGCGGAGTGATCCGGCGGATCGCCGCGGCCCCCAACCACTACAAGCTGGGCATGACATCGAACGGCATGACGGTCTGGGACGTGCAGGACGACCTGATCGGCGAACTCGGCGCGCAAATCGGAGCGCTACCCTTTGTCACCCATTGCTACGAACGGCCCCGCGCTCTGCCCGACTGGCCCTACAACCTGTTCGCCATGGTTCACGGCAGCTCGCCCGATGAGGTCGAACAGAAACGCGGCCAGATCGCCGCAATCCTTGGATCGGCCTGCCGGGGCAGCGACATCCTCTATTCCACGCGCATCCTGAAGAAAACCGGGCTGCGCCTGAAAGCGAAAGGCTGAGACCAATGTTCCGCCTGACCGAATACATGCAGCAGCTTGTCAACCCGACGCCGGTGCGCAAACGCCGCCCCGGACCGGTGAAGCCGGTGGTGATCTGGAACCTGACCCGGCGCTGCAACCTGAAATGCCGCCATTGCTACACCGTGTCTGCGGATGTGGCCTTCCCGGGCGAGCTCAGCCACGAGCAAGCCATGGTCACCCTTGAGGATCTGGGCCAGTTTCGCGTCCCGGCCCTGATCCTCTCGGGCGGGGAGCCATTGGACCGGTTCGATTTCTTCGACATCGCCCGACGCGCGCGCCAGCTGGTGCCGATGCTGGCCCTGTCGACCAACGGCACGCGGATCCACGACGAAACGGCCGACATGATCGCCGACGTGGGCTTCAACTATGTCGGCATCTCGCTCGACGGGATCGGGGCCACGAATGACTGGTTTCGCGGGGTCGAGGGCGCCTTTGATGACGCCCTGCGCGGCGTGCGCGAATGCAAGAAACGCGGCATCAAGGTGGGCCTGCGGTTCTGCCTGACCGAAGGCACCCAGCACCACCTGCCCGACCTGCTGAAACTGTGCGACGACGAGGGGGTGGACAAGTTCTATCTCTCGCATCTGGTCTATGCCGGGCGCGGCGACAAGAACCGGGGCGAGGACGCGGAACATCAGCGCACCCGGCAGGGGCTCGACCTGTTGCTGGCCCGCGCATGGGAGGCCGCCTCGGGCGGACGCCCGCTGGACATCGTGACCGGCAACAACGACGCGGATGCCGGGTATTTCCTGAACTGGGCCGCCGCCCGGTTCGACGCCGACGCCGTCGCGCATGTGCGCGAGCACCTGGCCCATTGGGGCGGCAATTCCAGCGGTCTGGGCGTAGCCAATATCGACAATCTGGGCCGCGTCCATCCCGACACCTACTGGTCGGACTACACGGTGGGCAACGTCAAACTCACTCCGTTTTCCGAGTTGTGGTCCGGGGATGACCCGATGCTGGCCCTGCTGCGCACACGGCCGCGCCCGTTGAAGGGGCGGTGCGGCGCCTGCCGGTTGCAGGATGTCTGCGGCGGCAACACCCGCATCCGGGCCCTGCAGCTGACCGGCGACCCGTGGGCCGAAGATCCGGCCTGCTACCTGACCAATGACGAAATCGGCGTGGACAGCGCGGGCGAGCGCCTGCAGGTCACGCCTTTCCGGGGGAAAAGCCATGATCCGGCGCATCAGTTCTTCTGACGACCGCTGCCCTGACGCATCGAACAATGCCGCGCGCGGACGCATGACCCGCGCCACGACGGTCGCCGCGATGTGCTCGGTTCTGGCGGGCGGATTGGCATTGGCCGACCCGGCGGCGGATTACGCCGAGCATTGCGCCAGCTGCCATGGCGAGGCGCGGCTGGGCGGCGTCGGCCCGGCGCTGATCCCCGAAACTCTCAAACGCATGCGCGGCCCCCGCGTGGCCGCCGTCATCGCCGAAGGGCGCCCCGCGACCCAGATGCCTGCCTTCGCGCACGAGCTGGACTCACTTCAGATCGAGGAACTGGCGGGCTGGCTGAAATCTCCGCTGGAGGTCGACCCCGAATGGGATGCCGAACAGATCATGGCCAGCCGCACGCTGGATGCCGATTACGCACCGGTCGATGCGCCGGTTTGGGACAGCGACCCGATGAACATCACGCTGGTGGTGGAAACCGGCGATCACCATGTCAGCGTTCTGGACGGCGACACGTTCGAGGTTCTGGACCGGTTCGAAACCCCCTTTGCCGTGCATGGCGGCCCCAAGTTCAGCCCCGATGGGCGCTATGTGTTCATCATGTCGCGCGATGGCTGGGTGCAGAAATACGACATTTGGGCGCTGAAACAGGTGGGCCGTATCCGCGCCGGCCTGAACAGCCGCAACATCGCCATGTCGGGCGACGGCAAGTGGCTGGCCGTGGCGAACTATCTGCCCAACAGCCTGACCCTGCTGTCGACCGAGGATCTGTCGGTGGCCAAGGTGGTCGAGGTCAAGGGCAAGCAGGGCAAGCCCAGCCGGGTCTCGGCTGTGTACCAGGCCCCGCCGCGCGAAAGCTTCGTGCTGGCGCTCAAGGACGTGCCCGAGATCTGGGAAGTGTTCTATGGCGACAACCCGCCGCAATTCGGGCTGGGCCATGATTTCCGGATCGAGGGGCAGTTCAAGAACCCCGACCCCTTCCCCGTCCGCAAGATCACCACGCCCGACTATCTGGACGATTTCTTTTTCGACCAGAGCTATGAATACGTCATGGGCGCGTCGCGCGATGGCAAGGGCGGTCAGGTGATCGACCTCGTGATCGGGCAGAAAGTGGCGGATCTGGACCTGCCCGGCATGCCGCATCTGGGCTCGGGCATCACCTGGCAGCGGGGTGGCACCACGGTGATGGCAACGCCGCACCTGACCGAAGGCACCATCTCGGTCATCGACATGGGCACATGGGAAACGATCAAGCGGATCGAGACCGAAGGCCCGGGCTTTTTTATGCGCAGCCACAAGAACTCGCTCTATGTCTGGGCCGACGTGTTTTTCGGCCCCAACAAGGACGCGATGCATGTAATCGACAAGCAGAGCCTCGCGATCGTCAAAACCCTGCGGCCCGCGCCGGGCAAGACCGTGGCGCATGTGGAATTCACCCGCGACGGCGCCCATGCGCTGGTGTCGATCTGGGAGGATGACGGCGCGGTGATCGTCTATGACGCGCAGACGCTCGAGGAAATCAAACGCCTGCCAATGCGCAAACCTTCGGGGAAATACAATGTCTGGAACAAGATCACCTTCTCGGAAGGCACCAGCCACTGACAGGCGCTGGCCGGTCTGGAAACTGGCCATTCTGTTGTATCCGGCGACGGCGCTGACCGTCGCCATCAACCTGTTTCTGGCCGGGTTGATCGCCCATGCGCTGGGGTTCGGCGCAGTTACACCGGTGGCCGCGCTGATCTGGTGTGTGCCCCTTGGGGTTCCGGCCAGCTGGCTGGCGGGGCGCTGGGTGCGGCGGCTGATGGATGAGGCCGACGGCTGATCCCGAGCGAACTGCCCAGGGCCGAAGTGCCATTTTTTTGACCACCTGATCGAAGTCAAGTCGTGCCGCCTGCCAATCCCTTACGACTCGGGCAACATCAAATTCGAGTCGGAGTCTCCATGCCCGCCGCCCGCCAAAACCACAGCCTCCCGGTCCGCGCGACACGCGTGGCAGCTGGGCTGGCGGGCATCTTTCTTTTGATGTTGCAGGTGCTTGGGCCAGCGCTGGCGAGTCCCGGCCAGGGCACCTGGATGGAGATCTGCTCGGAGGCAGGAGCGGTCTGGGTCCAGGTGGACCTGGAAGACGACACCGGCGACCCGACCGCGCCCTGCCCGAAATGCGCCGATTGCGCCCTGTGCGCGATTACGGCGGCGGCACCGGCCCCGGACCTGCCGCAGGTGCAACAGCCCGGGTTTGTACAAATCCCACGGTGTGCGTTCACTGATCTGTTGGATCTGTACAACTTCGAACGGCTGTGGCCCGAAACCCGCGGCCCCCCGGCCGCGCCCGAAATCAGAACCGATCGCGCGTCGCGCGCGTCCACGGCGTCAACCCGAACCGAAGGAGGTGCGCCGTGGTCGTGACCCGCGCAGCCCATTTCCTTGTTGCCCTTGTCCTGTCCTGCCTGCTGGCGCTTGGCGCGCGGGCCGACAGCCTGGCCAGTTTCCTGCCCGAGATCGAACCCGCCGAACTGTCGCCCGGTGCCGATGCCATTGGTCCGGTGCGTGATGACGTGCCGGTGGCCCCGGTGCTGAAAGGCGGCGAAACCATCGCCTGGGCCTTTCTCACATCCGATTTCGTGGGCACCACCGGCTATTCCGGCAAGCCCATTCACGTCGTCGCCGCCATCGACGGTGATGCGGTGCTGACCGGCGTCAAGCTGGTCAAACACTCCGAACCCATCGTTCTGATCGGCATTCCCAACGCGCGCATGGTCGAGCTGACCGAAGGCTATGCCGGTCTGGACCTCAAACGCGAGGTCGAGACAGGCGGCGAGGGACATGATCTGGACATCATCTCGGGTGCGACCGTGACGATCATGGTGATCGATGACAGCCTTGTGCGCGGCGGCATCAAGGTGGCCCGCGCCTTGGGTCTGGGCGGTCTGTCCGAAGTGCAGGCTGACGGCCCCCAGCGCGAAGTCGATTTGACCAAGGCCGATACCCATGACTGGTCAACGCTCTCGGGCGACGGCTCGACCCGGCGGCTGACGCTGGACGTGGGTCAGGTCAACGCCGCCTTCGAGGCCACCGGCGACCAGCGCGCGATCAAGCGCCCCGAGAAGGGCAACCCCGAGGACACCTTCATCGACATGCATGTGGCGCTGGTCTCGGTGCCTTCGATCGGCAAGTCGCTGCTGGGCGAGGCCGAGTACCAGAACCTGGTCAACTGGCTGGACGAGGGCGAACACGCGATCTTGGTGCTGGGCCGCGGCAAGTACAGCTTCAAGGGCTCGGGCTATGTGCGCGGCGGGATCTTCGACCGGATCCAGCTGATCCAGGACGACAATTCGGTACGGTTCTTCGACCGTCAGCACCGTCGCCTGGGCACGGTGGCCGCCGAGGATGCGCCCAGCTTTACCGAGCTGGACATCTTCAAGATCCCCGCCGATGCCGAGTTCGACCCGACCGAACCGTTCCGCCTGCAACTGCTGGTGCAGCGGGCCATCGGCGCGGTGGAAAAGACCTTCCTGACCTTTGATCTGGGTTACAATCTGCCCGAACAATACCTGTTGCCGGTCGCGGCGGCGCCCAAGGTCGTGAACGATGCCACAGGCGAGGCCGTCGCCAAGTCGGCCCTGTGGCAGCGCATCTGGAAGGACCGCCAGGTCGAGATCGCCGTCTTGGGCGCCATGCTGCTGGTGCTGACGATCACTTTCTTCTTCCAGTTCCACGCCACGATGAACGCGCGGGTCTTCTACTGGTTCCGCATCGGGTTCCTGACGATGACACTGTTCTTCATCGGCTGGTACGCGAATGCGCAGCTGAGCGTGGTGAACATCATGGCGCTGGCCGGCAGCCTGCGCGGCGGCTTCACCTGGGATGCCTTTCTGCTGGACCCGCTGGTGTTCATCCAATGGTTTGCCGTGGCCGCCGCGCTGCTGTTCTGGGGGCGCGGGGCCTATTGCGGCTGGCTCTGCCCCTTCGGTGCCCTGCAAGAGCTGACCAACAAGATCGCCCGCGCGCTGAAAGTGCCGCAATGGATCCTGCCCTGGGGCCTGAACGAGCGCCTGTGGCCGATCAAGTACATGATTTTCCTGGCGCTGTTCGGCCTGAGCATGGTGTCGATCCCGCTGGCCGAGAAATATGCCGAGGTCGAACCGTTCAAGACCGCGATCATCCTGAAATTCATGCGCGATTGGCCCTTCGTGGTCTTTGCGGTGGGTCTGCTGGTAATAGGTCTGTTCATCGAACGGTTCTATTGCCGCTATCTGTGCCCTCTGGGCGCGGCGCTGGCGATACCCGCCCGCATCCGCATGTTCGACTGGCTGCGCCGCTACAAGGATTGCGGCAACCCCTGTCAGACCTGCGCCAACGAATGCCCCGTTCAGGCCATCCACCCCTCCGGCGAGATCAACCCGAACGAGTGCGTCACCTGCCTGCATTGTCAGGTGCTCTATCAGTCCGAGAGCAAATGTCCCGTCGTCATCCGCCAACTGAAACGGCGGGCCAAGACCGGGTCGGTCAAGATCAAGACCCCCCTCGGACAACCACCGGCGAACCATCCGAACGCCAAACCGCAAACCGTTTCCTAAAAGGAGGAACGACCATGTCGGACCACGACACCAAACTGAACATCACCCGCCGCGGGATGCTGGGGGCCACGGCCACCGGGGCCGTGCTGGCCGGAACCGGCCTTGGGTCCACGATGATGACCGCCAAACAGGCCAGCGCCGCGGCCAAGGTCGAACTGGCGCCAGGCGAGTTGGACGAATATTACGGCTTCTGGTCTTCGGGCCAGACTGGCGAGCTGCGCATCATGGGCTTCCCCTCCATGCGCGAACTGATGCGGGTGCCGGTGTTCAACCGCTGCTCGGCCACCGGATGGGGCCAGACCAACGAGTCGCTGAAGATCATGACCGAAGGCCTTCTGCTGGAAACCAAGGAGTTCCTGGCCAAGCGCGGCATGAAAACCTATGACAACGGCGACCTGCACCACCCGCACATGTCGTTCACCGACGGCACCTATGACGGCCGTTATCTTTTCATGAACGACAAGGCCAACACACGCGTGGCCCGCGTGCGCTGCGACGTGATGAAATGCGACAAGATCATCGAGATCCCCAACGCCAAGGCGATCCACGGTCTGCGCCCGCAGAAATTCCCGCGCACCGGCTATGTCTTTGCCAATGGCGAGGACGAAACCCCGCTGATCAACGACGGCAGCGTGCTGGACGATCCGTCGCAATACGTCAACATCTTCACCGCCATCGACGGTGACACGATGGAGATCGCCTGGCAGGTGATGGTGTCGGGCAACCTCGACAACACCGATTGCGACTATCAGGGCAAATACGCCTACTCGACCTCGTACAACTCGGAAATGGGCATGAACCTGGCCGAGATGACCGAGAGCGAGATGGACCACGTCGTCGTCTTCAACCTCAAGGAAATCGAGGCCGGCATCGCCGCGGGCGACTATCAGGAGATCAAGGGCGTCAAGGTTCTGGACGGGCGCAAGGGGTCGAACAAGAAGTATACCCGCTACATCCCGATCCCGAACTCGCCGCACGGCATCAACACCGCACCCGACGGCAAGCACGTCTGCATCAACGGCAAGCTGTCGCCGACCGTGTCGATCATGGACGTGACCAAGCTCGATGCCCTGTTCGAAAGCGACGCCGATCCGCGGTCGTGCATCGTGGGCGAGCCGCAGCTGGGCCTTGGCCCGCTTCACACCGCCTATGACGGTCAGGGCAACGCCTTCACCACGCTGTTCCTGGACAGCCAGATCGTCAAATGGAACCTCGACAAGGCCATCCGCGCCTACAACGGCGAGGACGTCGACCCGATCATCTCGAAGGTGGATGTGCACTACCAGCCGGGCCACAACTCGACCTCGATGGGTGAAACCAAAGAGGCCGACGGCAAGTGGCTGATCTCGATGAACAAGTTCTCGAAGGACCGGTTCCTGAACACCGGCCCGCTCAAGCCCGAGAACGAGCAGGTGATCGACATCTCGACCGACGAGATGAAGGTGGTGCATGACGGCCCGACCTTTGCCGAGCCGCATGACTCGATCATCGTGCGCCGCGACATCGTCAACCCGGTCAACGTCTGGGACCGCAACGACCCGACCTGGGAAGATGCGCGCAAACAGGCCGAGGCCGATGGCGTCGATCTGGAGGAAGGCGCCGAAGAGCCGATCCGCGACGGCAACAAGGTGCGGGTCTACATGGTCTCGCAGGCGCCGACCTTCAGCCTCGAGAAGTTCACCGTCAAACAGGGCGACGAGGTCACGATCTACGTCACCAACCTGGATGACGTGGACGATGTGACCCACGGCTTCTGCCTGGGCAACTACGGCATCGCCTTCGAGGTCGCGCCACAGGCCACCGCCTCGATCACCTTCACTGCCGACCGTCCGGGCGTGCACTGGTTCTATTGCCAGTGGTTCTGCCACGCGCTGCACATGGAAATGCGCGGCCGGATGCTGGTCGAACCGCAGGGAGCCTGACCCATGCGCTGGCCCCTGCTCATCCCGCTTCTGCTCGGCTCGCCGCTTTGGGCGGCGGACTGGGACGTGCCCAACCGGGCGGGGGCCATCACTGAGACACTGGCGCAGGCGGCGGATGGCGACACCCTCCGCCTGAGCCCCGGCGTCTATGCCGAACGCTTGGTTCTGGACCGGCCCGTCACCATCGACGGGCAGGGCCAGGCCACCATCGACGGACAAGGCACCGGCAGCGTCATCACCGTGACCGGACCCGACATCAACCTGCGCGGCCTGACCGTGATCGGGTCGGGGTCGGACCATGGTGAGATCGACAGCGGCATCCAACTGACCAAGACGGCCCGCGCCGCCGTGGTGGAAAACAACGTGCTGCTGGGCAATCTCTATGGCATCGACATCCACGGTGCCGATGACAGCATCGTGCGCGGCAACCGCATCGAGGGCCGGCAGGACCGCCGGATGAACGACCGCGGCAACGGTGTTTATGTCTGGAACGCGCCGGGCGCGGTGGTCGAAGGCAATGACATCCGCTTTGGCCGCGACGGGATCTTCGTGAACTCGTCGAAGAAAAATACCTTCACCGGCAACACTTTCCGCGACCTGCGGTTTGCCGTGCACTACATGTATGCCGACGATTCCATCGTCAGCGACAATGTCTCGATCGGCAACGATCTGGGCTATGCGGTGATGTTCACCTCGAACGTGCAGGTGATCAACAACGTCTCGGTCGGCGACCGCGAACACGGGGTCATGCTGAACTATGCCAATGACAGCGTGATCTCGGGCAACGTGGTGAAAGGCGCCAAGGAGAAGTGCACCTTTCTGTACAATTCCAACAAGAACGAATTCACCGACAACTGGTTCGAAGGCTGCGGCATCGGGATTCATTTCACCGCCGGCAGCGAACGCAACCGTATCGTCGGCAACGCCTTTGTCGGCAACCGGACACAGGTGAAATACGTCTCGACCAAATGGGTCGAGTGGTCGGAAGACGGCCGCGGCAACTACTGGTCCGATTTTGCCGCGTATGACGTGAACGGCGACGGCATCGCCGATGCCCCCTATCGCCCCAACGATAGCATGGACCATGTGCTGTGGACCCAACCCGCAGCCAAGCTGCTGCTCGGCTCGCCCGCCGTGCAGCTGGTGCGCTGGTCGCAATCGGCCTTCCCGGCGCTGCTGCCGGGTGGCGTGATCGACAGCCACCCCTTGATGCAAGCCCCTCAACCCCCAGCCATGAAAAAGGTGCCTCATGACGGATAAGGCCCTGTCCATCGAAACGGTCTGCAAGGATCGCGGCAAGACCCGCGTTCTGAGCGATATCTCCCTGACGCTCGAGCCCGGACAGCGCGTGGCGCTGCTGGGCCACAACGGCGCCGGAAAATCCACCCTGATCAAGTCGATCCTGGGCCTGACACCCATCCAGGCCGGCACGATCCGCATCGGCACCGCCGCCCCTGGCAGCGCGCAGGCGCGTCGCGACACGGCCTATCTGCCCGAGGCGGTCTCGTTCCACCCGGCCCTGACCGGGCGCGAGCAACTGACCCTGTTTGCCAAGCTGTCAGGCACCCGCGCCGACGTGCCCGCCCTGCTGGATCGTGTCGGGCTGGGCGACGCGATGGACCGCCGGATCGGCGCCTATTCCAAGGGGATGCGGCAGCGGCTGGGCCTTGCGCAGGTGCTGCTGGGCCAGCCGAAACTGGCGCTGCTGGACGAACCCACCTCGGGATTGGACCCAATCTCCCGCCAGGACCTGTACGCCATCATCGACGAGCTGGCCGCGCAGGGCACCGCCGTGCTGATCGCCAGCCACGCCCTGACCGAGGTCGAGGCCCGCACCGACCGCATCGCCATCATGCGCAAGGGGCGGATGGTGGCCGATGACACGCTGGCCAACCTGTCGGCGCTGGCAGGGTTGCCGATCCGGCTGCGGGTCCGCGCCCGCGCCAATGCCGACGCGCTGGCCGCCGAACTGGGCGGCAACCGGATCAACGGCGCCTCGGTCGAGCTGCTGTGTTCGCCCGCCGACAAGATGCAGGCGCTGCGCCGCATCGCCGGGCTGGGCGATGCCGTGGCCGACCTCGAGATGACCCCGCCCAAGCTGGAAGACCTCTATCGCCACTATGCTCAGGAGGCGCTGCAATGACCCGTTTCCTTGCCATCACCCGTACCGAGATGCTGATCCTGCGCCGTAACCGCTGGCTGCTGGTGGCGACGCTGATCATGGTTCTGTTCGCGCTGGCCCTGACCTTTGCCGGAAGCGCGCCCACCGGCACGCTGGGGGTCGACATGCTGACGGTGTCGGTCGCCTCGATGACCACGCTTTCGGTATATCTTGCGCCGTTGCTGGCGCTGATGATTTCCTTTGACGCCATCGCCGGTGACGTGGACCGGGGCAGCCTGTCGCTGCTTCTGTCCTACCCGGCGGGGCGCGGGGAAATTCTGCTGGGCAAATTCACCGCCCACCTGGCGGCGCTGGCCTTCGCCATGACGGTCGGTTTCGGCACCGCCGGGGCGGTCGCTGCGTGGTTCGGCGGCGCGGGCGCGGACAGCCTGTTCGCGCTTGGCCGCCTGATCGTCACCTCGATCCTGCTGGGCGCCGTGTTTCTGGCGCTGGGATACCTGCTGTCCGCCCTGGCGAGGGGCGCAACGGCGGCGGCAGGTCTGTCGGCCGGGCTCTGGCTGGTCTTCGTCGTCCTCTATGATCTTGGGCTGTTGGGAGCCGTCGTCATGGACAAAGGCGGCGTCTTCACCCAATCCGTCTTTCCCTGGGTGATGGTGGCCAACCCGGCCGACGCGTTCCGTCTGTGGAACATCGCCGCGACCGAGGGCGTGGCCATGGCGTCCGGCATGACCGGCGCGGCGCAGGCCCTGCCCGCCTGGGCGGCGCCCGCCTCGCTGCTGGTCTGGCCGATTCTGGGCTTTGCCCTTGCACGGCTGGCCTTCCGGAGGGTCGAGCCATGACCCGCCTTGCTCTGATCGCGCTGATCGCGCTGGCGGCCTGCAAGGATGAACAGGCAGCCGCCCCGCCGGATCCGGTCGATCTGACCGATACCGCGCTCAGCTATTTCTGCCAGATGAACGTGGCCGAACACGGCGGTCCCAAGGGGCAGATCCATCTGGAAGGCTATCCCGCGCCACTGTTCTTTGCGCAGGTGCGCGACATGGTGGCCTATCTCAAAAGCCCCGAGCGGGATGCCGAGATCACCGCGGTCTATGTCAGCGACATGGGCGCGGCCCCCAGCTGGCACGAGCCGGGCATATCGAACTGGATCGCCGCCGATCAGGCCACCTTCGTGGTGGGCGCCGGCGTGGCCGGCGGCATGGGCGCGCCCGAGATCGTGCCCTTTGCCACGCTGGACGCCGCCGCGCGGTTCATCGAAACCTACGGCGGCACCGCCCTGCCCCTGACCGACATTCCCGACGACGCGGCGCTTGGGCCCGTCGATCTGACGCAATCCCTGGAGACACCCGCATGACCCCCCTGTCCCGCCGCCGTTTCCTGGCCATCTCGGCCGCCTGCGCCGCCTTGCCGACCGTGGCGCGCGCCGCCCCGGTTGCCCGCTGGCGCGGCACCGCGCTGGGGGCACCCGCCAGCCTGCAGCTGGTCGGGCTGAGTGACGCGCAGGCCGCGCCGATCATCGCCGCGCTCGAGGCCGAACTGGACCGGCTGGAGAACATCTTCAGCCTGTACCGCCCGGACTCGCAGCTGAGCCGCCTGAACCGTGACGGTACCCTGCCCGCCCCGGCGCCGGAACTGCTGCAGGTGCTGACCCAAAGCGCCGCCTTGCATGACGCGACCGGCGGTGCCTTCGACCCGACCGTTCAACCGCTGTGGATGGCGCTGGCCAACGACGCGCCGGATGCCGAAGTGGAACGGTCGCGGGCGCTGGTCGGGTGGCAGGGGGTTTCGGTTTCGACCGAAGCGATCCGCCTGCCCCATCCTAGCCGCGCGGCGCTGACGCTGAATGGCATCGCTCAGGGTGCTGTGACCGACCGCATCGCGGCGCTGTTGCGGGCGCAGGGGCTGACCGATGTGCTGGTCGACATGGGCGAGATCGCCGCCATCGGCAGCCGCGACGACGGGTCGGACTGGCGCGTCGGCCTGGCCGGCCCCGAAGGCGTGACACGGCGCATCGAACTGCGCGACCGGGCGGTGGCAACCTCGGCCCCCGATGCGACACAACTGGCCGGGCGTCATGGCCACATTCTGGGCCCGCAGGGTCAGCCGGTCCGACATCGGGCGGTTTCGGTCTCGGCCCCTGACGCGGCGCTGGCCGACGGGTTGTCGACCGCGCTGTGCCTGCTGCCCGCCGACCGGATCGCGCCGGTTCTGCAACGCTTCCCTGAGGCCCGGCTAGAGATGCTGATCTGACCGGAATGGCCGTCCCGGAACTCTGCCGTTGAAATTTGTCGCGCGATAAGAAAAGGTAAAACACCGACAAATTCAGAGTGGCGCGGGCCGTGTCCCGCGCCAGAGGCAAGGCATGGCACCCAGAAAAATCCGGAACATGGAGGAGTTCGCCGCCGTCAGCGGGATTTCGCGCCCGACGGTCTCGAAATACTTCAACGATCCCGACAGCGTCCGTCGGTCGACCCGCGAACGGATCGAGCAGGCGCTGGAGCGGTTCGACTATCGCCCCAACATCTTTGCCATGAACCAGAACCGCAAGCTGACCAAGAATGTCGGCATCGTAGTGCCCTATCTGGCCGACCCGTTCTTTGCCGAGATCGCCCGCAACATCGAGGAAAAATGCATCGAGGCCGGGTTCCGCCCGACGCTCTACAGCGCCTATGGCGACCCCGCGCAGGAGGCCGAGATCCTCGACAGCCTGCGCGCGCTGAAACCGGCCGGCGTGCTGCTGGCGCCGCTGGGGCGCGATTCCGACCGGTCGTTCATCGAGAAATTCTGCAAGGACATTCCCACCATCCTGTTCGACAGCAACCTGGAGGGTATGGGCGCGGCCTTTGTCGGGTCGGACAATGCCAGCTTCATCGAACAGACCGTCGATTACCTGTGCCGCAGCGGCGAGCCGCCCGCGTTCTTCGAGATGCGCCACCCCGCCAACCCCAACGCCAACAAACGTCGAATCGCCTATGTCAAGAAGATGGAGAGCCTGGGCTTTGAGCCGCAGGTGATCAAGGTCGACGGGCGCGGCTGGGGATTCGAGGAAATCGGCCGCGAGGGCGCATTCAAGCTGTTGGAGCAGCCCAGGCTGCCCTCGCGCACCATTCTGTGCAGCAACGACCGGCTGGCCATCGGGTTCCTGTCGGCCTGCTATGAAAAGGGCCTGCGGGTCGGGTTGGGCGACGACTGCGACCTGCGCGTCGCCTCGCATGACGACCATCCGTTTTCCAAGTTCACCTGCCCGTCGCTAACCACCGCGGCGCATGACTACAACGCGGTGTCGAATCGCTCCGTCGAGACGCTGACGCAACTGGTCGAATCCGGCGGGCGGCTGAGCGCGCGCACCGAAACCCTGTTTCCCGCGCGTCTGATACTGCGGAGTTCGGCCTGATTTTCGACACCTTTTTTACGCGCGTAAAATTTTAGTTGACGCGCGCCAAATAATTCGTGATGCTTTCCTCCAGGTAATTCGACACCAGGGAGGAAAGAATGTACCTGAAATCCGTTCTATGGGCGGCAAGCGCAGCGGCTTTGACCGCCGGCGCCGCAACTGCAGAGACGATCACGATCGCCACCGTAAACAACGGCGACATGATCCGGATGCAGAAATACACCGACAAGTTCACCGAAGCGACCGGCCACGAGGTGGAATGGGTCACTCTGGAAGAGAACGTATTGCGCCAGCGTGTGACCACCGACATCTCGACCAAGGGCGGCCAGTTCGACATCATGACCATCGGCATGTACGAAACGCCGATCTGGGGCGCGAACGGCTGGCTTGTGCCGCTGGACGGTATGTCCGCGGAATATGACGTGGACGACATCCTGCCCGCGATGCGCGGCGGCCTCAGCCACGACGGCACGCTGTATGCGGCGCCGTTCTATGGCGAAAGCTCGATGATCATGTACCGCACCGACCTGATGGAGAAGGCCGGTCTGGAGATGCCCGAGGCACCAACCTGGCAGTTTATCCGCGAAGCGGCGGCTGCGATGACGGACCGCGACAACGACATCAACGGCATCTGCCTGCGCGGCAAGGCCGGTTGGGGTGAGGGCGGCGCCTTCATCACCGTAACCGCGAACTCGTTCGGCGCGCGCTGGTTCGATGAAGACTGGAAACCCCAATTCGATCAGCCCGAGTGGAAAGAGGCGCTGACCTTCTTCGTCGACATGATGAACGAATCCGGTCCCGCCGGGTATGCCACCAACGGCTTCAACGAGAACCTGTCGCTGTTCCAGCAGGGCAAATGCGGCATGTGGATCGACGCCACCGTTGCCGCATCTTTCGTGACCAACCCCGACGACTCGACTGTCGCCGATCAGGTTGGATTTGCTCTGGCGCCGAACTCGGAAGGCGTTGACAAGCGCGCCAACTGGCTGTGGGCCTGGGCCCTGGCCATTCCGGCCGGCACCCAGAAAGAGGACGCCGCCAAGCAGTTCATCGAATGGGCCACTTCGAAGGAATACATCGAACTGGTTGCCGAGAACGAGGGCTGGGCCAACGTTCCGCCGGGTGCGCGCACCTCGCTGTACGAGAACCCCGACTACAAGGACATCCCCTTCGCGCAGATGACGCTGAAGTCGATCCTTGCGGCCGATCCGGAAAACTGCTGCGTCAAGCCGACGCCGTATACCGGGATCCAGTTCGTCGCCATCCCCGAATTCGCGGGCATCGCCACCCAGGTGAGCCAGGAATTCTCGGCGGTCTATGCCGGACAGCAGTCGGTTGACGAAGCTCTGGCCAAGGCACAGGCCTTCACGGCCGAAGAAATGGAAGCCGCAGGGTACTGAGGCCTCCTCCCGGCGGGTGGGCAGGTTTCTGTCCCCCGCTCTCCCCCCTTCCACAACCCGTGTTAGTCTCGCAGGCAACAAGCCGCCTGAACAGAGAGGTCTTGCGTCATGGCAACTCAACACTCCCGATCCGTCGCACGCCTGATGATGGCCCCCGCCGTGGTCCTGTTGCTGGGCTGGATGCTGGTTCCGCTGACGATGACCCTGTATTTTTCCTTCAAGAAATACCTGCCGCTGCGCGGCGGTGATCTGGGTTGGGTCGGATTCGACAACTACGTCCGGTTCGTAACCTCAAGTTCCTTCTGGCCCGCCGTTCAGGCGACGCTGGTGATCGTGGGCGGTGTGCTGGCCATCACCGTGGTGCTGGGCATCCTGCTGGCGCTTCTGCTGGATCAGCCGATGTGGGGCCAGGGCGTCGTGCGCATTCTGGTGATCGCCCCGTTCTTCGTGATGCCCACCGTTTCGGCGCTGGTCTGGAAGAACATGTTCATGGATCCTGTCAACGGCCTGTTCGCCCATCTGTGGCGGTTCTTCGGGGCCGAGCCGATCTCGTGGCTGTCCGAGGCGTCGATGCCGTCGATCGTGATGATCGTGTCCTGGCAATGGCTGCCCTTTGCCACCCTGATCCTGCTGACCGCGATCCAGTCGCTGGACAGCGAACAGCTGGAGGCCGCCGAAATGGATGGCGCGCCGCCGCTGAAACGCTTCTTTTTCATCATCCTGCCGCATCTGAGCCGCGCGGTCACGATCGTCATCCTGATCCAGACGATCTTCCTGCTGTCGATCTTCGCCGAGATCTTCGTGACCACAGGCGGCGCCTTCGGCACCCGCACCCTGACCTACCTGATCTACCAGCGCGTGCTGGAAAGCCAGAATGTCGGGCTGGGCTCGGCCGGCGGGGTCTATGCCATCATCCTTGCCAATATCGTCGCCATCTTCCTGATGCGCATCGTCGGCAAAAACCTGGACGCGTGAGGAGGACGACATCATGGCCCGCACCGTCACCACACAACGCAAGCTGATCAATACCGCCTTTGCTTGGGCTGTCGGCCTGCTGATCTTCTTTCCGATCCTCTGGACGATCCTGACCAGCTTCAAGACCGAGGCCCAGGCCATCGCCAGCCCGCCGATCTTTCTGAACTTCGACTGGACGCTGGAAAACTATGCGGTGGTTCAGGAACGGTCGAACTACACGCGGTTTCTGTGGAACTCGATCATCATCGCGGGCGGGTCCACCCTGCTGGGCGTGATCGTCGCGGTGCCCGCCGCCTGGGCCATGGCCTTCGTGCCCTCGGCGCGCACCAAAGACATCCTGCTGTGGATGCTGTCCACCAAGATGCTGCCAGCGGTGGGGGTTCTGTACCCGATCTACCTGCTGTTCATCCAGCTGGGCCTGCTGGACAGCCGCGCCGGGCTGGTGGTGGTGCTGATGCTGATCAACCTGCCGATCATCGTCTGGATGCTGTACACCTATTTCCGCGAAATCCCCGGCGACATTCTGGAAGCCGCGCGCATGGACGGCGCCACGCTGAAAGAGGAAATCCTCTACATCCTGACGCCGATGGCGGTCCCGGGCATCGCCTCGACCGTGCTGCTGAATTTCATCCTGGCCTGGAACGAGGCGTTCTGGACCCTGAACCTGACCGCCGTCGACGCGGCCCCGCTGACCGCGTTCATCGCCAGCTATTCCAGCCCCGAGGGCCTGTTCTTCGCCAAGCTCAGCGCGGCATCGACCATGGCCATCGCCCCGATCCTGATCCTTGGGTGGTTCAGTCAGAAACAACTGGTCCGCGGCCTGACCTTCGGCGCCGTGAAGTAAGGAAAGACACATGGGACGCATCGTACTTGAGAAAGTCAGCAAGAGCTTTGGCGACGTGGAAGTCATTCCCCCGCTGAATCTCGAAATCAACGACGGCGAATTCGTGGTGTTCGTGGGCCCCTCGGGCTGCGGGAAATCCACCCTGCTGCGCCTGATCGCGGGGCTGGAGGACGTCAGCGGCGGCCGCATCCTGATCGACGGTCAGGACGCCACCGCGGTGCCGCCGGCCAAGCGGGGTCTGGCCATGGTGTTCCAGTCCTACGCGCTGTATCCGCACATGACCGTGCGCAAGAACATCGCCTTTCCACTGCGCATGGCCGGGCTGGACAAGGCCGAGCAGGACCGCCGCGTGGAACAGGCGGCCGAGGTTCTGAACCTGACCGACTATCTGGACCGCCGCCCCGGCCAGCTGTCGGGCGGCCAGCGCCAGCGGGTCGCCATCGGCCGCGCCATCGTGCGCGAACCGGCGGCCTTCCTGTTCGACGAACCGCTGTCGAACCTGGACGCAGCGCTGCGCGTGGGCATGCGGCTGGAGATATCCGAGCTGCACAACCGACTGGAAACCACGATGATCTACGTCACCCATGACCAGGTCGAGGCCATGACCATGGCCGACAAGATCGTGGTCCTGCAGGCGGGGGTCATCGAACAGGTGGGATCGCCGCTCGAGCTGTACCGCGCGCCGCGCAACAAGTTTGTGGCCGGCTTCATCGGCTCGCCCAAGATGAATTTCATCGAAGGGCCCGAGGCCGAAAAACACTGCGCCCACACGATCGGCGTACGTCCCGAGCACATTGCCGCCTCACCCAGCGAGGGTCTGTGGAAAGGCACGGTCGGGGTGTCCGAACATCTGGGCTCGGACACGTTCTTTCACGTCCATGTGGACGGCTTCGCCGAGCCGATGACCGTGCGCGCCGGCGGCGAGGTCGGCCTGCGCCATGGCGACACGATCCATCTGACGCCGGAGGAGGACAAGATCCACCGGTTCGACGCGGCGGGGCTGCGGATCGCATGAACCGGCTGGTCGGCAAACGGGCCCTGATCACCGGGGCGGCGCGGGGCATCGGGCTGGCCTTTGCCCAGGCCTATGCCGCCGAGGGCGCGCAGGTGGCCCTGGCCGACATCGACGTGCAGCAGGCGCGCAAAGCCGCGCGCGAGATCGGGCCGCAGGCGATTGCGGTCGAAATGGACGTCTCGCAGCAGGATAGCATCGAGGCGGGCGTGGCCGACGCCGTGGCGCGGATGGGCGGGATCGACATCCTGATCAACAACGCCGCGATCTTCACCGCCGCCCCGATCGTGGAAATCACCCGCGCGGATTACCAGCGCGTGTTCGACATCAACGTCGCCGGCGCCCTGTTCACCCTGCAGGCGGTCGCGCGACACATGATCGAGCAGGGCACTGGCGGCAAGATCATCAACATGGCCAGCCAGGCGGGCCGCCGCGGCGAGCCACTCGTGGCGGTCTATTGCGCCAGCAAAGCGGCGGTGATCAGCCTGACCCAATCGGCGGGGCTGAACCTGATCAAACACGGGATCAACGTGAATGCCATCGCCCCCGGCGTGGTGGATGGCGAGCACTGGGACGGCGTCGATGCCTTCTTTGCCAAATTCGAGGGCAAGGCGCCGGGTCAGAAAAAGAAGGAAGTGGGCGAAGCGGTGCCCTTCGGCCGGATGGGCCGGGCCGAGGACCTGACCGGAATGGCGGTCTTTCTGGCCTCGTCCGAGGCCGATTACATCGTGGCCCAGACATACAACGTGGATGGTGGAAATTGGATGAGCTGATGGTGGAGCGCCCCGCGGATACCCGACCGGTCCGGTTGTGTCAGGCCAATCTGGGCGCGTTGCCCACAGGTGTTCTGCGCCCGGAATACGATCGCGCGGCGCTGACGCCGGGGATCGTGCATATCGGAGTGGGCAATTTTCATCGCGCGCATCAGGCCTGGTACCTGCACCGGCTGATGCAGCAGGGCGCGGCGCAGGATTGGGGCATCATCGGCGCCGGCGTGCGCGCCTATGACGCCGAGATGCGGCGCAAGCTGCTGGCTCAGAACTGTCTGACCACGCTGGTCGAGCTGACCGAAGGCCAACGCCGCGCCGAGGTGACCGGCGCGATGATCGACTACCTGCCCCCGCGAGAGGACAACGGTCCGCTGATCGCGCAGCTGGCCGATCCGGCGATCCGCATCGTCTCGCTGACCGTGACTGAGGGCGGCTATTTCGTGCACCCCGTTACCAAGCGGCTGGACACCGACCACCCCGACATCCGCCACGATGCCGCCAATCCCGACCGTCCGCGCACCGCCTTCGGCGCAATCGTCGCGGGCCTGCGACGGCGGCGCGATGCGGGCGTCGGTCCGCTGACCGGGCTGAGCTGCGACAACCTGATCGGCAACGGGCAGGTTCTGCGTCAGGCGGTGGTGGGGCTGGCGCGCCTGTCGGACCCCGATTTGGCCGACTGGATCGACACGCAATGCACCTTTCCCAACTCGATGGTCGATTGCATCGTGCCCGCCACCGGCCCGACCGAGCTGGAGTTGGTGCGCGCGCTGGGGATCGACGACGCCGCGCCGGTCACCCATGAAAGCTTTCGCCAATGGGTGATCGAAGACGCCTTTTGCGCCGGTCGCCCGGATTGGGACAAGGTCGGTGCCACCTTTACCGACCGCGTTCATGACTATGAGGTCATGAAACTGCGCATTCTGAACGCGGGCCACCAGGTTCTGGCCAATGTCGGCGAAGTCTTGGGCCTGAATACGATCGCAGACTGCATGGCCGATCCGCTGGTTTCAGCATTCTTCCGAAAGGTTTTGGTCGAAGAAATCGCGCCTTTTGTGCGTCCGGTGCCCAATCTGTCGGTGGCGGACTACATCACCTTGATTGAGGAGCGGTTCCGCAACCCAGCCATTGTCGACACCACGCGGCGCGTTGCTTTTGACGGATCATCCCGGCATGTGGGTTTTGTACTTCCCACCGTCTATGATGCGTTGGCTGCCAGCGCGCCGGTCAATGGGCTGGCCCTGGTCGAGGCGCTGTGGGCCCGCATGTGCGCCGGCACCCGCGAGGATGGAAGTGTCATCGAACCCAACGATCCCAACTGGTCCGATCTGGTCACCTCGGCCAACGCGGCCCGCGACAACCCGACCACCTGGCTTGAGCAGACCCAGTACTATCAGGACCTGTCACAATCCGGCGCGTTTCGCGATGCGTTTGACCGTTGGCTCAGGGTGATCTGGGATCAGGGAGCGCGTCAGGCCCTGACGACGTATCTGGGCGCCCAACTCTGACCGGTGCATGATCTAGCTGTTTGCGGCTTTGCCCAGGCCCTCTTCTGCATCGAACAGGGATTCGGCAACCGACGCCGCATCGTCCAGATGCCGTTCGACGGCTCGGCGCGCGGCGGAAGGGTCGCCTGACTGAATCGCGGAACAGATGGCCTCCATATGCTCGATCCCGGGGCGGTCGCGTTCTGTTGCCGTCAAGGTCATCATCCGCAACCGGCTGATCCGACCGTTCAGGCGCTGGACCACATCCCAGGCCACATTATGCCCTGCCCCCTCAAAAATCTCTGAGTAGAAATCGGAAGTGGCGCGGAAGATCGAGCCCGGCGTCTTGTCCACGAAGCCCTGCTTGAGCCGCACCAGCGCCCCATGCAGGCTACTGGCCCTGTCTGATGTGATGTTGCGCGCGCAGTTCTCGGCGGCCGCGGTTTCCAGCATGCGGCGGATATCGTAGATCTGCCGTGCCTCATCCCGTGTGATCGAAGCCACGATCGGCCCGCGCCCGGGCAGAATTTCGACCAGGCCTTCGGCCTCGAGGTAGCGGATCGTTTCCCGGATGACTGTCCTGCTGACACCAAGCTGATCACATAGCGGACGTTCCACCAGCCGTTCGCCGGGCTGGAAGACACCTTCGATGATGGCCTCGCGCATGCGCTCCTGCACCATGTCGCGCAGGGTTGCCCGTGGATGATCGATCTTGGTCAGTCTTGGCGATGTCATGGACGGGAATCTATCGGTCGCGCGTTGCCTCAGCAAGGTATGATTGACATCCTGTCTTATGGTATACCATCATGCCGGAAACGGAATCACAGGACCTTTGCGATGCCCGCCACCATTCGTAAAACACTGCTGCATGTCGAAAACACGCTGATCGAAGGTGGCAAAACCGCCGAGCGCCCTCTGACCTTGATCGCGGCGGTCGCCGTTGTGACCAACCCCTGGGCCGGCCGCGGCTTTGTCGAAGATCTGCGTCCAGAGATACACGATTGCGCTCCGGGGCTGGGCCACATGCTGACCGAGATGATTCTCGAGGCATCCGGCGGCGGTGACCGGGTTGAAGCCTATGGCAAAGCCGCCGTTGTCGGAGTGAATGGCGAGGTCGAGCACGGGTCGGCCCTGATCCATACCCTGAGGTTTGGAAATGCCTATCGCGAGGCGGTCGGCGCAAAATCCTACCTTGCCTTCACCAACACGCGCGGACCGGCGAATGCGGCCATGCAAATTCCCCTGATGGACAAGAATGATGGTGGGCGGCGCAGCCACTATCTGACCATCCACCTGCAGGTCGCCGACGCTCCGGCCCCGGATGAGATCATGATCGCTTTGGGTGCTTCGATCGGAGGGCGCCCGCATCACCGTATCGGAGATCGTTATCAGGATCTGAAGGATTTGGGACATGACGTCGACAATCCGGCAGCTGTCTGAACCATTCGGGCGCCTAGGCTTGCGCTTCGCCGGCCCCCCCGATGGCGAACCTTTGGTCCTGTTGCACGGGGTCGGTATGCAGTCGGAGGCCTGGGTACCGCAGATCGATGCCTTGTCCGACTTGCACGCGGTCTACGCACTGGATCTGCCAGGGCATGGCCAGTCCGGCCCGATCGCTGCGGGGGCGCAGTTACCAGCATTTGTGGAGTGGCTGCGGGCGGCGCTGGACGCTTTGAACCTGGATTGCGTGAACCTTGCCGGTCATTCGATGGGCGCACTGATTGCCGGCGGGTTTGCGGTCGAACATCCCGATCGGGTCCGGCGCGTCGCCTTGCTGAACGGAGTGTTTCGTCGGGACGATCAGGCCCGGGACTCTGTGCTGGCGCGCGCCGGCTTGATCAGCGCCGGAAGGTTTGATCTGGAAACCCCACTGCAACGCTGGTTCGCAATCGGTCCGGCCGACCGCGCCGCTCGGGACAGAGTCGCCGCATGGTTGGCCGCGGTCGACATAGACGGCTATGCGACGGCCTACGATGCCTTTGCCCGGGGCGACATGGTCTACGCTGATCGCTACCCTCAGATCTCTTGCCCCTTGCTGGCGTTGACGGGTGCTGAGGATCCGAATTCCACACCCGACATGACCCGCGCCATCGCCGCGGCCGCCAAGGGGCAGGCGGTTGTCGTCGAGGGTCATCGGCACATGGTGAACCTCACTGATCCAAAGACTGTCAACGCGGCCCTTGTTCAATGGCTGAAGACCCCAACGCCCGAAAGGTCGCCCGCATGACCGATTTCGACCCTCGCGCCCTGCGCAGCGCGTTCGGAACCTTTCTCACCGGTGTCACGGTGGTCACGACCCATGACGAATCCGGCCGACCGATCGGCTTTACCGCCAATTCCTTTTCCTCGGTTTCGCTGGACCCTCCGCTGGTCTCGGTTTGTCTTGCCAATACTTCCAGCAATTTCAACACATTCTCTGAAGCCGCCGGTTTCGCCGTCAACATCCTGTCGGAGGATCAGATCAGCGTTTCGAACACCTTCGCACGCCCTTCGCAGGACCGGTTTGCCGGTGTCGATTGGAAGCCAGGACCCAACGGCGCACCAATCCTTGACGGGGTTTCAGCCTGGTTTGACTGCTCGGTTTTCAAGACAGTCGAAGCCGGCGACCACCTGATCCTGATCGGTCGGGTCGAGGCCTTCGACCACTCGATCGCACCTGGCCTGGGCTATGCCCGCGGCGCCTATGTGACGCCTGCCGCCGAAGCCCTGGCGCTCAACCGTCGCGCGGGCGTCGTGGTTTCCGCGTTGATCGAGCGGGACGGCCAGATCCTTCTGCTGGACGATGGCAACGGCGGGCTGTCCATTCCGGCAACCGAGGACATGGAGAACGGCGCCGATACTGCATTAGCCCAGTTGATCGCGGAATGTGGGATCAAGGCAGAACCGGGCTTTATCTATTCGGTCTACCAGGACAAGTCGCGACGACAGCATATCTCGTTCCTTTGCCAAGCCGAGGACGGCACCCCAGCCAACGGGGCTTTTACGCAGATCGTCGAGTCGACGCTGATGGATGTCGCGGACCCGGCGATCTGTACGATGCTGGAACGTTTCGCCCGGGAAAGCCGCATGGGCAATTTCGGCATATACTACGGAGATGAAACCAGCGGACGGGTCAAACCGTTGGTTCGGGGGAGTTGAAATGAAGTTCTCGCTGTTTGCGCATATGGAGCGGATTTCGCCAGAGCAGGACCAGAAGCAGTTGTATGACGAGTTCATCCAACTGTGCAAAATCGCCGACGACGGCGGGATGCATGCCGTCTGGACGGGCGAACACCACGGGATGAATTTTACAATCGCACCCAACCCGTTTCTCAGCCTGATTGACGTGGCTCGGCACACCCGGAATGTCCGGCTGGGCACCGGCACCGTGATCGCGCCGTTCTGGCATCCGATCCGTTTGGCCGGTGAGGCCGCGATGACGGACATCATAGCCGACGGACGGCTGGATCTGGGCATTGCCCGCGGTGCCTACAGTTACGAATACGAACGCATGATGCCTGGCATGGATGCGTGGGAAGCCGGGCAGCGCATGCGCGAACTCATCCCTGCCGTGAAACAGCTCTGGCAGGGAGATTACGCCCATGACGGCGAATTCCACCAATTTCCCAAGACCACCTCGTCGCCCCTGCCCCTGCAACCTGGTGGGCCGCCCATCTGGGTGGCCGCACGCGACCCCAACAGCCACGAATTCGCCGTAAGCTCAGGGTGCAACGTACAGGTCACGCCATTGTGGAACGGCGACGACGAGGTCATCGACCTGATGGCCAAGTTCAATGCCGCCTGCGCAAAGTTTCCTGACATGCCGCGCCCCAAGATCATGTTGCTGCGCCACACTTACGTGGCCGAAGATCAGAACGACGTAAAACAGGCCGCCATCGAGTTGAACCGGTTCTACTGCTATTTCGGCGCATGGTTCATGAACAAGCGTGACGTTACCCAGGGGCTGATTGCCCCGCTGAGTGATGCCGATATCGCCGAGCATCCGTTCTATTCGCCCCAGAACATGGAGCGCGACCTTGTCATCGGAACAGCCGATACCGTGATCGACCGGCTTCGGAGAAGCGAGGAACTGGGGTATGACGAGTATTCATTCTGGATCGACTCCAGCATGCCGTTTGAACGCAAAAAGGCCTCGTTGGAGCGTTTCATCAAGGATGTGATGCCGGCCTTTCAATAGGGGAATTCGGGATGCAACGGTTTCAGAACTATATCGGCGGCACTTTCCGCGATGGCGACACCTGGTTCGAAAGTGTCGACCCATCCACAGGTGAGGCTTGGGCGCAGATGCCCGCCGCCAGCCCAGCTGATGTGGACCAGGCCGTGATGGCAGCGGACCAGGCTTTCAGATCCCCGGAATGGGCGTCACTGACCGCAACCGCGCGGGGCAAGCTGCTATACCGGTTGGCAGATCTGATTGCTGAAAACGCACCGAGACTGGCCGAGCTGGAAACCCGCGACACTGGAAAAATCATCCGCGAAACCTCGGCGCAGATTGCCTATGTCGCGGATTACTATCGTTACTACGCGGGCCTCGCGGACAAGATCGAAGGCGCCCATTTGCCCATCGACAAGCCAGATATGGAAGTTTGGCTGCGGCGAGAACCCGTGGGGGTTGTCGCGGCGATCGTGCCCTGGAACTCACAATTGTTCCTGTCGGCGGTCAAGATCGGCCCGGCCCTAGCGGCCGGTTGCACAGTGGTGCTGAAGGCCTCGGAAGAGGCCCCTGCCCCAATGCTGGAATTCGCGCGGATTTTTCACAAGGCCGGGTTTCCCGAAGGCGTTCTGAATGTCCTGACGGGCGGGCCCGATGTCGGCGCTGCCTTGACCCGGCACGAAAGAGTTGCCCATGTCGCCTTTACCGGCGGGCCGGAAACGGCTCGGCATATCGTGCGAAACTCGGCAGAGAACCTGGCGTCGACCTCTTTGGAGTTGGGTGGAAAGTCGCCGTTCATCGTGTTCGAGGATGCGGATCTGGACAGTGCGGTCAACGCTCAGGTCTCCGGGATTTTTGCGGCGTCGGGTCAAAGCTGCGTTGCCGGTTCGCGGCTTGTGGTTCAGGCATCGATCAAGAACGCGGTTCTGGACCGTCTGCGGCAAAAGGCCGAAGCGGTGGTGATTGGCGCACCGGATGATATGGCGACCGAAGTCGGGCCCCTGTGCACGCAGCGACAGCAGAAATGGGCCGCTGAACTTGTCACCCGGTCGCAGGCCCAAGGCGCGCAATTGATCACTGGCGGCCAGCCACTTGATCGCGCGGGATTCTACTTTCCACCGACCATTCTGGATTGCAGTCGGGCGCGCGATGCTGATTGCATGACGCACGAATTCTTCGGCCCCGTCCTGTCGGTCGTTTCCTTCGAAACAGAAGATGAGGCCATCGCGATCGCAAACGATACCCGGTTTGGCCTGGCCTCGGGCGTGTTCACGCAAAACCTCACGCGGGCCCATCGGGTGGTTCGGTCAATCCGAGCCGGCATTGTCTGGGTCAACACCTACCGCGCAGTCAGTCCGATCGCTCCGTTTGGGGGGCATGGATTGTCGGGGCATGGGCGCGAGGGCGGGCTGCAGGCTGCATTGGACTACACCAAAATCAAGTCCGTTTGGTTGCGCACCAGCGACGACCCTATTCCTGATCCTTTTGTCATGCGCTGACCCGCCGGCCACCCCGAAATGCGTAAAACTCGGCAGGAAACTCAGAGACCACGAAACAGATCGGCTTGGCAGTAGCTTGCCCACCGTTAAACACTGCGCATCCCGGTTGCAGCGTAAACGAGTTGCAAAACAAGGGTTCAGATTCCACAAGCCGATTTCGAATAGTGCGTGAGGTTCACCGCGCCCGAATTCACTTCGCTCTGCCCGATGAAGGGACAGGCTGACTTTGGTCATCTGGTGATCGATTGAATTCGGAGGGCTGGCTTGTCAGGTCGAAGTCGCTGAAACTGTTTCTGGGATCGTTCCGAAACCACGGCTCCTTCCAAGAGAACTGCACCGTTTCCATTGCCCGGCGCCGGGTCAGGTTTCCGACGCAGCGGTGGTTGCGGATTGGAAGGCACTGGTATCCACGTGGCGGCATCCCGATCGACCTGTCTTGGCAAACAGGCGCGGGGTCTGCGTTTGGTCAAACCTGAACAGAAGCAGCCTTACTTGGTGGCGCTGACATCTCCGGGGATGCACCCACGGGCGCAGAACCTCATGTCACTGGGCGCAACGGACCAAACGTCAACGTCATTCGGCGGCTTGTTCTTGAAGTCGATATCAAGGCAACTTGCGGCCTTCGGAGTGTAGTACTTGTTTCTGGGGTCGACATTGCCGAGTTGGTCAAACCCGGAGATTAGACGCATATTCGGTCCCCATCTTTCGCCATGCAGTGTCAGATTGGAGTAATAAGCCATCAGCTTGATCGATTTACCCTGCGCGAACATCTTGTAGGTCATCTGGACCCCACCGATTGTCTTGTCGATCGGCCCCTGTTCCAACCCGGAACCAATCGAGATGACCCACCGGCGCTTGAGCGGGATGGAAATATCAACTCCGTCTTCACTGCATTCCAGCAACTTGTACGAAAAAATGTTCAGCACGGCGTTTGTTCTAATCGGGTTCGTGTGAAGCCTTAGAACGCTGTAAACCGGCTTGATGGTGGCACTTTGGATCGGAGCACCGTTGACGACACAATTTTTCTGCAGCACCGCAAGTTCCGTCAGAACCATGTCCGAAAAGGACGACGCAAAACCACCCTCCAGGGACTGCGCCATAAGCGCCGACATTCCGGGGGCCTCCAAAACCCGCGTGGAATCTCCGTATTCGCGGAAAAGTTCAACGGGATCCAAGGAAACCAACTGACGGTCAGCTGAAAACAGCAGGTTCTCAGGATCATTTTCATCGACGATTTGATGATACTGAAAGGTAAACAACTCGGTGCCGCCGGAGTACTGCGGTATCCCATCTTCAAATTTTACGGTTCCGTCTTCGGACAAAATCTCCTGTGCCTTTGCTGGTCCGTGGATTGCAAGCGCCATCGCTGCGCCAAGAATTGAAACGCCTAAAGCCTTAAGTCTGAACATGATTATCCCCAGTTTTTTGATCTAAAAATCGAAACAATGCCATCAAACACTATCAAATTTTCGTATATGTTTCAATAATCGCACCTTTCGGCAGTTCGGCTGAAGTTATGTCCAGACCAAAAACCTGGTGTAAAAACTGCGTCGAACCGGGTGGTTCACTTCATTGCGACTTCGGACTGCGCATTGCGCAAGGCCGCCTCGACCCGGTCGGTGAACGGGAGCTGATACCGGACACTCCAGGATTTCTCACCCGCTCGCACAAGTTCGATCACTTTCAAGCCCTCGGCAATCTCTCCAGCCATCAAGTGCGCGTCTGCGAGCAATGTCTGAGCGTAGAGAACGATCTGAGTTGAACCTGTTTCAACATAGGCGTCGATCCCGGCCGCGATCTCGGCGATCCCCTCGGCATGGTGGCCTTCTGATGCCTGCGCCCAGCCGTGCAGGATGCGGCCCCAGGCATCCCAGTAGTGGAACTCCCGTTGCCCACTGATTTCGAGAGCCTGGTTGACCATATCCAGCAATGCACCCGTGTCGCCCAATATCTGATAGATGGTCGCCAGGATGTTCAGCCCGTAGCAACGCGTGAAATCGTGTGGTTCACGACTGATCCGCTCAACCAGTTCCGTTAGCTCGGCGCGAAACGTTTCGCCGTCTCCGCTTTGCAGCGCCACGGCCCAGCACCGCATCGCCTGATCAACCAAGTATATGTCTGCCTCGTGATAATTCAGCAGATCGTCCGGATCAGTTGCCCCGCGCAACGCAATCGCTCGGTCGAAAGCAGAAATGGCGACCTCCAGACGGCCGAGCATGAAGTTGCTCATACCGATATTGTGCGCCGCGAGCGCCTCCATCGTCGGGTTTTCCGCGCGCCGTGCGACCTCCTCCAGGTAATCACACAAAGCCAACGCGCCCCTCGGATCGCCCAGAGTCAACTGAGCACCGAACTGCACATGCACGGCCAGAAACGCATCCGTCACACTGGCGGAGGAACGGTCAAGCAGGTGGCGGAACCGGTCCAGATTGGCCAAAACCTCTTTCGACCCGAACGCCCTGGTACTGAGGGCCACGTTCAGCATCTTGCGCAGCGAAATCTCTTCTCGATCCCGTTCGGGGCTTGGGGTGATTTTGTCGTTCTCGGTCAAGGCTTCATTGAGATGGTGGATGGTTTCTTCGTTGGCAAATCGCTCGCCCGAGATGACTGCCGCCCGGCGCCACGCGTCCCGGGCCTGTTTGGGCATGTCCGCGCGGGCATAGTGCTGGGCCAGCAATTCAGGGTTCTGACCCACAAGGTCACTGAACGAAGTGTCGAGGACCTCGGCGATCCGGCTGTGCACCGCCCGCGCCCGACTGGGCAACATCAGGTCATAGGCCGCGTCCCGTATCAAAGCGTGGCGGAACGCATAGGCACCTCCCATATTGACCCCGCGCCGCACCAATATTTGCGCTTCGACCAACTCGTCCAACATGCGCAGGGTTGCCTCGTACGATTGACCGCTGACCGAACTGACCATCGCAGGCAGGATGTTGCGGTCAATGGCGGCGCAGACCGGCACGATATCGCGGGCCGTGCTCAGCCGGTCGAACATGGCCCAGAACAGTTCCTTGAGCGTCGATGGCAGTGCCTGTTGCATCTGCATTGCGGACGCGTCCGTCTGGTCGAAGAACCCGTCCTGGATCATTCGTGCCATCTCTTCCGCAAACAGAGGGACGCCATCCGTCCTGTTCGCGATCCGGTCTTTCATGGTCTGTGTCACTTGCTTGGACTGCAAAAGCGCATCCAGCATCTGGTGGACGTGGTCCCGGTCGAGGCGGGAAATCGTCAGCGGGACGACACCCTCCCGGCCTTCCCACGGTGGATGGTAGGACGGGCGGAACGTGCACATGATCATGACGGGCATGGACCTGAAGCGCTCGATCAACAAAGCGATGATTTCCTCAGTCGAGGGATCGATCCAATGCAGGTCTTCAACCAGCAACAGAACCGGTCGATGCCGCGCCAGCGCAGCAACGGTCTGCACCAAGGCCTCCTGAAACTGCTGCTTGAGCCGGTCAAAGGGCAGTTTCAGCAGGTCTTCCTCGGCCTCCACCGGCAACGACATGGCATAGGCAAACAAAGGAAGATAGTCTTCCGGAACCTCCGACCATTCCTGAAACAGTTGCCTGAGTTTGCGCAGCTTCCGCTGGTCGGAGTCGGTTCTGCGGAAATCGGCCATGTGGCTGATCCAGCTAAGAACCGGGAAATGGGCACTTCGCTCGTGGTTGGGCGAGCATTGGAACCCAAGCCGCAGATATTGTTGCTCTTCGAATCCGCGGGTCGCTTCCTCGACAAGACGCGATTTTCCGATGCCGGCCTCACCGGAAACCATAACCGCCTGCCCTTCTCCATTCAGTGCGGCCTGCCAATGCTTCTTGATCGTCGCGACCTCATCGACCCGGTTGACGAAGGGCGAGCCTTGAACCCCGGAACGCGCCTGAAACCGCAGCATCGGCTCTTCCGCACTCAGAACTTTCCAGATGCCGATCGGGTTCTCAAACCCCTTTAGGCTTTGCTTCCCCTTCCACTCGCAGCGAAAGTTGCTCCCGATCAGCAGCTTGGTGTGCTCGCTGATGGCGACCGTCCCAGGGTCCGCCAGTTCTTGGATACGGGCCGCCAAATTCGGAACCTCACCGACCACCAGACCTCCCAAAGTCGAGTGATTGTCGACCACGGCTTCCCCGGAAGAAATCCCGACCCGAACCCCGATGACCTCACCCTTGCCGTGTTTGATACGACCAATGGAGCCACAGATTTCCAGTCCGGCGGCAACGGCCCTTTCCGCATCGTTCTCTTCGACCGTCGGATAACCGAAATAAGCAACCACTCCATCTCCGATGAATTGGGCAATGTGCCCTTGGTGCCGGGTCACGACATCAAAACAAAGGGCTTGATAGTCGTGCAGAACGGAGCGGTACTCCTCAAGATCCAGATGACTGGACAATTCAGTTGATCCAACGAGATCGACAAAGACCAAAGTCAGATACCTGCGCTCGGGGACACCCTCCAATGCCGTGGGTTGAGGCGCGTGAGGCCCAGTTTGCGATGACGTGAGAGCATTCTCGGAATGTGAAACGCCACCTTGATCCGAGCGAAGCGCCTCGATCGCCCGCATCATGCGTTTGCGATCCCCGAGGTTCAGTCCAAGCTCGACCAGGTCATTTTCTGTGAGGGTGGCAAGAACATCCAATTCGATCGCGTTCGAGGCGAACACATCATGGTACTTCTCAAGGGAATACTTCTCCAACCACGCCTTGATGTCAGCCATCTTCAGTCCTCGGTCGAAATTACTTCAATGTGCTTTGCCTTTTGTTCAATCGGCGTCAGTCAGAGGGACCGGGTTTCTGACGAAGCTAAAATATGTCCGACCGTATGCCGGCCCTTATAGTCAGCGCGTTGCGTATTAATTGCCAATGCAAGGCGGAACGCCCGCATTGTTGCCCCAACACGAACCTATCCCAAGTCGGAATTTGCGTCTACTGGCTGGCAAAATGCACCTTCGGGCCAAGCGGGATTCAATCAAGAACGCATCCTGCCAGAATTGGCCCAGCCGACGTTCACGCTACCCAAGTTTCAGTCTGTCTCTCCGCTACTCATAGCGGTGGCGGTTCGGCGTCAAAATGGTCAAACGCCGGCTTATTGGAAACAAACCGAGCGTCCGTCATAATGATCATAATTATGCCTTTTTGCATACTACAGGGGAAGTGGCGGAAAGGTACCCGTTTACAGGAAGGTTTGGCCGGTGGAAGCACAGGCCAAACCAATGGTTAAAAATGGTCAGCCCAAATGCTCAACTAGCCGTTCCAACAACCGCGCGGCTTCGTCTACGCTCAGAGTCCGGCCGCGAAGATGTATCCGCAATTCGCCCGCTGATACCTCTGCTCGCAATTCTCCGCCTTTGGGCAGCGTCTGAATAGGCAGCCGTTGAATCTGTTTCGGGCGGCCCCCACGCGGCTTTTCCTGAGTCGGTGCAGGCGCGTCTTTCAACGCAGCCTCTATCACGGTCAGTTCCGATTTCGGGTCCGTGGCCTCACCCCGGGACAAGGCCTCCCTCAGCTTGGCCTGCGCGCCATCCCGGATAGCCGCGGCAATCCTGAGACCTGCCTTTTCCGACAACGCAACCGGGTACTGCAGTAAGTCGCCCAAGGCCTCGTGAACCACCGCAAAGCTGCGGACCTTGGACCTTTTGGCCTTGGAGGATGCGGCGAACAGAACATCCACGGCGGCTTCGGTCGACGGGAAGACACCCTGCCCCACAGCGAGGACAGCGATGCGCCCACGTTCATACGGGCTGAGGTTTGATCGAAGTTCGTTCTCCTCGACCATCGAAACATACGCCCCCTGCCCTGCGCCAGCCTGGCGCACGAACGCGGGAATTTGGGCGAATTTCGGATCACCGCCGGCCAAACGGCGGAAGGCGTCCAACCGGCGATAGCCCGATATCAGGCCATAGCCATCCTCGGTTTTGGTCACCTCGATCGGCGTCCGCAGTCCGTTGGAGCGCAGAGATTCCAGCAGTTCGGACATTGCCTCTTCGTCATCGACCATGCGGTCGCGCCGCAAGAAATCGGCATCGATCTGATCTATGGGCACCATCTCTGCGACCAGACCGGCGTCCTGGGCATCCCGCCAACGCGCAGCGTCGCCTTGGTCTTTTGCAAGGGTTGCACGATCGGTCACTGCTGCCATGCCATTCAGCGTCGCGGCCTCGGCCGCGACCTGCGCGATTGGCGGAGTTGTCGGGTTGGCCTCGAACGGGCTGATCGAGGGTTTCGCGGCGAAACCAGCCTCGAGTTGTTCAAGTTCCGCCGCATCCGGCGCCGTCAGTCTTCTGCGTTTAGCCATCTGCCTGTCCTCCCATCTGGGCGTCGCGCCACCAACACCCGATCAGTACTTCTTTGAATTCCGCGTAGGTCCGATCGAAGGTCTCTCGCCCTCGGACATAGGTGTCGCGGTTAAAGTCACGGTAGTCCGCTTCATAGATTCCGTTCACCTGTTCTCCGGCCTGACCGACCAAGGCGGTGTAATCCTGCCGATAGGCGTTCATGAAGTCACCGAAATACGCCTGTATCACGTTGGCCATGTCCGTCTGCTGGCTGGCGTCGAACCGGGTGATGATCGCGCGCACGACATCCCACTCGAACTTCAGTTCGGGCAACCCAGCCGCCCTTTGTGCCGCGTTCTCGCCATCCTCGATGCTGGCGAACGTGGTGTAGAGCATGTCGAAGAAGCGCCCGGTGGAGTCAAACTCGAGGAATGAGGCTCCGAGCGGCACCAGCAAAATGTCCGCTGCGGCCAGCGCATTGATCGTTAGGTACCCAAGTGCAGGAGGAGTATCGAGGAACACGATGTCGTAATCATTCAATACGGCCTCGTCCTGCAAGAAGTTGGTGAGCCCGTCCCACAGCGGCCAGCTGCGAAGGCCCATCCGCCAGACCGGGATCTGAAATTCGGCCCAATAGAGGTTCAGTTGAGCGCCAATGAGATCAATGTTGGGCCAGTGGGTCTTCTGAATGGCATCCTGCGGTTGGGTCCTCAATGCCTCTTGCAGAGTTTCGTCCAACGGAATTTCGGGTTGACCGGCAGCGGCGCGGACCCTGTTCTCTTCCTGGACCGCGCGCGCATAGTCTTTTGCGATCAAGGGGAAGACCGTCTGCCATTCATCCGCGACGCGACCACCCAGGATGGACGTCATGGATCCCTGGCTATCAAGATCAATCACCAGCACTTTATAACCGTCCAACGCAGCTGACATTGCCAGATGAGCAGCAGTCGACGTCTTGCCCACTCCACCTTTGAAATTGGCAACGGCAACAACTTTTGCCGGCAAGTTTTCCGGTCGGTAAGGCAGGTATTCCTTGGTGCTTACACCTTCAGCAGCGAAATGGTGCCTCAAGGTCAGAACTTCTTCGAGCGTGAACCATTTCGATCCCGCTTCGCCTTCGCCTTGCGGAAGGTCAGGATTCGCCTTGAGGACACGGCGAAGGTGGGCCGGAGCCACTGGGATCAGATACTTGGTAATCTCCCATATCGAAAACCGGCGGAGGCGCTTTTCGCCATCGGGCGCATACCCGCGGCGCGCCAGATCTTCGCGCCCTTTGGCACAGAAGGTTGCAGCTTTTGCGAATCGTGATGTCCCGATAGGATCGGGTAACTTTGATGCAGCCTTGGCCGGATCCAGATTGAAATACGGCGGTAGAGCAGGTTGTTTAGATTTTGTCACTGTCGATGCCTCGAATAATGTTCGCCTTTCCGGCGTATATCTGGAAATGTACCGAACATTTTCTTTCTGCGCTATCCTCGAAAGAGCAGTTTTCCACAGAAGAATGCCTAAGAGCTCGGTTTCGCGACGAAACCTGCATTAATTCATGAAGAGGTGCACACCAAAAAGTTTATTTTCTTTAAGGAATTTAGATTCTTTGCATACAGAAAACTTATATAAAACATATAGTTACGTAAGCTTCGGCACCTGAATACAGGACTTAGGGTTCCTGGCTTCGGGATCAAAGGCACCTGCGTACAGGATCAAAGGTTCCCGAATCCGGGGATAAGGGCACCGATTCGCGGTTGGGCTCTATCGAGGACTATTTAGGGTCTAATCCGATTGCGATGACCGCCGCCCACGCGGGACACGACTCCAAGTTGGAACCAATTGCCCCCCACTTCTGTGGATAACTGGGTCGCCGATTCGGATAGGTACCTGTCTACGGGATTCACTCCGTCCTGCATATGGGGACCCAAATTCAGTTGATCCACGGGTACCTTTTGTGTCACAAACTTGGGAAACGAGCAGCCGGGCAGAATCATGCCGGATACACAACTGGACATGGATCACCTCTCAGGCGCTTTGCGTCGGGAAACGGTGAAAAAGAATGTGGCCGCGATCCATATCAGCGGCAAGCTGACGCTGTTGCAGCGCAAGCTGTCCAATGTGTTGCTTCTCAATGCCTACGACTCTCTGACCACCGCGCAGACCCATACGATCGATGCTCGCACCCTGGCGATGATGGTAGGCTACAACTCGAACGACTTCGACACACTGCGCGCCAGCCTGAGAGCTCTTGCCGAGACAGTGGCCGAATGGGACATGCTCGATGAAAAAGGTCGGCAAGAGTGGGGCGTGTCGTCGTTGCTGAGTTTCGCCAAGCTCAAGGGCGGGATCTGCGAATACGCCTATTCCCCGGCCTTGGCGCAGAAGCTGTACGATCCGAAGATCTATGCGTTGATCAATGTGCATATCCAGCGCAATTTCAGCTCGGGGCACGGGCTGGCCTTGTATGAAAATTGTTATCGTTTCGTCCGTACCGGGTCGACCGGGTGGTGGGCGCTCGAGGTGTTCCGCAAGTTGATGGGTGTGGACGGCAGTGACTATTACACGAGCTTCAAACACCTGAATGCCAAGATCATCAAACCCGCTGTGGCCGAGGTGAACAAAAGCTCGGATATTCTGATCGAGCCCGAGTTCCGCAAGAAGGGCCGAAGCGTCACCGACATTCGGTTCCTGATCAAGGCGAACCCGCAGAAGGCAATGTTCGAGATCGACGACGGCGATGGGGTGCGCAACCTGGCGGTCTACAAAACCTTGCGCAAACAAGGGGTGTCCGATCGGCTGGCGCGGCAGTGGATCTCTGAGCATGGTGAGGATTACGTTCAGCAGAAGCTGGACTATGTAGCCGGGCAGGGGGACGTGAAATCAACGCTGGGATATCTTTCGGTCGCCCTGCGCGATGACTACAAGGCTCCCGCGGCAGAGACCGTGAAGCCGCCTAGTCCCGAGGCGCTGGCCGCAGCCAAGCAGCGGGAGGAAGAGAAAGCGCGCGAAGATCAAGCTTATGCCGCGCGCGTGGCGGAGCGCGCCGAGCGTGCCCGCAAGCTGGCCATAGTCGAAGACCTGGTTTCGCGGCGAAACCCCACTCAACGGGATGCCGACAAACGCTTGTTCATGTCGACTCTGTCGGACGAGCTAGACCGAGAGAACTTCCGGCAACACGGATGGCGATCAGGTTTGAACGCCAATGCCATTTTTGCCTTTTGGGAGGAGTTGGAGCCCGATGCGTTCCAGACGGAAACCCCCGCCTGAAGTTCAGGCGGGGCAGGGGGCTTATTGATTTTTCAATGCATTTCGCAGCGCATCCCCAATCGCACTGTGCTGCGCATTATGGGGATATTTAGCGCGTTGTGATTTCGGTGTGCCTGTATTCTTTCCGCGCGCGCTCTGGCCTTTGACGTCGCGATCTCGCCGGTCGGAGGCAGCGCCATCCTTGCGCATGCTCAGCCCGATCCGCTTGCGCGGCACGTCGACTTCAACCACACGAACTCGAACAACCTGTCCGGCCTTGACCACCTCGTGCGGGTCTTTCACGAACCGATCGGCCAACTGGCTAACATGCACCAGACCGTCCTGATGCACGCCGATATCGACAAAGGCGCCAAAGGCAGCGACGTTGGTCACGGTGCCTTCCAGCACCATGCCGGGTTTGAGGTCGGTGATCTCTTCGACGCCCTCCTTGAAGCTGGCGGTCACGAAGCTGGGGCGCGGGTCGCGGCCGGGTTTTTCCAACTCGGCAAAGATGTCGCGCACCGTCGGCAGACCGAACCGGTCATCCACGAACTGTTCGGCGCGCAGACCACGCAGCGCACCGTCATTTCCCATGATCTGACGGATGTCGCGGCCGCAGGCCTGCACGATGCGGCGGGCCACGTCATAGGCCTCGGGGTGGACAGCCGAGGCGTCCAAGGGCTCATCCCCGTCGCGGATGCGCAAAAAGCCCGCGCATTGTTCAAAGGCGCGGGGGCCGAGGCGCGCAACCTTCAGCAGATCCTGCCGCGATCGGAACGCGCCATTGAGGTCGCGATGCGTGACGATGGCTTCGGCCAGACCGGGACCCAGGCCCGAGACATGGGCCAGCAGCGGCGCCGAGGCGGTGTTCAGATCGACGCCAACGGCGTTCACCACGTCTTCGATCACCGCTTCCAGAGACTGGCTCAGCCGGTGTTGATCGACGTCATGCTGATATTGGCCGACGCCAATGCTCTTGGGTTCGATCTTGACCAGCTCGGCCAGCGGGTCCTGCAGGCGGCGGGCGATCGACACCGCGCCACGTAGCGAGACATCCAGATCGGGAAACTCGCGCGCGGCCAGTTCCGAGGCCGAATAAACCGAGGCCCCGGCCTCGGACACCACGACCTTGGTGGGCGCCTGCACCCCCTTGGGCAGCAGTTTCAGCGTGTCGGCCACCAGCCGCTCGGTCTCGCGGCTGGCGGTGCCGTTGCCGATGGCGATCAGTTCGACCTTGTGGGTGGCGATGAGGTTCAGAATGGTGGCCTGTGCGCCGCGCAGATCGTTCTTAGGTTGGAACGGATACAGCGTGGCGGTCGCCACCAGCTTGCCCGTCGCGTCCACCACCGCGGCCTTGACGCCGGTGCGGATGCCCGGGTCCAACCCCAGGGTGGGGCGGGGGCCCGCCGGGGCGGAAAACAGCAAGTCCTTGAGATTGCGTGCAAAAACCAGAATGGCCTCCTCCTGCGCGCGGCTACGCAGATCGGCCATCAGCTCGACCATCATCGACAGCGACAGCTTTACCCGCCAAGTCCAGCCCGCGACCTTGCGCAGCCAGGCGTCTCCCGGGCCGTCGCCACGCGTCTGCAGATGCGCCGCCACGATCGCCTCGGCCCGGGCGGCGCCGGTTTCGGGGTCGGGGGCAATGTCCAGCGTCACGATCCCCTCTTTCGACGCGCGCAGCATCGCCAGCGCCCGGTGCGATGGCACCTTGGCCCAGGTCTCGGCATGGTCGAAATAGTCGCTGAACTTGGCGCCTTCCTGTTCCTTGCCCTCGATCACCTTCGAGGTCAGCAGCGCCTCGGCCTGCATAAAGCTGCGCAGCTCGCCCAGAAGGGCGGCGTTTTCGGTCAGACGCTCGGTGATGATGTCGCGCGCGCCATTCAGCGCGTCCTTGGTGGTGGGCACGGCCTCGGTCACATAGGCCTGGGCCAGACCCTCGGGGTCGGCGCTGCGGTCGGCCAGGATCGCGTCGGCCAGCGGCTCCAGCCCGTTTTCCCGCGCGATCATCGCCTTGGTGCGACGCTTGGGTTTGTAGGGCAAGTAGATGTCTTCCAGCTGCGCCTTGGTTTCGGCGCGGGCAATGGATCTGGCCAGATCGTCGGTCAGCTTCCCTTGATCCTTGATCGAGTTCAGGATCGTCTCGCGCCGTGCCTCAAGCTCGCGCAGATAGGCCAGCCGGTCGGACAGGGTTCGCAGCTGGCTGTCGTCCAGCCCGCCCGTCACCTCTTTGCGGTAGCGCGCCACGAAGGGCACGGTGGCGCCTTCGTCCAGCAGTTTGACCGCCGCGTCCACCTGTTCGGGGCGGGCATTGATTTCCGTGGCGATGGTGCGGGCGATGCGGTCCAACGGGGCCTCCTTGATCTCGGGTTGGAGGACCGTCTTAGCCAGCGCCCGCGCCAAGGGAAAGGCGTCGCGTATCGTCGGCGGGCTGAAAATACGGGCATATGCGCGGTTTTGCGCAAACTGGGTCAAAATGCGCGTTCAGATGCGATTGATCCCGGGCCTCGGGTGATTTAAGGGAGGCCCTGTCAAATCAGAGTCACCCCGGAGCGGAACAGCATTCATGCTCCTCGCACGCCGCGCTGCACGCGGCACAACTCTCGGCTCGCACGCCCCTGAAAGGCTTAAAAAAGGTAAGGGAACATGGCAGAAAAATCGAACTTCGACATATTGTATACCATCGTAGACGAAGCGCCGGAGCTGGCCAGTGCCTCGTTCCTGCCCATCATCCGCAAATTCGCCGCGGCCGCGGGCGTCAGCGTTGGTACCAAAGACATTTCGCTGGCCGGGCGCATCATCGCGGCCTTCCCCGAAAACCTGACCGAAGAGCAACGTCAGCCCGACGATCTGGCCGCCTTGGGCGAGTTGGTGAAGACCCCCGAGGCCAACGTGATCAAGCTGCCCAACATCTCGGCCTCGGTGCCGCAGCTGGTCGCTGCCATCAAGGAACTGCAGGGGCAGGGCTACGACATCCCCAACTATCCCGAGGACCCCAAGACCGACGCCGAAAAAGAGATCCGCGCCCGCTATGACGCGATCAAGGGCTCGGCCGTGAACCCGGTTCTGCGCGAGGGCAACAGCGACCGCCGCGCCGCCAAGGCGGTCAAGCGCTATGCCCAGCAGCACCCGCATTCGATGGGCGAATGGTCGGCCGACAGCAAGACCAAGGTGTCGTCGATGCCGGGCAATGATTTTTATGCCAACGAGAAATCGGCCACCATCACTGCGGATCAGGCCGGTGATGCGCGGATCGAATTCGTGGGCAAGGATGGTGGTGCTACCGTCCTGAAAGACGGCTGGACGCTGGAAGAGGGCACCGTTGCGGACGCTACCTTCATGTCAATCAAGGCGCTGTCGGAGTTTCTGGATGCCGCGATCGAGGACACCAAGAAAGACGGCACGATGTTCTCGCTGCACATGAAGGCGACGATGATGAAGGTCAGTGACCCGATCATTTTCGGCTACGCCGTAAAGTCGTGGCTGGCGCCGGTGTTCGAAAAATTCGGCGACCGCATGGCACAGCTGGGCGTCAACCCGAACTCCGGCTTGGGCGATCTGCTGAACCGCGTCAAGGAAGATGCCGAGATCATGGCCGCGATCGAAGCGGTCAAGGCAGACCGTCCCTCGATGTACATGGTCGACAGCGACAAGGGCATCACCAACCTGCATGTGCCGTCGGACGTGATCATCGACGCCTCGATGCCGGCCGTGATCCGCGCGGGCGGCAAGGGCTGGGACGAGAGCGGCAAGAAGGGCGACACCAACTGCGTGATCCCCGACCGCTGCTATGCGCCGGTCTATGACGAGACCATCAATTTCTTCAAAGCCAACGGTGCGCTGAACCCGGCGACCGCCGGTTCGGTGGCCAACGTGGGCCTGATGGCCCAGAAGGCCGAGGAATACGGCAGCCACCCGACCACATTTGAGGCGCCCGCCGACGGCACGATCCGCGTCGTTCTGGCCAATGGCGAGGTCCTGCATTCGCATGAGGTCGAAAAGGGTGACATCTGGCGTGCCTGCACCGCCAAAAAAGCCCCGATTGAAAACTGGATCCAACTGGCGATGGACCGTCAGCGTCTGACCGGCTCCGAGGCGATCTTCTGGCTGGATGCGAACCGCGCCCATGACGCCGAGCTGATCAAATACGTCAAGCCGGCGCTTGAGGCAGCGGGCGTAGCCGACAAGTTCCTGATCCTGGCGCCGCGTGAGGCGACCCGCAAGTCGCTGGAAACCATCACCGCCGGCAAGGACAGCATCGCCATCACCGGCAACGTGCTGCGCGACTATCTGACCGACCTGTTCCCGATCCTCGAGCTGGGCACCTCGGCCAAGATGCTGTCGATCGTCAAGCTGATGAATGGCGGCGGCCTGTTCGAAACCGGTGCAGGTGGCTCGGCGCCCAAGCACGTTCAGCAGCTGGTCGAGGAAAACCACCTGCGTTGGGACTCGATGGGCGAATTCTGCGCGTTGGGTGAATCGCTGAATTTCCTGGCCGACAGCCGCGGAAACGCCAAGGCCGCCGTTCTGGGCGCTGCGGCCGAGGCCGCAACGCAGGGCATCCTGGACCACGACCGCTCGCCCAGCCGCAAGGTTGGCGAGCCGGACAACCGCGACAGCCACTATTGGTTCGCCCGCTACTGGGCTGAGGCACTGGCCGCGCAGTCGGATGATGCTGAACTGGCGGCGCATTTTGCACCGATCGCCAAAGAACTGGCGGAAAAGGAAGAGCAGATCCTGTCCGAACTGCTGGCCGCTCAAGGCAAGCCTGCTGATTTGGGCGGCTATTACCATGGCGATCGCGCCAAAACTGCCGCTGTGATGCGTCCCAGTGCGACACTGAACGCGATCATTGGCTGACCACAGAAGGCCGGGCGAATGAGCCCGGCCTTTCTTATTTCGTCCGATCAGGCGACAGTTAGTATTTTCCTGAGCTATTGTTTGCTTTGGCTTGATTGGCCGGACCCGAACTGTTCCAGGGCGACCTGGGTTGGACAAAGGGAGTTGCGGCACGGTTCTCAGCCGGTATCATCCCAGAAAGTTTGCACCGTCGAACGGTTCGGCCGGGCTGTGCAGTTGATTTGTTAAAGGGTGTTTCAGAGCGCCTGTGTTCGCAGTGGTTGGAACCAGGGCCGGCGCTTGATTTGGATTGCCGGACATGGTCGGCGGAGAGTGGTCATGAGTACGCTGAAGATCGCGGTACTGTCCGACATACATGGAAACGCCACGGCGTATGCGACCGCGATCCAAAAGGCCGAAGCTTTTGCGCCGGATGTCGTCGTAATGTTGGGCGATCTGTTGACATATGGTGTGCGCCCTCGGCAGGTGTTGGAACTGACCGACCAACTGATGGCTCGCCAAAACTGCGTGTTCATTCGCGGCAACCACGATCAGTTCTATTTCGATCTGGATAAAGGTAACCCGTCTCTCTACGACAACATTGCAGGATTTGTGTTGGAGTCCGTCGAGTGGACGCATGGTGAGGTCCGGGGCGACCCACCGTTGGCCGACCGATACCCCTGGGCCGACCGCCATAGCATGGGGCCGATCCTGTTCTCACATGCCAACCCTTACGATTATGGGGACTGGTCCTATGTCTCGAAACCGGATCAATGGGCACCAGCCGCAGCGGTCTTGCGACAAATGGGAAAAACGGTCGGGGTCTTTGGGCATTCGCACCGGGCCTTTGCCGTCATGATCGACGAAGCCGGAAGACCAACACCTGCGGATCAACGCAAATGGATAAGGATTCCGAAAGGGTCAGTGCTGCTGCTGAACCCCGGAGCGGTCGGGCAGGGGCGGGGCACGGGCCTGTCTTATCTGACCCTTGAGCTGGATGGCGACCGGGTGAGAATCGACATCCCGTCGATCAGCTTTGATCTGGAACAGATCCGCGCGGATATTCAGGCCACTGACCTCAGTCAGGGGACAAAGGAACGGCTTATTTCATTCATGGAGAAATGAATTGATCACGGTTTTGGTTACAGGTGCGGGTGGCGGAGTGGGCCAGGGCATCATCAAGTCGCTCAGGCTGATTTCTGATCCGCCGCTGCGTATTCTTGGAGCCGACATGTCTGCCCTATCCGCCGGCCTTTATGCCTGCGACAAAGCCTTTCTGGTCGAAGGGTGCCGCTCGCCGGGATACCTCGACTCACTGGCACGGATATTTCAGGCAGAGTCCGTGGATTACTATTTCCCCGGTACGGATATCGAACTGGCATTGTGTGCCGAAAACCGGGATCGCATCGCGGAACAGTTCGGGACAAAGGTCGTGGTCAACAGTCCAGAGACGGTGCGTATTGCCGATGACAAGGGACTGACCTCGGCTTTTTTGGCGAATAACGGGCTGCCCTATCCGCGCACGTGGCCCATGGCCGAGGCCTTGGAAATGGATGATCTGATCTACCCGGTCATTGCCAAACCGGCGGTCGGGTTTCGGTCCATCGGGGTCGAACGGGTGAATTCTCGGGACGAGCTGGCCAACTACCCCGGTGATCCGGCGGCAACCATCGTACAGGAGCTGATCGGCGATGACGCGCGCGAGTTCACGTGCACGATCGTCGGGGCGAAGGGGAGTCTGTCGCCGGTTCTGGCACTGCGTCGAGTGCTTCGGTCGGGCGATACATATCGGGCCATTCCCGAGCGGAATCCGGTGATCGAAGACTATGTCACAGCTATCGCGCGCAAGCTGGACGTCGAAGGGGCCTGCAATTTTCAGCTGCGCCTTGGCGACGACGGAGTACCCAAGGTGTTCGAAATCAATGCCCGGTTCTCTGGTACTACACCGTTCTGTGCTCAACTGGGTTTCAACCCGGTCGAATTTTACCTCAAGACCGACCGCGGCCTTGCCTATGAGCCAGAAATCGCTTGGGACAGCATGGTTCTGCGGTATTGGAGTGAGCTGGTCGTTCCGCGTTCAATGACAGATACATTGGATCAGGCCGGACAGTCGGAACCTCAGATCCCGGCCCAGTTCAGCCTCTATGGCGGGACGTCATGAAAGTTGCCCTGACAGGGGCGACCGGCTTGCTGGGTCGCCATCTTGTGGCCTGGCTAAGCCGACGTGACATTCCTGTTGCGCGGATCGACCGGTCGGACTGGGATCTGCAGGACGCGATCGCCCATGACAGGCTGGATCAACTGGTGCAAGGTGCGGATGTATTCGTGCACTGCGCGGCCCGGATTGATCTTGCCGGGCCTGCGGGTGACGGCTCGGCTTGGCAGGTGCTGTTTGACAGCAATGTCCGAGCCACGTTGAATGCGGCGCGTTGGGCGGCAGATCGTGACGTGCACTTCATCTTTGTGTCCAGCGGGTCGGTATATCGCGATCCTCATGCCCGCGGAATCGACGAAAGTGCGGAAACCGCCCCGGGGCCGCTTGGCGGTGATTACGCTACAACCAAGCGTCTGGCCGAAGCGGGGCTGGCTGAGCTTGCCCAGACTTCTGGAGCGCGAGTGACCGTGCTCAGACCTTCGGCGCTCTATGGTCATGGGCTGCCTGATGACAAGTTTCTTGTGCGGATGCTGAATGATGCGGCCGCGGGGCAAAACATCACAGTAACCGGTCCAAAGAACAGCATTGATTTCGTGCATGCGCATGACCTGAGCCGGGCGATTTTGCAATCGGCCCAGGCCGCAGCTTGCGGTGTATTCAATATCTCCGGCGGAGATCCGGTTTCCTTGGCGGATTTGGCGCAGGAGGTCATGTCCGTCGCAGGTGGCCAGGGTATGATCGAAACCCGATCCGGAGACAGTCCGCCATTCACGAGGTTCGATCTGTCCTCGAACGCAGCCCGGGCTGCATTCGGCTATGCGCCGGTCGTGGACATTGCAACGGGTCTGGAAATGACGTTGAGGGGCCAATTGCTGCCGGGAGCGGCATGACCCGGTCCGGCAGCCGGGCGATGGGAGCCGGAAACATGTTTTTTGAAGGTATCTTGGGTGTTACCCTTGTATTCCGGGTACCAGTCTGCGGGCCAGGTAACCCACCGCCGTTTGGATTGTAGAATATGGCGCCAGTCAACAGTATCAGCCGGCCTAAGCCGATTTTGGAGCAGATCGAATTCGCGTGTCTGATGACTGCGTTGCTGTTCAGCACGTTCACTGCCTTTCGCCATCCGGCGGTTCTGTTCACGGCCAGCGACATGTTTTTGACGGTTGCCGTGATCCTGCGGTGCAACCGCAGCCTGCCGCTGTTTCCGTTGCAATCCGCGTCTTCGGTCTGGTTCATCGGCATGCTGATGATGGTGGCGGGACTGTCGATCGGCTCTATCGCGCACGGCGATCCGGTGTCGGCCTTCGTGGTCATCGTGCAGTATTTCTTTTCATTTGTTCTTCTGCCTCTGGCGATCCTGGGTCGCCCATATGAAGAGGCTGTTACTCTTGCAAAGGTCGGCGTGATCTCGATTGCCTTGAACTGTCTTGTCGGGATGATCGCCTATGGCGTGGGCTATTCCGGTGGCGAATCCCGGTATTTCATGCTGGTCAGCGGCAATTACCGCGTGGCGGGACTGGTGGATAATCCAAACGGGTTGGCTGGACTGATCGTGCTTTGGTTCCCGGTATTGTGGTATCTTGGGCTGACGGGTGCGCTAAGAAAACTGCCATTCTTGGCCCTCTTCGGGCTGCTTGCCATCACTTTGATCTACGCAAGTTCGAATTCCAGCCTTGCTGGTGCGGTCATCTGCGGTGCTTTGTTCCTGCTGCTGGTTGGAAATCAGCGCGTGCTGATGATCTGGGGAACAGCTGTGACGACGATGGCTTGGATCAGTATCCAATGGGCTGAGTTCATCTTTCCGCCGACGTTCCGCAACCGGGTATTGTCACCTCTGCTCGAGGGGGACCTGAGTCACGCGGGTACATTCGAGGACCGCGCGGATCTCATGATCGAGGCCTGGCAGTTTCTGCCGGATTACTTTCTGGTCGGTATGGGCGCGGGACAGTATCGCGAACTGAGCAGTCAAGGCATTCCCGTTCACAACCTGTACCTGTTGCTGGCCAACGAAGGGGGTATTCTAGCCTTGCTGGGATTGTGCTTCGTTTTGGGGTCCGCCATCGTCTACGCCGTAATGGCCCGGCATAATGTGCCGAACAGGGTGTACGGGCGCGCGACCGTGGTGACGGTCACGCTGACCTTTGCGGCGCTGTCCATGAACTACACCCATGTTTACCAGCGCGGTATGCTGATCCCGTGGATCGTGGCATTGGGGCTGTTGGCTGCGTCCGATCGGTACCGGCGCCGCTAGCTTTTCACGTCACGGGTTGCTTTGTCCCATCCCGGTCCCGTCGCCAGCCAATTCGTGCAGGAACTCCTCGAGGTTGGTCCAGCCATCTTCGTCCGAATCCGCGGTTGCGTCCATCGGGTCCGTGGGATTCAGGTCCCATTGCGTTTCCCATTCATCAGACATCCCGTCAACATCGCTGTCTGCATAGGGCAGGGCGCTTTCAAGCTCGGGCCAACCGCCGACCTTTTCAGGGTTCTTCTTTAGGATTTTGCCGGATCGGTCACGGACCTCCTGAACAACCCTCTGATCCACCGCGTCGCGAGATGGGCGTGTCGCTCCAGCGTTTTGCAGGACCGTTTCGAACACTGTCGAGACCGGATCGGCCTGGACCAAAGGCGGGGTGACCGGCTCATCAACGACATAGACACGATGTTCTGGGGCAAGGACCAGTTCCTCGGGAAGGTCCAGGCTGTTGCGGTTGTCTTCATCAAGATTGTCCCGAAGGTACAATCGGTAGCCGTTCTTGAAGCCGTCGAACAGGTGCACCAATAGATTGGAATCGATGCTTTCACCGGACAGCTTCAGGTTGCCAATGATATTGGCGTCCAGCTCGGTCCAGCGATTGTCCAGCGAAACGACATATTGCCAGATCGGTGAGTACATCAGGTTGTTTACGATTTCGGTCGTGGTCCCCGGGGTCTGGGGCGCGATTTGCGGGTTTCTGAACATCCCATGAGAGAACAGGTTGTGATGGATGCTGAAGTTGCCGCCCTTTGTCAGCAGCATGTTGCGGGCCCGGTTGCTTTTGCCTGGTCCGCCATGCAAGAGGGGCTCGCTGATGATGCTCCACTGAAAGGTCAGCCGTTCGGCGTTTTCTGAGTCAATCGTCTCGTCGCTGCCCCAACTGGTCGAAATGTGGTCGAAGATCACGTCACGCGCGGCTTTGGTGTAGACGCCAATGGCCCCTGAACAGCAGGATTCTACGTCGTGCGGTCCGGGCCGGAACCGAACATGGCGCACGATGACATCGTGCGTTCGGATTTCCAGTGATGGGCGCAATTGACGTGGGCCGTTTCGGATCGCAATCCCACCGCCCGGAGCGGTTTCTCCGGCGATGGTCAGAAAAGGACTGTTTGCGATCAGAGACGCCTTTTCCAGTGTAATCGTTCCGCTGACCCGAAAAATGCAGGTTCGAGGGCCTTTGGCGTCGATGCATGCACGTAAGGAGCCGGGCCCGTATTCTTCGGTGTTCGTGACATAAATCGCGCGCCCGCCGCGCCCACCTTTGGCGGCGGCGCCATGCCCTTCAGCGCTGGGAAATGCTCTTTGGGAGCCATCCGGCAGTTGTGCCGAAAAGGACCGGTTCGCGTTCTCGGCCAGCAGCGTGCCAGGGCTGCAGCCAATCGCCAGAACAGTCGCAAAAAGCGATACTTGGAATACGGCGAGCAGTCTTGGCCTTTTTGCAATGGGCATTCTAAAAACCTTGGCTGTTGTCAAAATTCTTCTGCCTTTGGTCTAGGGCGCGGTGTCCCGGGTTTGGGCTTTGGTCGCGCAGACCATCATTGAATCCCGCAGGTGCACTGGGATCACTAGGTCAGCCAGCCGTGCCGGAACCTTGAAGCGCGCCCATCTGGGTAGATAACGATGCACTCTTTCAACCAGATATCCTAACGGAAAATACCAAGTTGGACGATGAAATTCGGTTTGCTGCAAGCCAGCTTTGGCCAAGGCAAAGCGCAGTGTTTCAGGGTCGAAATAGCCGATATGCGCAACACGATAGTGCCACCATTGGTCTCCCATGATACGCGCCAGCAGGGACGAGCGGTCGGGCGTAACGACGACCAGTACTCCGCCATCGGCCAACAACCGTGCAGCCCGGGTGATCAGGTCCAGCGGATCCGAAACATGTTCGACCACGTCTACCAGAGTGACTACATCGTAGGGGCCGGTCAGATCGGGATGTGGAAGAACGCCTTGGACCACCGGCAGGCCATGATGTTTTGCCCGGGCGCAAAACCGTCGCGACGGCTCAACCCCGATCGCGTCGTAACCACAGGCGATGGCCTCCTCGACCAGGATACCGGTTCCGGCCCCCACATCCAGCAGCCGGTTCGCGCCGGCAGTGGGTCTTGGCAGCCTGTTTAGCAGCACCCGTTTCTGCCGCGCCCTTTGGGGGCGCGTCATCTCATAGGCCGGGTCTTCGAGGTCTTCGTAGAATTTAAGGACATCGACCATATCCGTGCATTGGCAAAAACCGCAGCGGACGCATTGGTCGATCGCGGCGGTTGTACCGTAGTCGGCATTCGAAATTTCAAAGTTCCGCGACGTCGGATCCCCGCGCAGGGTGCTTTCCTTTATCCTCCTGAGGCCGCCGGTGCCGCACAGCCAGCATCGCCGGATCGGTGCGGATACAACATCATCTGAAGGCTGGTTCACCATGCGCGCATCACCTCCAGTCTGGCAGCAAGCCGGTCCGTTGCCCGGCACCTATGACCCGACTGGCCGGATTTCAAGCAACTGTTCAAAGAACGGAAGCTTGATCTCGAGCAGAACGAACATGACCACCACCAGCAGAATAACCTGAAAAACAAGGCCGCGTTGTTTGTACAGATTTTCGGGGGCCTGTGCGATCGAGTCCCGGGCCAGCCCGACGGCAAGATAGCGCCCGAACAACATCGCCACGAAGGGCAGAGACAGCAGAAGCTCGACCTTGTACTTTGTCAGGAAAACGCCCAGGAAAGCGGTGGACAAGATTGCGTAGACCAGCGCCGACACCAATAGCTTCGACTCGTCATAGTCTTTGAAAGATGCGCGGTACCGCGCGGCAAGTGCCGGGTCGTCAATGGTACGATATTCGGCAAAGCGCTTGATCGCCATCAGATACGCGCCGCCGAACCAGTACGAGATCAACACGCTGGACGGTGCCACGATCGGCGGAACCATAATGAACCAGCCCGCAAAGAACCGAATGGGGTTGTTGATGGCCTCGCTCAGAACGTCCAAATAGGCGCGGTCCTTGGACCGGATTGGTTTGACGTTGTAGATGATCCCCATGATCAGCAGGGACAGCGCCGTCAGGAAGAACGGCGTATTGATCAGTAGCGCGAGTCCGAGACCGACGATCGCCAGACCCAGCCATTGCAACCAGACGATCCGGCCGTCGATCTCGGTCACGACTGAGGCACGCTCTTTCTTCTTCGGGTGGTGCCGGTCGAATTCGCGGTCCAACCACTCATTTATAGTATAGTTGGCCGACGCGACCAGACAGATCGAAAATATCCCGACGGCGAGGTCGATTGCCGACCGACTGGTGAACTCGGCACCCATGATGACCGCAAGAACGGCACCCGGCAGAATGAAGATGTTCTTGAACCAATGGTCGATGCGCGCAATGGACAAATAGTCTTTGAATCCGGCTCTTACCATTGCAACCACTTTCACCGACACAACAACATTTGCCGGGCCCGAAAAGGCGAGAAACAGAACACTACGGGCGGCATGTCAGATTTCCAGACTGCGCCTTGCGTGCTTCTTCCGGCGATCATAAAGCTTCAAAACCACAAGAAAACTAGCACATATGACCACCGCGACGATAGGCCAAAGTGCTGCAAGATACCTAACCGACGCGATGGATAGTGTTGCAGACAGAAACAATAGCGCGTGCAGGCTCAGCACCCCCAACCCGGCCAGAGTCAGTATTTGACGTCCGGCCCAGTTTTGGCGCAGCCAAAGGATTGAGGCCGCCAGGATCAAGATCGAAGCCAGCCAACCTATCGCAAGCGCGGAATGGATAAGACGTGCATACGGCGGATCAAAAACATCGCGGGTGATATAGCCGAGCGCATTGTCCATCGGGAACGGCCCATTCTGCGCGATGTAGGCGGTGATGTCGTTCGCGGTCACGGCATGGTAGAAGGGCTGCCAGAGGGCGACATAGTGCTGTAGCGGCAACCGCAAAAACCCCGTCGGGTTCGCCAGAATTCGTCTTGAACCGATTTCGGCCATGAGTTCGGTCTTTGGAATGCCAATTCGGTCGGCAATGGACTGCAACCGGTCCTTCTCGTACAGAAAAATCAAGCTGGCTTCGTAGCTGTGCATCAGAAAGAAGGAGACCGGTCCAAATGGCGCCCGGGAAATCGCCTCTCGTGCGTCAGCCGGGCCCTGTTCTTCAAGAATAATCCAGACTTCGGTTCGTGGGTCATCGGGGGCATAGGGGTTTGGGCCTGCAGCGAACATGGCGCTTTTTGCGAATAAGACGTTCCCCAGCACGCTTTCGCGAGGTTCATCGTGGCGAAGGTCGTAAGCGGCGCGGTCTGCAAGCAGCACGAAGGCGACGCCCAGAACCGCCAGAGCCAATCCAGCCCACGGGCGCCTGCCATTGATATAGCTCGCGCAAAGAACCGCCACGATAAGGATGGGCAGAAGAGCAAAACCAACTGGACGGATCGCGATCAAAGCGCCGACTGTCATGCCCAGGGCTGCAAAGTGCCAGGGCTTGGGGCCGTGGATCGCTTGCACCAGACAGGCAAGATAGACGCATGTCGCGCTTTGGAACAGAGACTCGGACAGGATGCTGTAGTTAAAGTAGAACGTCATCGGGTTGATGATCAGAATTCCAAGCAGGACCAGACCGGCACGGGGATGGCCAGTGGCCCGAGCCAGTGTGACCGACAATAGACATGCAGCAGCCGAGAATACCCAGATCTGGCCCACAACAGCGGCGCGCAGCGGGTCCGGGAACCCGTCGAAAAGGTCCAGAAAAAAAGGATATGCAAAGCCGCGATAGGCGGCGGCCTGAACGTAGTCTGCCGAGTCACTGGAGAAGTTTACGTCAACCAAGGGAAAAGCCGTCTGAATCACCGCCAGGACCAGTGCCAGCGCGATGATTATGAGCCCCCCGTTTTCATCTGCCCTTGAAGAAGCTTTCCCCAAAACCCACTCCAAGCAAAGTCCGGTATTTCCGACCGCGCCGCACGTCGATCAGTACCCGCGCGCAGCATCCGGTACTCGCATGGTAGCACAGACTCGGCCACCAGACATCCCCGGTGGCCGGAACGGCGCGGTCGCCGGATTTTCTAGTAGTCGTCGTAAGTACCGTAATACCCTTCGTAGGTGGTCCAGCGGTATTTCTTGGGGTCGACGTCATTCAGAATCGTACCCAGTACATTGAAGCCGGATGACTGAAGCCGTTTTGCCGCGGCTTGCAACGCATGCTGTGGCGTTTTTCCCCAGCGCGCGACCAGCAGAACGGCGTCGGCGAGGATGTCGTTGCGGTACACTTCATCCATCACCAGTGCCGGGGGTGTGTCCACGATAATGATATCGTATTGATCCAGCAGCGTTTCTTTGAGTTGCTTGAGCTTGTTTGACGCGGCATCAGACAGCTCGTGCGTAGGCGAGGCTGCGGTGATCAGATCCAGTGACCCTTTGGTTTCGGTGGTCAGAGCATGTTGCAGGGTTACACTGTCAGAATAGATTTCCGAAAGTTGCACCTCATCCATGTCTGGAATGAACGTCTTCGTCGCGCCGCGACGGTGCGTGTCCAGATCAATCAGCAGAGCGTTCAGTCCGTCAACGGCCGCCGAGGTCGCCAGAACGCTGCTGACGAAGGATTTGCCCTCGTTCGGCAAGCCTGAGGTGATCAGGATCACCTTGGAATGCTGGAACTTGATACAATTGGTCAAGATGCCCCGGGCGGCTTCGGCCAGGGGCGATTTCTGGCTCTGCAACAGGTTTTCGATCGCCTTGTTCTCACCGGCGAACATTTTGCTGCGTCGCTGACGGGCGATATATCCCAGATTGCTGAGGCCGGTCATTCGGAAGATCTGGTTTTCGCTGCGCACCGTTCTGTCCAGGCCCTCGCGCACCAGTGCGATGATGAAGCCAACGATCATTGCGAACAGGCCGGCCAGTACCGTGATCAACGACCTGCTGGGGGCATAGGGTTCAACCGGAATTCGCGCTTTGGAAACCTGAACTGTGCCGTCCTCAAGCTGGCCGATGCGGGTTTCCAGCAAGGTCAGGTTGTCGATCGTGGTTTGATAGCGGGTTCGCAGTAGTTCGACCTCGCGTTCCCGGCGCAGCAACGACAGCTCCAGACGGGTGCGGGCCTCCAGCTCCTGCTCGGATGTGATCAGCTGCTCCTGGAGGGCCAGAATTTCGTCTTCCGGTAGGTTGCGTTCGATGCCGATGCGCAGCTGGGCCTTGCGCCGCTCAACCTCGGCGCGCAGCCGGGTCACGAACTGTTCGTCGTCCAGATTGTCCTCACGTATGAACTCGGCCAAATTCGATTCCGCTTGAGTCAATTCTTCGCCAAGGATACCGACCCGGCGTTTGAGATTGTCGATCGATGTCATCAAGCGATTGACGCGTGCGTCGCGCTCGTTCGCGATATAGACGGCAATGACGGTATTGGGCAGGGCTGCAGCCAGCACCGGCGATGTGGATCGGCCTTCGATGCTGATGGCGAGGCTTTCTCCCGCGCGGGAGACGGAATAAGAGGCCAGTACTTTGTCAGTGACCGCGGCGCGGTGAATCTCTTCATCCGCCTCGCTGTCCGCGCCGGGGGCACGGCGCACAAAGCTGGGGTCGTCGAACAGACCCAAGCGGTCTGCCACCTGCTCGGCAAAGTCGCGAGACCGCAGTCGGGCCAACTCGGTTTCCACGCTCGACCGGTTCAGTTCATAGGTTTCCAGCTGTCCGGTCGACTCGCTGAATCGTGTTTCCGTGAGAGCCAGAACCATCTGCGCGTCCGACCGATACTGGTCGGGGATGGTCGACATGTAGAAGGCTGTTGCCGAGACCGCACCGACGACCAACAGAAAGATGACCAGCAGGTTCCGGCGCAGCAGCAACCAGATATTGATGAAATCGTTGGTTTCATGCTGGCTGGCAATTGCGTCGTCACCGGATTGCACGAGTGTTCTCCATTTTTTTCGGACCGTGAATACGGCTTAAAATCGGCGTCAGAATCGAACTGTTATTTATCATATTGTTTTACCTGTACTTTGATCGGCTCGATAGATTTATCTAGCCATATCAGGCCAAAAGGCCGTCCCTGTGAGTTTGGCGGGCAAAAAAAGCGATGCAAATCCGAGAGCAGAGAGTTTTTAGCCATTCTGGCGTCGGGCGAAGAGCTGCCTTTTCGAAGTCTTAAAATCGTGAACAAAGCGGTTGGTTGTTGGCGTTGTTTCCAAAGCCGACACAGTGGGTTTGGTCCGGCATACCTACCTTCCGGCGTCCTGTGCCTGGGCTTCCGGTGGTTCAGCAGCAGGCTCGCGAAATGTGATTTTCCAGTTCAGGGTAAAATTCAGAAGGAATATGCACCCGGTCACGAACGCCTGAATGATCAAGTAGTGGAAAGGCAACAACGCAAAGAGAAGAGAGAACAGCGCCACGTTTATCGCCGACGTCGTCGCCGTGACCAGAATGAACCTCTGCAGGGCACTGCGATGTGGAACGCTGGACTGAAACACCCATAGTCTTTGGATGCAGTAATTGAATGTGGCCCCCATCAGAAATCCGATTGCCGAAGCGATCGTTTCGTAGATGCCCAAGACTTCGACCGAGAACGCCATCGCCGAGAAATGGATGATGACGGCCGTGCACCCGGTCACGAAATAGCGACCGACCAGAACCGAGACGTGTTTGAGGTCTTCAAACTTCATCAAGCAATCCTTCAGGGCGTGAATGCAGAGCCACCCGATTGAATATCATCGATCCTATCATTGTTCGGCCGCGAGTGTTGGAACAAGCTTCATGATAAACGATCCTTCATTCGATCGGTTTGAAACTGGCGGGAGATCCATAGATCCGCCCGTCGGCCTCCTCATAGAGCAGCGTCAGATCGGCTTCGCGGATCAGCCGTTCCTCATTGACCAGATAGAACCGCCAGTCGACCTCGTTCAGGATGGCGACAACCGCGTTTTGGTTTGCCACGCGTTTGCGGACCTCCTGAATTTCTTTTTCTGGCGACGTACCAGGGTCCGGCCTGCCGGTTCTGCGTTCGAACAACTCAGGGGACTTGAGCGCATCCACGCCCTTGACCAGCCGAATGACATCATAACCGTTGGAATAGACCACGACACCATCCCGCAAATTGTCCAGATGCGCCAAGGTCGGAGAGTTCTTCCAGACCGGTGAGGCATAGAAATTCCCCTCAGTCATGTGGGTGCGGGTCATCGCTGCCGTGCGTACGGCATAGGTTCCGGTCAACGCCAGCGCAAGTATGAGGGCTACGGGACGCAGCCGGTTCATCATATCCGTTCCTGGCTGACCACCAACCAGAGCAAACCCCAGAACCAGAGTCGAAATGAACACTGGCAACAGGTATCGGGCATGGATGGTCAGATTCGCCTCGATAAACAGGGCCAGAACCAGGAAAGGAACGTAGACCAACAAAAAGAACGAGATCGGACGCGCAACTGGCAGACCGGGAAGGTCATCAGGGTTGGTCTGAACCTTCAAAGCCGTGGCGATCAGAGCAACGACGAACCCCAAAACCACCACCAAAGCGGTCAACGTGATGATCGGCGGCAGGGAGCTTGGCAGCACGTAGGCTGAAAGCGTGGTCAGTGCAGCGCGGAAGGTCTCGGCGTCGGGATCCCCAAGGAACGCTGCTTGACGCCCGATGCCGGTCCCGCCAGAGGTTTGATTGTACAGGTACCACCCGATGATGACTGCGGATGCGATCAGGCCGAACACAATCGCCGAAACCAGTCGACGGCGCAGGTCGCCGTGACCATAAACAAGGATTGTCAGCGAGCAGGCCGCGATCAGAGGGACCAGTGCGAACCGGGTCAGCACGCACAGGGCGGCCAGACAGCTTGCCAACACAAAGGCGGACACGTTGTCGCCGCGCAGGTAACGGGACATGAAGAAATAGGTGCCCAGCAAGCAGTTTGTCGTGAGCGGTTCCGACAGTATTGTGACATGCGCGTACATGAACTGGGGACTCAGGACCATGATCAGTGCTGCCAGAAAGATCATCCGTGGCCGAACCTTGCAGTCGTGCAGGATCAAGAACATCAAAGCGATGTTCAGGATCAGGCTGAGGATATTCAGTACAGTGGCCGCAAGCACGGGCTGGACACCCATTCCGGCCAGCAGATTAATCAGCGCGGTATAGGTTGGCGCCTGTTGAAACCGGTCGGGGGACAGCCCCAGATAGGCCATAGAATCCGGACGCATTCCGATTCCGTGCCATGTGCCGGCCGCAAATAGCCCGGCTGCACAGGCAACGAGGAAAAAGAAAAAGACCTTCAGTTCGGTGGACTGCCGCATGAATTCAACCCAAAAAACACTTTTACAACCAACAGCGTGAAACACTTCCGAACGGCGCAAGTAGCAGTTTGCGAATTCGGCGTATCCTTAATTTTTCACCGGCGGAGACGATGACCCAAAACGCTAAGTAGGGTCACTTTTGTTGTCAAGTTTATCCACAGCCGCCGCTCTGTCCGGCCTAGTTTCGACCTCCGTGCGGACAGCATTGCACCGGATCGAACGAAGCCGGATCCGCAAGAGGCGGTACATTCACATACAGGCTGAGTGCCACAATTCCACTCAACAGCAAGACTAGTCCCGGCTTTTCTTTTAGCAGAATGACCGAACCCAGGATAAGGGCCGTGGTCCAGTGAGAGCTGTAAAGCAGTACTTCGGGCGGGTTGAAAAACAGGTAGAACACAAAGAACGTGCCCACCAACGCCCACACTGCCAGCACAAGCGGGGCGCGGCCAGCTGTTCTTGCGCCTGAAACAATTGCCCATCCGACCAGGATTGTCGCCAGAATTGTCAGGGCCAAGCGGCTTGGATCGCGGAGAATCTCCCATAGTCGATCCAGCAAAAAGCGGCATTGAACCGTTTCGGCTGGCGCAACCCAGGAAAACAGGAAGAAGCCAGCGGCATAGTCTTTGATGATTTTGGGGTTGGTGAAGTTCGCGGCGTCCGCGTAGCGGCCAACCATCTCGGTCGGTTCCATGAAAGGATCACCGTCCAGAACGATGCCGAGAAAAACGACCGGAGCCATCATGCAGATTACGGCGATCACCGACGGAACCGCCACTCCGAACGTCAGTTTCCGCCCGACACCTCCGTTGAGAAAAGCCCATGAAAATCCGGCATAAACCAATGAGAATGCGGCCGCCGGCAAATGGGACCATCCGGCCAGCACACCGCAAGCCAGGCCAGCGATCACGCTGGTAAGGGCCGGGTACTTGGCGCAGTGTCTGGCCATCTCGGCCATGATCAACAATGACATGGCGATCGCCCAGAGTGAGACGCTGTAGGTCTCGACAACGCTGAGCGTGGTGACGGTTCCGAAGGTCAGGAGAACAGCAAGCGTCGCCAGAATGGAAACGGAGAGCGACAGGTGTTGGCGCAGTAGGAATAGTGCAATCGTGACAGACGAAATGGCGGCCCAGAATGCGAGACTGATCGAAATCGCGATAGGCTGCCGGATGCCCAGCCAGGTCAACGGCTCGGCGATGGCGGCGTTCAGCATCACGACCAGCGGGTGGCGCGCAAGGTGGAAAGCCAGGTAGTGCCCCTGAAACAAGCCATGCGAGTAACGGCCAGGGTCCGAGGCAAGGATGCAGTCGTCGTTGTAGAACGGTTTGCCCGGCGGTGCGGGCATGTCCAGAAACTGCCGCGCGAATTCCAGCCGGAAATAGAAAAAAGCAAAGACCACGCCAAACAGAAGCAGTAGCGCGAGGCCCGCCTGCCGTCTCATTGCAGGGGGGTGTGGAGACCGAAATTCGGACCGGATATCGCGCCAAAGGCCCGAGCAGGATGCAATCAGTTCAGTCATGAACAGACTTAGGCACGCCGGTACGGCGCGTGACAAACGATACGGGCGTGCACCTCTGTTTCACATGACAATCGGCTGAATTGTGTCCTTTTGTGCGAATTTGGTGAACAGAAGTCCGCGGTTCGAGGATCAGGCCAGCCATTTTTTCTGCCAGAAATGATACATCAGAACCGTCCACAGATGGGGCCCCCAATTGCGACGCCCGCTGAGATGCTCGCGCCATCGTCGCGCCAAGGTGGCTGTGTCGAATACGTCCTCGACCCCCTGTCCTGTTGAAAATACCTCGTTTGCCACAGGCTTCAGCGGGCCACGCAGCCAGTCGTTGACGGGAATCCCGAACCCTTGTTTCGGGCGGTCATACAAGGCCTTTGGTACGCGCTTGTCCACTAGGCGCCTTAGGGCCACCTTGCCCTGTTTACCGTCGAAACGCAGGGATCGGGGCGCCTGCCAAGCGGCGGCGACAACGCGGTCATCCAACAAGGGCGCGCGCGCCTCAAGACCGACGGCCATCGACGCTCGATCGACTTTCACAAGAATGCCTTCGGGCAAATACAGGCAGGAATCCAGCAGCAGCATCGTGTCAACTTCATCAAGACCGTTGGGCAATCCGAGTGTTTGATAGACCCCGCCGTCATTCACGTCCTTCAGCGCTGCTGCCGGGTCCCAAAGACTGAACAGGGTATTGTATCGGCTTCTAAAATCAGGCTGCGCGATGACCGAGGCGACTTTGGAGATCCTGTCGGCTGTGATCTGGTCGCGCATAGTGCCTGAAACGAATTTACGCAGGATCGGCGCAACGGCTGCACGCAGGGCATCAGGCGATGCTGCCAAAATCGACGCAGCCGGCCGAGGAAGCTTTCGACCCAGGCGTTCCATCGCCATCATTCGGGCATAGCGTTCGTACCCGCCAAAGGACTCGTCGCCGCCATCACCCGACAGCACGACGGTCAGTTGGTCGCGGGCCAGTTTGGAAACCAGCAGGGTTGGAACGCCGGACGGGTCGGCAAAAGGTTCGTCATAAACGTGTGGTAGGTCATCGAGCAATTCGAACGCCATGGATGGTGTTGCAGTGACCTCGTGATGGTCCGTGCCCAGATGTGCAGCGATTGCGGCGGCATGGTCTGCTTCGTTCAGGCCTTCTTCCTCGAAACGGACTGTAAAGCTTGTTACCTTGCCGTTGGTTTGTTCCTGCATCATGGCAGTGATCAGGGTTGAATCTATCCCGCCGGACAGGAAGGACCCCACCGAGACGTCCGCGACCATGCGCTCCTGCACGGCACGCTGCAGTTCCTCTTCAATACGAGCCAGCGCCCGTTCTTCGTCGTGGATCGGTGCGGCAAGTCCCCGTTTCGCGCAGTCGCGAAGGTCCCAGAACGTCCGGATGGCATCTACCAGGTCCTGAGCCGTCGCGGGCGGCTGGTCCAGGCGGACTTCGACCATTGATCCGGCGGGCAACTTCATAACTTCGCGATAGATCGAGAGTGGTGCCGGCACATATCCGTAGCGGGCGTATTGCGCCTGGGCCCGCCGGTCGGCTTCCGGCGAGCCAAATGCGGGGTTCGCGCGCAGCGCCTTGAGTTCGGAACCAAACAAAAGCTGGCCGGATTTGAGGCCTAGATACAGGGGTTTCTTGCCCAACCGATCGCGCGCAAAAACCACCCGGTTCAGCTTGCGATCCAAGACCGCGAAGGCGAACATGCCGTGCGCCTGTTCCAATGTCTTGCGGATGCCCCAGAGGTCCATAGCCGCCAGTAGCACCTCGGTATCTGATGTGCCGCGAAACGTGACGCCCTTGTCCAGCAACGTTTGCCGCAGGGCCAGAAAGCCGTAGATTTCCCCATTGTAGACGATGGTGAACCGGCCGCTGGGCGAGGTCATTGGCTGCGCCCCGGTCTCCGACAGGTCGACGATCGAAAGGCGGCGATGGCCCAGAGCTACACCGGCGTCTGGATCGACAAACAATCCGTCGGCATCGGGACCCCGGTGCTGAATAGCGTCGCACATGGCCTGCAGCGTGGTGCGGCCCGAGTCGGCGCCCATGGGCTGAAAAGTCAGAAATCCGGCGATACCGCACATGGGTCAGGTCCTTTATTCGACTTGAGGCGCTGTGGGTGGCGCCGGGTTGGCAGCTTGGTTCAGGGCCTGATCATAGGCGCGGGCAATCGCGTCGAGGGAGTAGTGTGTGGCGATGCGGTCGCGGGCAGCATTGCTATGGGCCTTGTAGGTTTCGGGCGGCCAGTTGGCAGCTTGGACCAGTGCCTCTGCCAATGCCTGCGGATCACGTGGCGGCACGACATAGCCGCACGAGTCCACCACTCTGGCGCTGTCGCCGACATGAGTCGTCACGACCGGGCGGCCGTGGCTCATGGCTTCGGCGATCACATTCGGAAAGCCTTCGGTGCGCGAGGCCAAAACCAGCAGGTCAATGCTCGCGTAGAACTCGGACATATCGTGCAGGTCGCCGCACAACGTCACGCTGTCTTCGGGCAGATCGTTGTCGGCCAGCATCGCGCGGATCTCAGGGTTCTCCAGCGTTACGCCGTCTCCGGCCAGACGGGCATGCAGGTCCGGGACGGACTGGCGCGCAATCGAGAAGGCGCGGAAGAAGGTTTCGAAGTCTTTCTGCGGGTGAAACCTTGCCGCCACTCCAAGCACGCGGGCGGGCCCCGGCCGCGACGTTGGATTGGGCGGAAGGATAAACCCGTTTGGAATCACCGTGGAATGGTCCCCGGCAAAGCCGTATTTCTCGTGCTGAGTTTGAGCGCGGGTCGAGTTGTAGAGGATCCCCTGACAGAATCTGGAAAGCACCTTCGACAGCGCCACCGCAGCGCGGGTGCTGCGGGTGAAGGCAGCCGGGTCGTCCAGCGCTTGCCGCACGGTCCAAACGACTGGAACGCGCCGCCCGGCAAGTTTGCCGGCGATCAGGCCCAGGACCATTGCATGGTACATCCAGCACAGAACCACATCCGGCTGATGGGTCCGGATCAAACGTCGGATCTGCCAAACCGCGCGAAACAGGGCCAACGGCGATCTGGCACGCAGCGAAACGTATTCGACCTTGTCATTCGCCGCCATTGCGCGGCAGCGGTCCGAAACCTCGGTCAGGGCGACGACGCAGGCCCGTTCGCCCGAATGGGCCAAAAGTCGGGCCAACATGGCTTGTGCGCCACCTTGGCCCGAGAAATCAGTGGTGACATGCAAGATCATCGGGTCACCCTCCGCAGCTCACCGGTGGGCGTTCGACACAAGCTGTATGTTGATCGGCCACACATCACCAATTCGCGCTCAGCCCTGTGCCATGTGGCGGGCCGTCGCCTTTTGGCCCACATCAACGATGACCTGCGCCAGACGAGCGACGTTCTCGGCGGACCAGGCCGGGTCGACCAGGAAGGCAAGGCTGGTTTCGCCCAGCTCGCGCGCCACGGGCAACGGTTCCTTGGGTCCCAGGCCTCGGCTGGTGAAGGTTTTCTCGAGGTAAATCTCAGAGCAGCTGCCAGAAAAGGCGGGAAAGCCGGCCTCGGCGATCTCGGCGATGATGCGGTCCCGGCTCCAGCCGGGCGCAAGTGTTTCCGGCCGCACAAATGCGTAGAACCTATAAAATGCGTGGGTAACGCCGTCGGGTGGCATTGGCACGCGAAAGGCCGGGCAGGTCGCAAGGGCATTGTGCAGGATATCCGCATTTGCCGTCCGGTGCGCGCGCCATGCGTCCAAGCGTTTCAGCTGTATTCGACCAAGTGCCGCCGAAGGGCCGTTCATCCGCAGATTGGTGCCGGGTCCTGAGTCGTGCAGCCAGCGAAAGCCGGGTGGGTGTTCCGTGTTGAACACGGTGTCATAACCTTTGCCGTGATCCTTGTAGCTCCAGATGCGACCCCAGAGATCAGAGTCGTTGGTCACCAGCAGACCGCCTTCGCCGCCTGTGGTCATGATCTTGTCCTGGCAGAAGGAAAACGATCCCAAGGTCCCGATGGTTCCGACATGGCGGTCGCCAATCATCGCGCCGTGGGCCTGGGCGCAGTCTTCGATGACCCAAAGGTCGTGGGCGCGGGCCAGATCCATGATGCCGTCCATGTCACAGGGCCAACCGCCCAGATGCACGGGTATGATCCCCCGGGTGCGCGGCGTAATCGCCTGGGCGATGGTGTCGGGCGTGATATTCTGGGTGTCAGGATCGACATCGACAAAGACCGGAACACCGCCCGCCAGCATCACCGAGCTGGCCGAGGCGATGAAGCTGCGCGGGGTTACGATGACCTCGTCACCCGGTTGCAGGTCTAGCCCGAGCATCGCGGCGTCCAGCGTCACTGTCCCGTTGGCCATGGCGATCGCATGTTTGGCTCCGGTATATGCGCAGTATTCGGCCTCGAATGCGCGAACATCAGTGCCGGTCCAAGCGTTGACTTTGCCAGAGGCCAGAACTTGCGCTACCGCGTCGATCTGTTCCTGGTCATAGATGGGCCATATCTGCATTTCGCACCTCCTGTCAAATCACCGATCGGACCAGAACAAAGCCTTCCGCCGCCGACCGGTGCACCGTCGCGCCACGCAGGGTGGCCAAGGCGCGCAAGCTGTCGACCGAGCGTTCGTGCGGCGCCTGCTTGACCTGGCTTTCGAACTTGCCGAACGCCTGAAGCTTCCGTTCGATCGTGTCCGAGATGTCGACAAACACGTTTGGCACGAAGGCCGGGGTCAGATAGGGGGCGTTCCAATTTGTTTCGGAAAGGGTTTCGTAGGCCAGAATATTGGCCGGATAGTCATGTTGATGCGGGCGGCTTGCCACCAGCGTGGACAGAAAACTCAGCTGGTGATCCATATGGATGTCGCCTGGATGCGGAGCCAGGATCAGGCTGGGGGCGATGTCGCGGACCAGCTTTCCCAGCGCACCGTTCAGGTCCGAATGGGCATGTTCTGACAACTCCGCCGCATTGAAGTCCATCCAATGTGTTTCGGTGACGCCCAGCAGATCATGCGCATTGAGTGCCTCGCGCCGTGTGGTTGCGACCTGTTCATCGGTAAACTTCGGGGGTTTGCCACGAGTGACGACAACCACATGCACTTCGCGCCCAGCATCGGCCATGCGGGCCATCGTGCCGCCGGCGCCCAGAACCTCATCATCGGGATGCGGAGCGACGATCAGCGCGGGGCCGGCGTGGCCAGTGGTCAGGTCGGAAGCGATCATGGATGTGTCCTCAGTTTCGCGTGAAGGGCAGGGGGTGTGTCGGCCCCTGACCATTCAGTTATGTCCAGACAGCGCCCGTCGCCGCAGGCCACCGTAAAGCCGCCGTTGCCGATGGCTTGGATCTGGCCGGGCAAGCCGATGAAGTAGCCCTCCGGCTCGGTATACCTGACTCCTGTCAGAACCAGTTTCACGCCATCGGGGCCATAGGTGTAGGCGCCGGGGTAGGGCGGACCCGAGGCACGGATCAGGCGGTGGATGTCCGCAGCAGGATTGGTCCAGTCAATCAGACCGTCCTCGGGGCGGCGGCGGGCGCACAGGCTGATCCCGTCGGTGCGTTGCGGTTCGGCCGGGATATCGCCGTTGGAAATCTGGTTCAACAAAGGCGGCAGCAGTCCTGAGACGGCACGCAAAGCCCGATTGTACAACTCGCGTGCAGTGACGGTTTCGGGATCGACCGCATAGATGGCCTGAGCGGCAATAGGGCCGTCATCGGCACCTTCGCCCAACCAGAAAAGCGAGGACCCGACGTTTCGTTCCTGCAACAGGATCGTCCAGGGGATGACACCGCGCCCCCGCAAGCGGGGCAGGGCCGACGGATGAAATCCGATGCAGCCAATCCGCGCCAACGCCCGGAACTCGGGGCCGCAGATCTGTGACCAACCGAGCACCAGGATCAGGTCGGGTTTGACCTTGGCAATCTGTTCGAGAGTCGCGGGGTCGTTGGATTTCTCGATATGCAGAACCGGGACGCCATACTTCGCGGCCGCCGGCGACAGGTCGACGAAATCCGAATGCCGCGCGGACAGGCGTGGCGACAGGGTTACCAGAAGGGCCGGCACATGCCCGGCACCGCACATCGACATCAGGGCTGCAAGCGTGGTCTCGACGGCGCCGACAAGTACGATATTCACGCGTTCATCTCCTGCATGTCCTGGGCCAACGGGCCATTCGAGTCTATCCATTTCCGGGCCGCCTCGATCCGGTCGTCGCGGCGGGGTTCGTTGTGCAGGGCCGCTCCGACCGTTTCGCCCAGAATCTGCAGGTCCAGCGCCAGTGACCGATGCGCCACATACCATAGATCAAGGCTCAGTTTTTCACTGTTGCTGAGATTGGTGTTGCCGCTGACCTGCGCCCACCCGGTCAGCCCCGGCCGAACGGAACATCGGTATTGTCCGGCGGGTCCGAAGTCTTCGATCGTTTCAGGCAGCAAGGGGCGAGGCCCAACCAGGGCCATTTTGTTCTGCAGGATCAGAACGATTTGCGGGATCTCGTCGAGGCGCAGGCGTCGGATCATTGCGGTGGCGCGTGTCTGGCGATCCGTATCGGGGTGCAACGAACCATCCGCCGCGCGCGTCTCTTTCATGCTGCGCAGTTTGTAGAGCCGGAAATTGCGACCCTGTCGTCCGGCTCGGATCTGCGAAAACATCAATGGACGGCCGATGGAAAAGAGCACCACGACGCACGCAATGACAAACAAGGGAAGCGCGAGCAGGCCCAGAAGCAGGCAGATCAGGATTTCAAGCAACCGGTTCACAAATCAAATCCAACTCGCAACACGCGGGGTCCCGCGACACACAAAAAATCAACCAATACAAAGGGACGCGACACGCCACCCGAGCAACCGCGACTGAAATACCGACAACCCGGGTCGACAAGCGGCGATGCAGCAAGATTGGTCGAAACGGATTCTGTTTGCAAGCCGTCGATGCCGCCGCGGGATGCGGGGGCTGAGAATGCTGGGCTGACTAGACGCTGACGCTGATTTGGCTTCTGTATTGCGTCAACGATTCGAGCCAAAGCTGTGAACTGTTGCCAGTCAGGAAAAGCAGGAGCCAGAGCCGCGGTGTGATTGCCGCGAAACTAGGCGGGGTGTTCTGATCGGGTGTTTCGCCCAAAACAACCAGCCTTCGGGCTGCATTCACAGGGGGTTGCGACCGCGGCCGACGCGGTGGCCCAGGCGCTGACAGGTCTGTGTCGACAGGAAAGCCAGCGCCAAAGGCGACGCGCCATTGGCTTTGCTTGTCAGCCTGAGGCCAAGCGCCTATGATTTGCCGAGCGGGATCGTTTCTGTCCCGCCGATGACCGAAATTGCTTTTGACGACCGACTTGCGCTGTGGGTGCGGTTTGTGTTTTCGAGATTTGAGTATCGTGCCCGGCACCCACGCCCGGCTTGTTGGTGTTTAAGAGTTGGGAGGCAAGGTTTTGCGCAGCTTCTTTCGAGTAATTCTGGCGACGCTGTTGTTTGTGCTGGCCGCTGTGCCGGCCCTGGCCGAAAGCTATCGCCTGCTGCCGCAGGACCGCCTGTCGGTTCGTGCCATGCGTTGGGACCCACTGTCCGCAAGTTACATGATTTGGGATGGCGTGTCCGGCGAGTTCGCTCTGGCCGGTGACGGAACGCTGATGTTTCCGCTGGTGGGGCAGGTTGAGGCGGCCGGGCTGACCACGCTGGAACTGTCGCAGATGTTGGAGCTTGAGCTCAGCAGCCAGACCGGCATGGCCGAGCCGCCAAAGGTCGCGCTGGAAGTGATCAGCCACCTTCCGGTCTTTGTTCTTGGAGACGTCAATTCGCCGGGCGCTTACGCCTACCATCCCGGGATGACCGCCCAGCAGGTTCTGGCCCTTGCAGGTGGCCCGATCCGTCCTCCGATCCAGTTTGGGGCAAACAATGATTTCCAGATCATGCGGATGGGCGGCGAAATGCGGCTCCTATCCACTCAGATCGATGAGTTGGAAGATGAGAGGCAGCGGCTGAAAGCTGACCTTGCGAGCCTGCAGGAAGAAGGGATTGAGACCGGCACCGACGCGGCGCCTGACGCTCCCGGAGGGCTCGAGGGGGAAATCCTCGAGGCGACAATGAACGCCCGCGAGGGTTTGGGTGAACGAATTCGGGATCTGCAGGAGATGCTCAAAGAGCAGATCTCGAGCCTGACCATCCAGTTGGAACTTCGCAAAACGCAGATCGAGAATGTCAGCCGGGAGTTGGAAAACCTGAACCAGCTCAAGGAAAAAGGTCTGACCGTATCGAACCGGGTGACGACTATGACCAATCTTCTGAACGATCTGGAATCCAAGCGTCTGGATCAGGAGGTTGCGCTGATGCTGGCCCGTCAGGAGCTGAACCGCGCCGAGCGCGACGAGCTGGAACTGGATGACAAGGCGCGCTCTGATGCTCTGGTCCAGTTGAACGCGGTCGAACGCGAGTTGGCCGCGCTTCGGACGCGCCTGGATACCGCGGCGAGCCTGCACGGAGAACTGGCCGCCGCCGGTTTGCTCAGCGAAGATGACATCGCAAGTGAAGTTGTGATTGAATACATCGTCACACGGGCGGGTGGCACGGCGCCACGCAAGATCGACGGGACCGAGGCGGTTCAGCCCGGGGACACCATAGAAGTCGTACGAAGAACCATTGTTACGTCGAATTGAGTTCTCCGGCGCGAGGTTTGCCGGGTTTGTTTTTTAATCTGTTCGCAAGGTCACGAGTATTCCAATGTCTCTCCCTGACGGTCGTCCGGTCGACTTTCTGATTTTCGGTGCCGCGAAATGTGCAACCACCTGGTTGCAAAAGTCGCTGATGCAGACGCCGGCCATTCATATGCCGGGTCCCGAGTTGCATTTCTTTTCTCGGTATTATGCAAGCGGACTGGACTGGTATCGTGACCAGTTCGGAGACTGCGATGGCGCAGATCTGATCGGTGAAAAATCGAATTCGTACCTGACTGAACCCCTGGCTGCGCAACGCATTCGGGAGCATTTCCCTGAAACTCGGTTGATCCTGCAGATGCGGGACCCGGTTCAGCGCGCCTATTCCGACTATTGCATGCTGTTCCGCCGCGGCGAGGTCTCGGGGAGGATCGAAGACTATCTGGATCCGGCGGTCGCGGCCGACCAGCGGTTTCTGTCCGATGGGCGATACGGCCACCATCTGAAGCGGTTCTACGACTTGTTCCCAGAGGACCAGATCCTGCTGCTGGCCTATGAGGATGTACGTGTGAACCCTCATGGGAACCTGAAGAAGGTGGCCGGCCATATTGGATATGACGGACAGCTGGAACCGCCGGTGCAGCAGAAAGTCAAAGATAAGAATACACCCATGGTGCCACTGTCGCTGCGTCGTGTTCTGAAGCCGGTTCGAGCTGTTCTGGACCCTGTACGTCACACCTGGCCTGTACGGTCCATCCGAAACGCCGTCGCTCGAAAGGTGACCTACCCGGCCCTGTCGCCCGAGTTGGAGGCGAAGATGACCGAGTTCTATGCGGCCGACGTAGAATGGCTTGCCCGCCGCAATCCGGGTCTCTGCCAGAATTGGACGGTTTCGGATGCAGTTCACAGAAGCGAATCGCAGGCCATGTCATGATCGAAGCCATAATTTGGTTTCCATTCAGGAAACAAAAGCGCCTTAGGGCTCTGTGCGTGCACGATGAACCGGGACTATCGGGCCCTGAGGATACAACAATTGATACTGCGACGGCGGTCGCGTGCTGCAAAAAATGGCATTTCTGTGATTTTATGGTGTCCAAATGGTGGAAAGGGGATTTTGATACCAATGTTGGTGTGGTAGCGTTGAAATCGTGGGTTCGTGGTCGGGACCGTGTGATGGGCCAGACCACGTGTAGTGTAACGAGTTGACGATTTAAAAGGGGGTTTGGTTCAGGGCGGAGGTTTCTAGGCGCCCGGATTCACGTGGGGGACTTTTAGCGAAGCAATGTGTTTGCCGGCCGGCGCCATGTGGTGTCGATCGGGAATTGAGGCTTTTTAGTGGTGGAGCGGGTGTGTTTGGCCCGTCTCATTTCAGTCGAGTGGTAAGTGGCAATTTTTGCCGGGGGTTCTTATGAGTATATACGAGCAAGAGTTGGTTAAGCTCAAAAGTGGACCGGATGCAGATAGCACGATCGAACAGGATCGCGCCTTCGGAGACATCCAGTCGAAGCTGCGACAGAAGCTGACCGAATTGAGCGCCAACCGGCGCCTGCTGATCGGAGATGTATTCGCATCCGCCGGAGCTGTGGCCGCGGCCGTCGTTCTGGCTAATGGTGGCATCGTTCCTGAACAGTTCGGGTCCGTTCTGTTGCCGTTGGTGGTGATGACTTGCCTGGTGGCGCTGGCGGTTTTGCCGCTTTCCGGCATCTACAAACGGCACACACGGTCGACTTCGCTGCGCGATGTGACGCTGATCGTGCGTGCTGCGGGGCTGTCGGTTGTTTTGTTGGCATTGCTGGGCGCTGCCCTTCCCGTTACCGCACAGGTGCCGCTGGCGGTCTATGTCATTCAGTTCCTGCTGCTGGTTCCCGCCTTTGGTACTCTGCGCGTCCTGGCGCGCAGCACCGAGCTGACGAGCGATCCGGCGCGCCGTTGCCCGGATGCGTCTAACGGGAAAATCCCGGTTATTCTGGTCGGAACCGGCGCCAGCTGCGACCTGTTCGTGCGGTCTCTGCACAATCAGGAATCCAAGTATGAACCTGTCGGCATCATCGACGATGCGCGGAACACACAAGGCCTGTATTTCCACGATGTGAAGATCATCGGGTCGCTGTTGGATGCAGACGCCGTCATCGAACGCCTGAAGTATTATGACCAACTGCCGCAGCGCGTTCTGTTGACCGAGCCCGTAACCCATTTTGAAAGTGATGGTATTCGCAAGCTGACCCGTTGGGCTGAGGCCAACAGCATTCCGGTATCGCGTCTGGCGGGACTCGAAGAACTTGGCACCGAGAGCAATGGCATCCGGACCGTCAATCCCGAAGACATCCTGGACCGTCCGCAGAAAGCGGTCGAACGCTCGATGCTGCGCGAGATGTTCAAGGGCCGCCGTGTCCTGATCACCGGCGCCGGAGGGTCGATCGGTAGCGAGCTGACACGCCAGATCGCCTCGTTCGAGCCGGCCGAGCTGGTGATGATCGAGAACACGGAATATAACGCCTATTCCATCGATATGGATCTGGGTCAAAACTTCCCGGATGTCGCACGCCGCATCTACGTGGCCGACATTCGCAACGCGTCCCGCGTGAACGCGATCTTTGAACGTCACCGCCCCGAGTTGGTATTCAATGCTGCTGCACTGAAGCATGTGCCGATGGTTGAGCTGAACCCCTGCGAAGGCGTTCTGACCAACGTGATCGGAACCCGGAATGTGGCGGACGCGGCCCGCAATGTGGGTGCAATCGCCATGGTTCAGGTCTCGACGGACAAGGCGGTGAACAGCACCAGCGTCATGGGCGCCACCAAGCGCGTGGCCGAGTTCTACGTTCAGGCGCAGGACCGTGTGACCAACGAAACCGACGAGAAGACCCGCTTCTTCTCGGTTCGGTTCGGTAACGTGCTGGGGTCGTCCGGTTCGCTGATCCCGCTGTTCCAGCGCCAGATCTCGGAAGGTGGCCCGCTGACGGTGACTGATCCGAAAATGGAGCGGTACTTCATGACCATCCGTGAAGCCGTGCAGCTGACACTGGTTGCCGCCGCGCGGGGTTTGAACCTTGAAGACAGCCACGGCGAGATTTTCGTTCTGGATATGGGTCGGCCGGTCAAGATCGTGGACCTCGCCGAGCGCATGATCCGTCTGGCCGGCCTTGAGCCCTATCAGGACATCGACATCAAATTCATCGGTATCCGTCAGGGTGAAAAGCTGTACGAAGAGCTGTTCGACGTGACCGAAGAGCGTCGCGAAAGCGGTATCCCTGGCGTTTCCTCGGCTATTCCCGAAGGCGTCTCTGCCGCGCGTTTGCGGGCGCTGATTCTCAAGCTGGAACAGGCTGCTCAGGACGGCAGTGATCTTGGGGTCAAAAAGCTGCTCAAGGATCTGGTGCCGGGTTACGGCGCAAACGGTCTGCGCCCGATCGATGGCAAAGAGCTGGCCGCGCGCACCGGTAAGCCGCAGATCAAACCTGTGCCGACGCCCAAGCGGATTGCAAACTTCGCACCGCAGAAAAATCTGGAGACGATCAACGCCGGTCGCTAAAATTTTGTCAAAAGTACATTTAAGTGAGCGGCATTTTCGGCCGCGGGTTACGATTTCAGAAGGGCTCTTCGGAGCATATTGTTGATGATTATTTGCGACCCTGGCGGTTCACGGCAACCTGCAGATTTTGGCGGGCCCGTCCGAACGGGCAAAGCGAGAACGATATGACGGCTGAGGCCGAACATATGCGTGACCGGGCCGTTTCTCAGGCCGGGTCTGGTCGTCGTCGGGCGGTGCTGTGGCTCCTGTTTGGAGGGCTGCTGGCCGTGATATTGGCGGCCCTGTTTGGCCGGATCATGTCCTTTGGTTTGCGTCGGGACGAACTGATGTTCGTGGCACCGGCAGAATTGTTGGGCCAGTGGCGCCTGTACCAGGACTTCTTCTACAATCACGTTCCGGATTCGGCGTGGTATTTCCGCGGTTTCTATTTGATCACCGGTCAGGAGGGTCTGTTGGGCTCAGCGCGCCTTGGTGTGTTCTTTGGCTGGATTGCGTTGATCGTCGGTACCGGTTGGGTGACCTGGCGCCTGTCCGGATCGGCTCTGCTGGCGGCATTCTTCATCGCGGTCTTGATGGTAGACGGAACACTTCTGGCGCAGGCCGGAATGGCTGCTAGCAACAACCTGCTGCCGTTGCCCTTCGTTGTATGGGGTGTCGGGGGTTTTCTGCTGGAAATCCAGCGCGACCATCCGCGGCCAGTTGTTTTCGTGCTGATCGGGGTCTGCCTGTCGATCGCAGCGGGGATGAAAGTCAGCGCAGTGGTCTTCATTCCGCCCGTCGCGATTGCCACTTTTCTGATGCCCGGACATATGGCGTTTGCAGAACGTGTTCGACGGGTGACCCTGCCGATGCTGGCGGGCGGGCTTCTGGGTGCCTTGCCGTTGTTCTGGTACATGGCCGTTGATCCCGCGGTTTTCATCGCACATGTCCTCAAGTTCCATACGGGTCCGCACGTGGCCTACTGGCAGGCCAACGCCGCCTCTGAACCCGATCTGGCTCTGGGCCTTGGGGGCAAAGTGCAGTTGGCCTATTCAGTCTGGTTGGGTGGAGCGGCACTGGTTTGCCTGTTCGTTGTTGCCTATCTGACCGTTTTAGCCAGATCGGGCGGCATGCTGCTCTCCGAGCTCGGCGCGGTTCTGTTGGTTTTGGTTCTGATCGCCGTGACAGCCGCGTTCAGCTTTGTACCGTCGCCCGGGTTTCCGCAGTACTACATTCAGCCCTTGGTCATGATCCCCCTACTGGGCGCGTTGGTTTTCCGAAAGGTCGGGCCAGAGCAGCGTTCGCAGGTTACCCCGGTCGTTGCCGCCGGTTTCGTTCTGCTGGCAGTGCTGGGTGCGCCGCGCCTCGTTCCCGGTCTGGCAGCGCTGAGCGATCGCAGCGGCTTTACGACTACCCGAGTGGCGCAGGGTGGCGAAGCGTTGAAGGCCGCGCTTGAATCGAGTGCCCATCCAGACGGACCCGTGGCGACGATCATGCCGATCTACCCGCTTGAAGCGCAACTGCCGGTCTATCCGGAACTGTCTACTGGCCCTTTTGCCTATCGGATCGCGCCTTATACGGAACCTGACTTGGCCGCGAAATACGTGATGGCGGATGCGGCCGGGTTGCAGGCAGTGTTTGATTCCAACCCTCCCTCCGCTTTCCTGCTGGGATATGATCCGGCTCTTGAGCAGCCATTGTTGCGCTATGCGGAAACAAACGGCTACCAGCCCGTGGAAATTTCGGGATTGGGCAACCGCTACGGGCAAGGTGTGGTATACTTGAAGCCATCGGGAGCAACGGAATGAGCCCAACCCGATCCGCGGTCTCTGGTGGCCGGTTCGTCAAGCGGCCGGTGTGAGGCCCACGCAGACATGCAGATTTTAGTAACAAGTATTTGAGGGAGTGGCACGAATGAAAACGATACTGCTTGCTGGCGGTCTGGGGTCTCGGCTGGCCGAGGAAACAGTCTCGATCCCCAAGCCGATGGTCGAAATCGGCGGCCGGCCGATCATCGCGCGCGTCATGGATATCTACAGCCATTTCGGGCATCGCGATTTCGTCGTAGCCGCCGGATACAAGGCGCTTTTGCTCAAGCAGTTCTTCGCGAATTACCACCTCATCGCCAACAATATCTCGGTCGCTCTGGATACGGGAGAGCTCAAGCTGGTGCCTTCGGCGCCCGGCGGTTGGAACGTGTCGGTCGTCGATACCGGGGCTCATACCATGACAAGCGGGCGCATTCGGCGTCTCAAGGAATGGCTGGATCCGGGAGAGACCTTCATGTGCACCTATTCTGATGGCTTGGGGAACATCGACATCAACGCGTTGATCGATTTTCACAAGTCGCACGGCAAGCTGGCGACGGTCACGGCGGTTCAGCCGCCCGCGCGTTTCGGCAACATCGAGTTGAAGGGCGACCGCGTGGACGCGTTCACCGAAAAGGTGCGTCGCCGCGAGACCTGGATCAACGGTGGGTATTTCGTATTCGAGCCGGGGGTCATGGATTACATGGTCGACGATATGGAACCGCTGGAACAGTCACCGCTGTCTCAGATGGCCCGCGACGGTGAGCTGATGGCCTATCGCCATGAGGGTTTCTGGCATCCGATGGATACCATCCGCGACCGCAACGCGTTGGAGGCCCTCTGCGAGGATGATACGCCGCCTTGGCTGCAATTTGATGCCAAGCCCTCGTCTGATTACCCCGCCATAGCGATCTGAGGAACCAATGACTGGTCAGTCCGATCAGATTTTCGGCGGTCAATTCACCGACCGTCGGGTGCTTGTGACAGGGCATAGCGGGTTCAAGGGCGGATGGATTTCGACCTGGCTGAACCGGCTGGGCGCGCAGGTCACAGGCATTGCCTTGCCGCCCGAGCCCGGGCCTTCCTTCTATCAGGCGTGCGGACTTGATCGGACAATGGACAGCCGTTTTGCCGATATTCGCGATCCGGCGGCCTTGGCACGGGCGACCGAGGGTCTGGATGCCGAAGTGGTGTTTCACATGGCTGCGCAACCTCTGGTGCGCAAATCCTATCGCGAACCGGCCGAGACATTTGCGACCAATGTCCAAGGTACGGTCAACGTTCTGGAGGCCGTGCGACGAATGCCATCGCTGAAGGCCGTGGTCGTGATTACCAGCGACAAATGTTATGATAATCGGGAATGGCTGTGGGGTTATCGCGAAAACGACCCTTTGGGCGGCAAGGATCCGTACAGTGCCTCCAAGGCGGCAACCGAGCTTGTGGCCCAGTCGTATGCGCATACTTTCTTTTCTGACACGAGTGGCCCTCAGCTTTCGACGGTTCGGGCGGGCAATGTCTTCGGCGGAGGAGACTGGGGTGAAGACCGGTTGATACCGGACATCATTCGAGCCTGGCATGATGGCCAGCCGGTAACCATCAGAAACCCGGATAGCATTCGGCCATGGCAGCATGTGCTGGAGCCTGTCGCAGGGTATTTGCTGCTGGCCCAGAAGATTCTGAGCGACGGACAGCGTTTTGCCGGGGCATGGAATTTCGGGCCAGACGTATCGGGCACCGTCAATGTCCGGGATCTGGCGGATATGATGTGGCGCGCCTGGGGGGCAGGCGCGCCCGGGTTCCGTTTCCCGGATGAGTCCGCAACGGCGCCCCACGAAGCTGGCATACTTCGGTTGGACAGCACCAAGGCGCAGACCCGTTTGGGCTGGCGGCCTCGGCTTGAACTGTCTCAAGCCGTTGAACTTACAACCGACTGGTACAAGGCCCACGCTGCGGGCGACGACATGGGCAAGGTCACCCAATCGCAGATCACCGCGTACCAAGACCTCATGTCCGGCACGGGTTGCGACCAAACCGGGCTGGCCGCACAGTAGATTTTCAGGAGATTTTTTGATGAGAGTGAATTACGGACAGACAGTCCACGGCCAGGAAGAGATCAACGCCGTCGTCGAGGTTCTGAAAACATCCACCCAAATGGGACCCAAAGTCCGGGAGATGCAGCAGAAAGTCGCTGCACTGTTTTCGAAGGCACATGGGATCATGGTCAATTCCGGGTCCTCGGCGAACTATCTGGCCGTCGAAATCCTGGATCTTCCCAAGGGATCCGAGGTGATCACCCCGGCTTTGACGTTTGCCACCACGGTCGCTCCGCTGGTGCGGCAAGGGCTTGTGCCTGCATTCGTTGATGCGGCCGAGGGAACCTACAACATAGATGTCGAACAGATCGAGCGGATGATTTCGCCCAAGACCTCGGCGATGATGATCCCCTCGTTGATAGGCAACCTCCCGGACTGGCGTCGGATCCGGGAACTGGCCGATGCTCATGGCCTGAAGGTGATCGAAGACAGTGCCGACACATTGGGTGCCACGATCGACGGCACCAGCACGGGCGTCTGGTCGGATGTTTCGACCACCAGCTTCTACGGCAGCCATGTCATCAACGGCGCAGGAAATGGCGGAATGCTGTGCGTCAATGATGACGAGTTGGCACGCAAGGCATTGCTGATGCGGTCGTGGGGGCGCAGCTCGTCGCTGTTCGTCGAATCCGAGGCCATCGAGAACCGCTTCAACGTTCAGCTGGATGGGATGGAATACGATGCCAAGTTCCTGTTTGAGGCGCTCGGCTACAATCTTGAACCCTCCGAGATCAGCGCCGCTTTCGGCCTGGTGCAACTGGGCAAGCTTGAGAACAACATTCGGGTCCGCGAGGAAGCCTTTGCTGCCCATCGCGCGTTTTTCGCGCAGTATGAGGAATGGTTCATTCTGCCTGAACAGCTGCCGGGCGCACGCACCGGTTGGCTGGCGTTCCCGCTGACTCTGCGAGAAGGCGCTCCGTTTACCCGTAGCGAGATGCAGATTTTCCTGGAGAAGGCCGACATCCAGACCCGGCCGGTCTTTACCGGCAACATTTTGCGCCAGCCGGCCATGAAAGATGTTGAGTATCGCGCGGAAACCGCAGGTTATCCTGTGTCTGATGCCGTGATGCGCGGCGGTATTCTGTTGGCATGCCATCACGGGCTGACTCAGGCTCATATCGACTATATGCATGAAAAGACGCAGGAATTCCTCAAGCCACATATGACCGGGATGCCGCGCAAAGCATCTTGATCCGAGGTCTTCCAGCGGTCGCTTTCCGTCTGCGGTTGGTGGGTGCGGAATGATCGGTGTTGGCGAAACTATCCCAAGGGGTCCAAATTCCATAGTATCGAAGGGACCGGCCAGGGCGCAGGAATGAAACTGATGGCAACTGATCATGATACAGGTAACCCGCAAAGCGCGGGTTTCACCAATCTGGCCCAGAACATGGCCGGCGGCGGGTTGTCATGACGAGGCGCGTTCTGATCACCGGGGCCGGAGGGTTCATCGGACAGCATCTGCTCCGAGCCTGTATGGACAGGGGGGATCAGGTCGTGGCCTTGGTCCGACCCGGATTCCTCTCTGATGGAATACCAGATGTCGAATTGCAGCGTGTCGACCTGGGCGACAAGGATGCTTTGCGCCGCGTGTTTGACGCGTCCCAGCCAGAGGTTGTATTTCATGCGGCGGCAAACACCCGGGCTGTAACGCGGCCTGACCTCAAAGATGCCGAAGCCAGCGTGGGCGACAATCTTGTGCCGTTGATGACCGTGTTGGGTGCCGCTGCGACCTGCGACGCACCTCCGGATGCGTTCATCCGCCTTGGAACCATTGCCGAATACGGTGAGGTTCCTTCACCTTACACTGAAACCCAATGCGAAATGCCGCGCGACAGCTATGGGGCATCTATGCTGGCAGGGACCAAGTACTTGACCATGCTGCGGCCGCGCCTGCCATTCACGGCAATGACGGCCCGGCTTTCACTGACTTATGGTCCGGGTCAGACCGGGCCTCAGTTGGTCCCGTATCTGATCCGCACTTTGCTGAACGGGGAGGCCGCACGCATCGGACGCCCCGATGATAGCCGGGATTTTCTGCATGTCGGCGATGCCGTGCGCGCCCTTTTGATGTTGGCGGATGCAGCGCGGGATGACGTTCCGGTGGTGAATGTCAGTACCGGAGTGGCTACTCGAGTCCGTGATGCGGCCGCGATTCTGGCTGAGCTGACCGGTTCCGGACCCGGGAAGCTCGACTATGCCGACCCGTCAGGTAAGCCGATGCACCTGGTCAACAATCCCGGACTTATCCATTCCCTTTATCCCTGGACCGCGCGGGTCGGGGTGGAGGACGGCCTGCGGGATACAGTCGATTGGGCCACCTCTTCGGATGCGCAGAAGAACATGGCAGGACAAAACGCATGACGGTCATTTCCATTCTGATCCCCGCCTACAACGAGGAAGACAACGTCCGTACGGCCTATGAGCGCGTGCTGGCGGTGTTCGACAAACTGGATGGGTACGAGCCTGAAATCATCTTCAACGACAATCATTCCGAGGATCGGACGTTTGAAATCCTGTCTGAAATCGCGGGGAAGGACCCTCGGGTCCGAGTGATCCGCTTTGCGCGGAACATGGGGTACCAGGCTTCGGTTCTGACAGCATACAGGTCAGCGACCGGTGCCTGCGCGGTGCAACTCGATTGCGATATGCAGGACCCGCCCGAGTTGATCCCTCAGATGTTGGACCTGTGGCGGCAGGGGAATCATGTCGTCTATGGTATTCGCCGCAGCCTGCCCGATGGCCCTGTTGTTGCCGCTGCACGGCGGGGGTTCTATGCACTGATCGACATGATCAGCAACGATAATCTTCCGCGCAACGCGGGTGAGTTTCGTCTGACTGACAGACGGATATTGGACGAATTGCGCCGGGTCGATGACCGCTCGCCCTATGTTCGTGGATTGATCAGCGGCATGGGGTTTTCGCAGGTCGGGTTCGAGTATGATCGCGCGGCCCGGACAGCGGGGGAATCCAAGTTTCCGGTCCGGGCGATGGTGGCGCTGGCTGTGGACGGGTTGATCAACCATTCTCTGCTCCCGCTGCGCCTGGCTTCGCTGATCAGCCTGACAGTAGGGCTGTCGATGTTCCTGTTGATGATCGGCTACCTCATCGGCAAGCTGTTCTTTGGCCAGGATTGGCCCGCAGGTTTTGCAACCACGACCATCCTGCTGCTCTTGTCGATGACCCTGAATGCGATGTTCCTTGGCATCCTTGGGGAATACGTCGGCCGGATCTTTCTGCAGGCCAAAAACCTCAACCAGCCCGTGGTTGAAGCCGAGCTGAATGGCCCGGTGGAACAACTGAACACGTCTGGGAAACAGAACCGCGCCGACAGCGCGCAAATGGTGGAGCGGGCGCAGTGAAGATACTGATCGTTCAGGGTGGGTTCGGAGCTGGCGGTGCCGAAAAGATCGTCTCGGTTCTTGCAGCCCATCGGATCGGGCTTGGCGATCAGGTCTCGGTTGCGGGCATGACCATGCCCGAGGACGGGTCGTATTTTTCTTTCCCTGACGGCGTCAGCCTGCTGGTGGCCGAAGGCGGAAACGACGGGTTCAGGAGGCTGAAACAGCTGGCCCGCCTGCGCCGGATTCGTCGCTTCATCCAGGACGAGAACCCCGACGTGGTGGTATCCTTTCTGACTAAAATCAATGTCCTGACGCTCGCTGCAGCTCTGAGGCGGGATGTTCCGGTGATCGTTTCAGAACGGAACAACCCGATTGTGCAAAACGCCAACCCTGTCTGGCGCCACGCTCAAAACATCCTTGGACATCGAGCCAGCACCGTGGTCATGCAGACTGAGCGGGTACGCCAGGACCTGCCGCCGTCATTGCGGAGCAAGGCGCAGGTCATTCCAAACCCCTGTGCGCCAATCGAAGGTGCAGCCCAGCTCCTTGGTTCGTGTGGCAATCGGCTGGTCGCGGTGGGGCGGCTGGATCCGCAAAAGGGGTTCGATCTGTTGATCGATGCAATGTCGGAAATCATCCAGAAAAACCCGGACGCGCGCCTGACGATTTTCGGGGAAGGCCCGGAACGTGCCGCGCTCGAGGCTCAGCGGGACCGGCTGGGTCTGCAGGGCGTCATCTCCTTGCCCGGCGCGAGCGACACACCCGGAGCGTGGATGAAGGGCGCGGACATACTGGTGTTTTCCTCCCGCTTCGAGGGGTTTCCCAATGTGGTGGCAGAGGCGACCGTCGCAGGCTTGCCGGTTGTGTCTTTTGATTGCCCCTACGGACCGAAAGAGTTGATCCGACACGGTGAGAATGGATTGCTTGTTGCGCCCGAAGACACGGCGGAACTGGCCCGCGCAGTGCTGCAGCTGAGCGACGATCCTGAATTGCTGGACAAGATGCGTCAGGGATACCAACACAACAGGGACTGGCTGGCCCCAGACAGTATTCTTGAGAAATGGGACCGGATCATTGCCGATGCTGCTCATCGCAGGGTTGGAGCGGGGGTCGAACATGGCCATAGCACCTGCCGCCCGGAGAGTTGAACCAAACCAGGCGGGCCGCAGCGCCTGCTCTGCCATCAGGAGTTGGCATTGTTGCAAAAGTTGAAACCGCAGGTCTCCCTCCCCGCACGGGCGCGACCACGGATCGTGGTTGTCGCCAATCTGACTGCGTCTTTGCTGAATTTTCGCTATGACCTGCTGAAGGAGCTGTCAGAGCGGGCTGAGGTCGTCGCCTGCGGTCCCGAGCGCCACGAGGCGACGGAAACTGCGCTTGCAAAAATCCGTGTGAAGTTCGTGCAGTTTCCGCTATCACGTGCTGGGATGAACCCGGTTGAGGACATGCGCACGCTGCGTGCTCTTGTGCGCGTTTTCAAGGAATTCAAACCCGACAGTGTCTTTGCCTACACCATGAAGCCAATCATCTATGGTTGCCTGGCCGCAAAATGGGCGGGAGTGGACCGGATCTATGCCATGAACACCGGGTTGGGCTATGTCTACAGCACCCATGGCCTGACTTTTCGGAGGCGGGCGGTTCGTGCCGTGTCATCGGTTCTTTATCGTATTGCGCTGAGAGGCGTGGACGAAGTGCTCGTCTACAACCACGCAGATGCCGAAGAGTTCCGAGAAAGGCGCCTTGTTGCACCAGATGCAAAGCTCAGCATCGTGCCCGGGTCTGGCGTAAATCTGGATCGCTACGGATATACCGATCCGCCAGCTGGGCCGCCCGTTTTTCTGATGATCTCGCGCCTGCTGCGCGAGAAGGGCGTGTTTGATTTCGTTCAGGCTGCCCGTTTACTGAAAGAAACGCACCCCCAAGCAAGATGCCAATTGCTTGGTCCGATGGACGCCAACCCGGATTCCATCGGCCAACGCGAGATCGACGAATGGACGCGCGAGGGCGTGATCGAATACTTGGGAGAAACTTCGGACGTCCGGCCCTATCTAGCAGTGTGTTCGGTCTTTGTGCTGCCGTCGGCCTACCGCGAAGGGATACCGCGCACGATCCTCGAGGCGATGTCGTCGGGGCGGGCTGTCATCACGTCGGATGCGCCGGGTTGCGCAGATCCGGTTATCAACGGCGAGACTGGCTACGTCGTGCCGGTCCGGAACCCTGAGGCGCTGAGCCGCGCCATGGCCTCGTTCGTCGAGAGTCCTGATCTGGTGGCCCGAATGGGTCTGGCATCGCGGAAGCGTGCCGAGGATGCGTTCGACGTCCGTCGGATCAATGCGATCCTTCTCGGCAAAATGGGATTTTCGACCAATACCCGAGAGGATGAGGCAATTTGAGGGGTGGCGGCTCTTCCAAACACTTGTTATTTAATGATAAATGGGAATATTTGAAAGAATTCGCGGAAACTACGGGAAACCCCTAATTCCCTGGCCGCCTGAGACTGGCTAACCTTATATCAACAACGAAATTCGACCGGTGGGGCCGTTGGCCCGACCACTCACTCGACAAATGGCCAGCATATGGGGTGCTGGTCATTTTGTTTTTTGGGGGGACAGAAAAGCACAGTTCAGTCTGTGGTTGTGGTCGAAGGCAGCTGATACCCGAACTGACCTAGATCGAGGCCAGTCAAGGATTGGAGTTCGGCGTTTGACTCAGCAAAGGCACCGTCAAATCGGGACTGAATTCTGCCGACCAGCCGGTCTTTGAGCATCTGATCCAACTTGCCGGGAAAGATGCGTCCGATCGGCCGGCTCAATTTTCCGAATCTGCGCGTTGCGTTCGGAAACGGCAACAATGCGCCTTTGCTCAGCTGGTTGTCGCTGAGCGTGAAATTAACAAATCGCTGCAGAATCTGAAAACACTCCGATCTCTTCTCGTTCGTGACTTCAAATTCGCGCTTCTTGTGCTCGACGCCGACGAAATTGCACAGGGTTTCCACAAAGGAATCCGGCTCGGAAATGAACTGTTCGTAGGCCAATCCAAGCACACGATCCTTGCCAAACTTGTCCTGGTAAAATTTGAACAAGCGGTGGTACCGGTAGAACTCCTCCGAGAACATCGGCGCGCGCCGCAGATTCGGTTCAGGTTCGGACAGATATGTCTTCAGCGATCCGTGGCCGCCATCGGTAATGTACTGGCTGTACATCGACAGGATCGACGACAGCTGCTCGCGGAATACGACCAGGATGTAGGCGTCGGGAAAAGTGCGTTGCAGACGGTCGGCAATGATGGTGCTGTCGAACCCGCCGCTGGCCGGGTAACCCGAGAATCTCTCGTGAGAGAATACCGGAACCTGCCCGTTATCCTGCGATTTTCTAAGGAAACTCTCGTACATCTTGCGAGTTTCTCCGGGATCATAGGTCATCGGCTGCGGCAGCACGATCCGGTTCGAAAGAATGTATTTGCGATCGCCATGCGGAGTGGCGAACGGTGCGTCCGGCGCCGAGAACAGCTGCTGTTGCAGGGACGACGTAGCGGTTTTGTGATAGCCGATATGGACAAGAACGGGTGCACGGGTCATGACGGGATATTCAGCCTTCGGACCGGGTATTTTCAGTCTGGCTTCGGGCGCGGTCGGCATCCGAGCCGCACCGGTTGGCACCCCGACAGGTGCTCCGAACAAGAATTGGTTTCTGTCGCAACTTCAAAAGCCCTTTCAACAATCAGTACTGGATTCAATCGGCAAACTGCGCTTTCGTAAAACGATATAATCCAAGACAACTAAATGATAGGAACGGAAACAACCGGAAACATGACCTAACCCGCCACAAATTTTGGAAACGTATTGAATTGTACCGAGTGCATGGGTGAATTGATGACCCGCTTCCTGAACACCGCGTGGATAGCGCCGCGTGGTTTCGCGTGAACCGATGAGTGAGCCAAGCTCGAAGCCGCTGCTGAAGCGGCTGGCCAAGAACATGTCATGGATGTTCTTGTCGCAGATCTTGGTTGGTCTGTTCGGTTTGGCCAGCCTCATCTTTACGGCTCGCGCAATCGGGCCGGCTGCGGTTGGGATTCTGGCGCTGGTGGACGCGTACATTCAGGTGATGGACAGGTTGTTCCGGCTCGAGCCATGGCAGGCAACCATCAAGTACGGCAGCGAGGCTCTGATCGAAGAGGATCCGAACAGATTCCGACAATTGATCAAGATGTCTGTGGTGACCGATTGCCTTGGCGGGCTGCTGGCTGGTTCGGTGGCGATAATGCTGGCGCCAAAGCTTGCTCCGTTCATCGGGCTGTCTGAACCTGAAGGCGCGTCCTATATCACGCTTGTTGCCTTTGGGTTGTTTCTATCGCTCCGACCAACCGGCATTGGAGTTCTTCGAATTTTCGACCGGTTCGACGTGCTGGCGATCTCGGACATGGTAATCGCCGGCCTTCGGCTTGTCGGAGTCATCATCGCCTTTCTGCTGGACTTGGGGATCTGGGCATTTGTGGCTCTGTTGCTGATGCATCAGATCCTGACCGGGCTGGTTGCGTTCTTTCTGGCACTGGCCGAATTGAAAAAACGCAACTTGCACAGGTTTTTGTCCCAGCCGCTGCGGCGGGCTTTTGCCCATAACCCCGGGTATCTGCGGTTCCTTTGGAATTCGAATTTCAACGTAATCCTGCGACAATCGACTCAGCGGCTGGACATACTTGTCGTCGGCGCCCTGCTGGACGTGACATCGGTGGGCTTCTATCAGGTGGGCAAGCGCATCATGGCCAATGTTGTTCGGATTGGCGGCCCCGTCAGGCAAGTCCTGTACCCCGAGATGACCCGCCTATGGGCCGTCGGCGATTTCGGCCGGTTCTGGCGTCTTGTACGGCTGGTGTCGCTCTCGGTTTGCGGGGTGTCGATCCTGGTCTCCATTCCGTTGGCGCTGAAGATGCCAGAGTTGGCCGTTCTGCTGTTCGGGCCAGAGTTCCGTGGCGCAGCGCCCGTCATGACGATCTTGATGTATGCCGCGATCGTGTATCTGGGGGGCTTGGTGTTGAACCCCGCCTTGCTGAGCATGGGGCTGGACAGCGCACTTGTGCGCACGACGATTGTTGCGACGGTGATCTTTACGGCCTCATTTCTGCCGTTGCTGTATTGGATGGGGATCGAGGGGATTGCCCTGGCCCATTTGTTGTTCAATGTGATCTGGACGGTGGGCTGCATATTCGCCATCCGGTCTTATCTGGCCAGAAAACACGAAACATGATGGGTTGGTGATCTTCCGGCCCTGTCCCTAAATTCCTTGAGTCACGAGTGTTTTGAGACCATCCATGCCAAGACGTATTCTATTTCCCTTCGAAGGTGACACCGTTATTGGCGGCAGTCACGTGTCAGCCTTGAAACTTGCGGCGGCGTTGGACCGGTCGAAGTATGTGCCCCATATCCTGGTCCACTACGAGGCCGGCCCGGCGGCGGAGTATGCCCGATCGCTGGGATTGGACGTCGAAATCCTGCACGATCCCAGCCTGATGTCTCCGGGCGGGCTCAGCTATCCGCGCGATTGTGGCCCGGGGCGATACCTGACTTCTAGCGCATGGAGGCTGGCAAGTGTCCTAAAGCGCATCGATGCCGACATCGTTCACACAAACGAAGGTCGGATGCATGCCAACTGGGTGCTGCCGGCCCGTCTGGCGGGCAGGAAACACATCTGGCACCATCGGCAGGATCCGACCGCGTTCGGGATCAACAAACTGGCGCCGCTATTTTCCGACCACATTATCAGCGTTTCGCATTTTTCGAAGCCAAGCAACCCGGTGCGGTCGGTCGACAAGAAGTTCACCGTGATCCGCAGCCCATTTGATTTCAACCCTGACCCACCGGATAGGTCCGAAGCCCGAGCAGCCGTAATCGCCGAGATGGGATTGCCCGATGACGCGCTGCTTCTCGGGTATTTCGGAAACTTCGTCACGCGCAAGCGTCCCGACCATTTTGTAAGGGTCATCGCGGCTGTGCAAAATGCGATGCCCGACACTCCGGTGCATGGTCTTCTGTTCGGCAGCGCGGCCGAGCGGGACGAACCGTTGCGCCAGACCTGCCTTCGCATCGCAAATGAGGCGGGGACCAGCGAGCATATCCATATGATGGGTTTCCGACAGCCGATCGATGGGTACATGGCTGCAATGGATGCCAATCTGGTGACCGCTCTGGACGAACCGTTTGGCCGTACGTTGATCGAAGCGATGTATTTGGGAACTCCAGTCATCGCGACCCGTCACGGCGGCAACATCGAAGCGATCACGGACTGGGAAACCGGTGTGCTGGTCGACCCCGACGACCCTCAGACATTCGTGGAACCTGTGCGCAAGTTGCATCAGGACAGAGCGTTGTTCGAGGAGATTTCACAAGCGTCAAAGAACTATGCCCGTGCAAATTTCGGCTTGGATATTCATGTGAACGGGGTTTGCGAGATCTATGATCGGTTGCTCGCTTGATAGCTTGTTCGGTCAACAGCGCGGGTTGTCGAATGTGTAATAGGTATTGCCCGCGACGAATCCATCCAACCCGACATGGCGGGCATAATGTGCCAGATCCCGAGTTGTATTAATGAAGCCGGAGTTCTTGAAATTGAGCGAGGTGTTGCAGAGCACGCCCACCCCCGACGCCGCCTTGAACGCGGCCAGAAGGTCGTAAAAATAGGGGTTCTGGTTGCGGTTGACCGTCTGTACCCGCGCCGAACCGTCGACATGGGTTACTGCGGCCAGGTCCGGATTGGTAACGCGGTAAAAGTCCAACATGTATGGCGAGGGCGCGCTGATGTCGAAGTGCAGTGCAGCATCCTCTTCCAGGCAAGACGGCGCCACTGGACTGTTGCTGGCCCGTCCTTTGATCCGGTTCAGTCGCGTACGTGTCTTCGGGGAAAACGGCGCGGCCAGGATCGACCGGTTTCCCAAAGCGCGCGGCCCAATCTCGCAATTGCCTCGGGTCCAGCCAATGATCTTTCCGTCCAGCAGGTCTTTGGCGATCGTGTTTAGGTTCAGTTCGGTTGCGGTCATGCCCTGCGTGTCGATGCGGTCGTCGCAGAAGGACTGGCCGGAATAGACCGACCATTCCAGTTTGGCTTGGCCGGTATAGTGGCGCATCGCGTCCACGGCGGTTCCAATGGCACATCCCGAGTCGCCGGTCGTCGGCGGTACGAAGACCTCACGGAAGAGCCCGCTTTGCTTCCACGCGGTATTCCAGTGTCCATTCAGGCCGCACCCGCCGGCGATCAGCAGCGGATACTTTTCAGGCAGGTTCTGTTCCGCATAGTCGCGAAACTTCTGGAATATCGCTTTGGACAGCTTGGTGGCCATGTTCTTCAGCTTTTGGCTGTCCGTTCCAATGTTGAAGAAGGGTGAAGTCACAAAATCGCTTTTGCGAAGTGCGTCGCCGCCCAGGTCCGAGGAAAGCAACCGGTTGATCAGTTCCGTCTCATCCGCATCTGGTGGACCGTCTTCGCCAAATGCGCAGGCTGCCATCAGGCGGCCGGGATCCTGTGGCCGGGGTGAGTTGCCCGTGACCGGAAAGTCGGGGTCGGCGAGGGCATTGAGAAACGCAAAGCGTGTGCCCGGGGCCGTCATCACCTGCCCTCGGTGATGAATGGTCAGGTCGCTGTCGATCTCGTAGAAATCTCCCAATGCGCCTTCCCACAGAAGTACATAACAGGGCTCGCCCTGACGAAAGGGGGACATGGCATAGCTGCACCAGATATGCGCCCGTTCGTGAGTTGAAGAGTAATAATCGACCGACTTGCCAAAAAAGGTTCGTTTGCCAGCTGTTTCAGACCCCGCGCCGATACCGAAGTATCCGGCCCCCGAAGTTGTAACGTGGTCGGCCCCGTTGCTTGACCACCCGCTGAGGGCCAGGACATCCGGCAAATCCTTGAACCATAGACCCGCGTCAATGAACGTGTCAGGCGTAACCGGCGTATACCGGGGGAAGCTGTTCTTTTCCGCCTCGTAGGAAAACAGCAGACGCCCGTCGGTGCTGTCGACACCTGCAACTGTGCCGTCATGTCCGGATTTGAAAGACAGGATTTTCATGAATAGCCCTTCCCTCGACAAGTCACGGTCCAAAGACCAGGTGCCTCGCAAACAGATGTGACAGTCCGTCGGGTCAAAAATACCGGGGCGCTGACGGATCGAATTAACCGCAAATCCATTCCACGAATACCAAAACAAATGCCACGATTAAGCCTAGCAGAAGCTCGGTGTTTGGGGGAACCCAAGTTCGTAACCGGCTGCCGCCGGGCTTAACGCAGTGGCTATTCGTGAACGAAAGAGCACTTTTGGCGCGATTGTTCACTGAGTGGGTGTTGCGTACCCTGCGCAGTGCCCGGCACCAGACCGGTGCAACAGGCTGACAAGTCCGGTGAATCACACTTGCATGGCTTCCGGTTGGCCGTGAAAGGCTGAGATTTGATCGAGCGGCACCTTCATCCGGGTTGCACCTACCAGCCTCTGAGCGTTAACGTAGCCGCGTTATCAGGCAAGTTTTTTTGGCCAAGGGTGTTTTAGGTTATGTCAGTAATTTTGGGTTTGGCTACAATGAGCAACAGCGCTGCCGCGCTGTTCAAGGACGGCAAGCTGGTTGCCGCAATCGAAGAAGAGCGGCTGACGCGGGTCAAGAATGACGGGGCATTTCCCCATCAGGCGATTGCCGAAGTTCTGCGCATCGCCGGGCTGAAGTTCTCGGACATCGACGAGGTTGCGGTCTATTGGCAGCCCTGGCGTATGGTCGGCCGCGGAATGGGCACGATGCGCAAGATTTTGCAGCGACCCTCGGCCGCCAAAAGCGTAACGGCGCGGATCGGGGCACTGTTCGTGTCAGATGCCTCGTCGGAAGAGTCACAGGACAGCGGCTGGATGGACCTGTTCCGCATCCGCAAGATCCTGACGGCCGAGCATGGTCCGGCCGATTTCAAGTTGCACTACATCAACCACCATCTGACCCATCAATTGTACGCCGAAGCGATGCGTGACTGGGGCAGCTTCGTTTCGCTGTCCTATGACGGTGGCGGCGAGGAAAGCTCGACCATCGTGTCAGTTGTGCGGAACGGCAAGCGGGAAGGTCTGGCGGATCATCGCTGGCCCAACTCGCTGGGTCATTTCTACTCGACCTTCACCGGTTTTCTTGGCTTTAAGATGCTGGAAGGTGAATACAAGATGATGGGTTTGGCGCCGTACGGCAAACCCATCTACCGCGACGCCATCTTGCGCGAAATTCTGATCTTGGACGATGACGGCGGTTACCGCGTGAACACCGCGCTGTGCGACTATCACTCAGCCCTGCGCGGCGAGTTCCATCCACGTATGGAAGAACTGTTCGGCACCCGGCGCGAGCCCGGCACCGCGCCGAACGAACGCCACGTGGACCTGGCGGCATCCGTGCAAGCCGCGTTCGAGGCAGCCCTGCACCATATTCTGGAGCCGGTCCGCAAAGCCAATCCGGACCTGCGCAAATTGGTAATTTCCGGCGGCTGCGCGTTGAATGTCACGGCGAATGGAACGCTGATCGCGGACGGCACGTTTGACGAGGTCATCATTCCACCGGCCCCACATGATGCTGGCTGTGCAGTTGGCGCAGCGCTGGCCTGCATTCCGAGCGAGCAGGTCGATCTGTCCTCGGTCCGCAGCCCTTATCAGGGTGCCGATTGGGCGGATGCCGACATCACCGCTGCCTTGGATCAGTTTTGTGCGGAACCGCAGCAGGCCCTGCCTGTCGATCAGTTCCTGGACCGTGTGTCCGACTTGCTGGCCGAGGGCAAGATCATCGCCTGGTTCCAGGGGCGGGCAGAGTTTGGCCCGCGTGCCCTGGGTGCCCGATCCTTCCTTGCAGACCCACGCAAGGACAGCATTCGCGACGATCTGAACGTCAAGATCAAGAAACGCGAGCATTTCCGGCCCTTTGCGCCCAGCGTTGCGGAGGAGGCGGCCTCGACCTTTTTCGAGATCGATCAGACCAGCCCCTACATGAACATCGTTGCACGTGTGCGTGGCGATCGGGCGGCAGACATCCCGGCAATCACCCATACTGACCAGACGGCACGCGTACATACGGTGTCGCAGTCGGCGAACCCGCTGTACCACGCCCTGTTGACCCGGTTCGGCGAAAAGACCGGAGTGCCCGTGTTGTTGAACACCTCGTTCAATATCCAGGAGCCCATCGTCTATTCGCCTTTGGATGCTTGCGCGACATTTGCGGCATCCGGAGTAGATGCGCTGGTGATCGGTGACTACGTCGTGCTGCGCGAAGCGCTGAAGGATGACAGCGCCCGGGCCCAAGCTGTCGCGTGACCCGGCTGTTTCTCAGCGTCGATTTTGAAGACTTTGCGCATGATCTGAAACGCCTTCTGGGGGTCTGGGAAACCGGACCCCTCAGAGTTGAAGAGCTGTGGCAAAGCTTTGAAACCATTGATGACTTCCTTCGCTCACATGGCGGATCGACGGGTTGCGCCGCAACGTTCTTCTGCACGGGGGTCGTGGCACGCGACGCGCCTGATCTGGTGGCCGAAATCGCAAAGCGGGGCCACGAGGTTGCCTGCCACTACTATTTTCATGACAGCATGGACCTGCAGTCTGCGGAGACCATAGACCGTATGCTGGGTCAGGCGCGGCAAGCTTTGGAAGAGGCCGGGAACACCCCTGTTCGAGGGTTTCGCGCCCCGCGCTTTCGATTGAACCGCGCAACGCCTGAACAGTACCGACTGATTGAACGCCATTTCGACTACGACTGTTCGTCATTCTTCGCTTCGGCGCAGGAATGTGATCGGTTTTCCCGGGAAATGGGGCTGACCACGCTCCGGATCTTGCCGTTGTTCATGACGCCATTGGCGGGCAAGGGGCCGATGGTGCGTCTGGGAGGCAGCTATCTGAAGTTCATGACTTCGGATCTGGCGGGGAAACTGATCGAACGGTCTGAACAGGCGGGTATCGCGCCGCAAGTCTATCTGCATCCCTACGAGATCTTGGAACCTCAGTCATTCATGGTTTCAAGGGACGAGCTCGCGGCCTTGGGATCTGCCAAAGCCGCTTACTGGGCGTTGCGGCAGTCTCAGTGGCTGAACTTTGGTGGCGCGCGACTGCTGCGAAAGGTGGAGGGTTTGATACCCGCAGGCGGCCTTGCGGGTCGGCTGGATCAGTTGATCGGAGAATAAAAAAGGGGCCGGTCAGTCGACCAGCCCCAGTCATTCGCGGAACCGAGGGATCAGTTCGACGCGGCCATCAGTTTGTCGTTGTGCTCGCGCAGCGAGTCCGAAACGATCGCGTACCATTCGCCGGATTCACGCATTTCGTTCAGGCCCTTGTTCAGCATGGCCAGGTACTGCTTGCCGAACGGGTTCGAACGGTGCGCAATGAAACGCAGCGACGACAGCGAGGTCACGAAGGGGTTCTCGATCAGGTCGTTCTGGTTCAGACCCATTTCAACCATGGTGTCCGAGAACAGCTGAACCTCGAAGGTTGCAACATCTGCAGTGCCGGTCAACACGGCATCCAGACACTCCCGCGCGGTGATCGGCTGCATCAAGGTGATAGTGTCGCCATTGATCAGACCTTGCTGTTCCAGATCGTGGATGAACCAGCCGTCCATGCGGCAGATGGTCGACCCTTTTAGCTCGTCAAAAGTGGTCGCATTGGCAAACTGGCTTTCGGGCAGGGTGTAGAAACCGACCACGATGTCATAGACCGGGACCGACGAGTCGAACTGCGTGCAGCGCACCTCGGTTTCCCAGGACCATTCGTAGCTGCGGTTGGTGCAGTCCGGCATGTTCCATGCCATCGACACGTCGAACGCGCCCAGCGGCAGCAGGGTTTCCAGGTGCGAGTTCCAGTCGTCAACAAAGCTGACTGAATAGTCGCGGGCGTTGCCGCCCCGCTGCAACGAGGTGGTTGCCAGACGCGGGATGATACCACCGCCATTCAGCGATTCATCTGCGAAGGGCGCCCAGCCGTTACCGGTGACCAGTTTGATCGGCGGCTCATAGACGCTCGAGCGTTTCACGCTTGCAGCGCGTTGCTCTTCCGCGGCGATGATTTCCTGCGCGCTGCGGCCGTTCGGCAGGCTGCCGTCTTCACAGGGCAGGGCCAGAACGATGCCCGGCTCAAGCGAGTTCGGGTTGGTGATGACGTTGCGGTTTGCGTTGAAGATCGGCTGGTAGTTCGATGTGCCGTAGGCCGCGATGGCGATGGTTGCCATCGTGTCACCGTCCTGAACCGTATAGTTGGTACAGGCCTCCTGAGCGGCGGCGGCGCCGGCGCTGAGGGCGGTTACTGCGGTGGCTGCCGCCACCAGTTTCTTCAGATTGATTTCAAACATGTCCACTTCCTCCAGACTTTTGTTTTGTCAGACCTTTCCGGCCCTTATCCGTTTTCCATTTGGTACCGCAGGGCGGTCGAGACGATGTCGCGCCATTCGCCCGATTGCTGCATGATCGCCAGACCCTGATTGAGCGTCTCGAGGATCGCTTCCCCATCCGGATTGTCCTTGTGGGTCATGACGTTGAGCGACTTGATCGCCGCCAGGTTGGGGTTTTCGATGATCTTGTGTTCATAGCCCAGCCGACCGATGGCCTCGACGGCCAGATGCGCTTCGATGGCGACCAGGTCAGCCCGCCCGTCCATGACTGCGTGGAAACACTCGTCCGGATCGACGGGGCGCAAGATGGTGATCGCAGGCTCGTAAAGACCCACAGCGTCCATGTGCGAGGTTGACCAACCCTCGGGGCGGCAGATCGTGGTGCCGACGAATTCCGCGTAGCTGAGCGAGGTTTCGTAGCCTGAGCCATCCTTCGCGAAGAACGTATCGACCACTTCATAGAACGGGTTCGAGAAGTTGTAGGTCTCGCACCGGTTCCGGTCACTCTCCGAAAGTGTCTCGGCTTCTTCGCAGTTGGGGCGCGACCAAGGGAACGTGGCATCGAAGGCCAGGGTGGGCATCAGCAGGTCCAGATGCGACGACCAGTCGTTAACGAACTGGATCTTGTAGGCCTGTTCCGGCGCCGCCCGCAGCATCGCGGTTTCGACAAGGTTCGTGTACAGACCGCGATTGGGCAGGGCTTCGTCGGTAAACGGCGCGTAGTTGCCCCCGGTGATCAACAGCAACTGGCGGTCGCGGATCTCGGGGCGGGTGCCGTCACCGGCGTTGCGGATCAACGCGGCACCTTCCGCGCGGGCGGCCTCGATTTCCTTCTTCGCGGCTGCCTTGGCTTCGATGACAGCCTCGTCGCTGGCCTGCTGGGCCTCCGCAACGCGGGCTTCGGCGTCGGCGATGGCCTTGGCGGCACGCTCTTCCGCGGCCTTGACCAGTTCGGCTGCCATCTCGGCGGCCATGCGCTCGGCCTCGGTTTCCGGTTCAGGTGCGGCGCGGCCGACATCCTCGAGGCAGGGGAAGGTCAGAACGTCGCCGACGCGGATGATGTTGGGGTTGGACCCGATCGTGTCGCGGTTGGCGTCGTAGATGATCCGGTAGTCTTCGGTCGCATAGACCTTGATGGCCAGTTCACGCAGGCTGTCGCCGCGCTGGATCTCGTAGGTCGAGCATGCCTCTTGCGCCGAGGCTGCCCCCGTTGCTGCCGCCAGGGCAATGCTGGATATGATCAGGTGTGTTCTCATGGGTCCTGTTGCTTTGCTTTTGTTATTGTCGGGCCGTTTTGATGACGGCGATTGAAATGTTGTCCTGATCCGGATCACCCTTGGCGATCAGCGCCTTGAGGAGGCTGTCGGCGATGTCCTGGGAGAGGGCCGAAGCGTTGTCCTGAAGGATGGACTGGATGTCGTGGTTGCCCAGATATTGCAGCCCGTCACTGCCGAGGATGAGGATGTCATCGGTCGTCAGTTCCAGCGCGTCTTCGGGGCAGTCGACCTTGGGGATCGCCGCGCCCATGATGACCGAGGTCAGTTGGTTGCGGTCGGGATGAACTTGCGCTTCGGCTTCGGACAGCTCCCCTCGGGATACCTGTGCGTCGATGACCGGTGCCATCGAGTGATCTTCGTTGATCTGGGACAGAACGCCGTTGCGGAACAGGTACAAAGGGCTGTCGCCGATCGAGATCCAGAACACTTTGTTGCCCAGCAGCAGAACTCCCAGCAGGGTCGAGCCCATGTTGAAGCCTTGTTGCTGGTCGTCGCCATACCCCGCCACGGCCGCGTTGGCCTGCATTGCGGCCATGGGCAGCGCATCCAGCAGCGTATTCTCGGTCAATTCCGGATTCTCCAGAACTGCGTCGAGCACTTCGCACCAGGACTTGACCACCAGATCCGAGGCCACTTCGCCCGCGGCGTGACCGCCCATGCCGTCGGCCACCACGACATAACCGGCGTTGGCGGCGTCAAAGACCCGCGAGGCAACCGCGTCTTCCTGCGTGTCGCGCTGACCCTGATCCAGGATCAGTGCAATGTCATATGCCGGAGTAGCCAGCATCCGTTACGCGTCCCGCCAGTCGAAGTTTTCGTCACAGAAGGCCACGAACCGCAGCGACGTTTCGCTGATGCGGATCAGGTCGCCGCTGGACAGCGGCACGGTGCTGAGGACGGGTTTGCCGTTCAGGCGCACAAGGTTGGCCTTGCCGCCATGACCCAGATAGCATTTGCGATCTTCGGGGTCATAGGCAATGACGGCGTGGTTCGACCGTGAAATCCCCGTGTCGCCAAAATCCAATTGGATCGCCTGGTCATCGTTGCGGCCAATCTGCATCAGCCCTTCGGTCAGTGTTATGCTGGACCCCCGGCCGGGGCCACTGGTCACTGCCAGCCAACCGACCGGGAATGTCGCGCCTGCGGTCTCGGTTTTGGCCACCGGCTCGGTGGTTTCGATCAGTTCCTGCACATGTGTGTCCGGGCGCTCGAACCCGAGGAAGGTGGTCTTGACGCGCGACCGACGATCCGAGGCCGGCGCTTCGGTTGCATCCGGAGAGGCTTCGGCTTCTTCGGGCTCGCTGGCCACAGGTTCGGCATCTGCCGCTGCTTTGTCCGGGGCGGTTTCGACTGCAATCGGTTCCGGCAGCTCGAACGGGGTCGGTGCCGAGGCCTCTTCCTCTTGGACTTCCTCCAGATCGGGTTCGGCAGTTTCGGCCATGACCGACTGAATGGTCTCTTCTTCTTCTTCGGTTGCCGCGACGTGCAGCGTCACGACCTGTTCGGCTTCTTCCGGCGCTTCAGGCGCGGCTTCGGCTGTTTCTTCGCTCTCTGTTGTCTCTTCCACCGCCGGGTCGGTCTCGGCGAAATCGGGCATCTTCTCTTCCGGAATCAGCTCGTCGGTTTCCTCGTAGCTGTCCGTGCTCAGGTTTCCACCAGCCAGAGCCTGGCGCAGTGCATTGAAGTCCGCAATCGGCTCGGCCTTGTCGGTCGTTTCGACTTCGGGTTCCGACCCTTCGGCTTCTTTGGTTTTGCCGGCACCCTCGAGAAGCCGGCTGAGTGGGCTTTTGTATTTGAACATGGTGTCGACACCTTTTGACTACTTGCACGGGCTTAGGTGACCCGTGGGGCTGCTACGAACCTCTGCGCATGGCGCAGCGGCACTTATGAAGTTGGAAACCTGAAACACTCTTATCTTCCGCGGCGGGCCGGTCCCCACCAGGAGGGCCAAAACGCGGCATCCTCCTCAGCAAACACAAACTGGCGGATCACATACGTACCGGCCTGATCACTCCCGCGCCAAAGGCATCACGGCGGTTGTTTCCGCCCCGTTTCGAAGCACAACCAACCGTGCTTCGGGCTTGTTTTCGGAAACCAACGCGTTCAGCGCGGTATCCAGACTGTCGGCAGCAATCACCTCAGTTCCCGAGACAGTCTCGCGGACAAGAATGTCGCCGGTCTGCAGGCCACCTGCCGTTGCGGCCGGTGCTCCGGCAACAACCGTCTGCCATTCGGGCAAATCGGCGCCGCGGGCTTCGAACGAGTAACCGTTGGCCAGCCCGAACTCGCGGATTGCGGGCAGGGCCAGCAGGCCGTTCTGCGCGCGGGTCTGTCCGATGGGGCGATACCGCGCCGCGACACGGATATAGCCGTCCGGGTCAACCTGAAGGTTGTCCAGAACCTGTGCGGCAAGCGTCGTTCCGGCGCGCACAGGGCTGCCGTTCAGGGTATAGATCGCTGCGCCTCGCTGAACCCATTCACCGATCGTGGACATGTCCTGGTCGGCATCCACACCGGTGATGGCGATGATGTTTCCGGTCGAGGCGCGCCGCTGCGAAGTCGAGAACGGGATTTTGACATCCCAATGGGCATAGCTGACTTGGGTCTCGGCCAGATTGACCGGAGCGCTCGGTGCAACCGCCGCCACTTCGACGGGTTCTTCGGGCTGAGCCGCTTCTTCCTGTGTTTCCACCGCCGGCGGTGAGACAGCCGCAGCGGTCTGCTCGACAGGCTGGTCTTCTGCCACCTGCTGTTCTGTTTCGGTTGCTGCTGCGGTTTCTTCTGCCTTGGTTGCTTCGGGCGCGATCACTGAATCGGCTGTCTGCGTTTCGGCAGGTTCGGCCGTCTCGGTTGGCGTTGCGGTCTGGATCGGTGTTGGGTTCGTCTCGGTCGAGCCGCCGGACATCAGGAAGAAGCCACCAGCGGCCAGAATCGCGATTGCGGCGACACCCGCGATCAACTTGCCGTTGCCGCCCGATCCTTTTTGGACGACCGTATCCACCGCCGCTGCGGGCTCGTCCTTCTGGGCAAAACTTGCCGGTCCGTCGTCGTTTTTTTCGCCATGCCCAAGAGCCAGATCGGAATTGCCGGCCAGCAGGGCTGTTACCACCGCTTCGGCGTTTTCGCTTTCGGCCTTGATGCGGGCCTTTTCGGCCTCTTCGTCCTTGCGGTCCAAGGCCACGATTACCGAAACGGGACGATAGGCAAAGCTGTCGAATTCGACACCGGGGCCGCGGAACATCCGCAACCAGTCCAGTGCGGATTGAAGGCGGTCGGTCGCGTGGACCTCCATGGCCTTGTCGATCGCCTCAAGGAAGCCATCCGGGTAACCCTGGAAGCGACTGGTCAGCGGCTGATAGGGGTCTTTCTGGCCGTTGTTGAAGGCATTCAGGCGCGATTGGCCGTCGATCGGGCGCTCGCCGCTGATCGCGTGGTAGAGCGTTGCCGCCAACACATACAAGTCGCTGCTGGGACCCTGCTCCGAGCCGCGCACGTAGAACTCGTGCGGCGAGTACCCGTCTTTGATCACCCGAAGCGTCAACAGGGCCGCCGATTGGTTGGCAGCCTGTTCGCGCGCGGCGCCGAAATCGATCAGGATCGGTTCGCCGTTTTCGTCGATCAGGATGTTGTCGGGCGAAATGTCCCGATGCAGCATCCCGCTTTGGTGGATGAATGAAACCGCGGACAGCATCTTTTCGGTGACTTGGACGATAAAGTCCGGGCCGGTTTCGGTCTTGGGGTCCTCGATGTAATCCAGCAGATCGCATCCACGGATCAGGTCCATTGCGATATACGCAGTATCGTTGTCTTCGAAGACCTGGTGCACGTCGACGATATTGGGGTGGACCAGGCGGGCATGGTTGCGGGCTTCCTGAATGAACAGGTCGATGATCGCGCGCAGGTCGTCCTTGAAGGCCGGGTCATTGGGTTCGACCAGGTCACCGTTGCGGCGGCACAAGGCACCCGGATAGCATTCCTTGATGACCACATCGCGTTCCAGGCTGTCACGCGCCAAATACGTGATGCCGAACCCGCCATTGCTGAGGAAGCGAAGAATTTCGTACTGGCCGCGCAGCAGTTTCGCGCCCGGTTGCAGACCTTGAATTTGAGGTTCGTCGTGCGATGCACCGACAGCCTGGTTGTGGTTCATTTCTTCCCGCCCATCATTCCAAAAACTTGCGGCCAAAATAACCGGGCAATCAGCCCGCGAACACACAACCAACACAACCGCAGGACACTTGAGAACGGTTAGACGTTTCAAATTTGACTTTAATGGGGCCGCCTCGTGGCTTCACTGAGAACGACTTCGGACACAGATCAATATATTGATGTAAGAGCTGATAAAGCGAATATATGTAGTGTCGACCGACGAACAAATAGGATTCAGTCCGGGCGCCAGATGACCCATGGTCCACGGATTCGAAACAATGGAATCATGATTCCAGTGTTAACGATTCGCCGCGCCGCGGCTCAATCTTTGCGGGAATGACTCAGGTTCCGGTCTTCGGAGGGGCCGAAGCGACCGTGCTGCCGGCCCACGCCAGGTTGTCGCTGAGCTGCGCCAGTATGCTGATCGCATCCTTGAGTGGCCCTTCGCCGCTCTCGAATTGAAGCAGCAGAAGCAGGTCGGTGGCCTTTTCGAACTCGCCCGGAATCCAGTCGGCTTCGGGATCGATCTCGGACCCGTTTTCCAGCCGTTCAGCAAAATCCTCGACAATTTCCTGACAGCTTTGCAGGAAGGCGGCCGGTTCGATGTCCGAACTGTCGCGCAGGTCTTCGTAAATGCTGGCGATCGCCGCCAGCCAGTCTTCGAGGATCGGGTTGTCCAGCGGCGGCAGCGCAGATTCCAGACTGGGCTGTACCGTTCTGGTGTCCGAGGCTGCGGCTTCGCCCGCGCCGGTCAAGGTCTCCAAGAACGGCAGGAAGTCCGCGGCAAGGTCCTGCCGCGCGGCCTCCAGATCCGTCCGGCGGCGATGCGACGCAATTTCAAGCACCTTCTCCGCAAGGTTCTGACCGCCGCAGGTTTCCCACAAGGCGAAGTCCGGTTCCGGCTCTTGCGCCATGGCGCGAACGGCAACCGGTGTCCCGATCGGCACGATCGCGCGGAACATGCCCGACTTCTCCTTCTCCAACCGCGACAGAACGCGATCGAGGGCGTCGCGGACAGGCGGCAGATCGGTGTGAGTGACGGCCAGCAAGCTGTTGTCGCGCAGGTTTTGTGGGACTTGTGCCCACAAATGGCGCTCGGTTTCACGCCAAGCGTTGGTTCCGTTCGTGCACCAGATGGCGCAATCGACGAATTTCAACAGATCGAGCGTTTGCTTGTAAGTGTCATCCAGCGCACCCGAGCCGGGCAGGTCGAACAACGAGATTTCGCGCAGGGCAGGGGTGTTCAGCCCCACCGAGATAAAATCAGGATTGTCGGCCGCGGCCTTTTGCAGCGCGATGCCGGAATAAACCTTTGGCTCGCGGTCCCACCACCCAACGGTCGTTTCAGGCGTGTCCGCATAGGTGACAATCACCAAAGGCAATTTCAGATGCTGCGGACCCGTGGGCAGGATGTCAGCTCCGGCGAGCATGTTGGCAAGACTGGACTTCCCGGCGCCGAATTCTCCGGCAAAACCGATTGAGACTGCGTTTGACAACCGCTCGGCGTGGGACTGTGCCCGCGCGCGCATGTCGTCCAACTCGGGCGTGGACGAAAGGCGTTCGGTTGCGGTCAGAAAGCGATCAAGCTGACGCACTTCCGTCTCGGTTCCGGGAAATTCAATCACTCGGCGGCCTCCGCTTGTCGTTCGTCGCTGTGTTCAGCGCCAAAGGTCGATTGCAATTCGTCCGCGATCCGGCGTGCGCGGTCGAAATCGACCTGCGCCTGGGTGCGCTCGCATGTCTCGCCCGTCGCGGTACGGTTCTCAAGATGCCCGGCGAGCAGGGCCAGGAAATGGTCCAGAGCGGTGTTCAAGCGCTCCAGCAGGTTCTCACGTGCGGTATCGATCAGATCATCTCCGATCATCTCAAATTCCTGCACGATCATACGTTCGGCGCGAGAGACGACGGATTTCCGCGAAATCAGACGCGACAACCAGTTCACACGCAACTCGACCGTAATCCCCCGGGTCAGAGCGGTGGTGTCCGGACGGAACCAACGCACGGCACTGGTGTTCATACGGCTGTCGGTCGGCTCCTGCCAGCCCGGCAAGGACTGCAGGGACGCGTTGGCCTGCATATCGATGGCATAGAGTTCGCTGAGCATCCGCTGGCGAATGACCTGAGTCGCACCCTGGACCAGTTCGCGCATGCGTTCGCGCAACGGCGTAAAGTTCAGTTCGGTTGCACCACCTTTGGCAAGCAACGGGGATTGCCCGTCGGGTCCGCGCACAACCGATACGACGGCTTCGGCCACGGTGTCGTCCATCACACCGCGCAGGTTTGCCAGAACATCATCCATGTCCCGGGTGATTTCTGCGGTTTTGTCCGATACCAGCTTGCGCAACTCGGCGAGGGTCTTGTCATTCTCGCCAGCCGTATCGTCCGAAGGTTGGCCATCTTCTTCCAGCGCGCGGAGGCGGGCCTTGTTGCGCTCCAGCTCGCCCTGGGCAAAGCCGTTCAGATGTTGCCATGCCATACGCAGTTGTTCGTTGCGCGGGCCGTCAGTCAGCGCGGTGGTGACATGCCGGCGCAGGTCAGGCAAGCCCGAGGCGATCATCGCAGCATACCGCAGAACCGCCTCGCGGCTGATCGGGCCAGGACCGCGTTTGATCTCTTCGACGCCCGCAAGGTACTGCTTCATCTGTTCGGGATGCGCCCGTAGCCAGGCGAGGATGTGATCGTGATTGACGCCGGTTTCGTCCCCGGTCAGCGCGTAATGCGCCCACTGAGCACTGCCCATCAGAACGTCGATGCTGGACTTCCCCAGCGCCTTTTCCAACCCGTCCAAAACGTCGGCGCGTACTTTCGCCGCGTCTTCCGCACCGCCGCCCAATTCGTCGACCCGGTTGATGAAAACCACGATCTGACCCAGCTCAAGCGCCTGCATCAGCCGGAACAGTTTCAAATCGGCGCGCGACAGGGCCTGGTGCGCGGACAGAACCACGACGAAAAAGTCGGATTCCTTGAGGTACTGGCGCGAGATCTCTTCGCGGATCAACAGCGGATCATTGACGCCGGGCGTGTCGGTCACGGTCAGCGGGAACGGGAAGTGTCCAAGATCAAAATACACCTCGGCCTTGCGGGTGATGTCGCTGTACAAACCCCGGTCCGATCCCGGATCATGTTCGGCTTCGTCGGTCGGATCATCCCCGGCACAGACATAGCGGGCAAGGTCATCAGACGTCAGTTCTTCGAGGTCGTGATGCTGGCCCATCAGCTGTTCGAAACTGTCACCCAGGCGCAGACGAGCGCGGTTTTTCATCGCCTCGACCTGCTCCTCGATCATCTCGCGCTTATAGCTGTCCTCATCGTCGGGGAACATGTTGCGCAGTTCTTCGCCTTCGGCGATCAGCGCCTGCCATTGGCGGTTGTCGAAGAAATGGAATTCGGCCCCCGATGTGCGCCCGGAGGGATGACCGAAATGCATGTCGGTGATCACGGTCGTCCACGGGTTCACGTCCGACGGCAGAAATTCTGCCTGTCCCGTAAAGCCGTTGATCAGACGGGACTTCCCGGCCTTGATCTGCCCGACGAATGCAATCGACGGTTTCAGGCCGCTGAGATCGTCAACGATGCGAGAGATGAACTGACAGGTCTCGTCATTGCTCACCTCTTTCATTTCGCTGGCGATCCGGATCAATTCCCGGCGGTTGGTTTCACTCATAACACTACCCTAAAAACTGGTACCCAAGATTTGCTTCCAACTTAACTTCAACTGTTGCGAAATCGGTGCCATCAGACCGACTCCCGCAGAGATTTCCACAGGTTGACGACGGCACCCAGCTTGCGCGCGTCATGTACGGCGGCGGCTGTATTGCGACCATCCCGGACCAGAGCGACACCCGCGCCCTTGCCACCTGACGGCCGCATGACGATCAGTTGCGGCTGTTCGAGCAGCCCGGCATTGTCGGCATCCCATCCCGCCAGATCCTGTGCGAACCGGGTCAGCAGATCGTCCGAAGGGTGAAGAGGCTGTCCATCGGCGCACAGGCCATCGAACTGTTGGGTCGCACCCTCCGCACTTGTCAGCAGGCGTCCCATGGCGAACCGCTCGGCGCCGTCGAAGAAAGCCGCGGCTACACTGAGTTCTGTGCCTTCAGCGCTGTCCTGCTCTTTCGTATCCTCGACGGGATCCGGGACAACCGAAACCCGTGGCTCGGACGGTAGAACGATCTCGGCACAGGCTTTCTGCATTTCGCTGAACGTGATGCCGACGTCATCCGCCTCCAGCGGCCCGTCCGGTTTCAAAGACACCACTTCGATCGGAGGTGCGGTCGCGGCCAAGTCGGACACGAGCCGCGCCAGCTTTTCGATCAGCGCTTCGCGCGGTTCGGTTTCGAAATCCGGAAGGGCGCCGGTGCTTGCCGAATAAACATCCGTGATCCGTGAGCTGTTCACCTCGATCGCCAGGATCGTTCCGTTCTGGGCGTTGAACTCCAAGCGTCTTGGAAGAACCGTTCCCCGGATCAGGTTCAGTATGCTGGCCCGACGGGCCTCGGCCGTGTCCCCGGTCAACCGAACGGCCGGCGACAAACGGGGCGTCGCAGACCGCCCGATGTTTTCGAGCATGTCGATTATGTCTGTCGCCATCATGCCGTGACCCCCTCTGGTCCCGTCTAAACTGCGGCCGCTACCGGCCCCAGGCTGAGATGTGATTTCGTAAGCGTCAGCCCGATATTCGCGCTGTCGCGGCAGATGTAGCAGACCACGTGTTCCGGATAGGCCCGGGTCCGCATGAAGATGTGCAGCCGGTCGTTCGAAAACACCGAGATTTCCCCAAATCCCGGGTTCTCCGGATCCTGTAGTCCGGCCGAGGCCAACAGCGCTTCGAATGCTTGAACGCCTCGGCCCTGAAACAGGTTTGCCACTGCAACGGCGAGGGTTTCCAAGGCTGTGCCATCCTCGGTCTCGGTTGCCGACATGCCCAGAAGCATGCCCGTTTCCATGTCGACATATCCCGCTGCGATGCAGTCGGGAATGGTCTCCATGGCGGTGGTCAATGCGGCGTCAATCGTCATCTAAAGCTCTATTATCCCTTATTAAGCCCAAAGGCGCAGCGGTTCGAAACCGTCGCGCCGCTGAGTAGCATTGCCGTTCGGGACGGGAAACGGTCTATCGTTTCCCAAGTGTCCCTTGAGGCCCGGTTACAACACATGCCACTCCGCCCTGTCTTTCGGATTTGGCACGGGTTGAATCGTATCCTGTTCGTCGCGCCCGGTGTGCTCGTGAGCGATCTTGTCGAACTCCTCAAGAAAGGCCTGGAACACGGCGTGCAGCCCGTCCACGTCTTGGGGAATATCTTCACTGGCCGCGATTTCCCGCCACATCGCCGCCGCGCTGAGCGGAGCTCCTGCCGGCACGCTCAAAAGGTGTTCCAGCGAGGTTTCGCCTTCACCGACCTGCTCACAGGGCGCTTCGGCTTCCTGGTCTTCAGGGGTTTGTGCCGCGACCAGGCCGTTCGATTCCGGCTCAGGTTCATAGGTCGTGGCATCGTCACCCTGTTGCTGGGACAACAGCGAAGCGATGGACGAGACCGAGTCCTCGACACTGGGTCCCGGGGTCTCGTCCTGTTCGTCCGTTACCGGCGCGGGGGTCTCGCCAACCAAACGTTCGGACAGCGTGGCCAGCAGGTCTTTGTCCTGCGCGCCTTGATCGGTGGTCTGGTCATCGCTGTCTGCGATCAGCATTTCGTCGTCCTCGACATCGAGCGTATCGTCATCGATCTCGTCAAAGTCTTCGTCGTCCAGCTGAGACACCGCTGTCGAAGTTGCCGCGACGCTGAGCCGATCCTCAATTTCGTCTCGGAACAAGGCCCGCAAATCGTCATCGGGCACCGGCGACATTTCGGCGCGCAAACGGTCGGCGTCATCCGGGTTGATCCGCTCACGTTCGGTCGACTCGCCGCGGCGCTCCACCCGGGCCGGTCGAACCGGGAAGGTTGCGATCACATCGTCCGAGTTCCGGACTGCTTCGAATCCATCATCCTGATCCAGCGGGTTGGTCAGCTTGAAAGGTGCGGGTTCCTCGGTCGCGGTCTGGCGATCGGACCGCTCGGGCCGCACCGGTTGGACCGGGGGCGTGCCGGCGAGGCTCTTGTCGATCTGGTAGCGGGCGAGCTTTTCCGCACGGCTGTCCATGATCTGCTCGGTGATCTCGAGAAAGCTGTCAATCATCTTGCCGCCGCCGCTGCGCGACCACAGCTCGGCGTCGCCCGTTTTGTCACGCGCGATGATCGCGTCACGGGCGGAAAACAGGATTGTCCGATTGAACAGGTGCCCCGCTTCGCGGTTGATGCGGCGCAGCACTTTCTGGCGGTCTTTCAGATCCAATGCGTCCGCGCGCGTGACCAACAGAAGCGAGTTGTGCTGAAGCCGTTCCGGCAACGAAACCCACGTGGCGCGTTCGGTCTCGCGCCAGGCTTGGGTCGAGTGGGTACACCACAGCACCCCGTTGGCCTGACCCACCGCACGGCGCCAGACATCGGCCTGGATTTTGGGGTCTGAAATGCCGGGCGTGTCGATCAGGTCGACAGCCTCGAGAATGTCCGCTTCAAGATAGATGCGGATGAACTGCGCGTCGTTGACGCCCACCTTGTCCAATTCGTCCAAACCAATCGGAGAAGTGGTCCCGTCATGGCGCTGGACGTAAGCGGGTTTGTTGCCCCAACTGAACCAGACCGGCGGCAGCTGGGTGGCCGTCACCTGCGTCGGTAGGGCCTGCTTGCGCAGCAGGAAGTTCATGAGCGTGGACTTGCCTGCGCTGAACTCTCCCATCAGCGCAAAAACTGGTTTGCGGCGGGACCACTGCTCGATGCGTTCCCATGCCCGAGGAGAGACGAAGCGGATTTGTGAATCTTTTGCCATGGCTTTCTTACGCTGCTTCGTTGCTGAGGTCTTTGAGGATGTCGCCGAGGATTTCGTCACGAGATTTCTTCGGCTCGAGCCCGGCCATCAGGTCCGGGGAGGTGCCCGGTGCCTTCTCGGCCGATTGCGAGATGCTCAGAAGGGTTTCCTGCTGCTCGCGCATGAAATCCGACAGGACGGCCCGAACATTTTCCAGAACGGCTGCGATCTGCGTTTCTTCAAGGTCCTTGGTGATCGAATTGGCTTCTGATGCGATAAGGCGGGTGTAGTCCGCCGCATAGGCTTCAAACCCTTTGCGGCGTTGCCACCAGCGTCGCCACCATGTGCTTTGAAGGTCCAGGGCGATCGTTCGGCCAATGCCCAATGGAGGCGGTACGCGCGGCACAATGGGTGCCTCGATGCTGAATTCGCCCAAGTGGTTGCCCAGAAGCTTCTGATACAGGGCCTCGACATCCGCGGCGGCTGCGGAATACAGCGCGCCGGCGTCCTTGCGCATTGCGCGGGCAAAGCTGAAATAGGCGGCCTTCTGCAGGGTACGAAGCCCGGCCGGATCGTATTGCCAGGTGCCCTGTTCGCCGTTCTGCTCGAGATGCGCGATCAACGAGTCGGTAGCACGTTTGACGAAGTTTGCCTCGGCCGATGCCAGACGTTCCAACACCTTGTCGCGCAGGGATGTCGTCAGGGCAGCAGCTTTCTTGTCATATTCGGCCGCGACAGTGGCGATCGCATCTTCGGGTGACACGCCGTCCAGATCGCGAACAACACCGCCTCCGCCAGACAGGCTCTTGGCGACCGAGGTGGCGCGAATCTGACTTGCGATGTTGCGGGCGCGGTGACGGACCCGATCCAGAAGACGCGTGCCTGCGCCTTGGGCGATCCGTTCGTTCATGGCCAACAGCAGGTCAGGCAGACCAGAAAGGGCCCAGATCTTGTCCAGCGATGCGGCCTGATCACCAAAACCGGCGGCCAGATAGAACGTGTTGAGGGCCTGGCGGGAATCGTCGGTGAGAATATCGGGGTTGCCGGTCAGCGCGGCCTCGGCCCACAACGCACTTCCGAAAACGACACTGGTGCTTGTGTCGATGCCATTTTGCTTGAGCGTGTCCTGAATGCGGTCGCGAATTTCGGGGACTTGCTTGACCGGGTCGGTCAGTTCGTCGATCCGGTTGACGAACAGGACGATCTGCCGGTTCTCGAACTGCGCGATAATCCGCATCAGCGCCATGTCCATCGTGGTCAGCGCCTGACTTGCCGCCAAGACCACGACGCAGACTTCCGATCCGCGCAGGCTGCGCAGAGTGATCTGTTCGCGCACCATGAACGTGTCGTTGACGCCCGGCGTGTCGCACAGTTTCAGCGCAATCGGGTACTGCGGAATGTCCATATACAATTCCGCGGCTTTGGTCACGTCGGCGAACCGGCCCGTTTTCGGATTGATGTCCGGATCGTCTTCGTCACCCAGGCAGACATAGCGCTGGATCAGCTCTTCGTCGAAATAGTCATACTGGTGGCTTTGGCCCAGGATCAGGTCGAAGTGCTTGCCAAGGCGTTCTTCGGACTTGGCCTTCATCTGCGCGATCTGACGACGGATGTCTTCCATTTCGTCGTCGGCGCCTGCGCGATTGGCCAGTTCGCCCAAACGGCCACCGCCGACCATCAGGTTGTCCCATTCTTCCTGCTCGAAGAAGGTGAACTTGGATCTGTATTCACCGGGCAGGCGGGTGTTGATGTTCAGCGTGGTCACAACGGAGGTCCACGGGTTCACATCCGACGGCAGCAAACCAGGCCGACCGGCCAGAATGTTGACGATCGAAGATTTGCCCGCCTTCACCTGCCCGACGAAAGTGACGCTGGCGGTGAAGTTTTCCATACGGGTCTTGAGCGTGGCCAGCCGCGCAGTCGAGCGCGCATCCGCCACCTCTGTCAGTTGGTCGATCTGTGTCGTCAGTGCGGACATGGCTTCCGACATCGGCGCCAATGCCTCGTTTCCTACGGACAAAAGGTGGTCGTTGCGGGCCATGTTCAGCCTCCGGTTCCGGTTGCAGCGATTTGGGTATGCCCGGATTCCGTCAAACTGGCAGGCGCAATGCCTGAAAAGCTGTCGATCCGGGCGATCAGTTCGAGAGCGTTGCCCAGCATCTCGGCCTCGGTTCCGGGCGAGATGGTATCGAAGGCACGCGAATCGGCCAGCACTTCGATCGAGCTGAAGCGGGTTCCATTGTCCAGGCGCGCGACCCGACGTCCGGTCGGGAACCCATTGGATTTGGCCGATGGAAGGGGCATTCGCGCATTAGCCAACAGGTATTCGTTGCCCTCATGTGTCTTCAGGGCGATGCCGAAACCCGTGTTCGGGAATTGCTGGTTGAGGTTTTTGAGCTCGCCGACAAAGCTTTCTCTTGCAAGAAAGACGACGTCTTGCTCGGTGGCAGCGGAGTTGATCTGTTCGGTCACGACTGAGACCCTTGTACTGGAGTTGAGCAAAAAAACTCGTACGGTGCCGAGAAGGCGAAAAAGACTCATTAACTCCTTGGTAGACAGAATTACCTTCATCACGGTGTTATTTTGACGTGATTGAGATATTTTGGCGTTTGAAATGTGGCGCAATTATGGTGACCGTTGCATGACAATGCCGCAACTTCAGGATGTATTAGTCAAAATAGGCAGGACCGCCGGGTTTGAAACCGGGGTGTGTTTCGGCGTGCGATTGGGTTAGTCGTGATGAATTCGACTGATGGTTATTGTTCTGTAAAATAGGTGAAAAATGGAAAACCAGATCAGAGGTTGAGTGCACGCCACGGCAGAAGGCGGAGGGACCGCATTGCTATGGGTTCAGTGTGGGGTTGATGAGGGTGGTCGAGACGTCCCCATGCGATCCACAACGTCAGCGAGAATTTTGTAATTTTCGAAAATTTGGGAATGTGTCCAAAAACAGAACAATTATGGCGTTTTGTTTCGTTCCAAAAACGACGGGTCTCAGCGTTATGAATTCCATTTGGCGATAAAAATTAACCGGGAAGCCGGATGCCACACATTCTTGCTTGCGCCGTTGCGCGGGTCGATCTTCCCCTCGTCTTGGTCATTTCCATTGTTTCCCAACGGGGGTCAATATTCCGCCGCAGACGGCAAGATTCCCTCTCGCGCTTGTCCAAAAGGTTTGTTATCAGCCCTTCCATTCGGCGCGTCGGCGCCGTGTTGCGGGTGTGGCGAAATTGGTAGACGCACCAGATTTAGGTTCTGGCGCCGCAAGGCGTGGGGGTTCAAGTCCCTCCACCCGCACCATTTTCTTTCTTGCCGATCATGCTGCGTGGACGGATGCTGAGGCGCTACAAAGATGCCGCTGCGCGGCTGGCTTGATCATATTGGCCGGACAGGGCGCGCAGGTCGCGGGCCAGGTCCCTCAGATCCGGGCCCGACAGGTCGGTGGCTGACAGCCCTTCCAGCAGGCACTGCTGGCGAACTTTCCGGTAGGCGTCGCATAGCTCCACGCCCTCGGGTGAGGTGCGGTAGAACACCTCTTTGCCGCGCTTTTCCGACGTCAGAAGACCGGCCTTCAGCAGTTTCCGCAGGGCGTAGTTCACGGTGTGGCTGTCCTCGATGTTCAGAAGAAAGCAGATGTCGGTCAGGCGTTTGTCGCGTCCGCGGTGATTGACATTGTGCAGGATCAGGATGTCGAGCGGTCCCAGATCGGCCTGCCCGGCCGCGGCCATGCAGCGGGTCATCCAGCGTGAGAACGCATTGTAGACAATGATCAGCCCGAATTCGAGTTCGGACAGTTCCCAGCCTTCGCCCTCGGCCAGGTGGCGAGAGGAAACGATGCGGCGCGTGTCTGGGGAAGAATCGGTCATGTTGCGGCCTTTTGATCTGCAAAACGCTGAGAAATTATCAGTGTTTTGGCATGGAGTGCGTGTGTTTTCAACGTGCTGACCTTTGGACCCTGCGGCGTTTCGGTCAAAACGATAACAAAACGTTGACAAATCGCAAACGTTGAGTCAGCTTCTGCGCCAGTACTCAAGCAGGGAGAGCCAAAATGAAACTGATGAAGATTGCCGGTGGCGCGGTTGCCGCGCTGGCCGGGTTGGCCATGCAGGTGCAGGCCGAGACCTGGGACATGCCGACGCCCTATCCGGATGCCACCTTCCATACCGTGAACATCCACGACTTCGCCAAGGACGTAGCCGCGGCCACCGACGGCGCCCTTGAAATCAAGGTCCATTCCGCAGGGTCGCTGTTCAAGCACCCCGAGATCAGCAAGGCAGTCCGCAGCGGCCAGGTGCCCGTCGGAGAGTTCTTCCTGTCGCTGCTGGCCAATGACAACCCGGCCTTCGGCGCGGATTCGCTGCCATTCCTGGCCACCAACTATGACGACGCCCAAAAGCTGTGGGCGGCACAGAAAGACGTGATAAACGGTCTGCTGGACGAGCAGGGCATGATGGTGCTGTACGCCGTGCCGTGGCCACCGCAGGGCTTGTACACGACCAAGGAAATCAACAGCGTGGATGACTTGGCGGGCCTGAAGTTCCGAACCTACAACGCTACGCTGGAAGAATTCGCCAACCTTGCGGGGGCCGCACCCACGCAGGTCGAGGTTCCGGACATTCCGCAGGCCTTCAGCACCGGCCGGGTCGAAGCGATGATCACCTCGCCCTCGACCGGGGTGAACTCGAAGGCGTGGGACTTCCTGACCCATTACACCGACATCCAGGCCTGGATTCCCAAGAACGTGGTCGTGGTGAACAAGCGCGCCTTCCGCCGTCTGGATGACGCGACTCAGGCCGCCGTGTTGGAGGCCGCCGCCGCCGCCGAAGCCCGCGGCTGGGAGATGAGCCAGGCCGAGACCGCCAAGCAGACCGCGGTTCTGCAGGAAAACGGCATCACCGTGGTGCAGCCGTCCGAAGAACTGATGGCCGGCCTGCGCGCGATCGGTGCGCAGATGCTCGAGAACTGGACCGCCGAGGCCGGCGACTCGGGCGCTGCGTTGCTGCAGGCCTATCAGCAGTAAACGATCCGACCCGGCCGGGCGCGACACGTCCGGCCGGGGTTCGACAACAAGGGGAGGGGATGGCGATGCTGCGGCGCAGTCTTGATTTCATCTATCGTGCGGCCGGCGGATTGGCGGCGCTGTTCATTCTGGCCATCGTCGTGCTGGTCTTTGCGCAGGTCGGGCTGAACCTGGCCGACAAGATCTGGGCCGCGTTGACCGGGCAGGGCGTGGGCCTGACCATCCCGTCCTATGCCGATTTCACCGGGTTCTTTCTGGCCGCATCCAGCTTTCTGGCGCTGGCCTATGCGCTGCGCGCCGGCGGGCATATCCGGGTGACGCTGCTGATCGGGCGGATGCCCAATGGGCCGCGCCGCCTGACCGAGATTTGCGTGGTGACGATTGCCCTCGCCATGAGCGCGTATGCCACCTGGTATCTGGGTCTGCTGGTGCTTGAGTCGCTGGAATATAGCGACCGCAGCCCCGGCATGGTGTCGGTGCCGTTGTGGATCGTGCAGATGCCGGTCCTGCTGGGGCTGGCCATCCTGACACTTGCCCTGATCGACGAACTTGTCGGTCTGCTGGCGGGCCGCGCGCCCAGCTGGGACGGCAAGGGCGAAAACCTTCTGAGCGAATAGGGCCAGCAGATGTCGATTGCCACGCTTTCCATCATTCTTCTTGTTCTGCTGTTCGCCTTTCTGGGGTCGGGCCTGTGGGTGGCGTTTTCGCTGCTGGGGGTCGGGATCGCGGCGATGGCGCTGTTCTCCGATGCGCCGCTGGGGCTGGTCATGGCGACCACCTTGTGGGGGCACAGCAATTCCTGGGCGTTGGCTGCGCTGCCGTTGTTCATCTGGATGGGTGAGATCCTGTTCCGCTCGCGCCTGTCCGAAGACATGTTTACAGGCCTGTCGCCCTGGATGAACCGGCTGCCGGGACAGTTACTGCATGTGAACGTCTTTGCCTGCGGGATCTTCGCGGCTGTGTCGGGGTCTTCGGCGGCCACCGCAGCCACCATCGGCAAACTGTCGATCCCGGAACTCTCGCGCCGCGGTTATCCCGAGAAAATGATCATTGGTACGCTGGCTGGCTCGGCCACGCTGGGCCTACTGATCCCGCCGTCGATCATCCTGATCGTCTATGGCGTGGCGACCGAGCAATCCATCGCCCGCCTGTTCGTGGCCGGAGTTCTGCCGGGACTGCTGCTGGTGGGGCTGTTCGTGGGCTATGTCGCAATCTGGGCGCTGATCAACCGCGCCAACTTGCCCACTGAGGACATCCGCGCGAGTTTTGCGGAAAAGCTGCGCCGCTCGCGCCGACTGGTGCCGGTGATCCTGCTGATCGTCGGTGTGATCGGCTCGATCTATGCCGGGATTGCCTCGCCCACCGATGCGGCCGCCGTGGGCGTGGTGCTGGCGCTGCTGCTGTCCTGGCGCGAGGGCACATTGACCCGCGCAAGCTTCGTCGACGGGCTGATGGGGGCCACCGTGACCTCGTGCATGATCGCCTTCATTCTTGCAGGGGCCTCGTTCCTGACCGTGGCGATGGGCTTTACCGGCATCCCGCGCGTGCTGGCGGAATGGATCGGGTCGCTGGGCCTGTCCACCTTCACGCTGCTGGCGGCGCTGACCGTGTTCTTCGTGATCATGGGATGCTTCCTTGACGGCATCTCGGTTGTGGTGCTGACGGCGTCGGTCATCATGCCGATGGTGATGCAGGCGGGGATCGACCCGCTGTGGTTCGGCATCTTCCTGGTGATCGTGGTCGAGATGTCGCAGATCACCCCGCCCGTGGGCTTCAACCTGTTCGTGCTGCAATCACTGACCGGGCGCGACATCCTGCGGGTGGCCCATGCGGCGCTGCCGTTCTTCTTCCTGATGATCGTGGCTCTGGTGATCATCGTGGTTTTCCCCGGCATCGTGACCTATCTGCCGAACCAGATGTGACGGGGGCGATGCAGGATTTTCCGATCATACGAACCGCCGGGGTGGACGGGCTGCTGATCAGCTTTGCCGCCGCACTCAGCGAACCGGCCAACCGGGCTGCGCTGGCCTTTCGCGCCGCGCTCGAGGCGGAAAGCTGGGCAGGGGTCGAGGAAACCTCGTCCTCGCTGGTCTCGGCCTTCGTCCGGTTCGATCCGCTGCACATGTCGCATGCCGCGTTGCACCAGCAGGTGCAGGCGCTGCTGGACCAGCGCGACTGGTACGCGGCCGACTTGCCCGGCGGGCGCAGGTTCTGGCGGGTGCCCACCGTCTTCGGTACGGATCTGGCGCCGCAGCTGGGGCAGGCGGCGCAGGCGGCGGGCTTGTCCAAGGCCGAGGCGATCCGGTCGCTGTCCGAAGCGCGGGTGCGGGTGCAGACCATCGGCTTTGCCCCCGGCCAGCCATATCTGGGTGAATTGCCGCCCGCCTGGGACATCCCCAGGCAAAAGGAATTGACCCCGCGCGTGCCCGAAGGCGCGCTGGTGGTGGCGCTGCGGCAGCTTGTGCTGTTCTCGGTCACCACGCCGACCGGCTGGCAGCATGTGGGCCAGACCGCCATCCGTCTGTTCCAGCCCCATGCGCCCGAGCCCTTCCTATTGCGCCCGGGTGACGAGGTGCAGTTCACGCCCACCGATCCGGAAACGCTGGCGCGGATGCGCAGCGATCCGCGCGGCGGCGCAACTTGCGAGGCGCTGACATGAGTGGGCGCCTGACCATTCTGCGCGCCGGTCCGGGCCTGACGGTGCAGGACATGGGGCGGCTCGGATATCTGGACATGGGCCTGTCGCGCGGTGGCGCAGTAGACCGCCTTGCCCTGGCCGAAGGCGCGGCGTTGCTGGGGCAGCCCGACAGTCTTGCCGCCGTGGAAATGGCCGGCATGGGCGGCGAGTTCCAGGCTGATCAGGACCTGCGCATCGCTCTGACAGGCGCCCGGATGCGGGCGCAGATCGATGGCGCGACCGCGGTCTGGAACGCCTCGCACCTGCTGCCTGCGGGTGCCCGGCTCAGCATCGGGCCGGCAGTTGCGGGCAGCTATGGTTATCTCAGCATCGGCGGCGGGGTGCTGGGCGATCCGGTTCTTGCCGCCTGTTCGGCGCATCTGACGGCGGGGATCGGAGCCGTACTGAAGGCGGGGGACCGGCTGGCGATCGGCCCGGACGCGGGCGGTGCAACCGGCATGACCTTCGACCCTGACGACCGGTTCTCGGGCGGAGAAATCCGCATCGTGGCCAGTTTCCAGACCGACCTGTTCGCCCCAGACGTTCTGGAGCGGCTGCAAGCCACCGCGTTCCGTCGGGACGCGCGCGCCAACCGCATGGGCGTGCGGCTGGAAAGCGACGGACCGGGCTTTCATGTCTCGGGCGGGCGCAGCGTGCTGTCGGAAACCATCGTGCCGGGTGACATCCAGGTCACCGGGGACGGCACGCCCTTCGTGCTGTTGGCCGAGTGCCAGACCACCGGCGGCTATCCCCGCATCGGCACCGTTCTGCCCTGCGACCTGCCCAAGGTGGCGCAGGCCCCGGCCGGGGCCGACCTGCGGTTCCGCTTCGTGTCGCTGGACGAAGCGGTGGCGGCCGAGCGCGCCGCCGCCGAGGCTCGCGCCGCGCTGCCCCGGGCGCCGCGCCCACTGATCCGCGATCCGCGCAGCATGTCCGACCTGCTATCCTATCAACTGATCAGCGGCGCCATCGCCCGCGAAGAGGACGTTTTGTAGAAAAAGGAGCCTGTGCCATGGCACATCATGTCGATCTGAATGCCGATATGGGCGAAAGCTTTGGCCCCTGGAAAATGGGCGATGACGCGGCGCTGCTGAAGATCGTTACGTCGGCCAACGTGGCCTGCGGGTTTCATGCGGGCGACTGGGACGTGATGGCCACGACGATGGCGCAGGCGGTCGAAAACGGCGTGGGCATCGGTGCGCATCCCGGCTTTGCCGATCTGCACGGCTTTGGGCGTCAGCGGATGCACTATCCTCTGCCGTCGCTGCAGAACCTGATCCGCTATCAGGTCGGCGCGGCGCAGGCGATGGCACGGGCGGCCGGCGGACAGGTGCGTCATCTGAAATTGCACGGTGCGCTGGCCAACATGGCGTCCGAAGATCAGGCGATGGCGCGGGCCTGCTACGAGGCTGCGCTGTCGGTGGCTCCGAATCTGATCATCATGGTTCTGGCCGGAACCGCCCAGCAACGCGCTGCGCGCGACCTGGGCTGTCCGGTGGCCTGCGAGATCTTTGCCGATCGCGCCTACAACGATGACGCCACGCTGGTCGACCGCAGCCTGCCCGGCGCGGTGATCCACGACCCTGACCGGGCCGCCGCGCGCATGGTCGAGATGGTCAAGGCCGGGGCGATCATCACCGAAAGCGGCAAGCATATCCCGACCCGCATCGACACGATCTGCCTGCACGGAGACACGCCGACGGCGGTCTCGATTGCGGCCGGTGTCCGCCGTGCCCTGCAGGAGAGCGGAGTGGAGCTCAAGCAGTTCGCCGGTGGCCCTGCCTAGGCTTCTCGATTGACGCGGCTGTTCAATGTGTCTCGCGTTCGATGACGCTGGGGTCCAAAAAGATACTCTCTTCGGGACGGCCGGGATCGACCAGCCTACGCTCCAGCAAAGCAATGATCGCGTCAACGGCTGCGTCGATGGGGTTCCGGACTGTCGTCAGGCGGAATGTCGGCCATTTCGCCATGGCGATGTCGTCGAAACCAACAATCGCCAAATCGCCGGGAACGTTCAGAGACAGATCGCGCGCAGCCGATAGCGCCCCGATCGCCGTGGCGTCATTGGCGCAGACAAGCGCATCCAGAGAGGCGCGGGACAGCAGGCTGCGCGCGGCGCCGTATCCGCTGTCGACCGAGTAATCAGTCGGGTGTTCGGCCACGAGGTCAAGCCCCGCCCGATCCAGCGCCTGGAGGACCCCGGCGCGCCGCCGCGAAGACGAGTAGAACTCCTCGGGCCCGCTGAGAAACCCGAACCGGCGCCGTCCCCGGCTGATCAGCAAGTCGGTGATCATGGTCATGCCATCGGCATTGCGGCAGCAGACATTGTCGACACGGGGCCCTTGAACAGGACGGCCTGACGAGATCATCGGGATGCCGAAGCGCGCACATCTGTCCACGATTTCTTCGGACATGCTGCCGCCGCGCAGAATCAATGCGTCCAACGGATAGCGCAGCAGCTCTCGCAGCGCCTGATCCGTGTTGGCGCCGGTTCGGTCGATCAGAATGGGCCATTTCTTCAACCCGCTCAGGGCTTGGGCCAGTTCACCGACAAAGGCCGAGTCGTAGGGGCTGCGCATGTTGCCGACGAAGACGGCGACCAAATTTGATTGCCCGGCCTTGAGGCCAGCCGCCAGTGCATTCGGTTGATACCCTGTATCGGCCGCGATCTTCAGGATACGTCGACGCTTCTCGGAATCGACGTAGGCTCCGGGCGTGAAAGCGCGCGAAACAGCTGAACGCGAGACGCCCGCAAGGTCCGCAACGGTCTGGGCCGTTGCGCGCCGGGGGCGTTTTGCGTCCTTGTTTCTATCGCTACACATGCGGTTGGCGTTTCGCCTTTTCAGAGGGTTTCAACATTCTTGCAATGAATCGAATCTTTCATCAAACTGTCACGGTTGGAAGCTAGTGAACACGTGTGCACATTTTGCGAAAGGTGTCAGCCTTTTTCTGGATGTGAAATATGTCATCGGGGAAAATACCCCATAGTTTCCAGGGCTTTGGCCCGCCCGTAGGGGCGCAACATGAATCGGAGGAACTACATGATAAACGTCAAAACATGTGCTGCTGCTGCCGCGTTCGCGATGATGGCGAATACGGTCTCGGCCGAAGTCGAGATTACGTGGTGGCACGCCATGGGAGGAGCCCTGGGTGACACCGTCAACCAGATTGCCGAGGATTTCAACGCGTCCCAGGACGACTACAAGATCACGCCGGTTTTCAAGGGTACGTATGAAGAGACTCTGACTGCCGGCATCGCCGCATTCCGTGCGGGTGAACAGCCCAACGTCCTGCAGGTATTCGACGCCGGCGCCGCCACCGTGATTGGCGCCAAGGGCGCGACTGTTCCGGTTCAGGACCTGCTGGAACAGAACGGCGTTGCGTTCGACATCGAGGACTATATCTCGGGCGTTCGCTACTTCTATGCCGACAGCGACGGCAAGATGATCGGGATGCCGTTCAACTCGTCCTCGCCCATCATGTATTACAACGTCGATGCGCTGGAAAAAGCGGGTGTGACGCCGCCGAAAACCTGGGAAGAGTTCCAGACCGTGACGGCCCCGGCGCTGAAAGAGGCCGGCTATATCGGCCTGTCGCAGTCGCATCTGCCCTGGATCTTCACCGAGAACTTCCATTCGCGCCACGACCTGCCGTTTGCCACCAACGACAACGGCTATGAAGGCGCTGACGGCACCAAGATTCTTGTCAACAACGACGCGATCAAGGCACATTTCAGCGCCGTCAAAGACTGGAAAGACAACGGGTTCTTCGAATGGTACGGCACCGGCTGGAGCGACAACCAGACCCCGTTCGAAGAAGGCAAGGTTGCCATCTGGCTGGGTTCGTCCGGTTCGTTCGGCGGCCTGTCCAAGAAGGACCTGCCGTTTGAGTTTTCGGCCACCTTCCTGCCCTATTGGGAAGCTGTGACCAAAGAACCCAAGCAGACCTTCATCGGTGGCGCGGCCCTGTTCGCGATGGCCGGCAAGAGCGACGAGGAAAACAAAGCGACCGCGGCGTTCTTCGAGTTCCTGACCAAGCCCGAAACCCAGTACATGTGGCACCGCGAGACCGGCTATGTTCCGATCACCACCGCCGCCTATGAAATGGCGAAGGGCGATGGTCACTATGACCGTGCTCCGGCGGCCGAGGTCGGCATCAAGCAGCTGTCGCTGCCTGCGGGTGAGAACACCAAGGGTTATCGCATGGGCTTTTACGTCCAGATCCGCGACGTGATGAACCGCGAATATGGCCGGATCTTGACCGGTGAAACCTCGGTCGAGGACGCCTTCAAGGCAATCGAGGACGAAGCCAACGGTCTGCTCGAACGTTTCGCAAAAACCCAGGGCTGATCCCACTCGCCAAGAAACGGGCGGTCGCAGAAGTGCGACCGTCCTCCCTTTTTCGGAGTTTTCATGAAACGCGCTGGTTTTTCCACTCGCTGGCTGCCGGTTCTACTGCTGTTGCCGCAGCTGTTGATCATCGCGGTCTTTTTCTACTGGCCTGCCGCTCACGCGGTGCAGTCTTCGTTCTTCCTACAGGATCCGTTCGGGTTTGGGTCGACCTTCGTCGGGCTGGACAACTACAGCGACCTTGCCGGGAATTCCGAATACCTCAGCATTGCCTGGTTCACGGTGATCTTCACCGTTCTGGTGACCTTCTTTTCGCTGTCGATTGCGTTGTTGCTGGCGGTGAAGGCCGACAATGTGCTGCGCGGCGCCAAGACCTATCGCACGCTGCTGATGTGGGTCTATGCTGTGGCGCCGCCGGTGGCGGGTTTCATCGGCCTGATCCTGTTCAACCAGAGCTGGGGACCATTGACCGAACTGGCGCGTTCGATCGGGTGGGATTTCAAACTGGGCGTGAATTTCAATGACACCGCCACGGCGATGGTTATCGTTTCGGTCTGGAAACAGGTTCCGGTGAACTTCATCTTCTTTCTGTCTGGCCTGCAATCGATTCCGCGATCGGTGCGTGAGGCGGCTCTGATCGACAACCGCTCATCCACGGGCCGGTTCTGGGACGTGACTTTCCCCCTTTTGGCGCCGACCGGGTTTTTCCTGCTGATCATCAATATCACCTACGCATTGTTTGATACTTTCGGTGTGATCGACACGATGGTGAAGGGTGAGCCGGGCAACAACCCGATGACGCTGGTCTACAAGGTTTACGTGGACGGCTTCCGAGGCAACGATCTGGGTGGCAGCTCGGCGCAGTCGGTTGTTCTGATGGTGCTGGTTCTGGCCCTGACGGTGTTCCAGTTCCGGCTGGTCGAACGCCGCATCCACTACACGTAAGGAGGGCAGACAATGACCGAAGCACATACCCCTGCGATGGCGTCCGCCACTTCACCCACCCAAACGCGAAAGCGCGGCATCCGACTGTCCACGATCCTTGATCACACGATCCTGATCGTCGGCTCGTTGTTCATGATGCTGCCGCTGCTGATGATCTTCCAAATGACGACCGTTCCGGATGTCGAGGTTATCAAGACCGGACCCAGCCTGACGATCGGGGACCAACTTGCCCCCAACTTCCAGAAGGCAATGTTCGAGGCCTCGGGATTTTCCGGCCAGAACACGGGCATGAACATGCTCAAGAACTCGTTCATCCTGGGCATCGGTTTTGCCCTCGGCAAGATCATCATCGGCATGATGGCGGCCTATGCGATCGTGTATTTCCGGCTGCGCTTCGCCACGCTGGCTTTCTGGGTGATCTTCACCACGTTGTTGCTGCCGCTCGAGGTGCGCATTCTGCCTTCGTACGAAGTGGTGCAGAAACTAGGGATGCTGAACACCTATCAGGGCCTCATCATCCCGCTGATCGCCTCGGCCACGGCCACGTTCTTCTTCCGGCAATTCTTCCGCTCGGTCCCCGAAGAACTGGTCGAGGCCGCGCGTATCGATGGCGCCGGCCCGGTGAAATTCTTCATCGACATCCTGGTGCCGCTGTCGCGTACGATGATTGCGGCGATGTTCATCATCATGTTCGTGTTCGGGTGGAACCAGTATCTGTGGCCCACCATGATCACCACCGAAGAGGACATGTTCACCCTGGTGCGCGGGATCAAGCAGATCACGCAGGTGCTGGAGGGCAACCGCATTCCCGAATACGGCCGGGCCAACTTGCTGGCGATCATCGCCATCATCCCCCCGGTCATGGTCGTCATCTTTTTCCAAAGCTGGTTCGTCAAGGGCCTGACGGAATCCGACAAGTAAGGCAGAATCAATGGCTCAGGTATCCCTGAAGAACATCCGAAAAATCTATCCCAACGGCGCCGAGGCGCTGACCCCGTCCAGTTTCGACATCGGTGACGGCGAATTCGTGGTTCTTGTCGGCCCGTCGGGCTGCGGCAAGTCCACACTGCTGCGCATGGTGGCCGGGTTGGAAGAAATCACCGAAGGCGAATTGACGATCAATGGCCGCGTCATGAATGACGTTGACCCGGCCGATCGCGACATCGCCATGGTGTTCCAGAACTATGCGCTGTACCCGCATATGACCGTGCGCAAGAACATCGCCTATGGTCTGAAAAATCGAAAGACGCCCAAGGACGAAATCGACCGCAAGGTGGCCGAAGCCGCTTCGATGCTGAACCTGAACGAGTTTCTGGATCGGAAGCCCTCGCAGCTGTCGGGCGGTCAGCGCCAGCGGGTCGCCATGGGGCGGGCCATCGTGCGCGATCCGGCGCTGTTCCTGTTCGACGAGCCGCTTTCGAACCTCGATGCCAAGCTGCGCAACCAGATGCGCATCGAGATCAAGGCGTTGCAGAGGCGTCTGGGCGTGACCTCGATCTACGTCACCCATGACCAGGTCGAGGCGATGACCATGGCTGACCGCATCATCGTGATGAACGCGGGCCGGATCGAACAGATCGGCACCCCGGCCGAGATCTATCACCGCCCGGCCTCGACCTTCGTGGCCAGCTTCATGGGCGCTCCGCCGATGAACCTGATCGGCGCACGTCTGGAGGGCGGCCGCGTGATGATCAACGGCGATACGGTGCTTGCCACGGCCGAAGGGTCTGGCGCGGTGACTGTAGGTGTGCGGCCCGAAGATGTTCTGATCGGGGCGGAGGGCTCGATCGCCTTTCACGTCGAAATCATCGAAGAGCTTGGCGCGCACCGCCTGCTGCACGGGCGTCTGGCCGATCAGGAGTTCACGATCCACGTGGGCAAGGATGTCGAAGCTGCGCCCGGAGAAACGCGGATCTCACTCAAGCCTGACGCGATAAGCCTGTTCCATCCGGAAACCGGAAAAGCCCTGTGATCACGGAGATCGTGTCGTCTTTGCCGCCGGTCTCGGATGATGTCCGAAACCGCATATTGGCGGCGCCGCGAACGGCAAAGGCGCACCGCGCCCTGATGGCGCAGACACCGGCGATGAACGCGGTGCAACTGGGCGGAAACGCAACCCGGGACGTTTTGGGCGCGCGTTTCTCGGCTGCAGCTTGGAATGTGGAACGCTGCCTGTTCCCCGAAGAAAGTGCAGCCCACTTGGCGGCTGTGACCCCGGACATCGTTCTGCTGTCCGAGGTGGACCATGGTATGTCCCGTACCGGTCAACGTCACACGACGGCAGAAATGGCCGACAAGCTGGGTATGGCCTACGCTTTTGGGGTCGAGTTCCACGAACTGGATCTGGGCGGTCCGACCGAGCGCGCCTTTTGCAAGGATGATTTCAACACCCTCGGGTGGCATGGGAACGCGATTCTGTCCTCGGTTCCGTTCAAACGCGTGGCCATGATCCGTCTTGACGACCATGGCCACTGGTTTGCGGCCGAGTCCGGGGCGTCGGATCCGCAACAACCGCGGCTGGGTGGCCGAATGGCGATTGCAGCAGAAGTCGCGACCGAGAACGGGCCTGTATGCGTGGTCTCCACCCATCTGGAAAGCAACGCCGCGGCCGCGCATCGCCATGCGCAGTTTCAGCTTCTGCTGGATGCGCTCGATGAGTTTGCGCCCGGGGTGCCGGTGCTGATCGGTGGCGATCTGAATACCGGCAACCACCTGCCACCGGATTTCGACTGGCGCCGGGAAACCCTGTTTGCTTTGGCGGAGCAGCGCGGCTTTTCCTGGGAGTTCACGACCGAAGGCCACACCACCCGGCCCAGCCTGATCACGCCGCACCCGGACCGGGTGATGAAGCTGGACTGGTTCGCCGGCAAGGGGCTGATCTGCCGCGACCGGGGTCTGCTTTCGTCGCTGACCGCTGACGCCAAGCCGCTCTCGGATCATGACTGTGTCTGGTGCGCGGTTGAAGTGCCTGACGCCGGGTGACTCCGGCCTGTCCGCGATATTTGGTCACGTGGCCAACGTCCCGATGAATTTCGGGGCGTTTTTTCGCGGTTCGACTGTGGAAAACGGTTTGGAAACCCCATAAGAACGAGGCCACCTATTCAACAGGCGGAAAACCAGTCCAGTGTTTGACCTCCCCGCGCAGCGCGCGCATCTTTCCGAGAAATTCGACCTGACCCCGTCGCCCGAGCTGGCCGCCAGCATGAGCGATATCTACGACCGCATGTCGCGTGTCGTCACGCCAGCGGATTGGGCGATCTACGCGCCCTATGTCAAGGCGATCAACGATCTGAAAGCCGAACGCAACGCGGTGATCCTGGGCCACAACTACATGACGCCCGAGATCTATCACGGCATTTCCGATTTCGTCGGCGACAGCCTGCAGCTGGCCATCAAGGCGACCGAGGTCGAGGCCGAGGTGATCGTGCAATGCGGCGTGCATTTCATGGCCGAGACCTCAAAGATCCTCAGCCCCAAAAAGACGGTTCTGATGCCTGACATGGAGGCTGGCTGTTCGCTGGCCGAGTCGATCACCGCCGAGGGCATCGCCGAGATGCGCCGCCGCTATCCCGGCGCGCCGGTCGTGTCCTATGTGAACACCACGGCCGAGGTGAAGGCGGCATCCGACATCTGCTGCACCTCGTCCAACGCGGCGCAGATCGTGGCGGCGATGGACAGCGACACGGTCATCATGACCCCCGACCAGTACCTGGCGCAGAACGTGGCCCGCGACGTGCCGCAGAAGAACGTGGTCTGGTGGGAAGGCTCGTGCATCGTGCACGAACAATACACGGCGCAGGACCTGCGTGAGTTCCGCGAATGGAACCCGGGCACCCGCCTGATTGCGCATCCCGAATGCCCGCCCGATGTTGTGGCCGAGGCCGATTTCTCGGGTTCGACCAGCGGCATCGTCAAATATGTCACCGACGAACAGCCCGAAAAGGCGATGCTGATCACCGAGTGTTCGATGGCGTCGAACATCGCAGATGCGCTGCCGCAGGTCGATTTCGTCGGCCCCTGCAACATGTGCCCCTACATGAAAAAGATCACGCTGGAAAAGGTGTTGTACGCGCTGGACACCATGACCGGGCAGGTCGAGGTTGACCCCGACGTGGCGGAAAAAGCGCGCCTTTCCGTGCAGCGGATGATCGACCTGTCGCGCAAGAAGGGAATTTGATCGGGGCGATGCAGACGGTCTCGACCCCTCGGGTGGTCATCATCGGCGGTGGGCTGGCGGCGGTCTATACCGCGCTCAAGCTCGACCCGCACCCGATGGTGATGATCTCGCCCGAGCCGCTGGGCTCGGGTGCCAGTTCGGCCTGGGCGCAGGGAGGGGTGGCGGCGGCGATGGACCCGTCCGACAGCCCCGAAGCCCATGCCCGCGACACGATGCGCGCCGGTGCAGGGTCCGTCCTGCAGGAGGTGGCCGAGTTCGTCACCCGCGCGGCGCGGGATCACATTCTGGACCTGTCTGATCTGGGCACCGGGTTCGACCGGGACGCCGATGGCGGGTTCATCCAATCGCAGGAAGCGGCCCATTCGGTGGCCCGTGTGGTGCGCGTCAAGGGCGACCAAGCCGGTGCCGAGATCATGCGCGCCCTGATAGCCGAGCTAAGGCGGCGTGCTTCGGTCCAGGTGATCGAAGGGGCGCTGGCGGTGGGGCTGGAAAGCGACGGGGCCAAGGTCTCGGGCGTGTACCTGGCGCCGACCGATGCGCCAGGGGCCGAACCGGTGCTACTGCGTGGGGCGGCGCATGTACTGGCCACGGGCGGGTCGGCAGGGCTCTATGCTCGCACCACCAACCCGGCACGGATCCGCGGGCAGGGGATCGGCATGGCCGCACGGGCTGGGGCCCGGATCGCCGATGCCGAGTTCATCCAGTTTCACCCCACCGCGATCGACGTGGGCGAGGACCCGATGCCTCTGGCTACCGAGGCTTTGCGTGGCGAGGGCGCAATACTGATCAACCGCCATGGCGAACGGTTCATGCAAGGCATCCACCCCGATGCCGAGCTGGCCCCGCGCGATGTCGTGGCGCGCGCCGTCTATCTGGAAACCAAGGCCGGCAACCGGCCCGCGCTGGATACCCGCGCGGCGATCGGCGCGGCGATCCGCAGTCAGTTTCCGGCGGTGACCGAGGCCTGCCTGCGCAACGGTGTCGACCCCGTGACCCAACCGATCCCGGTGACCGCGGCGGCGCATTACCACATGGGCGGCGTGGCCACCGACCTGAACGGCCGCAGCTCTCTGACCGAGCTCTGGGCCTGTGGCGAGGCGGCCTCGACCGGGTTGCACGGGGCGAACCGGCTGGCCTCGAACGGTCTGCTCGAGGCGCTGGTCTTTGCCCGCGCCTGCGCCCGTGACATTGCCGGTACTCTGACGGTGGTCGACGCGCCCGAGGTGCGGCTGGGCCTGCCATCGGGCGGCACCGAGCCCGACCCCCTAGCCGTGGCCGAACTGCGTCAGGTCATGACCGATGGTGTGGGCGTGGTGCGCGACGCGGACGGGCTGCGCCGCGCCTTGGGTCGGATTGCCGTGTTGGAGTCGCTGCACGGCCAGTCGCACCTATTCCGTAACATGACCGCAACCGCCACGCTGATCGCGGCGGCTGCGCTGATGCGCACCGAAAGCCGCGGTGCGCACTACCGATCCGATTGTCCTGATACGGCCACGGGGCCGGGGCGGCGGTCTGATCTGACACTGGACGAGGCCGTGGCGCTGCGGTCGAAAATCTTAAAGGAAACGGCAACATGCATCATGCCACTGTCCCCGACCTGATCCTCGAGCCGATGGTCCGCGCCGCGCTGACCGAGGATCTGGGCACCTGCGGCGACATCACCACCCGCACCGTAATCCCGGCGGGCGTGACCTATGCCGCGCGGCTGAACGCGCGTGAGGATGCGGTGGTGTCGGGCATGCAGGTGGCGGCCTTGGCGTTCCGGCTGGTGGACCCGACGTTGAAGATCAAGCCGCTTGTGGCCGACGGGGACCGTTGCACCAAGGGCCAGACCCTGATGGAGATCACCGGCAGCGCGGCTTCGATCCTGTCGGGGGAACGCGTGGCGCTTAACTTTGCCGGTCGTCTGACCGGGGTGGCGACCCTGACCGCCAAACTGGTGGCGCAGACCGCCGGGACCACGGCGCGCATCACCTGCACCCGCAAGACCACCCCGGGCCTGCGCATCGTCGAGAAACTGGCCGTACTGCATGGCGGCGGGTTCAATCACCGCCATTCGCTGTCGGATGCGATCCTGATCAAGGACAACCACATCGCCGCCGCCGGCGGAGTGCGCGCGGCGCTGAGGGCGGTCAAGGCGCGTGCGTCGCACATGACCAAGGTTGAGATCGAAGTGGACCGGCTGGACCAGCTGGCCGAGGTTCTGGAAACCGGCGGCGCCGATGTCGTGTTGCTGGACAACATGACGCCCGACATGCTGGCCGAGGCCGTGGCGATGGTGGACGGACGTCTTGTGACCGAGGCGTCAGGCAATGTCACCGTGGGGACGGTCGCAGCGATCGCGGCCACCGGGGTCGATTATATCTCGTCCGGGGCTCTGACCCATTCCTATCGCACAGTCGATCTGGGTCTGGATTTCTGATCACGGATCACGATGGTTTCGGCCATTTGATTGGATCCAGCCGGAAGTATTTGGACAGCTGCCCGTAGAATTCGGGCGCGGTATCCCTGAGGGCCTCGGGGCGTTCGAAGAACAGCTCGACCGTGACGGCAAAGAACTCTTCGTGTCCGGTGGCGCCATAGGGGTCGATCACCGTGCGCCGGCCTGTCTCGACCGCGTGCAGATGCGCGTCATACGCGGCCAGAAAAACACGTTCCCACTCGGCATAGCTTTGATCTCTGGCCAGAACTGGCACGCCGTTGGTGCCGCCGGACAGATCATCCAGCTGATGCGCGAATTCATGAAACACGACGTTGTGCCCGTCATGATCGTTTGCCGCGCCCTGTTGGCTGTGCGCCCAAGACAGGATCACCGGCCCCCGATCCCAGCTTTCGCCGGTACGGATGATCTCCTGTTCGGTCACGACATAGCCGCTGTGCCGCTGTTGGCGGGACTTGAAGGCATTGGGATAGATCAGTACCGTCGTCAGATTGTCGTACCATTGGTCCGAGTTGACGACCAAAAGGCAAGCTTGTGCGGCGATCGACAGACGCATCTCGTCCGTGACCTCCAGCCCGTCGCAGCCGATGAAACCGACCTGATTCAGGAACAGGTTGATCTTGCCTTCCAAAGTGGCGCGCAACTTGGCAGGCAACCGCTCGAGGATCGGCACCATCGCATGGATGGTTCGCCGCTCCTCATCGCTCAGCGGTGTTAGCAGCAGCGCGGCCTTGGCCCTGGACTTCGACCAGAAATACCAGACCACCAGACCGGCGATTGCCGCAAAAAGGCTCAGAAACAGCACCATGTGGCGACGGTATCTCTATTGCCCCACCTCGGAAAGTCGATTCATTCGGTCGAGGGTCGCGTGAAGTTCGCCAGCCAAGGCCGTTCGACATCCATGCCCTGATACAGCGCATGCAGCAGCAGATGTGCCGTCACCGGGTCCGGAGCAAGGGGGCGTCGGTCTAGTCGCCCCTCCTTGACCGCCGTATCGGCGTCGAAGATCACCGCATCCTCTTTGATGGTGGTCAGCACCCGCAGCTGGGCCAGCGTTTCGGGGTCGACCGCGGTCGGGTCATCCGAGAGGATCACGAAATCGGCCAGCTTGCCCACCTCGATCGAGCCCTTCTGATCTTCCTCGAAATGCTGCCATGCCGGCCAGATCGTCATGGCCTTGAGCGCCGTCATCACGTCGACCCGCTGGTGCGGGCCAAGGATGTCGCCCGACCGGGTGCGCCGGGTGACCGTTGCGGCCAGAACCCGCATGCTGTCGGGAAACGCCACGGGCGCGTCGTGGTGGGTGCCGAACATCATGCCGCGTTCGGTCACCCAGCCGGTTGGCGAGATGTTGTCGGCATTGACCGGCCCGACCGTGTGGTCGCGGTGCCAATCGCCCCAGTAGAAGGTGTGCATCGGAAACAGCGACGGGAACACGCCCAATCGTTTGAGGCTGGCCACCTGATCCTCGCGCAGGAACTGACCGTGCACCAGAACCGGCCGGTTGCCCGGATCGCCATAGGTCAAACGCGCCTCGTCGATGGCGGCGATCAACATATCCGTGGCCCCCTCGCCATTGGAATGGGTCAGGATCTGGAGATCGTTCTCGAAACACCAGTTCACCGCATCCTGCAACTGTTCGCGCGTGATGGCGGCGTATCCGGCATAGCCGGGCGGGTAATCCCCGACCGGATCGTAGTAGGGCCGATCCCGCAGCGCAGTAAATCCTTGCGGCGAACCGTCGATTGTCAGCTTGCACCCGCCGACTCGCACCCGGTCGGCATAGGTGCGCGAGGCGTCCGACGCGATGAAATCGCGCGATTCCAGAACGTCGGGAAAGGCCACGACGTCGATCGGAAGGTCGCCGTCTGCGGCCACCCGGCGCAGGGCCTGAACCACCGCGCCCGAGGAGCGCCCCTCTTGCGCGGTGGTGTAGCCAAAGCGCGCCCACATCCGGCTGCCGGCGCGCGCGAAAGTCTGCAGCCCGTCTTCGCCGACATTGCCAAGCAGAGGCACCAAGGCGCCGAAGAATGCGTATTCCTCCAGCACGCCGTTCGGCTCGCCAGCTTCGTCTCTTCGGATCACGCCTCCGGGCGGGTTCTCGGTTTCTGCGGTGATCCCGGCCAGTTCAAGCGCCTTGGAATTGCCCACCCCCAGATGGCCCGATTGGTGGATGATCATGATCGGAACGTCGCGCGATACCGCGTCCAGTTCGGAACGGGTGGGGTGGCGCAGCTCGGCCAGTTGCGCGTTGTCATAGCCAAAGCCGATCATCATCCCCATCGTTTCGACCGTGTCGCTATTGGCCTCGGCCCACGCGGACAACGCCGCCTGCAGGCTGGCAATGTCGGTGACCTTGCCATCCGGTGGGGCCAGCAGGTTCGCCGACAGGGCTTGCAAACCGCCCATGACCACGTGGCCGTGGCTGTCGACAAAGCCGGGCAGCATTGCGCGCCCGTCCAGGTCAAAGATCGTCGTATCGTCGCCCTGATGACTGCGCATCTCGGCCAGTTCACCTATTGCGATGATCCGCCCATCCCTGACCGCGACCGCCTGTACCGTGGGCCGGGCGTCATCGATCGTCAGAATCGGACCACCGGTATAGATCGTGTCCGCGACCTGTTGGGCAAAAGCCATGTTGCCGAAGGTCAGACCGGCAGCAACGCTCACGGCAGACAGGGATGAAAGACGCATTCCGAACCTCCAGCAGCATATGGCAATGCGATGGAGTCTAGCACGAAGTCCGCGTCTGGCCCGTGCAATATTCAGTTGTCGAACCGGCGCGCCGGCGTTTACTTGAGCGCGCGCGCGAGGAATTGCCGTGTGGCGTCCTGCTGCGGGTGGTCGAACAGCTGCTCGGGCGGGCCTTCCTCGACGATGCGGCCGTTCTGCAGGAAACACACCTTGTCTGCGGCCTGCCGGGCAAAGCCCATTTCGTGCGTGGCCATCACCATCGTCATGCCCTGCTGCTTGAGCATCAGCAGAACGTCCAGAACCTCGCCCACCAGTTGCGGGTCCAGGGCCGAGGTGATCTCGTCGAACAGCATCACCTCGGGCTGCATGGCCAATGCCCGCGCGATGGCGACGCGCTGCTGCTGTCCGCCTGACAGCTGGTCGGGATAGTTGTGCATCCGGTCGGCCAGCCCGAAGCGTTCGAACATCTCTTCGATCTGGGGCAGCAGTTCAGCGCGCGTGCGGCCGCGCACGCGGCGCGGCGCCAGCATCACGTTGTCCAGCGCGGTCATGTGCGGGAACAGGTTGAAGCTCTGGAACACGATGCCGATGCGCGCGCGCACCGATTGCGGATCCAGACCCGGCACCGAGATGTCGACCCCGTCCAGCAGGATCTCACCATCCTCGATCGGCTCGAGCAGGTTGATGCAGCGCAGAACGGTGGATTTTCCCGCCCCCGAAGCGCCGATCAGGCAGACCATCTGCCCCTCGTCCACGGTCAGGTCGATGCCGTCGCAGACGGTGCGGTCGCCAAAGCGTTTGATGACGTTGCGCAGGTTCAGTTTCGCCATCAGCGCCGCTCTCGCATTTGTCGGGCCATCAGGTGGTCGGCATAGCGCGTCGCCGGGATGGTCACGATCAGGAAGATGATCGCCGCGCCCACATAGGGCGTGAAATTGGCCAGCAGCGATTTGAACACGCCGGCCTGGCGGAAGATCTCGACCGGGCCGATGAAACTGAGAAGCGACACGTCCTTTTGCAGCGCGATCAGCATGTTCATCTGCGAGGGCACGACGTTGCGGACGGCCTGCGGCAGCACCACGTCGCGCATCACCTGGCCTTCGGTCAGGCCCAGCGACAGGGCGGCGGCGCGCTGGCTGTGATGGACGCTGTCGATGCCCGAGCGGAAAATCTCGGCCACATAGGCCGAATAGGTCAGGATCAGCGCCAGCGATCCCCAGATATAGGGCGAGTTCCATGGCCGGGTCAGGCCCAGCCCGGGAATGCCGAAACCGATCAGATAGACGGTCAGGATCACAGGCACGCCACGGAAGATGTCGGTGAAGGCCGCGCCGAAGATGCGCAACGGGAACAGCGCGGGTGATTTTGTGTCGCGGGCCAGCGCGATCAGCAGCCCCAGCACCGCGATCGCGGGCGCCGACCAGGCAAAGATCATCACGTTGATCTTGAAGGCTTCAAGCAGCTTCGGGAAGGTCTTGACCAGAACCTCGCCGTTGAAAAAGCTCTGCTGGACCTTGGCCCAGCCCGGCGCCAGCGGCACCAGCACGATCAGCGCCACGACGACCAGAACGGTGCTGGTCGCGGCGATCCGGATCGACCGCCACCGCTGCTGCGCCTCAAAAAGTTCGCGGCGGGTCGGGCCCGCCGTTCTGTTCTGTGTCATGTCACTTGATCAGCGGAACGCCCGTCGTGTCCTGCAGCCATTTAGCTTCGATCTCGGCCAGCTTGCCGCTTTCGGTCAGCGCGGCGATGGCGGCATCCACGCAGGATTTCAGCGGGTTGCCTTCCTCCATCAGCATGCCGAACTGATCGGGGTTGTCGCCTTGATCGGCAGGGAACTGGCCGATCACCTTGGACCCTTCGATCATCACCGCGCTCAGGAACAGGGCGGTGGGCAGGTCGAACAGCGCGGCGTCGATCTGGTTGGCGGTCATTGCGGCATTTACGTCGGCATTGTCGCCATAGAGCAGCGGATCGGCATCCGGCTGGATCACGCTGGCCAGTTTCGGCACGGCGGTGGTCGACCCGACCGCGCCCCATTGCAGGCCCTTCAGCGCCTCGAGCGTGGGCGGGGTGTCAACGGCGTTTGCGCTGACCAGAACGGCCATCGGCGCGGTGTAGTAGGGGGCCGAAAAATCGACGACCTGATCGCGCTCGGGCGTGATCGAGTATTGCTGGATGTTCACGTCGAAATTCTTGGCGCCGGGCTGGATCGCCTCGTCAAAGGATGATCGGGCCCAGACCACGTCATCCGCGGCAAAGCCCATCTCTTCGGCCACGGCATAGGCGACGGCGGCTTCGAAGCCCTGGCCGGATTCGGGCGCGTCGTCCATCACCCACGGGTAATAGGCCGGGTTTCCGGTGGCCACGGTGAACTTGCCCTCTGTCAGGGTCTTGCCCGCGGCGCAATGCCCGTCCGCAAGGGCCGAAGTTGCGGTGAACGCAAGGGTTGCGGCCGCGATCGAAAGCATCTTGGACATGAGTCTGGGTCTCCTGTTGGGAATGTCGGGCCCACGGTAGTGTTGCCCGCCGACCCTGTCCAGTTGGTCGCGGTCTATGCCAGACACCGCAAGAAGTTCAAGTCGTCACGCGGGTGGAATGTTGTGGTTCACTCGGAACAGGTTGCCGGGATCGTACCGGCCTTTGATCCGGGACAATTGGGCCGCGTTCGCACCATAGGCCGATGACAGGGCGGTGGCCTCGTCCGCTGGCATGAAATTGACATAAGCGCTGCCGGTTGCATGCGGCGACATGCGGTCATAGAGCGCACGCGCCCAGGCGATGCAGGTGTCATCCTTGGCCGGATCTTCCCAACGGGTGTGCACGTTCATGATGAAATGGGCCGAGCGTTGGGGATAGGCCGTAGCCGCAGCCTCGACCCGGGCCATCGCACCGCCGACATGGGCAATGAACACTTCGCAGGACGGGTCCGGAAGGGTCGAGATACTGTCCAGAAGCCCTGCGATTGCATCCGTGGGCAGGGCATCAAAATCGTGACTTTTCCAATAGTTCCGCGCGCCGGGGGTCAGCAGCGGGTCAAAAGCGGCCTGCCAGTCGACGAACGCGTGCGGCGAGATCACGTCCACGATCGGGTCTCCGAGGGCGCGCAGCGGCTCCATCGCGGCTTCGCCGTTTTCGATGGGACCTGCATAGCAGGCGGCAAAGATCAGCACCTCGCGCCCGTGCCATTTCTCGGGAAGGAAGGGCAGGGGAGGGGCCTTGCGCATCACCGTCCAGACCGTCAGCTCGTCAGGCGCAGTGTCAGCGATCCGTGCGTATTCGGGCAGCAGGGCGGGGCCCTGCTCGATCGGATGCACCACAAGGCCGGACAGCACCTGCGGCCCCAGCGGATGCAGGCGGAACTCGAACGAGGTAACCACGCCGAAATTGCCGCCACCGCCGCGAATGGCCCAGAACAGGTCCGGGTGGCTGTTTTCCGATGCGGTCACGATTGAACCATCGGCCAGCACCACCTCGGCCGAGATCAGGTTGTCGATGGTCATACCGAACTTGCGCGTCGTCCAGCCAAAGCCGCCACCCAGTGTCAGCCCGGCGATCCCGGTGGTCGAGTTGATGCCCGTCGGAACCACCAACCCGTGCGCCTGCGTTTCGCGGTCCACGTCACCCAGTACCGCGCCCGGCGCGACACGCGCGGTGCGGGCCTTCGGGTCGACATGCACCGATTTCATCTGCGACAGGTCCAGCATCACCGCATCATCGGCCACCGCATGCCCTGCAATCTGGTGCCCGCCTGAGCGGACGGACATGATCAGCCCCGCCTCGCGCACGAAATTGACGGCCTTCTGCACATCGCTGGCCCCTAACGCCCGTATCACAAAGCCGGGTTTGCGGTCGACGATGCTGTTCCAGGTCGTCCGGGCTTCATCGTATTCCGGGCTGCCGGGAAGAAAGACGGATCCACGCAGCGACGCGTCCAAAGCGTCCAGCCCGTCTTGGTCCACGGTTTTGGTGCTGCCGTTCAGTGTTATCAGGTCAAACATGATCAGTCCTCCAGATCAGGTGGACAGGTTTCCTGCGGTGCTGCCTCGGGCAATGGGTCGCGCGCCCCATTCGAGCGAAGGGCGCTCAATGCAAATTGGGTCGTTTCAGGCGAAGATGCCGGGATCGATCCGATCAACTGGTGTGATGACGTCAGCCGGAATGTTCAGACGCTTGGCCGCCTTGCGCAGGCTTTCCGCGTCCGGCGCCTCGTACAGGCAATAGGTTTTTCGCTTGTCCGCGCTCAGGAACGAGAAAATCCACTCGATCCCTTCTTCGTCGTTGATTTCCTTGATCTTTACCTTGTCATCGTCGCCAAGCTCAAGCTGTTCGGCGAAGTTCCGTTCGATGATGTACCTTGGCATTATGCACCCCCCTGCGCATGTGCTCGGAGTCTAAGACGCGGATCCTTCAAGTTTTGACCTAAGGGAAACCATACCCAATTCCCGGGCAGTTGCCAACGCTTCGGCCTCAAGCGACAGGGCCGAGCGCAGATCCTGAGCGCGACCGCGACGGCGAAGAGCCCAGGCGCGCGCGGCTTGGCTGTGGGCGATCCACGGCGGAGCGGCCATCGCTGTGTCCACTTGGATCGCGGTTTCGAACAGCTCGTCGGCGGTGTCCCAATCACCCAACACGGCGGACAGAGCTCCCAGCCGCCGGGCCGCGGATCCGGTGCAGACGGTTGTCGCGCCGGCCGTGATCGTCAGGTCCCTATAGGGCAGCAGCTTGTCGATCAGCGTTTGGGCATGGTGCGTGTTCTCGACTGCCACGCAGATATCCGCCAGATAGGACAGGGTGGTCGAGTACATCGCGTCCTGAGGCAGGTCAAAACCGGTGTCCGCGATCTCATTGAGAATTCGCTCGGCGGGCTCGCGAAACCCCAGTTCGGCGGCTATCAGGCCGAATCCGGGTTTCCAGCTGGTTTCGCCGGGGCTGTCGGACATGAGCCGTTTGATCACAGGGGCCACCTCATGCAGCCGGGCCTGCTCGCGCCGGATGGTGAACATCTGAACGCCGTAGACACCCTCGACATGGGCGCCGTGTGTCTGACGCCCAATTTTGACCGCTTCGTCTGCATAGGTCTCGGCGCGTTCGAAATCACCATTCAGGATGGCCACCATTGCACGGGCGTGGATCTGGACCCAATACAGCTGTCGGTGGTTGTCCTTGTCCGAAATCTCGGTCAGCAGTTTCAACGAGGTGTCGACCAACTGGCGGTCCGCCATTTCGGCACCGACAAACAGGCTCAGGGTACGGTCGCGACCCTGATCGATGTTTCCAAGCTTTTCCGCAACTTCGTGCATGGATTCGAGGTTCTTGCGCCAGTTCCGCCGATCTTCGCCCTGTCGCGCCACGAAGGGAGCGCCGAAGCGGGTCATCATGACGGCGAACTGGGATTTGTGATCCCCCAGCCGGGCGGCCAGTTCCATGCATAGCTGGCCATATTTGGCGCCCTCGGAAAAGTCGCCGATGAACATGTAGGCGCGGGCGATCTGGGCCATCAGACGACACCGCCGAACTTCATCTGTTGGCGGCAGGTTGTCTAATGCCTCAAGGCAAAGGCTGATCGCCTGGCCGTGCCGTTGACCGGCCATCATGCATGAATCGGCGAAGTGATGTGCCGCGTCGGCAGCAAGGTCCGTCCGGCCTGAGTGCCGGGCCGCGTCCGAAGCTTCCTTCAGTTTGGCGATTCCTTCCGGCAACCTGCCTGCGCTGTCATAGCTGCGCCCAAGCAGCAGGTTTCCAACGATCGTCTGAGGGCTTTTTTCGTCGCCGAGTTTTTGCGCGGCTTTCAGGGTTTCCGTCGCATTGGCCAGGGCCTCCTGGCTGGCCGACCGTGACAGGGCCATTTCCGTCGCAGCGCGCCATCGGTCATAGGCGGCAGCCCAGTCTTCGGCCTCGGTCAGGTGCCGGGCGGCCAACTCGGGGCGCCGTTCAATCTCGGCCGACCGCAACTGCATCAGCGCGCGGGCGACATTGGCGTGTTGGGCCTTGCGCGTGCTACTGAGCATGGACTGATAGGCGGTGTCCCTTATCAACGCATGGCGGAATACATAGTGCCCTTTGTGGTGTCCGCTTTCAAAGACCAGACCAGCACGACATAGCTCAGCCAGACAAGTGTCGAGCTCTGCCGGGGCTTCCGGCATCGACGCGGCAAGCAGAGCCGGTTCGAACTCGCGACCGATAACGGACGCGGCAAGAGCCGTTTGCTTGGCGTCGGGCGATACGGCGTCCAACCGGGCCATCAATGCTCCGCTGAGGGACGAGGGCACGTTCACACCTACCCCGCCGGTTTCGTGTATCGCGCGGGTCAGTTCCTCGACAAAAAGGGGCACGCCGTCGGTTTTGTCGACAATCAGGTCGACCAATTCCGGATCCGGATCGCGGCCCGAGACACGTTGCACCAGATGGGCGACCTGCTCGGCATCAAGCCGCCCCAGATGCAGGGTTTGGACATGGCTGTCCCCTTCGGTCTTCTGCATTTCCCAGCCGGGGCGATGCGTGATCACGATCAGAAGGGGAAGGTCGACGCACAACGCTTTGAAACGGTCCAGCAGCGCGTGGGTCGAGGCGTCGATCCAATGGGCGTCCTCGACAAACAGGATGACCGGACGTTGGACGGCCCGGGCCTTTACCGTGGTGATCAGCGCTTGGATCGTCAGGTCTCGCTGTTCCTGGGGCGACAGTTGCAGGACCTGCTGGGCCAAGGTGCTTCGCGGGGCGACCAAGGCGGCGAAGGCAGGAAGAACTAGGTCCAGATCCAGTCCCTGCCGTTGGGCCAGCATGTCGTGAACACTCTCCTGCACCCTGTCGTCGTCAAAATCCGGGTCGACGCCCGCATCCTGCGAGATCCGTTCGGCAACCGGGTGAAACGGACTGCTGGTCAGGTAGGGTGAGCAGTTCAGTCTGATGATGTCGGCCTGATGGACCACGCTTTCGTCCTGCAGAAACTCCTCGATCAGGCGCGACTTGCCGATTCCCGCTTCACCTGACAGCAGGACCACCTCGCCTTTGCCGTCCTGCGCGTGTTTCCAGGATTGCAGAAGGATGCCCTTTTCAAAACTACGGCCGATCAGGAATCCGTGGGCACCATCCCCGCGAACCGCGTGGAACCGGCTTTCGGCGTTGCGTTCAGCCATGACCTGAACCAGGTCGTGCGCGGCATCGAAGCCTTTCAGAGGCACGCGGCCCAAGGATGAAACCTCGAACACGCCATCCAACGACCCTGTCAGGTCTGCATGGGGCATGACGACGGCGTTTGCCGGGGCTTTTTCCTGCAACCTGGCGGCCAAGTTCAACACCGGCCCGGTCATGGCGCCTTCTTCGAACGAGTTTTCACCGATCGCGTCACCGACAACCACGTCACCGCTGGCGATGCCGATGCGGACGGCGAGCGGGGTTCCGTCGGGCGTCGTCATCTGCCGGACCCTTCGCACGGCTTCGAGACCGGCTTTGACGGCCCGAATGGCGTGATCCTCATAGGCGCGGGGCCACCCGAAAAAGACCAGCAGCCCGTCGCCAAGGTATTTTGCGACATATCCTCCATACCGGCTGACAGCACCTGCGACGGAATCCTGGTATCTCTGCAACAGGATCCGCATGTCTTCGGGGTCGATCCGGTTGGTCAATTCGGTCGAGCCGACGAGGTCGGCAAAAAAGACCGTCAGATGGCGCCGCTCGGCCGGAGCGCGCGACGGTTGCCCATCCGTGTCGGGCCGTATTTCGGCTGCGGCCGCTGCGATGTCAGATGTGGGTTGCTCGGGCGCGTGTTCATCAGACAGGACGCGGGCGGCAGCCAGAATGACCTTGCGATGCCCGAGGCTGACTCCAAGCTCTCGGAGATCGTCATTGGTCAGCAGAGGCAATACGCGTGCATCAACGTCATTCTCCGCAAAGGTCTCTGCGTATTGGCCCAGACCAAGATCGTTCAGCCATGTTTTGACCGTGAACCCCATTGACGGATCATGCGTGGTTGCAATTCGTCAATCAAGCGTGAGGAGTAAAATTTACATAATCATGATTACGCGGCTCAGGGATCAGAACTCATTCCGCGGCCCACGTGATCCGGTCAGGCGCGGTCAGTCTTTGCCAAGCGTCATATTGCGACAGGAACACCTGCCCGTTCAGTTCGTCGAGGAAATGCGACTGCTTCAGACGGTCCATGACCGGGCCTTTGACCTCGCTCAGGTGCAGCCCGACACCCATGTCGCGCAGGCGGTGGTTGATCGCCTCAAGGCTTTCGAGCGCCGAGAAGTCGACCTCGTTCACCGCCGAGAACATCAGCACCACGTTGCGGATCTCGCAGCCCTCGGTCACGCGCGACTGGATCAGGTCCTCGAGGAAGCGGGCATTCACGAAGTACAGGCTTTCATCCACCCGCAGCGTGACCAGCGTGGGGTCGGTCTGGACCTTGTGGCGCAGGATGTTGCGGAAGTGTTGAGTGCCCGGCACCAGCCCCAGTTCGGCCACATGTGGACGTGAAGTCTTGTAAAGATGCAGAAGGATCGAGATTGCCACGCCGCTGGCAACACCCGCTTCGACGCCGGCCATCAGGGTCAGGACGATTGTAGCGGCGACGGCGGTGAAATCGGCCCGTGAATAGCCCCAGGTCTTTTTGAGGATTGAAAAATCCACCAGGCTAAGCACCGCCACGATGATCGTCGCGGCCAGCGTCGCCTTGGGCAAGAAATAGACAAGCGGGGTCAGGAAGAGTGCGGCAACCGCCAGCCCAACGGCGGTGAAGGCACCGGCCGCCGGGGTCTCGGCGCCCGCGTCGAAGTTCACCACCGAGCGCGAGAATCCGCCGGTGACCGGAAAGCCCCCGGTGAAGGCGGCGCCCAGATTGGCCGCGCCCAGGCCGATCAGTTCCTGGTCGGGATCGACGCGCTGACGTTTCTTGGCCGCCAGCGTCTGCGCGACCGAGATGCTTTCGACGAAGCCGATGATCGAGATCAGGATGGCGGGCACCAGCAGCGCGCCGATCAGGTCCGAGGACAGCCCCGGCAGGGTCAGCGGAGGCAGGCTTTGGGGCACCTCGCCCACGATCTTGACGCCGCGCGCGTCCAGCCCGAAGGCCCAGACCGCCATCGTGGTTGCCACTACCGCCACCACAGGCCCGGCCTTGGTCAGCAAATCGGCCAAAAGCGGCGGTACGCCCATGCGCCGCAGCGCGGGTTTGAGGTTCTTGCGCACCCAGAACAGGAAGGCCGTGGCCAGTGCGCCGATCACCACCGTAATCCCGCTGGTCTGGTCCAGATGCGCCAAGATAGAGCCCAGCATCTCGGGCAGGGTATGGCCATGCGCGCTGACCCCCAGGATGTGTTTCAACTGGCTGGTGGCGATCAGAATGCCCGAGGCGGTGATGAAACCCGCGATCACCGGATGAGACAGGAAGTTGGCCAGAAAGCCCAGCCGGAACACACCCAGCAACACCAGGAACCCGCCCGACAGAAAGGCCAGTGTCAGCGCCGCCACCGCATATCCGGCGGTGCCCTGTTCAGCCACCTGCCCCACCGCGCTTGCCGTCAGCAGCGACACCACCGCCACCGGACCCACCGCCAGCGCCCGGCTGGTGCCGAAGATCGCATAGAGGATGATCGGCACGATCGAGGCATAGATCCCCGCCTCGGGCGGCAGCCCCGCCAGCAGCGCATAAGCCAGCGATTGCGGGATCAGCATGATCGTCACGATCACCGCCGCGATCAGGTCGTTCGACAGCGCCTCCCGGTCGTACCGGCGGCCCCAATCCAGAATTGGCAAGTATCGCAACAGGTTGTGCATCGGTTCCACGTTCAAGAGGGCGCAGGGCGGGTGTTGGATGGCGCAGGGCAAGAAGCCCTAGCGACCTATTCGGCCGCCACCTTCAGCGGCTCGGGCTTGGCCATCCATTCCTTGCCCTTCAGCATCGCTGACCAATAGACCGGCGGTAGCAGCTTTTCCTTCAGGAACCAGGCCGCGCGGCTGGGTTTGGTCCCGTCGATCAGGAGTTTCGGGAAGCTGGGCTTCAGGACGCCGCCATAGCCGAACTCGGCCAGCACGATCTTGCCGCGCTCCACCGTCAACGGGCACGAGCCATAGCCGTCATAGGCCGCCACCGGGGCGCGGCCTTGGATATCGGCCACGATGTTGTCGGCCACCACTGGCGCCTGCTTACGCGCCGCCGCCGCGGTTTTCGCGTTCGGCGCGTTCATCACGTCGCCCAGCGACCAGATGTTGTCGAAGCTCTTGTGGCGCAGCGTCGTCTGATCCACATCGACCCAACCTGCCGCATCCGCCAGCGGCGACACCCGGATGAAGTCTGGCGCCACCTGCGGCGGGCAGACATGCATCATGTCGAACTCGACCGTCACCTGCTCGGGCTGCTCGTCGGGCTTGGCCACCTTGAACGTGGCGGTCTTCGCCGTTCCGTCCACCGCCACCAGATTGTGGAAGAAATTCAGCGCGGCGTCGTATTTCTTGACGTAGTCCATCAGCGCCGGGACATAGTCCTTGACCCCGAACAGCACCCCGCCCGCGTTCATGAACTGGATGTCGATGTCCTGGAGAACTCCGCGCCGGACCCACGCATCGCCCGACAGGTACATCGCCTTTTGCGGCGCGCCGGCACATTTGATCGGCATCGGCGGCTGGGTGAACAGCGCCCGGCCCGCTTTCAGACCCTCGACCAGCTGCCAAGTATAAGGCGCCAGATCATAGCGATAGTTCGAGGTCACCCCGTTGCGGCCCAGAGTTTCCTCGAGCCCTTCGACCGCGCCCCAGTCCAGCTTGAGCCCAGGGGTCACCACCAGACGGTCGTATTTGACCACCCGGCAACCATCCAGAATGACAGCGTTGTTCTGTGGCTCGAACGCGGCCACGGCGGCCTTGATCCATTTGACCCCGCGCGGGATCAGCGCGCCCATGGTCTTGGCCGTCTGTTCCGGGGTGAACACGCCGCCGCCCACTAGGGTCCAGCCGGGTTGATAATAGTGCACGTCCGACGGGTCGATGATGGCGATCGACAGGTCGGATTTGCGCGCATGCAGGCTGGCAGCGGTGGCGATGCCCCCTGCCCCGCCGCCCACAATCACCACGTCAAAGGACGCGTCGCCGGTGTCGGTGGGCGTTTTGCCGCCATTGGCGATGCGGCGGGCCACGCCGCTCATGTCATATCCGGCAGCCTTGGTTGAGGTCAGGATGTCAGGCAAGGCTCGGCCCTGCGCGGCCTCGTGCAGCGACCAAAGCGTGGCCGAGCGCGTGCCCGTCCGGCAATAGGCCAGGATCGGACCTGGCAGTTCGGTCAGGGCTTGACCGAAGGCCTGCGCGTCCTCATCCCGAACCAGGCCAGTCTGGACGGGAACGTACCGGGCTTCGATGCCAAGCTTTTCTGCAGCGGCCTCGATTTCCCCGAATGTCGGTTGGTCGGACCCTTCACCGTCGGGGCGATTGCAGATGATGGCGCGGAAGCCCGCGGCCTTGATCGCCGGGATATCGGCAAGCGTTACCTGTGGCGACACCGAGAGTGCGCCCGAAATCTTTCGGATTTCCATTGTTGTCTCCTGCGGTCAGATCTTGTTGACCGGAACCTTGAGCATCTGGTTGCCGTCCTTGTCGGTCGGGATGTCACCCGCCCGGATATTGACCTGGATCGACGGGATGATCAGGGTCGGCATCGCCAGCGTCGCGTCACGCTCGGTGCGCATCTTGATGAACTCGTCCCGCGACTTGCCGCCGCCCACGTGAATGTTGTGCGCCTTTTCCTCGGCCACCGTGGTTTCCCAGCGAATGTCGCGGCCGTTGGGGCCGTAATCGTGGCACATGAACAGGCGGGTTTCGTCCGGCAGGCTCAGCACCTTCTGGATCGAGTCATAAAGCGTTCCCGCATCTCCGCCCGGAAAGTCGGCTCGGGCCGAACCACCATCGGGCATGAACAGCGTGTCACCCACAAACGCCGCATCGCCCATCACATGCACCATGCAGGCCGGTGTATGGCCCGGTGTGTGCATGGTGAAGGCGGTCATGTTGCCGATCTTGTAGGTCATGCCATCGGTGAACAGTGCATCGAACTGGCTGCCGTCACGCTGGAACTCGGTGCCTTCGTTGAAGATCTTGCCGAAGACCTCCTGCACGATCTTGATGTTCTCGCCAATGCCGATCTTGCCGCCCAGCTTCTGCTGGATGTAGGGCGCCGCCGACAGGTGATCGGCATGGGCGTGGGTCTCGATGATCCACTCCAGTTTCAGGCCCTGCTTTTCGATCTCGGCGATCAGCAGGTCGGCATGTTCGAATGTGATCCGGCCAGCGGCATAGTCGATGTCCATCACGCTGTCGATGATCGCGCAAGCGTTGGATGTCGGGTCCGAAACGATATAGCTGATCGTCGCCGTGGCCTCGTCGTAGAAGCCCTGAACCTTGGGTTTGACGCTCAGATCCACCGGATACGCGGAAATCGGTGTCGCGATTGCGTCAGCCATTTTCTGGTTGTGGGTGTCGATTGCCTTTTGGTCGGTCATGATCGTGCCTCCTCTCTGACGCTCAGGCCTTGGCCGAACGTGTAATCAATGGTTGCCCTTGCAGAATGCGCGCCAACGCCAGCCCGGCGGCGACCGCGCCCAGAAACAGCAGAACCTCCCACCGTCCGGTGCCCAGGGCCGGAATTGCCGCGCCCGGGCAGAATCCTGCGATGCCCCAGCCCACGCCAAACAAGGCTGAGCCGCCGACAAGCTTCATGTCGATGTGCTTTGCGCCCGGAATCTGGAACCGGTCCGCATAAAGCGGCGCGGCGCGGCGCCATACCAAGCGATAGCCGATGAATGTCACCACCAGCGCACCGCCCATTACGAAGGCGAGGCTGGGGTCCCAGGTTCCGGCCAGATCGAAGAAATTCAGCACCTTGGCCGGGTTCATCATGCCCGAGATCGCGATGCCTGTGCCGAAGACGAGGCCGGTCAGGAACGTATGAAACAGTTTCATTGCCTCACCCTCCGAACATGTGGCGGATTACGAAAACCGTGATGGCGGCAGTTGCCATGAAGGTCGGAACGGCGACCAGGGACCGGGTCGCCAACCGCGACAGGCCGCACACTCCGTGACCCGAGGTGCACCCCGAGCCGAGGCTGGCGCCCAGACCGACGATGACGCCGCCGACAACGATCATCAGCGGGCTGATCGGTACCTCGATGGCCGGCATGGAGCCGGTCAACACGTAGATCAGACCCGGCGCAACGATCATTCCGGCAACAAGCGCCAGACGCCAGGAAAACTCGGACCCGCTGTCAGGAAAGACCAGACCGGACATGATACCGGTGGCACCCATGATGCGGCCGAGGCCCAGCATCAACAACACGGCGCCCAAGCCTATCAGCAGGCCGCCGCCAAAGGATGCAAAAGGCGTGAATACGGTTTCCATATTATCTGGTCCTGCAGGTTTTGATGCCCAAAAGCGTGTACACTGGGCAGAATTTCATGGTCGCGGTCAACAGCATGATGATGCCGACGATCACAGAGCAATATTTGAAAAGGGGTGCGGCGAACAGGGCCAGCCCGCTGAAGAGTGCAAGGTACAGCAGGACCAACCCAAGAGCCGCGCGCAGCGTGCGGTCGATCGTTCCGACGTTGTTGGTCATATCGCCCTCCATATTCAGGTTTCTGAATGGCATATATGACGCCAGGAGCGTCTCTTCAGTGACAATGTCACGAAAGCCGAGAAGATTCCCGAAAAATCAGGTGCTGTGGGCCAAAGCCTGCAAAGCCGTTGTGTCGGTGAGCGTTATCTTGCCCCGGGATTGCGAAACCAACTCGCGTTTCTGGAAGTCGTGGAGCACCCGCGAGACAACTTCACGCGCGGTTCCCAGTTCGCTGGCCAGTTGTTGATGTGTGGCCTGCACCTCGTTCGCGGCATCGGCCAATGCAAGCAGACGTTCCGCCAGCCGGACATCGATCCGGCCGAAGGCGACGTCATCGACCACACGCAGAAGGTCGATCAATCGGCGGGAATAGGCCTGGAACACGAAATCGCGGAACGCGTCCTCTTCCGCAGCTAGGCGGTCGAAGGCAAGCTTGGGCAGGACGATCGCGGTGACATCTGTTTCAGCAATGCCTTCGGCGTTATAGGCCTCTTCGGCCAGCATACATGCCGTGGTCAGCACGCAGCTTTCGCCGGCTTCGACCCGATACAAGACGATTTCGCGCCCCGTATCCGAGCTTTGTGAAACGCGGATCCGGCCTTCGTACAGAAACATGAGGCTGTCCGGCACATTGTCGGGCCCGAACACCTCGGCCCCGTTCGGGAACTTCACGATCCGCGCGGCCGCGCGCAACCGGGCGCGTACCACATCGGGCAGGTGGCTGGTTCCGTGGAACCGCTGGGTCCAGTCAGTGATTGTCATGTGGCTGCTTGCATGGGTGGCCCAAAGCCCTCGTAGATCATTACGGTTCTGCCGTCTTTCGCCCGGCCTAGACGATACGTTCGTAACAACGCGTCCTGTGCACCTGCCGCATGGCCTAGGACAGAACCGTGGTCGCGATCAAGGGAAAGCGCCCGAAGGTGCCTCGGGTCCATCCTGTCAGTCGCGACCCAGATCCTTGAGGATCGGACAATCCGGGCGGTCATCTCCGGCGCATTCCTGGATCAGGTGCGACAGTGTTTCGCGCATGGCTTTCAAATCTTCGATCTTGGCATCGATCTCTTCGAGGTTCTGTTTGGCGATCCGCTTGACGTCCGCGCTGGCGCGGTGCTTGTCCTCATACAGCGCCAGAAGCGAGCGGCAGTCTTCGATGGTGAACCCCAGCGACCGCGCGCGCCCGATGAACGCCAGCTTGTGCAGTTCTTTCTCGTCGAAATGGCGGTATCCATTGGTCGAGCGTCTGGGTTTGATGAAACCGATATCCTCATAATACCGGATGGTCTTGGCCGGCAAACCCGAGCGTTCGGCGACGTCCCCGATGTTCATGGCGGCTCCTTTCCTATTCGGCGGGTGTGGGTGCGTGTGCGATGGTCTGCGGTTTGCGGTCGGATCCGCTCGGCGGCCGGGCCGCTTTGACCCAACGCAGCCGCAATGCGTTTGACAAGACGAACACGCTGGACAGCGCCATGGCGCCAGCCGCCAAAACCGGGGACAGCAAGGGTCCGCCAAAGGGATAGAGAACTCCCGCGGCCACCGGGATCAGCAGCGTGTTGTAGCCAAAGGCCCAGAACAGGTTCTGCCGGATATTGCGCATGGTGCGCTGGCTGATATCGAAGGCGTTGACCACGCCGATCAGATCGCCCGACATCAGCACCACGTCTGCGGCCTCGATCGCAACGTCGGTCCCGGTGCCGATGGCAATGCCGACATCCGCGGCCGCCAGCGCCGGAGCGTCGTTGATCCCATCACCGACAAAAGCCAACTTGCCGCCGTTCACGCGCAGGTTTTCCAGTGCAGCGACTTTGCCTTCGGGCAGGACTTCGGCGACGACTGTGTCGATCCCAAGCTGTGCTGCGATGGCATCGGCCGTCGCCCTGTTGTCGCCCGTGATCATCGCCACTTTGAGCCCCAGCGCGTGCAAGGCTTCGATGGCCTCCGGTGTGCTGGGCTTGATCGGGTCGGCCACCGCGATTGCGGCGGCAGCGGTTCCGTCGATTGCGGCGTAGAGCGGTGTTCTTCCTTTGGCGGCCAGCGACGCGCCGTGTTCTGACAGCGCGCTGATGTCGATGCCTTCACGCTCCATCAGACGATCGGCACCAATGAGGATGCTGTGCCCTTCGACAGCCGCTTGAACCCCATAGCCGGTGATCGACTTGAAATCCTCGGGTTTCGGCAGATTCAGGCCGCGTGTCTCGGCCGCGCGCACGATGGCGGTGGCGATCGGATGTTCCGAAGTGGCCTCGACGGCTGCGACCAGGCGCAGGACGGTGTCCTCATCCAGCCCTTGGGCAACCACAAGATCAGTCAGTTCCGGGCAGCCTTCCGTCAGGGTGCCGGTCTTGTCCACCGCTACAACAGTGGTTTCCTGCAACATCTGCAGCGCGTCCCCCTTGCGGAACAGAACGCCCATTTCCGCAGCGCGCCCCGTGCCCACCATGATCGATGTCGGCGTAGCCAGACCCATTGCGCAGGGGCAGGCAATGATCAGCACCGCGACCCCGGCAACCAGAGCCATACTGAGAGCCGGGTCCGGTCCGAACAGCAACCAAACAAGGACTGTCACGACCGCAACTGCGATCACCGCGGGAACAAACCAAAGGGTTATACGGTCAACCATGCCCTGAATGGGCAGCTTCGCGCCCTGAGCCTGTTCGACCATCTGAATGATCTGCGCCAGCATCGTATCCGCTCCGATCTTTTCGGCGCGGACGGTCAACGCTCCGGTACCGTTCACGGTGCCGCCTACGACGGTTGCGTCAGAGGATTTCTCGACCGGAACGGGCTCACCCGTGATCATGCTTTCGTCAACATACGAACTGCCGCCCAGCACCGAGCCATCGACCGGGATCTTTTCGCCGGGCCGCACGTGAACCAGATCGCCCACTGCGATCTGATCAATAGGCAGTTCGACGATGCGGTTCTCCCGTTCGACCCGCGCGGTTTTGGCCTGCAGGCCGACCAGCTTGCGGATCGCCTCGCCGGTTCGGCCTTTGGCGCGTGCTTCAAGAAAGCGGCCCAGCAGGATCAGAACCACGATGACCGCGGCCGCCTCGTAATAGACATTGGCCGTGCCGGTCGGAAGGATTTCGGGCGCAAAGGTCGAGATCAGCGAGAACCCATAAGCCGCCGACGTGCCCAAAGCGACCAGCGAATTCATGTCTGGCGCACCCTTGGCAAGTGCTGGAAAGCCCTTGGTGTAGAATTGAAGACCGGGCCCGAACAGGACCAGTGTCGTCAAGACGAACTGAATGTAGTGGCTGGCTTGCAGACCGATGGTGCTTGCAATCAGATGATGCATGCCGGGAATGACATGCGCGCCCATTTCAAGGATGAAAACCGGCAAGGCCAGGATTGCCGCAAACCCCGTTCGCAGTGCCAGTATGCGGATTTCGTCAGCTTTGCGATCCTGCGCCGCTGCCTGAGCCGAGTTGCGCGGCGTCGCCGGGTACCCGGCCGCGTTGGCCAATGCAGCAATCGCTTCGGGTGTCGTGGCGCCCGCTGCAAACTGGACGGTCGCGCTTTCCGAGGCGAGGTTGACCGACGTCGCCAGCACCCCCTGCCCGGCAAGCAAAGCCTTCTCGACCCGGCCGACGCATGAAGCACAGCTCATGCCCTGGATGTTGAGCGTGACGGTCTCGGTTACGGCTGGATAGCCCGCCGCCTCCATCGCCTGTGCGATGGATTTGACATCAGCCGGAGCATGGAAATCCACTTGGACGCTCTCATTCGCCAGGTTTACTGCAGCCAAGTCGACGCCCGGAACCGCGCTGAGCGCACGCTCAACCCGGGCCACGCAAGACGCGCAACTCATCCCCTGAACCTGAAATTTGGCATGTGAAATATTGGCCATGTCGTCACCACGATTATCCGGTCGACCCTGTACATAAGGGTTCCAGCAAGTGGAAGGTCAAGGCCCTCTGCGGAATATCCCTGCACACCAAGCAAACCATCCCGTCAGGGCAAGAGCAGTTGCGGCTGTGCTCCGTCGGCAACAGGGCAACGATGGATGGCGACGGATCCTTGGTGAATTGAAGCGGAATCGCTTGGATGCGAGGGTATCACGCAAAGAGAATCACTTGGGAATCGGAAAGGTGCGGCATGACAACGAGGAAAGCATTGATTGGGCTATGCGCGCTGTCCCTGATTGCCGCCTGCACCGAGACCACGTCGATGTCCGGCGACAAAGCCCCCGGTGATCTTGCCAAAGTGCCCGAGGGCGTGGTCGAAATCGCTGCTCCGGGGCAGGACCTGACCGCCGTTCGGATCATGCCCGAAGACGGTTGTTACTGGTACCGTTACGTGGGTCCGGTCGAAACGACATACCTACCGCTGAGAACCGCCGATGGCCGCCCGATCTGTGCCCGGGCGTGACGGATCAGCTGCTGGCAGTCGCAAATCTTTCGGGTGGGTATAGATGAGCCGTCGCACCCGGCTGCACCCGGTCATACAGGCCTATGATATGGGCCATGACCATGCGCACACACCCTGAGCTTGCCCGCCCGCCGATAGACCGGGAATAGGGTGTTCCGTGGATGCGCAGATATGTGTCGCGATTGCCCTGAAACAGGTAGAAAGCGCGTGCGCCCAAGGGGTTGTTGGGTCCGCCGGGCATTCCGTCGGCAAACTGCGCATAGTCTTGCGGATCACGTTTGATCATGTCCGCGGTTGGGGTCCAACGCGGCCATTTGGCCTTGCGCCGGATGGTATAGGTCCCGGGTTCGTAGAGATTGCCACGGGCGATCGCCACGCCGTATCGCATCGCGGTTCCGCCCTCTTCGATGAAATACAGGTAGCGCGCGACCGCATCCACGTGAATGTCACCGGGCACCAGCGACCGATTGGTTTCGACCCGTTGCGGCAGAAACCGGGGATTCAACCCCCAAGGGTTCGAGGTGGCCGGGTCATAGTTGGCCGGCGTCACCTGCCTGTCCCAAGCCGCCCATTGAGATGCGGTCGACGCTTCGGCCGATGTCGCGCCGAGAATCGGTTGCGAGAAAACAGCAAGCGAAGTCGCAACAAAATGTCTTCTGGTCAGCATGTCTGCACCTCCAGTCGCCTTGCCGTGGCAGCAAGAAAAAAGATCGGACTAAACGATTCCCTGAAACAGACCCCGAGTCCATTCACTTGTTCGTTTGATGCAAAACCTTGTCGCAACTGGTGTTTTGAGGTCGTGCACAAACGGCTGCCGAAAGCCACGCATCTGGATAAGACGAATTTCTGAGCCGCCTCGGGTGGGTTGTCATAAAACTGTTACGGAAGCGTTACATAAGCTTCGCACGCCCGGACTACTGCACTCATCAAGGCCGCAGGGGGCGGCCAAAGCTGATTCTCAGGAGTGACCATGACCACCATCAAACTGACCGCTTCGGTTCTGGCAATCACCGCGATCGCCGCGTCCGCTGCCTCGGCGCGCGACGCCATCCGTATCGTCGGATCGTCGACCGTATTCCCGTACACCCAAGCCGTGGCCGAGCAGTTCGCCAACAACACGGGCGCAGCTTCGCCCATCGTCGAATCGACCGGTACCGGCGGCGGCATGAAAATCTTCTGCGAAGGCATCGGTGAAAACACCGCCGACATCACCGGCGCATCGCGTGCCATGAAGGCTTCGGAATACGAGCTGTGCCAAAAGAACGGCGTCACAGACATCTCGGAAGCCCTGATCGGTTTCGACGGCCTGTCGATCGCCATCTCGCGCAGCAATGAACAGGATTGGGACCTGTCGCTGGCCGACATCTACATGGCTCTCGGCGCCCAGGTGCCGGTTGATGGCGAGTGGAAGGACAACCCGTACAAGACCTGGAACGAAATCAACCCCGACCTGCCGGCCGTGGAAATCCTGGCCTATGGCCCGCCGCCGACCTCGGGCACCCGCGACGCGTTCGTCGAGCTGGCCATGCATGAAGGCTGCAAAGAGCTGGACTTCGTCAAGAGCGGTGACTTCGACAAGAAATGGGTCAAGGAAAACTGCTCGCGCATGCGTACCGACGGACCCTTCGTCGAAGCGGGCGAGAATGACAACCTGATCGTTCAGCGCCTTGAGGCGGACCCGAACGCCGTGGGCATCTTCGGCTACTCGTTCCTGTACGAGAACCTGGACAAGCTGAAGCCGGTCACGATCGAAGGCGTCGAGCCGAATGCCGACACCATCGCCGACAAATCCTATCCGGTGTCCCGCCCGCTGTACTTCTATGTAAAGAATGCGCATCGCGGCGTGATCCCGAACCTGGACGAGTTCCTGGCAGAATACATGTCGGATGATGCTTTGGCATCCGACGGCTACCTGGCCGAACGTGGTCTGGTTGGCCTGTCCGACGAGCGCCGTGAAGAGCTGCAGGACGCAATTCTGGACGGCCAGAACATGGAACCCAAGTCGTAAGATTTGCAATTCACAGGGCTGTCCGGCCGCGAAACCGGGCAGCCCATTTTTGTGCCTGGGGGGCAGATGACTACTTTCGTGTTTGCGGCGCTGTTGGGCGTCAGTATCCTTGGATATTTGCTGAACAGACGGGCTGCGGCCGGTCTGCGCGCAGATGGGACGTCCCTGCACTCCCTGCCCGGCTATCACGGGCTGTTTTCTTTTCTGTCCACGCTGGTTCCAGTCTTTGTGCTGATCGTACTTTGGCTGATCTTGCAGGGGCCGGTGATCGACCATGTGGTCATGTCGGGCCTGCCTGCCGGCAGCCTTGACGGATTGGAAACTGGCGGGCGCCAGCTGGTGCTGGCCGAGATCAAGTCGATCTCGCGCGGTCAGATTTTCGGCGAGCCGGAACAGTGGAAGACGGACGCAGCCCAGCGGTATCTTGAACTGCATCAGATGTCGGGATGGGTTCTGCTGTCGATCGTTGTCATTCTGTCACTGGCCATCGTGGCATTTGCCCGGTCGCGTGTCGGCGTCGAATTCCGCGCCCGCCACAGTGTGGAACGCATCGTTTCCGGCCTAATGATTTTCTGCTCGACCGTCGCCATCTTTACGACCGTCGGCATCATTGCCGCGCTGCTGTTCGAATCCATCCGCTTTTTCGAGATGGTGCCAATCACCGAGTTCTTCTTCGGGCTGAACTGGGAACCGCAGATTCCTCTGCGCGAGGACCAGATTGCGGCCGAAGGTGCCTTTGGCTGGCTTCCGGTCATCCTCGGCACGATCGTCATTACCGTGGTCGCGTTGTTCCTGGCGGTGCCGGTGGGCCTGCTGTCGGCCATCTACCTGAACGAATTCGCGCCCGACCGCTTGCGGGCGGTGGCCAAGCCAGTGCTGGAGATTCTGGCCGGCGTGCCGACCGTGGTCTATGGCTTTTTCGCGATCCTGGTCGTGGCCCCGGCCATGCGCAGTTTCGGAGCCTCACTGGGCATTCCGGTTTCGCCCAACACGGCGCTGGCCGCAGGCAGCGTGATGGGCATCATGCTGATCCCGTTTATCTCGTCCTTTACCGACGACGCCCTGTCAGCCGTGCCGAAATCTCTGCGTGACGGAGCACTGGCGCTGGGTGCGACACGGGCCGAGACGGTTCTGAACGTGCTGTTCCCCGCCGCCATTCCCGGCATCGTCGGTGGCATCCTGTTGGCCGTCAGCCGCGCGATCGGGGAAACCATGATCGTTGTGATGGCGGCGGGCCTGATCGCCTCGCTGACCATCAACCCGCTGGACAGCGTGACCACGGTGACCGTGCAGATCGTCACGCTTCTGATCGGCGACACCTCGTTCGACAACCCCAAGACGCTGGCAGCCTTTGCCTTGGGCATGATGCTGTTCGTCGTCACCCTGATCATCAACGTCTTCGCGCTGCGCATCGTGCGCAAGTACCGCGAAGCCTATGACTGAGGCCAAGAATCATGGCTGACCTGACTGCAGGACAAAACAACTCGCCCAAAGGCGGAGACACCGCCGACGCCGTGCGCGCCGGCCTAGCCCGCCGCAACCGCAAGCAGAAGATACTGCAGGGCCTTGGCCTGGGCGCGATTGGGTTTGCATTTCTGATGCTGTTCATCCTGGTGGCCTCGCTGGTGTCATCCGGATACCAGGCGTTCACCCAGACCAAGATCACGCTCGAGGTCTATGTCGACCCCGAGGAGATCGAGCCCGAAAAGCTGCCGCGGGGCGGTTTCAAGGACGTGTTGCAAGCCTCGCTGTCCGAGTTGCTGCCCGAGGTGGACACCAGCGATCGGGCTACCCGAAAGGCCCTGTCAGGCATTCTGTCCAACGGAGCGCAGTTTGATCTGCGCGACCGGGTGGTGGCCGACCCTGCGCTGATTGGTCAGACCATCACGATGACCGTGCCGGTATCTGACCCGTATGACCAGCTGAACAAGGGCACCATCGACCGCGACACGCCCGAACAGAACCGCCGCTTGAACGATGCCGAGATTGCGTGGTTCGATCAGCTCAAGGCCGAAGGCGTGATCAGCAAGCCGCTGAACACCGGCCTGGTCACCAATGCCGACAGCCGGTTCCCCGAATTGGCGGGCCTGAAGGGTGCGCTGATCGGGTCGTTCTGGGCGCTGTTCGTGTGTTTCGTGATTTCCTTCCCGCTGGGCATCGGCGCGGCGATCTACCTTGAGGAATTCGCGCCCAAGAACAAGGTCAGTGACTTCATCGAGGTCAACATCAACAACCTGGCCGCGGTGCCGTCGGTCGTTTTCGGCCTGTTGGCGCTGGCGGTGTTCATCGGCTGGTTCGGGCTACCGCGCTCGGCCCCGTTCGTGGGTGGCATGACGCTGGCGCTGATGACCATGCCGACGATCATCATCGCCACCCGCGCGGCGCTGAAGGCCGTGCCGCCCTCGATCCGCGAGGCGGCCCTGGGCATCGGTGCGTCCAAGCACCAGGTGGTGTTCGGTCATGTGCTGCCGCTGGCGATGCCCGGCATCCTGACCGGTACGATCATCGGGCTGGCGCAGGCCTTGGGGGAAACTGCTCCGTTGCTGCTGATCGGGATGAACGCGTTCATCACCTCGGCCCCGGCTGGCCCGTTCGACAGTGCCACCGCCCTACCCACGCAGATCTTCATCTGGGCTGACAGCCCCGAGCGCGGCTTCGTCAGCCGGACCTCGGCCGCGATCCTGGTGCTGCTGGGGTTCCTGGTCACGATGAATGCAATCGCGATCTATCTTCGCAACAAATTCGAGCGCAGCTGGTAAGCGCAAAGGGGTCATCATGATGAACGACATGAGCAAGATCGAGCCGAGTACCGCCGTCGACGCCATCAAAATTCAGGCGAAGGGCGTCCAGGTCTTTTATGGCGACAACCAGGCAATCAAGGACGTATCGGTCGACATTCTCGACAAAACGGTAACCGCTTTCATCGGCCCGTCCGGATGCGGCAAGTCCACGTTCCTGCGCTGCCTGAACCGGATGAACGACACGATTGACGTCTGCCGGGTCGAAGGCGACATCCGGATCGACAACGAAGACATCTACGACAAACGGATCGACCCGGTGCAGCTGCGTGCGAAGGTGGGTATGGTGTTCCAAAAGCCGAACCCGTTCCCCAAGTCGATCTACGACAACGTAGCCTATGGTCCCCGGATCCACGGACTGGCCAGAACAAAAGCCGATCTGGATGAGATCGTTGAGAAATCCCTGCGCCGTGGCGCCATCTGGGATGAGGTGAAGGATCGCCTGCACGAGCCCGGCACCGGCTTGTCCGGTGGTCAGCAGCAGCGCCTTTGCATCGCGCGCGCGGTGGCCACTGAGCCCGAGGTCCTGTTGATGGACGAGCCGTGCTCGGCTTTGGATCCGATCGCGACCGCCCAGGTCGAGGAACTGATTGACGAGTTGAAGCTGAATTTCTCGGTGGTGATCGTCACGCACTCGATGCAGCAGGCGGCTCGAGTCAGCCAGAAAACCGCGTTCTTCCACCTCGGCAGCTTGGTGGAATACGGGGACACGGGGCACATCTTCACCAATCCCGAAGACCCGCGCACGGAATCCTACATCACCGGGAGAATCGGATGACCCAGGACGCCATGAAGGACAAGCACATCGTCCGATCTTTTGATCAGGAACTCGAATCCGTTCAGGCGCATCTGATGCGCATGGGTGGTTTGGTCGAGAGCTGCCTGTCGGACGCGATCCGGGCACTGTGCGACAAGGATGTCGAACTCGCCGCGCGCACCGTCAAGGCCGATCGCGCCATCGACGAGTTGGAAGAGATGGTCAAGAACGACAGCGCCAACATCATCGCACGGCGCGCTCCTACGGCCATCGACCTGCGCGTGGTCCTGGCGACCTTCACCATCGCCAACCAGCTCGAGCGCAGTGGGGACCATGCCAAAAACATCGCCAAGCGGGCCGTGACCCTGGCGGACTCCGCGAGTTTGGACGAAGTCAAATCGGCCATCGCGCGTCAGGCCCAGCTGGTGCAGAGCATGATTGCGGATGCCCTGGATTGCTTCATCCAGCGGGACGCGGACAGGGCCCAGGCCATCCGTGAACGTGACGCCGATGTGGATGCGATGTACAATAACGTGTTTCGCGCTCTGCTGACCCATATGATGGAGAACCCAGGCAATATCACCCCGGGCATGCATCTGCATTTCGTGGCCAAGAACCTCGAGCGGATCGGTGATCATGCCACCGGGATCGCCGAGCAGACCATCTATCTTGTCAGTGGGCAGTTGCCTGATGATGACCGCCCGCGCCTCGACAAGACACCGACGGAAACCACCGAGGTCCTGTGATGCCAACGCCATCGATCCTTGTCGTCGAAGATGAACCCGCACAGCGCGAGATCATCTGCTACAACCTCGAGGCCGAAGGCTTTGACGTGCGCCAGGCCGAAACCGGTGACGAGGCGCTGTTGCAGATCAAGGAAGTTCCGCCCGATCTGATCCTGCTGGACTGGATGCTGCCCGGCGTTTCCGGGATCGAGATTTGCCGCCAGCTGAAGATGACAGCCGCGACCCGTGCCATTCCGGTGATCATGCTCTCGGCAAAATCCGAAGAGGTCGACAAGGTGCGCGGGCTGGAAACCGGTGCCGACGACTATGTCACCAAGCCCTATTCGGTGATCGAGCTGATGGCCCGAGTCAAATCCCAGTTCCGGCGGACCCGCCCCGCAGCCGTAGGCGAGCGGTTGGAATACGATGACATCGTCCTGGATGCCGAGACGCACCGCGTGACCCGCGCGGACGAGGACATCAAGCTGGGCCCGACAGAGTTCCGGCTGCTGTCGACCTTCATGGAAAAGCCGGGCCGGGTCTGGAGTCGCGAACAATTGCTCGACCGGGTCTGGGGGCGCGACATCTACGTGGACACCCGGACCGTCGATGTGCATATCGGGCGTTTGCGAAAAGCTCTGACCGTGCGTGGAGGGGTTGACCCGATCCGCACCGTGCGCGGGGCCGGTTACGCGCTCGGCTGAGCCCTGGCCTCTGCCATTTCGCGCAGGTGACATCCCAGCATCAGCTGCGCGGGCCAGAGCAGATAGGCCTCGATCTCGATGTTTTCGCCGAAGGTCAGCAGCAGCAGGGTCATCAGCAGGCCCAGCGGCAGTCGGCCGCGCGCCGAGCGGACCGCGTCGGTGATCACCACGCCGAAATGCACGGCGAAGGGGACAAGAAACGCCACGAAGCCGGTGATGCCCTTGACGAACAGAAGGCCGTACCAGGTATGGTGGCTTCCGATGGGCATATACTCGACCAAATGCGCACCGGGCTGAACCGTTCCGTGACCAAAAAGCATCGCGTCGGACTGCCAGCGTTCATAGGCAATGCGTTGCAGGGTTTCGCGCACACGGGTGCTGTCGGCGCGGGCCGATTTGAAATTCTGCAGCGCCTGGTTGACCAGGTCGATCGCGGCGGCTCCCCACGCCGCGGACGCCGTTGCCACGGCCGACACCAGAAACCATCCGATGCTGCGCGCCACCAACGGCAAAAGGCGCGGCCCCAGCGTGCAGGCCACCAACCCGACCAGCCCCATGCGGGATTTCGACGCCAGGATCATCACAATGCCTGCGCTCAGACCGACGGCCATCCATCCCCGGTGCCGCTCTTCGAGCGCGAACAGGACCATGCATACCCCCAGCAGGGCGGCAAATGGCGACCAGGGCGCGAAGAACTGCCACCGGGGCGTCCAACTGGCCGGATCGATCGTGTAGAGATAGACTGAGAAATACTCGGGCCCCGGCCCACCTACCGCCTTGAGCGGTGAGGTGAAGATCTGGCTGGGCAGGCCCAGATAAGGTGCCGCCAACAGCGGGGGCGCAAGGCACAGGGTCCACAGCCCCAGTCTGCACTGGCCCCGCACCAGAACCTCGCGCCGGATCGGCAGCACGGCCCCGGCAAGAATGAACAATGGAATAAGCGCCCAGCCCTTGGCCCAGCCGATCGAAGACTTGATGGTTTTACCCAGCCCCAGCCCCCAATCCAGATGGCCGGCCCACAGTGCAAACAGCATCAACAGCATGCCGGCCATCCATAGCCAAACCAGCGCCGGAACCGGCCCGGTGGCCCGCAGGTCCGGACGGATCGTCGGCCCCAGATACAAGGCCAGCGCCGCCAACCCCGCCAGGGACCATCCCAGTACCGGCCCGACGACATAGAGCGCGCCGATGGCATAGAACGGCCATGTCCAGACCAGCGCGCGCCAGACAAGCCGCTCGGCCGGGTTCTGCGGCTCGGCCTGGGTCATGCCTTGTTCTCGCCTGTGTCTTTCAGCAGCCGCGAGATCAGCGGGTTGCGGACCCATGCCAGCGTCAGCCCGATCAAAAGCATCAATGTGGCGGCAATCCCGGCCGCGATCGATAGCTTCTTGTTGGGTGAAGACGGCCGTTCCGGCAGCGACGGATTTTCCAGCACCTGGATCAGCGGGTACGAGGCATAGACATCGGTCTTTTTCGATTCCGACCGGGCGATGGCCGAAGCAAAGACGGCTTCGGCCACGGCAAAATCCCTTTGACGGTCTTCGAGTTCGGCGGCCACCGGCGCCAGCGCGGACAGGCGCGCAGTTTCGGCCGCGACCTGTGCGGCAAGGGTTTTTACATGCTTCTCCTGCCCCGCGCGCAGGGCGTTTTCGCGGACAAGCTCGCTCAGCAACTGCGCACGCTCTCCCTCGGGGGCGCGGTCCAGACCCGAGAGCTGATCGACCGACAGGCCGGTCACCTCGGCCGCGCGTTGGACGGCAACCTTCCGTGCGCCTTCATATTCGTCCCGCACTGCGCGATAGACCGGATGGCGCGGCCCGTAATTGGCATCGGCCTGCGCCAGCTTGGCCGCGCCGGCCGAAACATCCTTGAGCAATGACATGTATTGCGCGTCGGCGTACAGCTTCAGCGTGACCGCGGCGGCATCCGGCGGCAGATCAAGCGCGACCTCAAGCGCCGCGACCCGCTCGGCCTGCCGGGCCAGCGTGCTTTCCTCGGCCCGCAGCGTTTGGCGCGCGCGGTCATTCGCGGCCACCTGCTCACGGTATTGGGCGGCCGAGAGCAGCCCACTCTGCCGCCGCAACTGCTCGATCGCAGCGCGGGTTTCACGAACCGAGCGCTGATAGGCGTCGATTGCGCCGCTGTTGCTGGCCTCGCGCGTGGCGATCTCGTCCGCGCGCAGGGCGTCGATCTCGGCAAAGAACGCAGCGACAAGGGCATCGCCGTGGCGTTGCGCGTCCCCCGGGCTGGCGGCCTCCATTTCGACATGGATCAAGCTGGTCTGGTCCACCAGGCGGATGCGCGGCTTGCCGAACGCATCGCGCTCAGCCCCGACGGCGCGTGCGGCCGCATCCAGAATGCGATCGGCCGATAACAGCCGCTTGTAGGTTTCGGTGGGGCTGATCGACCCGTTGGCAAAGGCCGAATTGGCGTAGGACGAGGCCTGCCCGATATTGGCCAGATTGACCGTGGCCGACGCGCCCGATCCCGGCAGGATCAACGAGGCGTGGGATGCGTATTTGACCGGCGCGGTTGCCAGATACCCGCTGATCGGAGCCCAAATGCAGCTGGACCCCAAAAGAAACAACGCAACGTATCGCGGCAGCCGTCCCGCATCGGTCAGCCGCCCGCCCTTGAGAACGCGCCGCCAGCCCAGCGACCGGATGTCAGTGCGGCTGATGCGCGCCCAGTCCCAGGGGCGGTTTGGCGCAAGCGTTTGTTGGTTGTCGGAAATCTGGTTCGGCATATCAAATCCTCTCTTACAGGAATGATATACCGGGGCGGCTTGGGCTGTCCGCTGCGCAAGGGGTTAGGCCGGGGCGGGTTGGGACAGGCCCCCTATCCGAAAGGATGGGCGCTGGTCAGAACAGGCCCGCCTCGCGCGCGGCCATCGCGGCCTGGGTACGGTTGCTGACACCCACTTTGCGGTACAGCGTTTTCACATGCAGCTTGATCGTGGGCTCGGACAGGTCCAGATCGCGGGCGATCTCCTTGTTCGACTTGCCCTCGGTCAGACCCTTGAGGACCTGGCGCTCGCGCTCGGTCAGTTTTTTGGCCATCGGGTGGGTGTCGTTCGGCTGCTCGGCGCTCATGAATCCGACGGGCAGATATTGCTCGCCCATGGCCATGAAACGGATGGCGTTCACCAGAGACTTGGCCGGCAGGGTCTTGGGCACGAACCCGGCTGCCCCCAGCTCGAGCGCACGTTCAGCCAGATCGCGCGAGGCATCGCCGGTGAACAGCGCCACATGCCGCGCGCGATCCATGCCAATGCAGGTTTCCAACCCGCTCAGCCCGTTCATGCCTGGCATGTTGAGGTCCAGCAGAACCAGATCAAACGGACCGTCGGATTCGATCTTGGCCCTTGCGGTTGCAAAATCCGGCGCGGTGGTGGGTTCGATCCCGCCTGCGGCCTCGATGAAGGCGACGAGCGTGTCCAGAACCAGTTCGTGATCGTCGGCGATAAGAACTTTCATCAATGAACTCCATGTGCCTCCACCCAGACCTGAAAAGGTTAGTAAACCATTGATGATCGGCGGTGAAGACTACCGAACGGACAGGCAGATACCCGATCGGATAGGAGCAACTGGCCGGATTTCCTTGCGGTGCCGCATCCAGGCCGCGTCAGTCAGCCTATTTCTCCGCGCGCTCTCCCGATGCTCGTCTGTTGCGGCGCCGGCACAGCGGGCAGGTTCAGGGCAAGAGTTCAGTTCATGTTCGGAGAGTTCCATGCACTTTCAAGCCGCACACGCCCTATTCGACGGCGCACACACCACGCCCGGCACCGCGCTGCCAATCACCGAAATCCTCGGGCAGCCGGTGGTGAATGCAGAATCCGGTCCGGTCATCACCACGCTTTTGGATGGTCACCGCCGGACCGTCTTTTTCCTGAACGCACATTGCGCAAATGTCCGGGCAAAGAATGACCAATATCGAGCAGCCCTGACGCAAGCCGACTTCGTCCTGCCCGACGGGATCGGGGTCGAGCTTGCCGCCGCGATGCAGGGCGAACACCTGACCGAGAACCTGAACGGAACCGACTTTGTCCCGCGCCTGGTCCGGCGCGCGGCCAAGCTGGGCCAGTCGGTCTATCTGCTGGGCGGAACGCCCGGCACCGCACAGGCCGCAGCAGCGCGCCTGCAAGACATGGCACCCGGCCTGAGGATTGCCGGTTCACGCGACGGGTTTGGTGGCATCGAACGCACGGACGAAGCCCTGGACGAGATCAACCAATCCGGCGCAGATATCCTGCTGGTGGCCATGGGCGTTCCGCTGCAAGAACTGTGGATTACGCGGCACCGTGCCCGGCTGAACCCGAATCTGGTTCTGGGTGTCGGCGCGTTGTTCGACTTTCTGGCGGGCAACGTCCGGCGGGCACCCGGGATCGTGCGGCGGGTCCGGATGGAATGGGCGTGGCGGTTGGCGATGGAGCCGCGCCGCATGGCCCGCCGCTATCTGATCGGAAATTTCGAATTTCTGGGACGGTGCGTCGCCCAGGCTCTTGGCGGGCTGACGCCCAGCCGTAGTCTTGACCTGACCTTCGCGCTGGGGGCCATGACGGTTCTGGCCCTGCCGATGCTGGCCATTGCCGCCCTTGTCCGGCTGGACAGCCGCGGCCCGGCCCTGTTCCGGCAGACACGGGTGGGCAGGAACGGGGTGCCTTTCACCGTCTACAAGTTCCGCTCGATGACCACCGACGCCGAAGCGCAAAGGGCCAGCCTGCTGGCGCAGTCCGACCGCGCAGGCGTGTGCTTCAAGGCACGCCACGATCCGCGTGTCACGCGGGTGGGCAAGGTTCTGCGCCGCTTTTCGCTGGATGAGCTGCCGCAGATCCTCAACGTGTTGAAGGGCGATATGTCGATCGTCGGACCGCGCCCTGCCCTGCCCGAGGAGGTCGCCAAATACCCGCCCCGCGCGCTTGAACGCATGGCCGTCCGCCCCGGGATCACCGGCCTGTGGCAGGTGTCGGGCCGGGCCGCCATCGACTTTGACCGGATGATCGACCTGGACACGGCATATGTGCGGTCCCGTTCGGCCCTTCTGGATCTGATGCTGATTGCCATGACCGTGCGGGCCGTCGTGTCCGGCCGCGGCGCCTACTGAGAAAACCCAAGGAGAATTGTTATGACCAAGATTCGCAAAGCCGTCTTTCCCGTCGCCGGACTGGGCACAAGGTTTCTGCCCGCAACCAAGACCGTGGCCAAGGAAATGCTGCCCCTGATCGACCGCCCTCTGATCCAATATGCCGTCGACGAGGCGCGCGCGGCCGGGATCGAAGAATTCATCTTCATCACGTCACCCGAGAAAACCGCGCTTGAGGCCTATTTCGGGCGGAATACGGCGCTTGAACGCAAGTTGAAGGATGGTGGCAAGACCGAGCTCTTGAACAACCTGCGCTGCGCCGATCTGGAGGATGGCAAATACTGCTTTGTCCGGCAGGATGCGCCCCGTGGATTGGGCCATGCCGTGTCGCTGGCGCGCGAGTGCGTGGGCAATGAGCCGTTTGCGGTGATCCTGCCCGATGACGTCATCAGCGCCCGACGCCCGGCTCTGTCACAGATGGTCCAAAGCTATTGTGACCAAAGCGGCCACATGGTTGCGACCCAATCCGTGCCGTCCGACAGGATCGAGTCCTACGGGGTGGTCGATATCGCCCTGCAGGCCGGGCGTGTGCAAAAGCTGCGCGGCCTGGTCGAAAAGCCCAGCCCCGAGCAGGCGCCATCGAACTACGGCATCGTCGGGCGGTATATCCTGCAGCCATCGATCTTTGATCGTCTGGCCGGCCAGGCACCGGGTGCGGGAAATGAAATCCAGCTGACCGACGCCATCGCTGCGGATATCGAAACCGCTGGCTGCTCGGGCTACGCCTTCGCGGGTGAACGCTTCGACTGCGGCTCAGTCGCCGGGTACCTTGAGGCCACCGCGGTTTTTGCCCTGCAGCGGTCAGAGCTGCGCGAAGGGTTTGAGCGGATCATGGCACAGCGCATGGGCCACCTGCGCCCGGCCGCGTAACGGCGGGCACCTATCCGTTCGGATAGGTGCTTATCCTGATGCCCGTCTGTTGCCCGGTCACGCTTTCTGATCTTGTGCAATTGGACACGAGGAGAATGACATGCGGATTTTACTTGCAGCCTTGGCAATGGTTCTGACCTTGGGCCAGGCACAGGCCCAGGATCTGGCCGAACCCACCGGAGAGGTGGTTCTGACGATCACCGGCAACCTGACCCAGCCCGGAGCCGAAGGTGGAGCGCGGTTCGACATGGACATGTTGAAAGCCTTGCCCGCACGGACATTTGCGACCTCGACGATCTGGACCGAAGGTGAAAACACCTTTGTCGGCGTGCCCTTGTCGGTGGTGCTGGAGGCAGTCGGTGCAGATGGCAGCATTATCCGCGCCACGGCGATCAACGACTATGCGGTTGAAATCCCGATGGACTCGGTCACCGAAAGCGACCCGATCGTGGCCTATGAAATGAACGGTGCCGAGATGTCACGCCGGCAGAAGGGCCCGCTGTGGATCGTCTACCCCTATGACAGCGACCCGAAATACCAGACCGAGGTGACCTATTCGCGCAGCATCTGGCAACTCGATCGTCTCGAGGTCGTTAAATAGCTTGCAACCGGAATGAGTGAAGTAATGAGTAAAGCGCAGTGAACAATCGATGAGGCTCGGATTGAGCGATACCGATACGCAGGTTTTGCGCCGCCGATGGGTCTTCGGACTCATCGGCTTCGGCGTTTTGTTGGGTCTGGTCACGGTGGCGTGGCTGTCGGCGCAGGTGTTTACCGATTTCAACGACCGGCGAGCGGCACCTTCGGACAATGTCCAATGGACGCTGTCGCAGGTTGAGGTCGACTATCTGTCCTACCTGAATGCTCTGGAAACCGCGTCGGCGGCACAGGACGCGGAAAATGGCACGTTGGATCTGGTGCGCCGGCGGTTCGATCTGTTTTACAGCCGTGTCGATACGCTGGCCCAATCCCGCGTGTTCCAGCCTTTGCGCCAGGATGACCGGTTCCGCCTGCCGTTGGAGCGGGTGACCCGGCACCTGAACGCCGCGATCCCCTTGATCGACGCGCCGGATGGGGAGCTGTCCGAAGAACTGGACGATCTGAAACGCGCCGCCCTTGAGATCGGCCCGCATGTCCGCACGTTGGCTGTTTCGGGCATCTCGTATTTTGCCACCGAGTCGGACCAGCAGCGCATCCAGACGGCGGCAAACTTGCTGCGATTGGCGATTCTGTCGGGGGCCTTGCTTCTGACCCTGGGCGCCGTCAGCGCCTATCTTCTGGTTGTCAACCGGCGCGCCACGCGCCGCGGCCGGGCGCTGCGGCAGGCGAATGAACGGATGAACACGATCCTCTCAACTTCGTTGGACGGAGTGATCGTGGTCGATGCCAAGGGCGACGTGATCGAGTTCAACCCAGCTGCCGAGGCAATATTCGGCTATACGGCGGATCAGGCCCGGGGTCGCGCGATCGGTGACCTGATCGTGCCGCCGCATCTGCGTGAGGCACATAGCGCCGGCATGGTGCGCATGCAGTCTGGCGGAGAACGTCATGTCGTCGGCAAAGGCCGTGTCCAGTTGGAGGCGATGCGCGCGGATGGCGAGCAGTTCCCGGTCGAACTTGCGCTGCAATCGGCCCGGGCAGGCGATCAGGAAATCGTCATCGGCTTTGTCCGTGACATCTCGCAGCGGGTTGCCGCCCAGCAGGAATTGATCAGCACTCGTGACCGCGCCTTGGCCGGCGAGAAGGCCAAGGCCGATTTCCTGACCGTGATGAGCCACGAAATCCGCACGCCGCTGAACGGGTTGCTGGGCAACCTCACGCTGCTGAAAAACACCCGCACCACCCGCGAACAGGCGCGGTTCGTCGAGAACATGGAAATCTCGGGCCAGATCCTCCTGAGCCACGTCGACACCGTTCTGGACATCGCCCGGTTTGAGGCCGGGAAACTGTCGGTGCCGTTGCAGCCCTCGAACCTGAACGACATCCTGCAAGAGATTGTGGACGGTCAAAGCGGCAACGCTGCCTCGCGTGGGAACTCCATCTCGTGGCAATGGGTGGGCGAGGCGCGCCCCTGTGTTGCCGCCGATGCCCAAAGGTTGCGGCAGATTCTTCTGAACCTTGTGGGCAATGCCATCAAGTTCACCGAAAACGGCCGGATCTCGATCGAGGTCGAAGTAACCGAGCCTGGCCCAACGGCCGGCGTCAACATCTTTGAATTCCGCATCATCGACACGGGTATCGGTATCGGCCCTGATGAGGTCGACGTCATCTTTGACGATTTTCACACCAGCGATCCAAGCATCGGTCGGGCCGCCGGCGGCACCGGTCTGGGCCTGGGCATCGCACGTCGGTTTGCTCGGGCCATGGGCGGCGAGATCGGCGTTGAAAGCACACCCGGCGAGGGCAGTGTATTCTGGGTTCGTCTGCCGCTGCAGGACGCCGAATTGGACGCCAACGTTGACAGCGACCAGCCAGAGGTTCAGCACGCACAGCCGTTGGACGTGCTGGTGGTCGAAGACAACGAGATCAACCGCGAGGTGATCTGCAACATGCTGAAACTGGACGGTCACCGGGTGACGGTTGCCGAGAACGGCCAACTGGGCGTGGACGCGGCGGCTGCGCATCGGTTCGACGTGATCCTGATGGATATCAGCATGCCGGTCATGGACGGTCCGACGGCCACGCGCCACATCCGCAGCGGGGGCGGGCCTTCGGCAGAGATACCGATCATTGCCGTTTCGGCCAACGTGCTGCCTGATGCGGTCGACGCGTTCCGCGCCGCCGGTATGACCGCCTTTGTCGGCAAGCCGATTGCCCTGGATGCCTTGCGCAAGGCCTTGTCGGTGGTCACCAACCTCGGAGCTTCGACCCGGTCCGAGGACGAAACGGATCATATCGGAGATCTGCGCGTCAGCCTCGGCGCCGACGTCTTTGACCGGTTGCTTGGCAAGTACCTGTCCGAAGGGGATGCCGTCGTCGCTCAGCTTGCCCAGTTGGAGGCCGGTGAAGCCGATCTGGACCAGGTCGCGCAGGAGTGTCACAGGCTGGCGGGAAGTGCGGCGACCTTTGGTGCGATGGGGTTCCGCGATGCGCTGATTGCGATCGAGATGGCCGCAAAATCAGCAGAACGTCAGCAGGTCGCCCTTCTGTTGAACGGTCTGCCCGAGGTTTGGGAGCGGGCAAAGGCTGTGTTGCCCGCCCCCGGTGCGATTAAGGGATGAGCAGCGCGGCGGCCCCGACGATGCCCAGCGACCGGGCGATTTCGGTCACTCCGGTGACCTTGCTGTCGTAACAGGCCACGGCATCACCCGGCAGAACATAGGGGTCGAAGTCGTCACGGTCTCCGCGCCGCAGCAGCTTTTCGATATTGCGCTCGATCACGACCGAGGACCCGGTCACTGGGTTGCGCGTGAACAACACTGCGCTGCGGTTGGCGTTTGTCGTCTTCGACCCGCCGACGCAGTTGCTGTCGACCACGGCCTGCAGGAAACGGGTGCCATAAGGCACTTCACGCACGTCGCGCCCGATGGCGGATTCTGCATTGCCCGCGGCCGGTTGGGTCAGGTTCGACATGTATAGCGTCACGCCGGGCGGGCTGATCGGGCTGGGGCGCATCAGCGCGTCCTGGAAGCAGCCGCGGCTGTTGACCACGATCTGGTCGCCGGTCAGCAGCATGATGTCGGTCGGGTCCGATCCTTCGAACACGCCGCGCAGATCCATGCGATAGATGCGCCCCTGGCGGTGCAGCTCGACCGCTGACAGATCGGCATCCGGCCGCACCCCGCCCGCGGCCCGCAGCGCCACCGACAGGTTGCGCCCCTCGGTCGAGGCCCCCAGCGCGCCTTGGCGCCGACGGTCGAGGGAATCGCCCGGAACACCGCCGATCTCGACCGAGTGCGGCTCGAACACCGCGCCGCGCACACCCACTGTCACCGAGGCGAAATCGCTGACCCGCACGGTCACGCGGGGTTCGGCGTCATAGAACTGGGCCGCAACCAGAACGCGGGCCACCTCTTGTTCGACTTGCTCGGTGGTGCGGCCCTGGGCGCGCACGGGCGGCAGGTAGGGCAGCTTGAGGTCTCCGTCACGCGAAACGACATAAGCGTCGCTCAGCAGGTCGTCCCCTTCGATGGTGATCTGGACCATGTCGTTGCGCGACAGTTTCTCGCCCAGCAAGGGGCTGAGTCCCGGTTGCGACCATTTCGCATAGGCATTTGCGCCCTGATCGCCGGCCTGCGGCATGCAGGTCTGGCCGTTCATCGCGGCGGCCTGCAGCAATGGCGTGACGCCCCCCCGACGTTCGGGTTCGCGGTATTGCGCCTGATAGCTTTCGCCGCGTGATACGGCTTCGATGTTGCGCGGGGTCTGCATGCTGCTGCACCCCAGCAGGGTCGAGGCGCTGACGGCCGTAATAAGGAAGGTCTTGAAATTCATGGTCATTTTCATCTCCTGATCTGTCACAGAAGATAAACCCTGCCGCGCGGCCTGCGTCAGCCCGGCATCGGTATGGCGGCTTGTCCCATTCGGATAGGTCCCTCTCCGAACGGTCCCCTGCCCCGTCCGACCGCGTCCGGGACACAGGCCTTGGCCACCCGTACAACAGATCCAACAACTGTTTTTCGGGATCACGGCGTCATGACGCACAGTTTTGCACAATCCGGTTTTCTGCGGCACCTGTTGGCCTACACCGTCTCCGAAGTGGCGGCCAAGGCGTCGCGCCTGGTCGTCGTGGTGGCCGTTGCCCGTACCCTCAGCCCCGAAGCGATCGGTCTGGCCGCAGCGGCTCTGGCGGCGGGCGACATTCTCAAGGCGCTGACCGAGAACGGGGTGAACCAGCGTATCATTCAAGCCCCGTCCGAGGAACTGGCACAGCGGTGCAACACGGCGCACCGCATCTTCTGGGTCTGGTGCTCGGGGCTGTGCCTGCTGCAACTGGCGGTCGCAGCGGCACTGTTCGTCATGGGCCACGCAATGCTGGCGATGCTGCTGGCGGTGCTGGCCGGGGAATACCTGTTCATGCCGGCGGGCCTGGTTCAGGCCGCACTGGCGATGCGCGAGGGCAAGCTGCAGCAGACCGCCGCGATCGCGGGCGGGCAAGTCGTGGGGGCCAATGCCCTGACGGCGCTGCTGGCGGTGGTCTGGGCCTCGCCTCTGGCATTGGTTCTGCCGCGCCTGCTGACTGCACCTGTCTGGCTTGTGTTGATGCGCCGCCTGCGTCGGTGGTCGCCGGATCGTCGTGCCGGGTTTGCAGCCTTGAAACCGTTCGTGGGCTATGGCTGGGCCGTTCTGGGCGTGGAACTGGTCAAGGTTCTGCGCCTGCAGGCCGACAAGCTGGTGGTGGGCGCCATGCTGGGCGCCGAGGCGCTTGGTATCTATTTCATGGCTTTCAATGCGGGGCTTGGGCTGGCCACTTCGTTCACGCAAGCCTTCTCGGTCGTTCTGTTCCCGCATCTGTGCGCGGCCGAGGACAAGCATGGGGCGCTGCGCCACGGGCTGGGCCTGTCGCTGCTGATCCTGACGCCGCTGGTTTTGCTGCAGGCGGCATTGGCCCCGGTCTATGTGCCGCTGCTTCTGGGACAGGGCTGGGCCGAGATCGCCCCGGTGGTGTCGGTTCTGTGCCTGGCGGCCCTGCCGACGGTGATCTGGTCGGCGGTCGCCGGATGGCTGCGGTCGGAAAACCGCCCCGTCACGGAATTGCGGGTCAGCACGGTTCTGGCCGTGGGCCTGATCGCGAATACCGCCCTGATGGCGCCGCTGGGCCTGATGCCCGTCGCCGTCGGGTATGTCTGCACCTGCACCGCCATCATGCTGGCCGCATCCTGGGCGCTGCTGCCGCGGGGTTCTGCAATCACTCAGGAGGCGCGCGCCCAATGACCCGGTTTTCCATCATCGTTCCCTTCCACAATGACGCGGCAACCATTGTCGCCACCCTGAACAGCCTACTTGGGCAGAGCTTTTCGGATTTCGAACTCATCTGCGTGGGCGACAAGCCCTCGCGCCAGACGACCGAAGTTGTCCGGCAATTCTGCGCGCGGGACACCCGGGTGCGGGTTGAGGCCAATCCTAATCGCGGTCCCAGCTCTGCGCGCAACCACGGTGCGGCAGTGGCCTCGGGCGACATCCTCGCGTTCTGCGACGCGGATGACCTGTGGGTCACCCACAAGCTGGCCCAACTGGACCGGTTGTTTGCGGATACCAGCATTGATGCGTCCTTTGGCCAGATCGGGTTCTTTTCCGAAACCCCCGGCGATTGTCCGACGCGCTCGACGGTTCCCACCGATCCCCTGACCATTCCGGACCTGCTGGCGGAAAATGCGGTGTGCACGATGTCGAACCTTGCAGTGCGCCGCCAGGTGTTCGCTGCTGTCGGCGGGCTGAACCCGGCTGCGGTCCACAACGAAGATCTTGAGCTGTTGATCCGCTTGGCGGGCGAAGGCCACGTGATCATCGGGGTTGACCGCCTGCAGGTCTGGTACCGGACCAGCGGCAGCGGCCTGTCTTCGGACCTCGAGGCGATGCGGGCCGGGCGCGCTCGGGCGGTTGCAACGGCGGCCCGCTACGGCGTTGCACCGTCGCGCGCATCCGAGGCGATCTACATGCGGTATCTGGCCCGGCGCGCACTTCGTCTGGGCGCGGAACCGTCGATGGCCCGCGCTTATGCCCGCGCCGGTCTGGCGCTGAGCGCGCGCAGCTTTCTCAACCCAATCCGCCGCGGTGTGCCCACTGCACTTGGCGCGGCACTGGCCCCTGCCCTGCCCCGCCCGATCCGTCAGGCGCTGTTTGCCCGCTGATTCCAACCAGGAGACCAAAAATGCCCGAGGCATCCATCATCGTTCCCGCCTACAACACCGCCGCGACCATGACCGAGACTCTGGCCTCGCTTCTGTCGCAGACCCATGATGATTTCGAAATCATCATCGTGGATGACGGCTCGCAGGACGAAACCCCCGCCATTGCCCGCGCCCATGCGACCGACCCCAAAGTGCGGGTGATCCGGCAGGAAAACCGCGGCCTCGCCGGGGCGCGCAATACTGGCATCGCGGCCGCGCGGGGAGAGTTCGTCGGCTTCTGCGACGCCGACGACTTGTGGCTGCCGGAAAAGCTGGCCACCCATGTGCGTCACCTGCAGGCCGAACCCGACCTTGCGATCAGCTATTCCGGCAGTGCCATGATCGACGAGGGTGGTCGGCTGATGCGCGTCCGCCAGTCGCCGCGCCTGCGGGACGTGACGGCGGCACATGTCCTGAAACGCAACCCGATCGGCAATGGGTCGGCAGCGGTAGCGCGCAAATCGGCCTTGCTGGATCTGGCCTACCGCCCAGCGTTCGAGACCAAGCGCGACTGGGTCTTTGACGAAACCTTTCGCCAGTCCGAGGACATCGAATGCTGGCTGCGGCTGATGCTGACGACGGATTGGCAGATCGCAGGCGTGCCGGGGCTGCTGACCCGCTACCGGATCCATGCGACCGGCCTGTCGGCGGCCTTGGACCGTCAGTTGCAGGCGTGGGAGCGGATGGTCGACAAGCTGCGTCCACTGAACCCTGAATTCTTTGCCCGGCACGAGGCGGCGGCGCGCGCCTATCAGCTGCGCTATCTTGCGCGCCGCGCGGTCAGCAATCTGGATGCGCACAAGGCTTGGGAGCTTGCGCAGCGGTCGATTTCAACCAGCGCCCGGCCCCTGATCGAAGAACCCGCAAAAACGTTGACCACCATCATCGCAGCCGCAGCCCTGCGCGCGGTCGGGCCGGCGCCTGTTGTTCAAGCCGGTCGCCTCATGCGCCGCCAGACTTCCATCTGAACCGAGGTTTCCAAATGTCCAAGATCACCGTTCTTCACCTTGTTGATGACACCACGACCGGTGGGGTCATGCGTATGCTCGACCATCTTGCGCAGCTGCCCGAACTGGCCGACGAAGTCCACCAAGAGGTTCGCCCGGTCAAGCGGACCGCCTTCAGCTGGGGCAGTTTCCAAGCCGATGTCATCGTGTGCCACATTGCCCCCGGCTGGCGCTGCCTGCCGGCCTTCTCGGCCTTGCGGGCGATGCATCCCACCACGCGGTTGGTTCATGTCGAACACAGCTATACCCGGTCTTTCACCGCCTTGAACGTGCCGCACAAGCGGCGGTTCTTTGCGATGCTGCGCGTGACCTATTCGTTGTTCGATCAGGTCATCGCCGTCAGCAAGGCGCAGGCCGGCTGGATGGCCGACCGGCGGTTGACCCCCGCATCCAAGCTGAGCGTGATCTCGCCCCAGGTCGACCTGAGCGCGGTTGCCCGCGCAGCCGGGCCGGTCGAGGCGGCCCGGGTCATCGGTGCGATCGGACGGCTCGAGCCGCAGAAAGGTTTCGATCTGCTGATCGAAGGGTTTCGCATGTGCCCCAACCCCGATGCACGGCTTGTGATCTTTGGCGAAGGCAGCCAGCGCGACCGCCTTGCAGCCTTGGCCGCAGGCGACCGGCGGATCGAGTTTCGGGGCCACGCCGACGACCCGGCCGAGGCCTACCGGGCCGTGGACGTGGTGGCGATGCCCTCGCGGTGGGAGGCCTACGGGCTGGTGGCGGATGAGGCGCGCGCGGCGCGGCGTCCGGTCATCGTCAGCATGGTCGACGGTCTGCGTGACCGGATCGGGGCAAGCGGCGTGATCCCGTGCGGGTCCGATCCCAAGGCGTGGCGCAAATCGATCGAGGCAGTTCTGGCGGGCACGCCTCCGGTGGTTCCCGCCCTGGCACCCAAGGCTGATAGATCCCGCTATGCACAGCGGTGGCAGCAGGTGTTCGATCCGGCCAAACGGTTGTGAGGGCGGCGTGGTGACGGCTACGGCAAGGCGCGCCGCAAGAACCAGCGGCAATGTCCGGGCGGGTTTTGCGTGGGCGTGTTGGCCAGGCGACCAAAGGGCTCGAATCCCAAAGCCTCATAGAACCGCGCGGCGGACGGGTTGGATGTGTCCAGCCACGCAGAATGACACCCGCGCCGGCGCGCCTCGGCAAAGGCGTGGTCCAGCAACTGCCGGCCCAAACCGCAGCGTCGATGGGCCGGGTCGATCCATAAGGTCTTGATCAGCAGCCACCCATAGGAGGTTGCGCCATGCAGGCCGCCCACCCGGTTGGCGCCGTCCTGCGCAATCAGCGTGATGCTGTCATTGACCCCTTGCGGCGCGGTGGCCCGCAGTTCCGCAAGAAGGGCTTGCTCGACCCAGTCCTCCTGCCCGGGGGCGGAAACAATGGACGGGCCCGTCATCGGTCAGGCCCATGCCCGTTGAGTGGGGATCGGTGCGGCACCGCTCATGCCGGGGAAGTTTCCGCGTTCAGGATCTCGATCACCATCGCTGCCGTCCAGGTGAAGCTGCTGCCGCCGCAGGGTTCGGCGGTGACCGGGTCGTAATATTCGGCAAAGCCGCTTTGCTCGATCAGGCGCAGGCTGTCGTCGACGATCCGCTGCACGATCCGGGTTTGCCCGGCGCGTTGCAGACCATCTGCGATCATGTAGTTCACGATCAGCCAGACCGGCCCGCGCCAGTACCTTAGCCCGTCGAATTCGGGGGCCGCCGGGTCGTGGCTGGGCACCAGATACGGGACCGTGGCACCGATGGCTTCCAACCGCTGGGCAATGGCTTGCGCGCGGTGCTCGGGGATGGGACAGAACGCCGCCAGCAACCCGCCGATCGAGGGGCTGTCGATCAACTCCCCGGTGACCCGATCAAAGCACAGATATTGCCCACGGGTCTCGCTCCACAGGGCGTCCATCGCCGCGATGCCCGCTTGCGCAAAGGCGCGTGAGGCGCTTGCGATCTCGGCTTCGCCCAAGTCGTCGGCCAGCGCGGCAAGGTCGAGGCACGAGCGGATCAGGATCGCGTTGAACCCCGGATCGACGACCCGGAACGGCGAGGCGTCATGCAGCCTGGAATTGTCCCAGCCAAGGTCGCGGAAATGTTGCACCAGCCAGATATAGCGGCGGTATTCTTCATCGGTCGGCCTGTGGGCCGGGTTGGCATGGGCTACGTCGCGACGCTGGAACGGGCCCACGCCCTCGGTCGGGACACGGGCCAGCGCCGCGTCCCAATCGACCGAGTTGTCGCGCCCAGACTCCCACGGGTGGATGATGGCGACCAGACCGGTGCCCTGCGGGTCGCGGTTGGTATAGAACCATTGGTGCCAGGCGTGGATCTTGGGCAGCAGGTTGCGGGCCTGCGCATCGGCCAGCGCCCGGTTTTTTGCCCGCGCATGGATCCGGCGCACGGCGAACCCGGCCACCGCTGGCTGCGTGATGCCCGAGGTGGGAACCGCGCGGCTCGTGGCCCAGACATCCGGCCCCGGGAAATAGCCGTCATTCATCTCGTGGAAGATGATATGCGGCACCAAGCCGTCATCCCACTGATGCCGAAACAAGGTCTCGATCTCGCGCCAGGCGCGGGCTTCGTCGAAATGCGAGAACCCAAGGGCGCTGAGCGCGCTATCCCAGTTCCACTGGAACGGATAGAGGCCGTGGGTGGGCACCGTGTAGTCGCCCCGGTCGTTTCGGGCCAGAACGGCGCGGGCCTGTTCGATCAGATCCTGTTTCATTGCGCGCTCCTCAGGCCACGGCCAGGGTTGTTTCGGGGTCGAACCAGCGCACCCGGTCGGGCTGCGGGGCCAGGGTCAGGGTGTCGCCGCGGCGGACGGTCAGATCGCTGTCCAGAACCGCGCGGAACAGGGCGCCATCCACGCTGCAGGTGACCAGAAGGTGCGCGCCCAAGGGCTCGACCACCTTGACCGTGGCGGCCAGGCCCGTGTCGGCCGGGCGCAGATCCTCGGGGCGGATGGCGAAATGCAGCGGCGTGGTCCGGGACGGCCCGTCGAGGATCTGGCCCGCGACTGTCCATTTGCCGTCTCTGGTCGGAGTGGCGGGCAGGAAGTTCATCGGCGGATTGCCGATGAATCCGGCCACGAACTCGGCCGCCGGGTTGCGGTAGACCTCGATCGGCGAGGCCGCCTGAACGATCTTGCCCTGATGCATCACGCTGATCCGGTCGGCCATGCTCATGGCTTCGACCTGGTCGTGGGTGACATAGATGGCAGTGGTGTTGCTTTCGGCCAGAACGCCCTTGAGCTCGGCCCGCATCTCCATCCGCAGCAGCGCGTCCAGGTTCGACAGGGGCTCGTCCATCAGGATCACGTCGGGCTCCATCGCCAGGGCGCGGGCCACGGCGACGCGCTGGCGCTGACCGCCGGACAGCTCGCCCGAATAGCGCCCCAGCAGCTGGTCGATATGCATCAGGCCCGCAGTGCGCTCGACCCGGCGCTTGACCTCGTCATTGGGCAGTTTCTGCATCCGCAAGCCGAACCCGATGTTTTCGAACACGGTCAGGTGCGGGAATACGGCATAGTTCTGGAACACCATGGCGATGCCCCGATCCTTGGGCGGCAGGTGATCCACCCGGCGCCCGCCGATCCAAACCTCGCCCACGGTCGCGGTCTCCAGCCCGGCGATGATCCGCAGCAGCGTGGTCTTGCCGCAGCCCGAGGCCCCCAGCAGAACCATGAATTCCTGGTCCTGGATGGTCAGGTTGATGTCGTGCAGCGCCTGGTAGCTGCCAAAGCGTTTCGCGACATTCTTGATTTGAATTTCTGCCATTATTCCAACTCCTTGGGGCTGTCAGCGGTTGGCGATGCCCCACATGGCGAACAGGTATTTGCGCACGGCGAAGATGAAGATCAGTGCCGGAACGACAAGGATGAAACCGCCCGCGAATTTCAGATGCAGCGGCGAGGTGTCGAGGTTCTGCAGCAAAAAGGCCGTCAGGGTCCGGTTCTCGATCGTCAGGACGGCGGCGGCGAACACCTCGTTCCACGAGATCACGAAGGCGAAGATGGCCGAGGCCGTGATCCCCGGCAGGATCAACGGCAGCACCACCTTGGTGAAGGCGGTCAGCCGGGTGCAGCCCAGCGTCCAGGCGGCCTCTTCCAGTTCCAGCGGGATGCCGGAAAACAGCGAGAACGTGATCAGCACCGCAAACGGGATGGCCAGCGTGGTGTGCACCAGAGACAGGCCGAATACCGTGTCATCCAGTCCGGTCTGGATGAACATCACCGCCAAGGGCAGCGCCAGAAGCGGCAGCGGAAAGGCCCGGGTCAGCAGGATCAGCAGGCGGAACGCCTCTTTCCCGCGAAAGTCGAACCGGGACAGGGCATAGCCTGCCGGCGCGCCGATCAGGATCGACATGATCATCGTCAGTCCCGCCACCAGGATCGAGTTCTTGAGTGCGGTCAGGATGCCCGCGAAGCCTGCAAAGAACCCCAGGCTGCCCAGGTCGAATTCGGGGATGAAGGGCTTGGGGAAGCTGTTCACCGTTTCCGGCGAGGACAAGGTGTTGATCAGCAGGAAATACAGCGGCACCAGCACCCAGGCGCACAGCAGCACCACCGCGGCGATGTAGACATATCGTCCGGCCCGGCGTGTATCGGGCGCGGCGACATCGGTCGTGACGGTCGTCATATCGTGGCTCCTTTCGGGACACGCAGGGCGCGCAGGATGATCAGGGTGAACCCGATCGAGATGGCGAGGATGATCAGCGCCATCGCCGCCGCTGCGCCGCTGTCAAGCAGGTCGAATTGATAGGCGTAGGTTTCGCTCATGAGGACGGGGAACAGGGTGCCGCCCAGGGCCAGCACCACGGCGAAGACCTCGAAGGCCAGGATCACGCGCAGCACCAGTGCCGTCTGCAGCGACGGGCGCAGCAGCGGCAGCGTGATGCGGGTGAAGCGTTTCCAGGGTGAGGCGCCAAAGACCTCGGCCGCCTCGTAGTATTCCTTGGGGATCAGGCCGATCCCGGCCACCAGGATTACCAGCATGATCGCCGTAGCGCGCCAGATCTCGGCCAGGGCGATGGCCAGGAACACCACGCCGGGGTGCTGATAGCTGAGGAAATTCACCGGCCGGTCCACTACGCCCAGCCCAGAAAGCATGGAGTTCAGGAAGCCCGACTGTTCGAAGATCGCCAGCCAGATGATGCCCGCGGCCAGATCCGAGATACCCAGTGGGATGGTCCAGACATACAGCACCAGGTCGCGCCCTCGCTGCATCTTGTTGACCATCGTGGCCATCAGCAGCGCCAGCGCCAGTTGCACCGGAACCACCGCCGCCGCCAGCAGCAGCGTATTCTGCAGCGAGATCGGGAATTTCCAGTACCCGACCACCTGCCGGAAATTGTCCAGCGTAAATCCGTCGCCGGTGTTGAAAGCCTGCTTGGCGACCAGGACGAAAGGATACAGAAAAAACAGGCACAGAAACGCCGTCACAGGCAGGATCAGCACATAGGGCAACACACGAGCGTTCATCAGATCGCTCCTTTCCTTGCGGAAGTTCCGGTGGTTTCGGGCAGAGAGGTCGGGGGACACCGGGCCTGCGTCAAGCCCGGTGTCGGGATCAGGTCAGACCCTTATTCGACGGGGCATGGACCGTCCGAAGGCGCATCCGGAGCCCAGCAGGGCGCGCCGGTCTCCTGCATGATCGCCTCCAATGCGCCTTTCTGATCGTCCAGCACGGTGCGGATGTCCTGACCGCCCAGTACGATCCGCTCGAACGCGTCGGTATAAACACGGTTGAAGTCACCGCCCTTGTCGCCCAGTCCCGCGGGTAGCAGACCAGGGTTGGCATCAGCCGAGCCACTCATCTTGGCGACCGCGTCGCCCGCGGCCTTGACGGCCGGCGGCAGGTCGGCGGGCAGGTCAACCGCGACGACCGGGAAGAAGTTCGTCGCGCGCAGTGTGGCGATCTGGGTTTCCGGCTTCATCATATAGGCGACCAGAGCCTTCGAGGCTTCCATGTCGGGGGCCGTCCGGGGGATCGCAACCCCAGCCAGTACCGGCATGAAGCCGCGCCCGGTCGGGCCCGCCGGGGCCGGGAAGGCCACGAAGTCATCAGGCCGCTCGTTGAAGGCCTGCGCCAGACGCGAGGTGTGGTCGAACACGATCCAGGCATCGCCCGACAACAGCTGTTCCTGCATGAACGAGAAGTTGGTCGAGGCCGGGTTGGTATGCGTCCACAGCTCGCGGAATTTTTCCCACGCGGTCACGGCATCGTCGCTCGCAAAGGTCCGCACCACGCCGTTCGTATAGGACGGGTACAGATAGCCCTGGAAGAAGCGGTGCTTCAGGCCCTTGGGCCCGGCCGGGAAGCCGAATTTCGGCTCGCCGGCAGCCTCATGCGCGTTGGCGGCCCATTCGATCAGCTGGTCATAGGTCAGCGCATTGATGTCTGCGCCTTCGGGCAGGTACTGCAGCGCCTCTTTGTTGGCCGCCATGATATAGCTGGCTTGCATCCAGGGGATGTATTGCAGGCTGCCTGCTCCCAGGGTCGCCAGTTCGTTGAACGTGTCCGAGGCCGAGGCGATGCCCAGATCATTCAGGTCGACCAGATCATCGGGGTTCATGGCCGAGAAGTCGCCATGCAGCGCGCCCAGAACGCCGATCGTGCCCGAACCGGCCTGCAATTCGGCCTGCAGACGCGTCAGCCAGGGGCCGCCGTCATTGGGCTGGTAGTCCACGCCACCCTCGAAGCCTGAAAGAACCTGCTCGCGCATGGCCTGCGCCTCTTCGACCGGCTTGGCCTGCGTCGACCAGAACAGAACCTCCGCCTGCGCCACGTTTGTGACCAGGGCCAGAACAAGGCCGGATGCGGCACCGACCAGCTTGGATTGAATTGACATGGACTCCTCCCAGAGTTTCGATTGGGCCTTTTGCCCGTTCTGCCCGGCGGGGTCGGTTTGCTGTGCGTGTCGTGCGGCGACTCACCCCAGGCGATGCCGTTAGCATGATATAACGATATATCTTGCGTCAACGAATTTTTTCCAATCGGTTGGCCCAAAGTTTTGAAGTTCGTAGGAATTGCTCGTTGCAATACCCATGTGGGTTGGGCATTTTGATGATGCAACGATATATCAGAAGTCCGAGAAATGCCCGCCAAACCCACCCTCGCCAGTGTCGCCAAAGCCGCCGGAGTCTCGATCCCGACGGTCAGTCAGGTGATGCGCGGCACCGGGCGGATTTCCGAGCAGACCCGCAAGAAAGTGCTGCAGGCGGCCGAGGACCTGCACTATGTCACTGACTCGCGCGCGGCGTCGATGCGATCGGGCGAGAACAGGGAAATCGGGTTCGTTCTGAACCAGTTCGCAAACCCGTTCAACGCCGAAGTCGTCAGCGGAGCGGTCGAACTGTTGGAGGCCGAGGGGTATCTGGTTTCGATCCTGGACACGCGCGACGACGCGGACCGGCAGGGCAAGCAATTGCGGGATTTCATCCGCAATGGGCGCGGCGGCCTGCTGTGGGTGCCTGCGCTGGAGACCACGGCAGAAACCCTTCAACTTTTGCGCACGCATGGTTTGCCGACGGTGACCTTTCTGCGCCATGTCAGCCCCGATTTTGATCATGTGGGCATCAGAAATGCCGAGGCGACCGCGACCGCGACAAATCACTTGGCAGATCTTGGGCATCGACACATAGCATTTTTCGGCGGTATTGGCATGAACCCCGTTCGAAAGCAGCGCATATCCGGGTACCAGCGTACGCTGCAGGACTTGTCTTTGGGTCCGCCGATCATCTGGCCCTCACCTGACACCAAGCGTGCGGGTATGCAGGAGATGCTGAAATTGCATGACGCCCATCCAGAGGTCACGGCGGTGGTCTGCAATGGGGACATGGTCGCTTTGGGGGCGTGTTTCGGTTTGATGCGGGCTGGGTTGCAGCCGGGGCGGGATGTTTCGATTGTTGGATTTGACGATACCGAGGATGCCTCGGTCGCAATTCCCGCGCTCAGTACCATGGCGGTTTCGCCAAAGCGGTTGGGCCGCAAGCTCGCGCGCACTCTGCTGGACAGGATAAAAGACCCTGATATGCCGGTAATCGTGTCCGAAGTTTCAGCCCGGTTCATCGCACGGGAAACCACGGGGCCGCTGCAGAAGGACCGCTGACGGATCAGGCGCGCGTATCCGGCAAGGTCTCGCTCCACTTCCGCAGCTCGTCCAGAAAACCCAGCGCGGTGCGTCCACGTTCGGTCACGGAGTACTGCACTGAAACCGGTGAGGTTTCGAGCACTTGGCGGAGTACCAGGCCCTGTTGCTCCAATTGGCGCAGGCGTTCGGCAATCATTTTTTTGCTGGCGCCGCCGATCATCCGCGACAGGTCATTGAAGCGCACTGGCTCGTCTTTGAGGTGCCATAGGATCGACCCGGTCCACTTGCCACCGATGATCCGCATGCCGCGCTCGATGGGGCATGGTTCGCGGCACGCGTCCACCGCTTGCCGCTTGCCTTGGTCGTCCTGTTCGATACGGGCACGCATCGCCTACTCCAGTCCAGTTTCAGGTTACAAAAAGTAAACTGGTTGCATTTCATCACTACCGTTCTCAAGTTCGGTTTCACCCCAACCGAAGTCAAGGGGCAAGCAGTTTCAAAACCAAGGATATGGACATGAACAAGATCCTGATCGTGAACGGTACGCAGCCTTATGAATTCGCACCTGGCCGCCTGAATGCGTCGCTGGTGCAACGGGCGCAGGACGCACTGGCCGGTATGGGCCACGAGGTGCGCGTGACCACGGTTGCCGAAGGGTACGACATCAATGCCGAGATCGACGCCCATGTCTGGGCGGATGTGGTCATCATGCAGTTTCCGGTGAACTGGATGGGTGTACCGTGGGTGTTCAATAAATACATCGACGAGGTCTATACCGCGGGCATGGACGGCCGGTTGCTGGCCGGCGACGGCCGGACCGCCGAGGCGCCCAAGGCCAACTACGGCACCGGTGGCCTGCTGCACGGAACGAAATACATGCTGTCGGTGACCTTCAACGCCCCGAGCGAGGCGTTCGACAACACCGCCGAGCCGTTCTTTGCAGGGGCCAGCGTCGATGACCTGCTGTGGCCCATGCACCTGAACGCCAAGTTTCTGGCGATGCAGCCCCTGCCCACCTTCGCGGCTTTCGACGTGATGAAGAACCCCCGGATCGAGCAGGATTTCCAGCGGTTCGACGCGCATCTGAAGCAGCATTTCGAGGAAATCGCGCATGTCGCGGCCTGACATTCACCTCTACACCGCGGCCACAATGAATGGCTACAAGCCGGTGATCTTTCTGGAAGAGGCAGGCGTGGCCTACGACCTGACCCCCATCGACTTTTCCAAGCAGGAACAAAAGACGCCGGCGTTCTTGTCGCTGAACCCCAACGGCAAGATCCCGGTGATCGAGGACCGGGCCGAAGGTCGTGCGATTTTCGAAAGCGGCGCGATCCTGTGGCACCTCGCGCAGAAATACGGTCAGTTTCTGCCCTCAGACCCCGTGCAACAGTCCGAGGTGATGCAGTGGATGCTGTTCCAGGTTGGGCATGTGGGTCCGATGATGGGCCAGGCCATGTATTTCCAGCATATTGCTGCACCCAATGGCCATACCGAGCCGTTCTCGATCCGCCGCTACGTGAACGAAAGCCGCCGCCTGATGGAGGTGATGAATGATCGCCTGAATGGGCGCGACTGGATCGCGGCGGGCGAATACACGATCGCGGACATGATGCTGTACCCGTGGGCGCGGGCCTATGTCTGGGCGCGGGTTCAGGTCGATGACCTTCCGCATCTGAACGCATGGTTCGACCGCATTGATGCCCGGCCCGCAGTGCAGAAGGCGCTGACCATTCCCAAGGCCAATCCCCAGTTCTGGGATGCTTCGGCTGATGCCAGCGCCTTTGCGCGGGAAAACGCCGCGCGGTTTGCCGGTGACGTGAAAAAGGACTGAGGCCGCGGCCCGGGCTCCCCAGCCCGGGCCCGCACAACAGCACCTTGGGCGCCGCACGGCCCAAGCGCGGGTCGATGGCCGGGTGGACGCTTTACTCGGGTGTCAAAAGCGGTCAGTCTGAACCATCGGTGCGCCGGGTGATCCCCTCGGATCGCGCTGTCACATCATTGTCGTCATAAACGTTCAGATGATGCGTCGACCAATTTATTTCGAGAGGTGCCTCATGACCCTATCCAGCAAATTCGCGATGTCGCGGCGTCAATTCCTGGCCACCACCACGGCCGGCGTCGCCATGGTTTCCCTGCACCCGTTCTCCGCCGCCGCCGCAAGCAATCAGGCGCATCTGCGGATCATGGAAACGACCGACATTCACGTTCACGTCTTTCCCTACGACTACTACGCCGACAAGCCGCGCGATACGGTGGGGCTGTCGCGCGCGGCCTCGATCATCAACCAGATCCGGGCCGAGGCCACCAACTCGATGCTGGTCGACAATGGCGACTTTCTTCAGGGCAACCCGATGGGCGACTACATCGCTTACGAGCGTGGCATGAACGATGGCGACACCCACCCGATCATCAATGCGTTCAACACGTTGGGCTATGATGCCGCGACGCTGGGTAACCACGAGTTCAACTATGGCCTGAGCTTTCTGGAAAAATCGCTGGCCGGGGCGCAGTTCCCGATCGTGCTGGCCAATATCGCCAAGGAACAGGGCGCCAACCCGCGCGCGGACAAGACGCTGGTGCAGCCCTATGTCATTCTCGACCGCGAGATCGAGTTGGGCGATGGCAGCAAGCAGCCGATCCGCATCGGCGTCATCGGCTTCACCCCGCCGCAGATCATGAACTGGGACCGCCGCCACCTGGAAGGCAACGTGCAGGCCCGCGACATCGTCGAGACCGCCAAGGCCTATGTGCCCGAGATGAAAGAGCAAGGCTGCGATCTGATCCTGGCCCTGTCGCACTCGGGCATCGGCGCGGCCGATCACGCGGACGGGATGGAGAACGCCTCGGTTCCGCTGGGCGGGGTCGATGGCATCGACGCGCTGGTGACCGGGCACAACCACCTGGTCTTCCCCTCGCCCACCTTCGCCGACCGTGCGGGCGTTGACGTGGACAAAGGCACGCTGATGGGCAAGCCGGCCGTCATGGGCGGGTTCTGGGGGTCGCATCTGGGCGTGCTCGACCTGCTGCTGGAACGCGACGGCAACGAATGGCGCGTGGTCACTACCACCTCCGAGGCGCGGCCGATTTCGAAGCGCAACGAAGACCGCTCGATCACCGCGCTGGTCGAGGACGACCCCAAAGTGCTGGCCTCGGTCGCGCAGGATCACGAAGAAACACTGGCCTATGTGCGCCGCGCGGTGGGCAAGACCTCGGCCCCGCTGCACAGCTATTTCGCGCTGGTGGCCGATGATCCGTCGGTCCAGATCGTGTCGATCGCGCAGAAATGGTATGTCCAAGAGATGCTGAAAGGCACCGAGCATGAAGGCCTGCCGATCCTGTCGGCGGCCGCGCCGTTCAAGGCCGGTGGCCGGGGTGGCCCGGAATACTATACCGACGTGCCGGTGGGCGATGTGGCGATCAAGAACGTGGCCGATCTGTATCTCTATCCCAACACCGTGCGCGCGGTTCGCGTGAACGGCGCGCAATTGCGCGGCTGGCTGGAGCGTTCGGCCGGGATGTTCAACCAGATCGAGCCGGGCGCCAAGGATGCGCTGCTGCTGAACCCCGAATTCCCCTCCTACAATTTCGACGTGATCGACGGTGTGACCTATCAGATCGACCTGTCTCAGCCCTCGCGCTTTGGCCCGAAAGGCGAAGAGGTCAACCCAGACGCGGCGCGCATCGTGAACCTGCAGTTCAACGGTGCCCCGGTGACCGACGACATGGAGTTCATCATCGCCACCAACAACTACCGCGCTTCGGGCGGCGGATCGTTCCCGGGCGCGATGGGCGACACCATCGTTTTCGAGGCCCCCGACACCAACCGCGACGTGATCGTGCGCTATATCGTCGAACAGGGCACGATCGACCCCAAGGCCGACGGCAACTGGTCCTTCGCACCGCTGGGCGACACCACCGTTCTATTCGAAACCGGCCCCAAGGCGCGTGATTACATCAGCGACGTCAAAGGGTTGGCGCTGGAAGATGCAGGCGACGGGGCCGACGGCTTCGCGGCCTTCCGCATCACGCTCTGACCGGCGACAGACATCGGATCGGGCGGCCAAACTGGCCGCCCTTTTCTTTTGGTTTGGAGCCGAGAGCCGGATCATCACACGCATTGGTGTGATGCCTATTTTTCGGGCGATGGGGGTAATAATGCCCATAAAGCGGGCGGACAAGTATTCTGACTCAATTGCCTCTGCCGGGCTGCGCTGACTCGAGGAAAAGGCTGTGGTGCTTTCGCATCCGACAGTCCTCTCGCCCGGAGCTTCCAATAACCTCTTTGTCCGCAATAACTCCCGCGCAAGCGATCGCCGCGCCCCCCCGAGCCGTCGGGCGGGGTGTTGTGTCCGTGATTGGCCGCGCGGGCCGGACCGAGTTGCAGGACCTGCGCCAGCAGGGGTCGCTGAAGCTGCTGTTTCCTCGGCGCGATGGCGCTGACATGCAGGCCGTTCTGGTCAATACCGCCGGCGGCGTCACCGGCGGAGACAATTTTGACCTTTCCGCCACCGCTCAAGGAAATGCACATCTGACCCTGACCACGCAGGCCGCCGAGCGCGCCTACCGCGCGTCCGGAGCAACTCCGGGCCGGATTCGGACAGATCTGACCGTTGCGGCAGGCGGCCAGTTGAACTGGCTACCGCAGGAAACGATCCTGTTCGATGGTTGCGCGATCGACCGCCGCCTGCGTGTCGATCTGGCCCCCGATGCCGGCGTGCTGCTGGTGGAATCGCTGATCTTCGGACGCGCCGCGATGGGCGAGCGGATTACTGCGGCCCACTTCCAAGACCGCATCGAAATCTGGCGCGCGGGCCGGTTGGCCCATCTGGACGCGCTGCGTCTGACCGGTGATCTGGCGGCGGAAGTGGCCCGGCCGGGCGTTGGCGACGGCGCAGGCGCGCTCAGCAGCCTGATACTGATCCGCCCGGATGCCGCCGCGCATCTGGACCCGATCCGCGCGGCCTTGCCTGACACCGGCGGCGTCAGCCTTGTGGGTGACGACATGCTGTTGATGCGCCTGCTGGCGCCCGACGGTTTCACGCTGCGCCAGACCCTTGTGCCGTTACTGAACCGGCTGACCCGCAATTCCCTGCCAAGACCCTGGATGATCTGACATGCAACTCTCGCCGCGTGAAAAAGACAAACTGCTGATTGCCATGGCCGCAGAGGTGGCGCGCAAGCGCCTGGCCCGAGGCGTGCGCCTGAACTACCCCGAGGCCATCGCGCTGATCACCGATGCCGTGGTCGAGGGTGCCCGCGACGGCCGCTCGGTCGCCGACATGATGGAGGCCGGCGCGCAGGTCATCACCCGCGATCAGTGCATGGACGGCATCCCCGAGATGATCCACGAGGTGCAGGTTGAGGCGACGTTCCCCGACGGCACCAAGCTGGTCACCGTTCACAACCCCATCCGCTGAAGGAGATGACGATGAGAAACCTGGCTTCCCTGCCCTTCGCCCTGATGGCCGCGCCCGCGCTGGCGCATGACGGGCCGCACCTGCACCCGCATGACTCAGGCACCTGGCTGGTGCTGGTCCTGCTGCTGGCGATCGGCGGCGTCGCATTCTGGCTGAAGGCACGCAAATGATCCCCGGAGAGGTCATCACCGCCCCCGGCGAGATCGAGCTGAACGCGGGCGCGACGGCGATCACCCTGATGGTGGCCAATACCGGCGACCGGCCCGTGCAGGTGGGCTCGCACTATCATTTCGCCGAAACCAATCCGGCGCTGGACTTCGACAGGGCCGCCGCCCACGGCATGCGGCTGGACATCGCCGCCGGAACCGCCGTGCGTTTCGAACCCGGCCAGCGGCGCGAGGTGCAGCTGATCCCGATCGGCGGCGCGCGGCGCGTGTTCGGGTTCAACGGCGCAGTTATGGGAGACCTCTGATGCCAGCCCGGATCAAACGTTCCGACTATGCCGCCATGTACGGCCCCACCAAGGGCGACAAGGTGCGGCTGGCGGATACCGACCTGATCATCGAGGTCGAGCGCGACCTGACCACCTATGGCGAAGAGGTCAAGTTCGGCGGCGGCAAGGTGATCCGCGACGGCATGGGCCAGTCTCAGGCCACCCGCGCTGAAGGGGCGGTGGACACCGTCATCACCAATGCGCTGATCGTCGACTGGACGGGCATCTACAAGGCGGATGTGGGCCTCAAGGACGGGCGCATCGCCAAGATCGGCAAGGCGGGCAACCCCGACACGCAGCCCGGCGTGGATATCATAGTCGGCCCCGGTACCGAGGCCATCGCCGGCGAGGGCCGCATCCTGACCGCCGGCGGGTTCGACAGCCACATCCATTTTATCTGCCCGCAACAGATCGAGGATGCGCTGCATTCCGGCCTGACCACCATGCTGGGCGGCGGCACTGGCCCGGCGCATGGCACGCTGGCCACCACCTGTACGCCCGGCCCCTGGCATATCGGGCGCATGCTGCAGGCGGCCGACGCCTTTCCGATGAACCTGGCCTTTGCGGGCAAGGGCAACGCCTCGCAACCGGCGGCCCTGCGCGAACAGGTCCTGGCCGGGGCCTGCGCCCTGAAACTGCACGAGGACTGGGGCACCACCCCGGCGGCCATCGATTGCTGCCTGACGGTGGCCGACGAGATGGACGTGCAGGTGATGATCCACACCGACACGCTGAACGAAAGCGGCTTCGTCGAAAACACCGTGGCCGCCATGAAAGGCCGCACGATCCACGCCTTCCACACCGAAGGCGCGGGCGGCGGCCACGCTCCCGACATCATCAAGATCTGCGGCGAAGGGCATGTGCTGCCATCGTCGACCAACCCGACCCGGCCCTTTACCGTGAACACGGTCGAAGAGCATCTGGACATGCTGATGGTCTGCCATCACCTCGACAGATCCATCCCCGAGGACGTGGCCTTTGCTGAAAGCCGCATCCGGCGCGAGACCATTGCGGCCGAGGACATTCTGCACGACATGGGCGCGTTCAGCATCATCGCGTCCGACAGCCAGGCGATGGGCCGCGTGGGCGAGGTGCTGATCCGCACCTGGCAGACCGCCGACAAGATGAAGAAACAACGCGGGGGCCTGCCTGAAGAGACGGGCGACAACGACAATTTCCGCGTGCGCCGTTATATCGCGAAATACACGATCAACCCGGCCATCGCGCACGGGCTTGGCACCCATATCGGCAGCATCGAAGAGGGCAAACGCGCTGATTTGGCGCTGTGGAACCCCGCCTTTTTCGGCGTGAAGCCCGAGATGGTGCTGTTGGGCGGCACCATCGCGATGGCGCAGATGGGCGACCCGAACGCTTCGATCCCCACGCCTCAGCCGGTCTATTCGCGGCCGATGTGGGGGGCCTATGGCCGCTCGGTCGAACAGAGCGCGGCGACCTTCGTATCGGAAGCCGCGCAGGAGGACGGCATCGCCGCGCGTCTTGGCCTGGCCAAGCAGACCGTCGCCGTGCGCAACACACGCGCGATCGGCAAGCGCGACCTGCGGCTGAACGATGCCCTGCCCGAGATCGAGGTGAACCCCGAAACCTACGAGGTGCGCGCCGACGGCGAATTGCTGACTTGCCAGCCCGCCGAAACCCTGCCCATGGCGCAACGCTATTTCCTGTTCTGAGAAGGGACGCCCTGATGCTTGCCACATCACAGAAAATCCGCCGCAACGGGCAGTGGGACGAAACCCATGGCACCGTGACGCTAAACTACGAAGACCGCTTTCTGCGCCGCCGGATGCTGCGCACCGCACAGAATGAAGAGTTCCTGGTGGATCTGTCGCAGACGACCTCGCTGGACGGGGGGGATGCGTTCGAACTGGCTGATGGCCGCCTGATCGAGGTGGTCGCCGCCGAAGAGGACCTGTTCGCCGTCACCGGCCCCGATCTGACCCGGCTGGCCTGGCATATCGGCAACCGTCACACCCCCTGCCAGATCGAGCCTGAACGCCTGGTGATCCGCCGCGACCATGTGATCCGCGACATGCTGTTGAAGCTTGGCGCGACGGTCCAGGACATCCGCGCGCCCTTCAGCCCCGAAGGTGGCGCCTATGGGCACGGACGGACGCATGGCCACAGCCACTGACCTTGATCTGCTGACGCTGACGCAATGGCTGTCACCCGCCTACCCGGTCGGGGCGTTTGCCTATTCGCATGGGCTGGAACGCTTGGTCCAATCGGGCGCGGTGCACGATGCGGCCAGCCTGCGGGACTGGCTGCATGATGTGCTGGAACACGGTGCCGGATGGTCGGATGCCCTGTTTCTGACCTCCGCTTGGCGCGCCAAATCCGAGCTGGCCGTGGCCGAACTTGACGATATGGCCCGCGCCTTCGCCGGCCCCTTCGAGCGCAGGTTCGAGACCGCGCAACAGGGCGCGGCCTTCTGCGGTGTGACGGCTGCAGTCTGGGGCATCGAGCTGACGGATCTGACCTACCCCGTCGCCGTCGGCTGCGCCGCGCGCCAGGCTGGTTTGCCGGTGGAGCCAACCGCGCGGCTGTATCTGCATGCGTTCATCAGCAATCTTGTTTCGGCTGCGCAGCGGCTGATGCCCCTGGGCCAGACCGCTGCCCAAGGGGTCGTCCGGGACATGGCGCCCTTGTGCGCCCATCAGGCGCACGCGGCAGTGGAGGCCGATCTGTCCGCCCTGTCCGGCACCGCCTTTCTGGCCGAGATCGCGGCCATGCAACATGAAACCCAACAACCAAGGATTTTCCGCACATGAGCAGCATGAACGGCCCTCTGCGGGTGGGCATCGGCGGCCCGGTCGGTGCGGGCAAGACCAGCCTGACCGCCGCCCTCGCCCGCGCGCTGCGCGACACCCACTCGATCGGGGTGATCACCAATGACATCTACACGCAGGAAGACGCCGAGGCGCTGATGCGCATGCAGATCCTGCCGCAGGACCGGGTGATCGGCGTGGAAACCGGAGGTTGCCCGCATACGGCGATCCGCGAGGATGCCTCGATCAATCTGGCCGCGGTGGCCGAGATGGTGCGCCGTCACCCCGAGGTCGAGATCGTTCTGATCGAATCTGGCGGTGACAACCTGTCGGCCACCTTCAGCCCGGAACTGGCGGATGTGACGATCTATGTGATCGACGTGGCCGCGGGCGAAGAGATCCCCCGCAAGGGTGGCCCCGCGATCACCCGTTCAGAAATCCTGATCATCAACAAGATCGACCTTGCTCCGCATGTCGGAGCGGACCTGTCGGTGATGCAGCGCGATGCGGCCCGGATGCGCGGCGATCGACCATTCGTATTCACCAACCTGCGGAGCGGCAGCGGAACGAGTGAAATCATCGACCTGTTGGACAAGATCGCCGGCATCGGCGCCGGACGACGTGTAACGGCGTAAGACCCTCAACACGACTATGGGCGTTTCCGGTTCCAGAATTTGGAACCTTGCGCCTGCAAGGCAATTCGATGTAACCGGATTCGACCACCGAAGCTGTCCTAGCGATAGCCTGGTGCGAGAAAGTTGCAGCCGGGCCGATCCTTCTAGGGGCCGCCCCATCACCTGAGGACCGCCGGTGAGCTCATTCGTCGTCGCGATCATTCTGTCGGCTGCCATCCTGCACGCCGTCTGGAACGCCATCGTCAAAACCGCGGGCGACCGGACGACGACGCTGGGGCTTGTGGCCTTCGGGCATGTGATCCCAGCCAGCGTCATGATCCTTGTGCTGCCCTTTCCGGGCAGCGACAGCTTTGTCTACATCCTTTTGTCCACCGTCGTGCATTTCGGTTATTACTTCATGCTGGGCAAAGCCTATCAGCATGGCGACCTCAGCGTCGTCTACCCGATCGCCCGGGGCATCGTTCCGGCGCTAGTGGCGCTTTGGGCCTATCTTTTGCTGGATGAGGTTCTGCCCCTGCAAGCCTGGATCGGCATCGGTCTGATTGCGGTCGGCATCCAGCTCAGCAGTTGGAGCTCGCTCCGGCAAGGCGTCGGCGGCGCAGCGCTGGGGTTTGCGGTGGGTACCGGACTTTGCATCTCGGTCTATTCGGTTGTGGACGGCATCGGAGTGCGGCTGTCTGGAAACACGCTCAGCTACTGGGCTTGGGGGGCGTTTCTGCACCTGTTCATCGCCGGCTTTGTGGGTCTTCGACGGCGGCAGGTTCTGACACAACTCCCGGCCCGCACCTGGGCGATCGGCATCCTGGGCGGCTTCGTGTCGATGCTGGCTTATGGGCTGGTGCTGTATGCCAAGAATTTCGCGCCGCTGGGGGCGGTCTCGGCGTTGCGGGAAACCTCAGTGATTTTTGCGGCCCTGATCGGGTTCGTCTTCCTGCACGAAGGCTATTGGGTGCGCAGGCTGGGGGCCGCCATCCTGATGGCGGGGGGCGTGGCGCTGGTTGGACTGTCGGGCTGAGCCGATCCGTCAGGTGCCGTAGCGCGCCATGAACATGTCAACGGCGTTGGTGGCCACTTCCTCGATTTCCTCGTCCGAGAACCGGGTTTGGATCCCCAAAGCCGCGAGTGTCCACAGGCGCACCTTGCACAATTCCGAGAACTGCTCGGCGGCAAAATGCACGTCGTCAATCGCCAGTTCACCTTTGGCCACGGCTTTTTCCAGATACTCGGCCATCTGGCGCTGACCGTTGGCGGGGCCGGCCTCGTAGAACGCCTTGCCCAGTTCCGGGAACCTGTCACGCTCGGCTACGCAGATGCGGAACACCTGCTGCGCAAAATCCGATACCAGAAACCGAGTCAAATGCGTGGCGGTGATCATCAACGCCTCGCGTACCGGTTTGGTTTCGTCGATCATGGCCAGCACGTTTTCAGCCATGCGGCAACACTCGGTCTGCGCCACCTCGGAAAACAGAAGTCGTTTGTCCGGGAAATAGCTGTAGAGCGTCGCCTTCGACACACCCGCCGCGCGCGCGATATCATCGACGCTTGCGCCTTCGAACCCATCCGCCATGAAAACCTCTCGGGCGCCGTTCAGAACCTGGTCGAATTTCCGTCCAGTACGCACGATGGTGGCGGCTTGGGTCATGGTGTCTCCTTGGCTGGGTGCTGCGACAAATCTATAAACCAGTCAGTTCAGTTTCAACGGTTTTCAATTCGGCTTGAAAGTTCCGTTACGCAGCGTAGATTAGAATAATTCTAAAACGAGGGTGGCAATGCGGTTTTTCACTCAGCGCAAACACTTCAGAGATCTGACCGAGCAGGAAGTTATTGCGCTAGCGATTTCGTCCGAGGAAGACGACGCGCGGATCTATAGGTCATATGCCGAAATGCTGCGCCCCGACTATCCGGCGACAGCCAAAATCTTCGATGGCATGGCTGCCGAGGAAGACGAGCACCGCCGTCGCCTGATCGGTCTGCACGAGGATCGGTTCGGCCCGGTGATCCCTCTGATCCGGCGCGAGCATGTCGCCGGTTACTACGCCCGCCGTCCGATCTGGCTGGTCGAGAATCTCGGAATCGAGCGAATCCGCGAAGAAGCCGAGATGATGGAGCGCGACGCGGAACGCTTCTATCTGGCGGCTGCTGGTCGTACGACCGATGCAGCAACACGCAAACTTCTGGGCGACCTGGCTGCGGCCGAAGCGGGACATCAAGCCGCGGCCGCCGAATTGGAAGAAGCTCACCTGGATCACGATGAAAAAGAAGCTGAAAAGGTGATTTCGCACCGGCAATTCATCTTGACCTGGGTCCAGCCGGGATTGGCCGGGCTGATGGACGGGTCAGTGTCGACCTTGGCGCCGATCTTCGCGACGGCCTTTGCCACGCACGACCCTTGGACGACCTTTCTTGTGGGCCTTGCAGCGTCAGTGGGCGCGGGCATTTCCATGGGCTTCACCGAAGCGGCATCGGACGATGGCGAGCTGTCGGGCCGTGGATCACCGGTCAAGCGGGGTTTGGCGTCCGGGGTGATGACCACGGTCGGCGGATTGGGCCACGCCCTACCCTATCTGATCCCGGAATTCTGGACGGCCACGATCATTGCCTTCATCGTGGTGTTTTTCGAATTGTGGGCGATCGCGTGGATTCAGAACCGCTATATGGAAACTCCGTTCTTCCGTGCGGCTTTTCAGGTCGTTCTGGGCGGATCGCTGGTGCTGGCAGCCGGGATTTTGATCGGCAGCGGGTGATGACCCTGCTTGCGATGTGGTAATTCTATGTTACCAATCTGCGCATGGTCGATATCTTTCTGCGCACCCTGCCCTTCTTTGCGATCATCGGCCTGGGATACTGGGCCGGGCGCAGCCGGTTCTTCACCGAAGACGCCACGGCCTATCTGACCAAGTTCGTGTTCTATTTCGCGTTGTCGGCGATGCTGTTCCGCTTTGCCGCCACGCTGCCCTTTGCCGAGATCTTCAACGCGCGGCTGATGCTGGGCTATCTGATCGGCACCGCCGGCGTATACGCGCTGGCCACGTTGGTCGCCTATCTGCGCGGGCTCGACATCCCCACCGCGGCGGTCGAGGCGCAATGCGCCGCTATCGGAAATGTGGGCTTTCTGGGTCTGCCGATGTTGGCCCTGCTGTTTTCCGAATCCGCCATCGGGCCGGTCATGCTGGTTCTGACGGTCGATCTGGTGGTGTTTTCCTCTCTGATCGTGATCCTGATCAACGGCGGGCGGGATGGTCGGCTGAGTGCCGGAACTTTGCGCCTGATCGGCCTTGGTTTGCTGAAGAACCCGATGATCGTCTCGATATCGGCTGGGTTGATCTGGTCGGCCCTGCAGATGCCGGTGCCTGACCCGTTGAACGATTTTCTGACCATTCTGGGCGGCGCCGCCACGCCGGGGGCGCTGTTCGCCATCGGCGCCTCGCTGGCCAGCAAATCGGCCGAGCGGGTTCAGATCGCGCTCTGGCTCAGCTTTTGCAAACTTGCCGTGCATCCGGCCTGTGTGGCTGTGGTGCTGCTGTGGCTGCTGCAGACTGATCCTTTTGCCGCGGCGGTGGCTATCTCCGCCGCCGCCCTGCCTGTGGCCGGCAATGTCTACATGCTGGCGGCCCACTATGGCGTGGCGCCGCACCGGGCATCTGCCGCCATTCTACTGTCGACCATTGTCAGCATTCTGACCGTGCCGGTGGTCATCGCGTGGGTTGCCGCATTCTGACGCGGCGACTTCAAAATGCGTGCGAACATTGGTGCCCGGACTTTACGCCGGGGCCTTCGCCCGTTAGCCATGGCACGAACCCAACGTAAGGATGATGCCAGATGGAAACCCTTTCCGAAAACGCCTGTTTCGGTGGCGTGCAGGGCGTGTACCGCCACGCCTCGGCGGCGTGCCAGTGCGACATGACCTTTGGCCTGTTCCTGCCGGCCGAGGCCAAGGACGGCCCGGTTCCGGTCCTGTGGTATCTGTCGGGCCTGACCTGCACCCATGAAAACGCGATGGTCAAGGCGGGCGCGCAGGGCTGGGCCGCCGAACAAGGCATCGCACTGGTCTTCCCCGACACCTCGCCGCGCGGCGAAGGGATCGCCGATCATGAGGATTACGACCTGGGCCAAGGCGCCGGGTTCTACGTCAAGGCCACGCAATCGCCCTGGGCACCGCATTTCAACATGTGGGACTACGTGGCCGAGGAACTGCCCGCGCTGCTGGTCGAACACTTCGCCATCGATGGCGACCGCCAGGCCATCACCGGCCATTCCATGGGCGGCCACGGCGCGCTGACGCTGGCGATGAACCTTCCGGGCCGCTTCCGCTCGGTCTCGGCCTTTGCGCCAATCTCGAACCCCACGGCCAGCGACTGGGGCCGCAAGCAACTGGGCGCCTATCTGGGCGATGACCCGGCCGCCTGGGCCAAACATGACGCGACTCTGATGATGAAGGAAAAGGGCTTTGACGGCCCGATCCTGATCGACACCGGCACCAACGACCAGTTCATCGACCTGCTGCGCCCCGAGGCTCTGGCCCAGGCCATCGCCGAGCGCCGCCAGCAGGCAACGGTCCGGCTGCAGCCCGGCTATGACCACTCTTACTTCTTTGTGTCCACCTTCATCGAGGACCACGTCACCTTCCACGCCGAAGCCCTGTACGGAGACTGAGGGATGAGCAAATACGACTATGACCTGATCATCATCGGCTCGGGCCCATCGGGCCGCGCGGCGGCGATTCAGGCGGGCAAGCTGAAGCGCAAGGTTCTGGTGGTTGACCGCCGTGACCGGTTGGGCGGCGTGTCGGTGCACACGGGCACGATCCCGTCGAAGACCCTGCGCGAAACGGTGCTGAACCTGTCGGGCTGGCGCGAGCGCAGCTTTTACGGCCGCTCGTACCGGGTCAAGGACCAGATCCGCGCCGAAGACCTCAAGGCCCGGCTGCACATGACGCTGGATTACGAGGTTGACGTGCTGGAACACCAGTTCAACCGCAACCACGTTGAAACCATGGACGGCGTAGCCCGCTTCACCGGCCCGCACGAGATCGAGGTCACCGCCGATGCGGGCGACACCACCCGCTTGACGGCCGCGAAATTCCTGATCTCGACCGGGACAAAAACTTATCGCCCCGATTACGTGCCCTTCAACGGCAAGACCATCGTCGATGGCGACGAGTTCCTAGAAATGGCCGAGATCCCGCGCTCGCTCTGCGTGATCGGTGCGGGCGTGATCGGGGTCGAGTACGCCACGATGTTCTCGGCGCTGGATGTGCGGGTGACGCTGATCGAACCGCGCGAGACCTTTCTGGATTTCATCGACAAGACCCTGATCCAGGAATTCACCCATCAGATCCGTGAAAACGGGGTGGACCTGCGCTTGGGCTCGGCCGTGGAAAAGATCGAGGACGCCGGCAAGCATGTCGAGATCACCATGTCAAACGGCCGCCATGTCCGGGCCGAGATGCTGTTGTTCGCGGCGGGCCGTATGGGCAACACCGCGGCGCTGAATTTGGGTGCGGTTGGGATCGAAACCGACCACCGCAACCGCATCACGGTCGATCGCAAGACCTATCAGACCTCGGTGCCGCATATCTATGCCACCGGGGACGTGATCGGGCATCCGTCGCTGGCCTCGACCTCGATGCAGCAGGGACGCGTTGCGGCCTGCCACGCGCTTGAGACCCCTACCCTGCCAGAAAGCCCTTGGTTTCCCTATGGCATCTATTCGGTGCCCGAGATCTCGACCTGCGGCATGTCCGAGGAAGAGCTGCAGGAACGCGGCATTCCCTATGAGGTGGGCGTGGCCCGGTTCCGCGAGACCTCGCGCGGGCATATCATGGGGCTCGAGCACGGGATGCTGAAGATGCTGTTCTCGCTGAAAACCCGCCGGGTGCTGGGCGTGCAGATCGTCGGCGAAGGCGCGACCGAGTTGATCCACATCGCCCAGGCGGTGCTGAACCTGAAGGGCACGGTGGACTATTTCGTGCAGAACACCTTCAACTATCCGACCCTGGCCGAGGCCTACAAGATTGCCGGGCTCGACGCCTTCAACCGGATGCCGATCCCGGACGAGTTCAAGGTGCGCAAATCCGATGCCCCCGAGCCAGCAAAGTTGGCGCCCAAGAAGGCCAAGCAGGCGTGACGACCCTGTATGTCGATGGCGACGCCTGCCCGGTGAAGGCCGAGGCCGAACGCGTCGCCACGCGGCACAAGGTGCCGATGGTGGTGGTGGCGAATGGCGGGCTGCGCCCGTCGGCCAACCCGCTGGTTCAGATCGTGACCGTGGCGCAAGGCGCTGACGAAGCCGACAAGTGGATCGCCGAGCGGTGCGACGCGGGCGACATCGTCATCACCTCGGACATCCCGTTAGCCGCCAAATGCGTCCAGGCCGGCGCGCGGGTGCTGCGCCCCAATGGCGAGGCCTTCACCGCTGCCAATATCGGTCAGCAACTGGCGATGCGCGATCTGATGGCGGATCTGCGCGCCGCCAATCCGCTGGGCGCCGGGGGCGGTGGCAAACCGTTTTCCAAGGCCGACCGATCGCGGTTTCTGGACGCGCTCGAGCGTGAGATGCGCGCCGCCCTGCGCGGCTGAGTTTGGCCTTGCATCCCGCTCGGCGGGTTGGTTCAGTCAGCCCCAAACGCAACACAAGCGAACAGGAACCCCCATGCCCGTAGAAGCGGTTGTTTTTGACATCGGCAACGTTCTGATCGAATGGCAGCCCGAGCGGTATTATGACCGTGTGATCGGCGAGGACAGGCGCCGCGCCATGTTCTCGGCCGTCGATCTGCACGGCATGAACGACCTGGTCGATCAGGGGCATCACTTCACCGACACGATCTATGCCTGGGCCGAGAAATACCCCGATTGGCGCAATGAGATCCGCATGTGGCACGACAACTGGATCGAACTGGCCGCGCCCGAGATCCCGCATTCGGTCCGGCTGCAGCGCGCGCTGCGGGCCAAGGGCGTGCCAGTCTTTGCGCTGACCAATTTCGGGGTGCAGAATTTCGACTATGCCACCACCGTCTATCCGTTCCTGAAAGAGTTCGACCGGCACTATGTCTCGGGGCGGATGAAGATGGTGAAACCGCATGCCCCGATCTACCAGATGGTCGAACAGGATTGCGGCCTGCCGCCCGAGACGCTGCTGTTCACCGACGACCGGATCGACAATATCGAAACCGCCCGTGGCCGTGGATGGCAGACCCACCATTTCGACGGCCCGAAGGGCTGGGCCGAAAGGCTGGTGGCCGAAGGTCTGCTCTCCTTGGACGAGGCCGCCTGATCCTAGGCGGCAGCGGGCTGCGCCGGGCGGTTTTCGCGGATCGGCAGGTGCACGATCGCGCTGAAGGCGCCGATGGCCACGCCGATCCACCAGACCACGGTATAGTCGCCATAAAGGTCATACATGCGGCCGCCCAGCCAGATGCCCAGGAAACTGCCGACCTGATGGCTGAAGAATATGATGCCATACAGCGTGCCCATGTAGCGCAAGCCGTAAAGATGCGCGACGAGGCCCGAGGTCAACGGGATCGTCGCCAGCCATAGTGACCCCATGACCAGCGAGAACAGGATCACGGTCAGAGGCGTGATAGGAAACAGGATGAACGCTGCGGCCGCGATCGTGCGCCCGGTATAAACCGCCGCCAGAAGGTATTTCTTGGGGAAGTGATTGCCCGCCCACCCGGCCAGCAGGGTGCCTCCGATATTGGCGAGCCCGATCAGCGAGATCGCCAGCGCACCCAAAGCAGACGTTGTTGTGATGCCCATCGCATGCAGGACACCGCCGGGTTGTATCGGCCCGCACATCTCGGTCACGAAGGCCGGGAAGTGCGCGGTGATGAAACCCAGTTGATAGCCGCAGCTGAAAAAACCCAGGAATATCAGCGCATAGGACGGGTCGCGGAAGGCGCGGCCCAGGATCTGGCCCATGCTTTCTTCCAATTCGGCCTTGCTGACCTGCGCGGGTGCGCGCATGAAAGGCAGCGTCAGCACAAGGGCCAAAATGGCAATGGCGAAGATGATGAACACCTGCTGCCAAGGCAGGAATGTCAGCAGCCATTCGGCCGTGGGCGCGCCGATCACCTGCCCGAAGCTGCCCGCTGCCGTCACGATCGCCAGTGACATCGAGCGGTTCTGATCCGTCGCGGCCCGCCCGACCACCGCCAGCACCACGCCGAAGCCCGTGCCCGCGATACCGAAGCCGACCAACCAGGCATAGAGTTGGTGCCCGAAGGGCGTGACGGACCAGGCCGACAGAACCATCCCTGCCGCATAGGTCAACGCGCCCAGAATGATCGCCCGCCGATCGCCCATCTTTTCGGCGATGGCGGCAAAGATCGGCTGGCCGATGCCCCAGGCCAGGTTCTGGATCGCGATGGCCAGCGAGAAATCGGTGCGCAGCCAGCCGAACTCCTCGGCGATCGGAATCTGAAACACGCCGAACGAGGCGCGCACGGCGAAGCTGACCGTAATGATCACGCATCCGACGATCAGCACCGGGTTGAGCAGACGGGCGGTTGGGGTCATGGGGCCTCCGGTTTCAGCCCGCCGACAGTATCCACTTGGGCTCGCTCGTCAATTCAGGAGTTTTGCGGTCACGATTAACCAAAATTGATGCATGTCGGGGGATGCCTTCTTTTCAATGGCGCGGGTGGGCGCTATGGCTCGGGCCATGACCGACATGATCTCGTTGTACGAGGCCCGCGTTGCCGATGGCACCCTGAACCGCGACGACGCGCAAGAGGCCGTTCTGCCCCAGTTCGAGCGTATCCGGGCGGCTCTGGCCGCGCCGGTGAAACGCGGGCTGTTCCGCAAGGCACTGCCGCCGCCCAAAGGCTTGTACCTGTGGGGCGGCGTGGGGCGCGGCAAGTCCATGTTGATGGACATGTTCGTCGAAACACTGGGGCATATTCCGGCCCGGCGCGTCCATTTCCATGCCTTCATGCAGGAAATCCACGCGGGCATGCATGAGGCGCGCGAAACCGGCGTGCAGGATGCACTGGCGCCGGTGGCGGCCTCGGTCGTGAATTCCGTGCGCCTGCTGGCCTTTGACGAGATGCAGATCACCGACATCACTGACGCGATGATCGTCGGGCGGCTGTTCGACCTGCTGCACGCGGGAGGCGTCGTCGTTGTGACCACCTCGAACCGGCATCCCGACGATCTGTACAAGGATGGCCTGAACCGGCAGCTGTTCCTGCCCTTCATCCACCACATCAAGCAGCAGCTCGAAGTGTGGGAACTGACGTCGCCCACGGATTACCGGCAGAACCGGCTCGAGGGCTCGCCGGTCTATTTCACACCCATCGGACCCGAGGCGCGAGAGAAGATCCGGGCCGTTTGGGCCGACCTGTCCGGTGGGCCGGCCGAACCATTGACCCTCCATGTCAAGGGGCGCGAGGTGGTTTTGCCCGCGTTTCGCAATGGAGTGGCACGGGCCTCGTTCTACGATCTGTGCGGCCGGATGCTGGGGCCGGGGGACTATCTTGCCATTGCTGATGCGGTAAAAGTATTGGTGCTCGAGGACATACCGCGCCTGTCGCGCAACAACTTCAACGAGGCGAAGCGGTTCGTCACGTTGATCGATGCGCTGTATGAGGCGAAGGTGAGGTTGATCTGTTCAGCGGCCGCCGAGCCCGAGATGCTGTATGTCGAGGGGGAAGGTGTTTTTGAGTTCGAGCGCACAGCCTCGCGCCTGCGGGAGATGCAGGCACAGGACTGGGGACAATAGCGAGCGTTGCCTCTGCCGTAGCTGTGGCTCAATGAATGGTCAGCCGTTTTCGCGTAGGATGTTGCCCGCGAGGTAGAGCGAGCCGCAGATCAGCACGCGCACCTGAGGGTCGGCTTTGATGATGGTGTCGAGGGCTTGGGACACGCTGCTGGCGGTCGTCGCGGGCAGGTTCACCGATTTGGCGGCGGCGGCGGTTTCGTCGGCGCTCAGCGTGTTGGTCTCGCCCGGGATGGAAACGGCGGTCAGGCTGGCGGCTTGCTGGGCCAGCGGGGAGAGGTAGCCGGTCACGTCCTTGGTGTTGAGCATGCCGCAGATCAGGTGTGTGGGTCGCGGGGGCAGCTTGGCCAAGACGTCCGCCAGCGCGACGCCGGCGGCGGCGTTGTGGCCGCCGTCGAGCCAGAGTTCGGCCTGAGGCGCCTGTTCGACCAGCGGGCCGGTCTTCAGTCGCTGCATCCGGGCGGGCCATTCGGCGCGTGTGACCGCTGCCTCGTAGGCCTCATCGCCCAGATCGAGGTGGCGCAGCACCGCCAGCGCGGCGCCGGCGTTCTGGATCTGGTGGGCGCCCAACAGGTTTGGCAGCGGCAGGTCGCGCAGGCCGGTTTCGTCCTGATAGATCAGGCGGCCATGTTCCTCGTAGACGTGCCAGTGCTGTCCGTAAGCCAGCAGCGGTGCGCCGAGGCGGGCGGCGGTGGCCTCGATGACCTCCATCGCTTCGTCCGGCTGCGGGCCGACGATGCAGGGCACGCCGCGCTTGATGATGCCGGCCTTTTCGGCGGCGATCTTGGCCAGCGTGTTGCCGAGGAACTGTTCATGGTCGATCGAGATCGGGGTGATGACCGTGACCGCGGGCTTTGCGATCACGTTGGTAGCGTCGAGCCGCCCGCCAAGCCCCACTTCGAGCAGCGTGTAGTCGGCGGGCACGCGGGAAAAGGCCAGCAGGGCCGCGCAGGTGGTAATCTCGAAATAGGTGATGTTCGCGTCGCCATTGGCGGTGTAACACTCATCCAGAACGGCGGTCAGGTCGGGTTCCGAGATCAGCTCGCCCGCCAGGCGGATGCGCTCGTGGAAGCGTGCCAGATGCGGCGAGGTGTAGGCATGGGCCGTCAGCCTTGCCCCTTCCAGCCCGGCGCGGATCATCGCCTGGGTCGAGCCCTTGCCGTTGGTGCCAGCGATATGGATCACCGGGGGCAGCTTGTCCTGCGGGTTGCCCAAAGCTTCGAGCAGACGCCAGACACGGTCCAAGGTCAGGTCGATGATCTTGGGGTGCAGCGCCATCATCCGGTCGAGGATGACGTCGGATGTGGGCGCGGTCATTTCTTGGGCTGGTCTTCGGCAGGCTTGCTCTGAGCGTCAGGCTGTTCGGCTTCGCCCCCTTTCGGGGCGGGCAGATCGCCTTTGACCGCCGGGGGCAGACCCATCAGCATCCGGGTGATGGTGATCAGCTCGTCCCGCAACTCGGTCCGTTTGGTGACGCGGTCCAGCATGCCGTGATCCAGCAGGTATTCGGCGCGCTGGAAGCCGTCGGGCAGTTTCTCACGGATCGTCTGCTCGATCACGCGGGGGCCAGCGAAACAGATCAACGCGTTCGGCTCGGCAATATGCACGTCGCCGAGCATCGCGTAGGACGCCGTCACACCGCCGGTAGTGGGATGGGTCAGAACGACGATATAGGGCAGGCCCGCCTCTTTCAGCATCTCCACCGCGACCGTAGTGCGCGGCATCTGCATCAGGCTGAGGATGCCCTCCTGCATCCGGGCACCGCCGGCGGCGGAAAACAGGATCAGCGGGCGCTTGAGCTTTACCGCCTCTTGTGCGGCGGCGATGATGGCGTTGCCCACATACATACCCATCGAACCGCCCATGAACGAGAAATCCTGCGCCGCGGCCACGATCGGCGTGCGGCCGATCTCGCCGGTGGCAACCAGCATCGCTTCTTTCTCGCCGGTCTTTTTCTGCGCTGCCTTCATGCGGTCGGGGTATTTCTTCTGATCGCGGAACTGCAGCGGGTCTTCCTTGGGCGCGGGCACTGCGACTTCGGTGAAAATACCACCGTCGAACAGGTGCTTGAACCGTTCGCGCGGGGTGATCAGCATGTGGTGTCCGCACTGGGTACAGACATTCTGGTTGTCCGCCAGTTCACGGTGGAACAGCATCGTTCCGCACTCGTCGCATTTGTGCCAGAGATTCTCGGGCACCTCACGGCGGGAGAAGATCGAGTTGATCCGGGGGCGGACGTAGTTTGTGATCCAGTTCATGTCGGAACCTTGCTGATGCGGGTTGCAGTCAAATAAGACGCTACGGAAGGAAATGCAATCAGCGCCTGAGTGCAAGTCGCGCAACAAGCCAGCTGACGATCATCACCGCGAAATCCACGACAAGCCACTGGCGCAGGATACCGGTGTCCGATGTTTCGAACGGAAGATGATAGAGGGCCAACCCACCCAGACCGTCAGGCAACGATACAATCAGCAGAGCTGTTACATTGTTGGCAAAATGCATGGCGATTGCGGGTCCCAGCGTCCCTGCTCTGGCGGTGATGTCGGCACTAAGCAGCCCAAAGACAAAGGCCCAACCTGCGATCAGGATCGCATTGTCACCGGCGGCAAGAGGTGCGTAGTGCCCGGCGGCAAAAATAAGGGAGGGTACGCCCACCCAAATCCACGGGGCCCTGAACCGGGCGGCCAGCGATTGTTGCAGGAACCCGCGGAACAGAATCTCTTCGGCGCTGACCTGAATAAGGACAGCCACCAGCGCCAGCGGCAACAGCAGCAGCCACCTGAAAACCGGCAGGTTTGGCTCCAACGGCGGTCCCATATCGTATGGGGGCAGAACAAAAAGCAGAGCGCCCAGCACGACCAGCGCCCGCAGAACCCGCCAGAATTGTCGAGCAGTCAGAATCGGTGGCCCGACCACCGAGATCAGTTTCCGGTGCTGCAACTGTCGCACGGCCAATCCGACGCCCAGCGTGGCGAAGGCGAAACTGGAAAGGATTACCAGCAGCGCCAGGGCCGAGGACCCGTCTTCGAAACCGGACACCAGTTCGGCCGAACCAAACGAGGTTATAGCGGCAAGGAGAACCAAGTTGAGTGCCAGAACGACGACCGTGATGATGGCGAACCCGAGCAGCATCCGCCAGAGTTCGGGATAAGCCCTGGCCGGCGCCACCAGGATTTCGTGCGGGGCATAGGCCGGGTGTGGCTGCGGGTCGCGCATCCTAACCGCCCGCCCCGGTCTCGGCTTCGGGTGTCAACGGGGTATTAGACAGCAACAGTCGTTCCGAGACGGTTGTCAGATACCCGGCCACCGTTTCGAGAAGGCGCATCGAAACAGCCGCGTCACCCTCTACCACGGCGCGCAGCTCTTCCGCGCCGATCCGCAGGAACGAACAGTCGGTCATTGCGACGAGGTCAAGTTGCCGAGGCGCTCCGGTGATTATCGACAGGTCGCCGATCAGGCGGCCTGGCTCGACGACGGAGATGTTGCGCTTTTCACCGTCCGGCATCGTCCATTCCAGGCTCGCCTGCCCGGAGATGCACAGATAGGCCGCGTCGGGCGTTTGGCCGCGCGAGAATATGGTCTGCCCCGCCGCCGCGTCGTACCATTGTGCCGAAAAGGCCAGCAGACGCTGATGTTTTCCGTCAAGCCTCGAAAACAGTTCCGTCGCCGAAATGATCTTGAGTTTTCGGCTGAAGTCTTCGGGTTGTTCGTCATCCGCCTCGGCCTTGGAACGCGATACACCGTCGATTCGGCCGTCCTTGATTTCCACGTACATGTCATAGGCTTCGGGATGGCCAAAATGATCTTCCATGAAGATCATGACCGAGTCGGGAAGCAACTCACGCAGCTTGAGGCGCGTGCGCAGACGGCTTTCCGAATCGTGGCTGGCAAGAACCTTGTCCAAGATCAGGATGTCGGGCCGCTTGATCGCTGCCCGTGAAAACGCGGCACGTTCCTGGAAAACCGTGGGCAGGTTGGCCCCGCCAAGACCGGTCGGCAGATCGTAGATGATGGCCGCCAGGCGACGGGTGAGGCCGGCCTCGATCAGGACTTCGGCTACGGCATCCTCGATCTCTTCGGCATGTGCCCCGGCCATCAGCGACACGCGGCCATACAGGGCATTTTCCATGACGGTCAGGCGCGGAACATAGGTTTCGGGGGCCACAGGAATGAACAGCCCGTCGAAAGATGCGTGCAGGTTTTGGGCCTGCGTGCGCCGGATCGACAGGATCTTTTCCTTGTATTCCTCGGGGAAACTGGGGCCGATCTGTTCGGCGGTCAGCATGAACGGCACCGTCAGCAACAGCGCCATTTCACGTTCGGACAGGGTTGCCTCACCTTTCGACATGCGGCGTTCGTCGATGTCGAGCAGTCGGTGGTACATGTCCTTGGACATGCCCAAGCGCAGGAACAGCGGGTGATCCGTCCCTTCGCGGCCGAATGTTTTGCGCAGCGTGCTGAGAACCGCCGTCGCGATGCTCAGGGCGTCCTTGTCCAGATCATGGGCCCTCAGCATGGCAAGAAATCGAGCGTCCCCGGCGAGGATGTCCGGTGAAATGTTGCGCGACGGTGAGGCAAACAAAAGGTTGCCCCCCAAAGGTACGGCCGGGTTGAACCGGTCCGGATCGAACCGGTAAACGTATTTGTCCAAGCCCTTTTCCTTGAGACGCGCTGCAACCTTGTCGCGCGCATCCACGATCGCCTTGGCCAGATGGGGGTGCAGTTCGGGATCGAATTGCGAACGCAACGTCCGCCGGAACATGAATTCGTCGATGCCCATCGCCTCGACCAGTTCGAACCACCAATCCCGGATCTCGTCGATGTTCTGCAGCCCTGCAAGGCGAGGGTCGACCCATTCGTCCTCCAGCAGGTCCGGGGAGTTGCCGGCGCGCACGGCTTCGACCTGATAACGTGATGGGGCCTTCAGAGCTTCGGCCTCGTGCTGGGGATGGGGACGCAAAGGCATCAGCAGGTTGTCCCCAAGCGTGCCGTTGAACAAGTAGGGTCGCGAGTGGGCATAGCCGACACGGGCGGCGATCACCGCCTGATGGAGTTCGCGAAGGTTGTGCCCAGACAGAAGGACCTCGCCCTGAACCGGCAGGATCTCGCGGATCAGCAACTGGGCCAGCGCCTGTCTTTCCGAGTCGTGCGAGGCCTTGATGGCGACCCGAGCGCCCTTTGGGATCGTCAGGTCGATGTCTTCAAGTATCAACTTGCCGTCTTCGTCGCGCACCGTGACATTGCGCAATTCGATGTCGCCCTGCAGGTGCGGGATGCTCTCCGGTTCGCCATAGAACAGTTCTTCGGGGATCATGTTCTCGGGTGCAAACCGTTCGGTGACGACCTGCCAGCGCAACGACATGTCCTGAACCTGATTGTAATAAGTCAGCAGATCGCGCCAAGGGCCGCTGAGGTCCTTGTACGCCCCCAGCGCCGCAACCAGCGCACCGACTGTCACTTCGCCCGTGATCGCGAGATAGCCGCCGACCGAATAGAACAGAAACGGCGTCATCTGCGTGATCAGGTTGTTGAGGAACTTCATGAAGAATTTCTTGTTGTAGATCCGGACCCGGATATCGAACAAGGTTCCCAGACGATGACTGAACTGCGCCAGCCGATAGCGCCAACCACCGTTCGCGCGCAGGTCGCTGATACCGGCGGCGGTTTCACCGATCTCGGTGCTCAGGTGGCGGATCTCCTGAATACGGTCCTTGTTCAAAAGGTTGATCTGGCGCTGCAGGCGCGGGATCAGCCAGGCTTGCAGCGGGATCAGCGCGATCGAGGCCAGCCCGAACCAGACGCTCTGCATGAACAGGAATGTGACAATCGTCATCATCTGACCGAACTGGAAAACCGGCTGGGCGATCGCGTCGCCCATCAGTCCGCCCATCGGTTCCGCTTCAGACGATATCATCGACACCAGCTCGCCCTGGCTTGTGGTCGAGAAATACGGTTTGGGGAAGCGCAGCATCCGGCTGATCAGGGTGAATCTGAGCCGACGCAACATGCGTTCGGCCAGGATCCCCTTCATGGTGTTGATGCGCATCTTCATGAGGCCGCCAGCCAGGACGGTTCCCAAGAACGCAAAACACAGGATCAGCAGGTATTGGACCTGGGTCACCTTCGTGCCGAACAGCGTTACCGTGTTTCCGGTCGCGCCGATGGCGTCGTTGATGATCTGCTTGGGCAATTCAAGCGAGGCATAGAGAAACGGAAACGAAAGTACGGTCAACAGCAGAAGAATGAACTGCTGTTTCTTGGAATGTTTCCAGATGAACGCGAATAGGGTGGGTTCCATGCCCCGGCCTCGTCTTGTTTTTTGGACTGCGGCCCGTTGCGGAGGATCCACGGCGACCGGGTGACTGACGGTAAGCTTTGCCCCGTGCTATTTCAAGAACGTGCCCTGGCGTGATCTTGCAAAAATCCGGCCGGCACGACCGGCGTCGTTCACAATTCGGGAATTTTGCAGTGCTATCTGTCGAAGGCGGGTTTATTCCGCCCGCGGAATCCGACTAAAGAGGTGCAGTTTCAGGCACTGGGCACATGAGCAGACTTCTGGATCGGTATTTCAGCCGCAAGGCAGTTGGGCATTGGAAACGGACGGCGCAGAACGCGCCGCACGAAGACCTGCCCCTGCTTCGCCAGCAGCGTGATCAGGCGCGGGTTCTTCGCGCCCAACTTGATCGGCTGATCCAGATTGCGGACGGGCGCCTGACCCGCCCGCATATCGGCACCCAGAATTTCCCCAGACCGCTTGGCACGGATTGGGCATGGCGCCCGGATTTGTGGGGCAGCCCCCTGCCCGTTACGGGCCTGGTATCATTGTCTCGCAAGGTGCAGCTTGATGACAGCGTGGCGCTTTTCCATGACTGTCCGCTGGCCGAGATTGCAATCCGGCAAATCCGCAACAGCGGGGAAAAGGACCTGGCGCCTTTCAGCCTGGCGATCGACGTATTCAGCTTTCAAGGCTCGTTCCTCTCCGTGTCTGTCGAGCTTCCGGGCAGCGCCGCCGAGGGTCTGACGCGGCAACACCTGGTCCGGACCCATGTGACGGTCGACAGTGAACGCCCGGCCGAGGTCTTTGCCAGGCTGAATATCCAGAATGGACCGAATACCGAGCAGGTGCTGCGAAAGCTGGAACCGAAAGATGCGACATCCGACATCGATTTTGATCTTGCGCATCTGTCCTTGAACGAACGTCGCATCGAGAAGATGTGGCTGGACCTTATCATCCAGGATCCTGGTATGAACCGTGTGGTGCTGCGGGATTTGACCCTGTGCCGCCATCATCGCGCTGACTTGTGAAAGGAAAGGCCATGGTGGAAACAAAACTCGTCCCGATCCGGTTCGAAGACGGCGTATGGGAAGGCCACTTTTCAGGAAGTACCGCACCCCAACTTGAAGCCCGGTACCGGGATCAGGTCCTGCAAGGTATCGAGGTTTCCGAGGCCGAAGGTGGCTGGCATGTTCGGGTTCCCGTACCAACGGTCCTGTTGTCCGAAGGTGTCCACAGTGTGATTATCCTCGACAGCGCTTCACAGGAAAAAGTGGGCGACATCACCGTAATCGCGGGCGCGCCGGCCGTAGGCGATATCCGAGCCGAGATGGACCTGCTGCGCGCTGAACTTGATCTTTTGAAGCGCGTGGTGCGTCGGTTGAGCGCTGATCAGGGTTGATCGGCCAAAAGCCTGCAGGATCTACGTAGTCGAAACCCGCTTGGACGCATTCCTATCTTTTTTGCTGAATTCATGCATGATTGAGCCACCAAGGAAACTTAGGTGGCCGAATGGAACGTGACAGCATTGTCAAGGTCATAGCGCTGATGGTAACGGCGTTTGGCATCGGCATAGACTTTACCGGTGCGCTGATGCTGGTTCCGGCGATCGAAAACTCGTTTGATGCCGATATCACGAGTACTCAGTGGGTGTTGAACATCTACGCGCTGTTCTTCGCCATGACGATGGTCGCAGGCGGCCGGCTGGGCGATATGTACGGTCATCGCAAGATCATGATCATCGGATTGTCGCTGTTTCTTTTCGCCTCGGTCATGTGTTTCGTATCTCCCAGCCTTGATTTCCTGATCGGCGCACGCGCGCTTCAAGGTATCGGCGCGGGATGCGTGTGGCCGTGCACGCTGGCCTTCGGGGCAACGAGGGTATCCCGTGAGGAACACCGTGCGATGGTCATGGGTTTGATCCTTGCCGGTGTCACGACGGGCAACGTATTTGGTCCGATGATCAGCGGGTTTGTCGTCAATCTTGGGGATTGGCGCCTGTTCTTTCTGGCGAATGTCGTCTTCTCGTGCATCTCGATGGCCACGGCAGTCCTGCTGATGCAGCGTGACAAGACCCACAAGACGGGTGAGCACATCGACTTTGCCGGAATGGGTGTCCTTTCTTTTGCTGTCCTTCTGCTGCTGTACGCGCTGGATGTCGGATCTGACTGGGGCTGGCTGTCGGTTCCGCTGATGTTTCTGTTTTTCCTCAGCGCGTCGCTGTTTCTGTTGTTCCCACGCGTGGAAAAACGGGTGAAAGAACCGCTTTTGCTGCCGCAGATGATGCATAATCCGCAATTTCGCATCACCTTGGGGCTGAACATGTTCAACGTCTCGGCGGCCTTTGTGGGATTGCTTTATTTTCCGCAATACATGCAAAAGGTTCTGGGCTGGTCGGTATTTGAATCTGCTCTGGGCCTAGCACCGCTGACCGTTCTTTTGGCGGTCGGGTCGATCGTGTCAGGCACATTGTATAATGATTTCGGACCCAAGCGCCTGCTGTTCTGGGGGTATCTCTGCGCTACGATAGGCGCGGCCAGTGTCGTCGTGATGCCGGCCGGGCTGGGGTATTTCCAAATTCTTCCGGGGATGGCTCTGATCGGGTTGGGAGCGACACTGACGGTTGGCCCGTCGGGCACCGCCGCCGTTTGCGCCGTCAAGCCTGAACGTGCAGGCCTGGTTGGCGGTCTGAGCTTCATGGTGCACTTGGTCTATGGCGCCATTTCGGTCGCCTGCGCGACGGCCATCATGTACATGGTCAGCCTGTCCAGCTTCCGCGAACACCTTTCCAAGGCCGGCATCGACATGTCCCTGGCCGATCAAAAAGCCATCAATGGCGGTACGTTGACGACCAAGACCGCGCAGGCTGTCATGCAGAAATTCAGCGCGCCCGAGGCCGAAAAGATCAAATCCGCGTTGTCGATGGCCTTTGACAGCGGGATGGACATGGCTTTTGTCTTTTCAACTCTGTCGGTGTCGATCGGCCTGGTTCTGGCGCTGATGCTTGACGAAAAGAAACTGCACAAAATCGAGAGCTGAGCCAAAAGAAAAGGCCGCGGAAAACCGCGGCCCTTCGGTCAGTGTTTGCGCATCTTATTGCGATGCCCGCTCTGTCGGATTGAAGGCGGACAGGCCTTTGAGAATGTCGATCGCATAGGCCAACTGGTAGTCCTCGTTGCGCAGTTCGGCGGTTTCTTCCGCTTTAGTGCGGTCCTCCTCGATCTGGCGCACTTCATCCTCGGTCAAGCTGTCATTGTTCAGGCTGCCCCGCAGGTCGGCCTCGGACCGGGTGCGGGCGTTGCTTTCTTCCTCTTCCTCGGCTTCGGGACGGACGCGGGGTTGTTCCACGATGATGTCGGGGCTGACACCCAAAGCCTGGATCGACCGGCCCGACGGCGTGTAATACCGCGAGGTGGTCAGACGCATCGCCCCATCGCCACGCAGCGGCATCACGGTCTGAACCGATCCTTTGCCGAAGCTCTTGGTGCCGACGACGATGGCGCGGTGGTGATCCTTCAATGCACCTGCAACAATTTCGGATGCCGACGCCGATCCGCCGTTGATCAGCACTACGATCGGCTTGCCCTGGGCAAGATCACCCGGGGTTGCGTTGAAACGTTCACCATCTTCGGGATTACGCCCACGGGTTGAGACGATCTCGCCCTCGTTCAGGAATGCGTCCGATACCTTGATGGCTTGGGTCAACAGCCCGCCGGGGTTGTTGCGCAGGTCCAGAACAAAGCCATTCACCTTGTCGATGCCGCCAGCTTCGGCGATCTGCTTTTCCATGCCCTCTTTCAGGTTCGGGAAGGTCTGATCGTTGAAGGTGGTCACACGCAGCACCACGCTGGCGCCTTCGGTTCGGGCGCGAACGGCGGTCAGTTTGATCGTGTCGCGGATGATGGTCACATCGAATGGGTCTGGTTCGCCTTCCCGCACGACGGTGATCACGATTTCCGAACCGACCGGGCCGCGCATCAGGTCGACTGCCTTGTCCAGCGTCAGGCCCAGGATGCTCTCGCCGTCCACATGAGTAATGAAATCGCCGGCCTCGATGCCCGCCTCATCCGCAGGCGTGCCGTCAATTGGCGAGACGACTTTGACGAACCCATCCTCTTGGGTGACCTCGATGCCCAGCCCACCGAATTCACCGCGCGTCTGAACGCGCATCTGCTCGGCGTCGTCCGGGGAAAGATAGCTTGAATGCGGATCCAGAGACGTCAACATGCCGTCGATCGCAGCCTCGATCAGCTCTTCAGGGGCGACTTCCTCGACATACTGGGCGCGGATCCGTTCGAAGATGTCTCCGAACAGGTCAAGTTGTTCATAGACTCCGGCCTTGTTTTCGGCCTCTTGCGCCAGCAGTGGCCCGGCGATCTGGGTAGTCGCAATAATCCCTGCCACGGTGCCGGCCAGACCGGCCATCACAAATCTCTTCATACTCGTCTATCCATCCTTGTCTGTCCGGAACCATGATTCCGGATCCACGGGGCTATTGTTCTCTCTTACCTCTATATAGAGCGTGTCTGGACGATCAGTTCCAGTGCCATCACCGCTTGTTGACAAAATCGCGCCGATTTCTGGTGTTTGACCGGGCATCAGGCCCACTGGCGTTCCTTCGGGGATCACCTGACCGGGGTCCCCATACACCTCTTGAAGGCCGGAGAAGACAAAAAGCAAACCCGGCTGCGGTTCCAGGATCACAAGGTTTCCAAGGTCCAGAAGCGGCCCTCTGTATCGGATCGTGGCCGCTGTCGGCGACAGCACCAATGCACGTGGTCTGGTTCCCAGTACAAGCCCCGGACGCGTGACCCCGGCGGCGTCCGTTTCGCCGGAACGATGGAGTATGACGCCTTGGGTCGGCAGCGGAATCTGTCCTTTCAGTTGGGACACATCCGCGTTCGAGGTTATGATTTCTCCATCCGATATTTCAGACAGACCGCTGGCGAACCCATCCAGAGTCTCCGTCGATGAGATCAGGATGGCTGTCCGTACTGGGTCTTCGATGAAGCGGCGCGGCAGGTCGGTACGGTTCGCTATGGCCTCGCTCAGCTTCGTCCTAGCATTCTGCACGCCTTCCAACCCTTCGGTCAGAGTGTCCGCAGCGCTTTGTTGCAATCGGCGCAGGGTCTGCACCTCGTCCAGATCCCGAGCCAGCGCCTGGGCCCTGGTGTTCAGGCCAGGCGTGACTTCGGACAGCATCATCCCGGTGCGCGCCGCCCCCAGTGGCCCGGCCGGGTGCAGCATCAGAACCGGTGGCGCCGTGGTTTCGATGGTTTGCAGCACGCCCAGCAACTGGCGGATTTCGCGTTCGCGCGCGTTCAACTCGGCGGTCAGCTGGCTTTCGCGCAAAGCCGCCCGGCGCAGCCCGTCGCGCATGGCGGCCAGCCCGGCCTCGTAGGCCTGGATCGTCTCGGTCAGGGCGAGCACGCGGTCGCGGGCGGTTTCGGCCTCGGTCAGGGCGATCGAGGCCTGTTCCAGCATCTGCGCCGCCTCCAGTGCCGCCTGCGCGGGGTCCGGCGCGGCCCGGGCCGCCTGCCCCGCCATCAGGGCCGCCAGAAGAAGCGCGCGCAGCCTCATGACAGCAGGCTCTGACCCGTCATTTCCGGAGGCTTGGGCAGGCCCATCAGGTTCAGCACCGTAGGCGCCAGATCGGACAGGCGACCTTCGCGCAGGGTTGCGCCGTCGGGTCCGCCAACTAGCGCCACGGGTACCGGGTTTAGCGTGTGGGCGGTATGCGGGCCGCCGGTTTCGGGGTCGATCATGGTTTCGCAATTGCCGTGATCGGCGGTCACGATCATGGCCCCGCCCACCTTTTCAAGAGCGGCGACCACACGGGCCAGGCCTTGATCAACGGCCTCGCAGGCCTCGATCGCGGCCTGCAGGTCACCGGTATGGCCCACCATGTCGGGGTTGGCATAGTTGGTGACGATCAGGTCATAACCGGCATCGATCGCCTCGACGAACTTGTCGGTGACCTCGGCGGCCGACATCTCGGGCTGCAGGTCATAGGTCGCCACCTTGGGCGACGGGGCCATATAGCGATCCTCGCCGGGCTCGGGCGTTTCCTTGCCGCCGTTCAGAAAGAACGTGACATGGGGGTATTTCTCGGTTTCGGCCAGACGGAACTGGCGCAGGCCCTGCTTGGCGACCCATTCGCCCAGCGTGTTGACGATCTCGCGCTTGGGGAACACCGTGGTCATGTAGGCGTTGTGACCGTCGGAATATTCCACCATGCCCAGCAGCGCCGACAGCTGCGGGCGTGGTCCGGTGTCGAATTCGTCAAATCCGGGTTCGGCAATGGCGCGCAGGATTTCGCGGGCGCGGTCGGCGCGGAAGTTGAGACAGAAGAAGCCGTCGCCGTCGCGGACGCCGTCGTAGCCGGGTAGTACCGTGGGCGCGATGAACTCGTCCGTCTCGCCCCGGTCGTAGGCGGCCTGAATCGCGGCGCTTGCGGTATCAGCCGGCGCGCCTTCACCTTTGATGATGGCATCATAGGCGCGGCCGACCCGTTCCCACCGGTTGTCGCGGTCCATGGCATAGTACCGCCCCGAGACGGTGACGACGCGCGCGTTCGCAGGCAGGCGGCGCTCCAGCTCGGCCAGGAAGTCCAGCGCCGATTTCGGGGCCACGTCTCGCCCGTCGGTGATGGCGTGCAGAGCCACCGGAACGCCTGCATCGGTGATTGCCTTTGCGGCGGCGACGATATGGTTCAGGTGCCCATGCACCCCGCCATCCGAGACCAGCCCCATCAGATGCGCGGTCCCACCCGCCGCCTTCACCTTGGCGACAAAGTCCTGCAGCGCAGCGTTTTCGAAGAACGAGCCGTCTTCGATTGCAAGATCGATCTGGCCCAGATCCATGGCCACGACCCGCCCGGCCCCGATATTGGTATGGCCGACCTCGGAATTACCCATCTGGCCGCTGGGCAGGCCCACATCAGGGCCATGGGTGATCAGCCGCGCGTGCGGACCCTTGGTCATGATCGCGTCGAATGTGGGCGTGTGGGCCAGATAGGGCGCATTGGCCTGCGTGTCGTCGGACAGGCCCCAGCCATCGAGGATGCACAGGACGACGGGTTTGGGTGCGCTCATGTCGGGTCTCCGATAACTGCTCTTGTCCGTTCTTCTATCCCCTGCCCGCCGCATCGTGAACCGCCTTTTGCGGCGATACGACCCGCGTCGGGCTATTTCCTGATCTGATGCCAGGGCCGGGCCTTGCGGCCGCGATACTTGACCGTCAGTTCGGGCGGGGCGTCGCGTTCGTCATAAGCGCCCAGGATCACGCCCTTGCCGCGACTTTTGGTGCGCATCTCGACCAGCTCGGCCGCCGAGCGGGTGGTGCGCTGCGACGGACGCCGGGCCCAGTCGAACAGGTGGTCGTACATTTGCGCGATCACATCCGCATAGGCCGCACTGTCGCCCAGATCGGTCAGTTCGTCGGGGTCGTTTTCCAGATCGAACAGGATCGGGCGGAACCCGCCTTCGCAATGGATCAGCTTCCATTTTTTCGTGGCCACCATGAACATCGCCGCATCACGCACCGACACGCCCAGCGTTTCCGCGATGGGCGAGGCCGAATAGTCGTATTCGCAGATCACGAATTTGCGCGGGGTCTCGTCCGCCTGCCCGTGCAGGATTGGCAGCAGCGAGTGGCCTTCTAGGATATGATCAGGCACCGCACCGCCCGCGACCTCGACGAAAGTGGGGGCCAGGTCGATCGACTCGACCAGCGCGTCGCAGGCGGTGCCGCGCGTGGCATCGGCCTGTTCGGACGGGTCGTAGATGATCAGCGGCACCTTGGTCGAAGCGTCGTGGAAGAACGTCTTTTCGCCCATCCAGTGATCGCCCAGAAAATCGCCATGGTCCGAGGTCAGCACGATCATCGTGTCGTCCATGCGGCCGGTCTGGTCCATCCAGTCCAGCAACCGCCCGATCTGGTCATCGGCCTGCTTGATCAGGCCCATATAGGAGGGGATCACGGCCTCGCGCACATCCTGCCGCCAGAAGGTCTGACCGATCTTGGTATGCATGAAGGCGCTCAGCACGGGATGCGCGTCGGCCCGTTCAGCCTCCGACCGGTTGGGGGGCAGAACATGCTCGGGCCCGTACATCGAGGCATAGGGCTCGGGGACGATATAGGGCCAGTGCGGTTTGATGTAGCTCAGGTGGCAGCACCACGGGCCGTCATGGGTTTCCATGAATTCGATGCCGCGCGTGGTCAGATAGGGGGTCTCGCTATCTTCTTCGGCGATGTTCGCGGCCTGCGGCGCGTTTTTCAGAAACCAGCCCGACAGCACGTTGCCGTCCTCGTCCAGCCCGGAATTGGCAAAGTCGTGCCAGGGGTTGTCGCCGTCATAGCCCTTGTCGGCCAGCCACGCGTTGTAGGCGCGGGCCCCGTCGGGGTCATAGAACCCGTCAGGGCCTTCGGGGCGCATCCCGTCGTCGCGCTCGAACACGTCGAAACCGCATTCGGCCACGCGCGCGCCGATCAGGCTGTCGGGTTCCAAGCCCAGCCGCGCCATGCCCTCGGCGTCGGCGCGCATATGGGTCTTGCCGACCAGCCAGCAGTCCATCCCCGCCTTGCGCAGATGGTCGCCTATGGTCTGTTCGCCCACCTTCAACGGAATGCCGTTCCACGAGGCGCCATGTGACTGCACATAGCGCCCGGTATAGGTGGACATGCGCGAACTGCCGCAGATCGGCGACTGGATATAGGCCCGCGTGAACCGCACGCCGCGCGCGGCCAGCCGGTCGATATTGGGCGTGTGCAGATGTGGATGGCCGTAACAGCTCAGGTAATCCCAGCGAAGCTGGTCGAACATGATGAACAGGATGTTGCGGGCCTTGGCCATTCAGTGCTGCGCGCCCTGGCTTTCCATCTGTTCCACCATCCGGCGGGCGCGCTTGCATTGCAGCTTGTCACGCAGAGGGCTGTTGGGGTCCACGTCTTTTTGGCACACCACGCATTTGTCGGCCCCCGAGATCGCGTTCAGCCCGCCGCAACTGCCCTTGATGGTCTTGCCCATCAGCATCACGCCCAGCGACATGCCGACCATGATGATCAGCAGCAGAACAAACGCGAGAATAAAGGTGCTCATCAGCCGGCCCGCCCTTCAGTTCGATCCCAGCGCATCCTTGAACGCGCTGCTTTGTACCGTGATATAGGCATCTTCGCCGCCTGTCACATCCCGCGAGATGAAAAACACCGCCAAACCCAGCTGATCGGCCAGTTTCAGCCCCCGCTCCTGCCCCAGCGCCAGCATCGCAGTGGCCCAGGCATCGGCCATCATCGCATTTTCGGCCAGAACCGTGACCGAGGTCGTCCGATGCGTGATCGGGCGTCCGGTGATCGGGTCGATGATGTGCGAATACCGCACCCCGTCCTGTTCGAAGAAGTTCTTGTAGTCGCCCGAGGTCGCCATGCCACGGTTGTCCAGCGGCACGATGAATTGCACGGTCTGCGACCCGGCTTCGGGCTTTTCGATGCCGATGCGCCAGGCCTCGCCCTTGTCGTTCTGACCGCGGGCCACCAGGTCGCCGCCGATCTCAACCATGTAGTTCTCGATGCCGGCCTCTCGCAGCGTCTCGGCCACGGCGTCGATCCCGTAGCCCTTGGCGATGGCCGAAAGGTTGATCCCCACGCCCGGTTGCGCCTTGGCCAGCGTCCCGGCCTGTTCATCCAGCGTCAGCAGGCGCGCCTGCCCCACTTGTTCCAGCGCTGCCGCGATCTCGGCATCCGACGGTACCGGGTCTTCGGGCTTGCGCGGGCCGAAGCCCCACAGCTCGATCAGCGGGCCAAGCGTCACGTCGAACACGCCGCCGCTTTGGTCGTGCACCTGGTTGGCCGCCGCGATCACATAGGCGAATTCCTGTGACACCGGCATCGGGTCGGTGCTGGCCGAGGCGGAAAAGACCGAGACTTCGGAATTCGGGTCCCAGTTGGACATCTTGGCATTCACCTGCGCCAGCGTTTCCTCCACGGAGGTGGACAGGGCCGCCTCGTCCAGATCCTCGCCGATTGCGGTGATGTGATAGGTCGTGCCCATGGTTTCGCCGGACAGACGGACGATCTCGGGCTCCTCGTCGAACAGACAGCCAGAAACAACAAGCGGCAGGGCCAGAGCAAGCAGTCGGCGCATGGGGCGATCTCCTGGAAAAGTGTTGCCCGGCATATGCCAGCGGCCCCACCCAGAGTCAAACCTGCGTCAGGGCACCAGCGGCAGGAAGCCCAGGACCAGCAGCCCGGCCGCAGCGGGCACACCAAACAGCCACGCGCGTTTCTGCCAACCAGGGGGCTGTTCTTTCCACAGTTTGCGAAAATTATGTCCGCAGATCACGACCAGAAGGAAGATCAGGGCGGCAACCGCAGGAGACAGATGGAGTTGGGTCACGGGGTCCGGTTTTTCCTTGCGACCCGGCGCGGTTGCGCCGGTTTTTGAATTTGCACCCTATACAGGTTTCTCTGCTGCGATAAGGTGGTGAGGACAGCCTGTAGCGTTGAAGGAGGAGACCGCCCATGGCCCCAAGCTCTTACCAGCCCCCGACACGTGGCGACAAGGCCGGGTCAAGCACTTACAGCCAATCCGCCGAGTCGAATTTGTCACATACTCAGACCACTGTCGCCAAATTGCTGGAAGGAAAAGGTGATGCGGTGTTTTCGGTTCGGCCGAATGACACCATCCATTCGGTGGTCGAAATTCTAAAGGAGAAACGCATCGGGGCGGTTGTCGTCACCGATCAGAACGGCGCACTGCAGGGGATCCTGTCCGAGCGGGATATCGTTCGCCGCATGGCGGATACTCCGGGTCAGACGCTGCCACAATCGGTCGAGGCGCTGATGACACGCGATGTCCGGACCTGCACGCCGGACGACCTGCTGATGGACGTGCTGAAGACAATGACCGAGGGGCGTTTCCGGCACATGCCGGTTCTTCGCGACGGCAAGCTCTGCGGCATGATCACCATCGGAGATGTCGTGCATTTCCGGCTGAAAGAGCTGGAATACGAAGCCCTGCGCATGAAGCAGATGATCGTCGGCTAGATAGTCACACGTTGTAGCAACGGGCATAGGCCGTATAGGCCTGCCCGCCTGCCTTGGTCTGTTTTCGGGCAGACCTCAGGTCCGACATGACCAGCCCCGTGACCTGCAAGTTCACGCTGGAAAACTCGCGCAGCGCCTGTTCCAACTGGGCACGGGACGTGATGGCCGGCGCAACCGACAGAAGGATCGCGTCACAGGCCTGCCCGATTACCCGGGCGTCAGGAACGGCCAGTACCGGTGGGCTGTCGATCAGAATATTTTCGTAGTCTGCCCGCAACCCCGTCATGAGGTCATGAAAGCGCGAAGACGAAAAAGTATCTGCAGCGCTATGTGTGCTGCGCTCGCCCATCAGAACATCGACCGAGCCCCGCCAGGCTTTGCGCGAAGGCAATCGACATCGTGGTCTTACCCTCATCCGGTGCCGACGAGGTGCACAGAATGACCTGCGGTGGAGCGTCCGAATTTGGCGACAGCAGAGACGTTCGCAGGTTTCTGGCCGCCTCCGAGAGCGGTGACGTCGGATTTGTGGACACGTACCCGGCCAACTGACTGCGCTGGCGGATCGTCGCCAATGGCAAATGGCCCAGAACCGGTACGCTGGTAGTCAGCTCCAGATCGGACCCCGTCGGAACCGCGGCTTGCTGGATTTGTCGGACAAGAACGATGCCCAGCCCCAATGCCGCCCCGGCGATCACCCCAAGAAACATGGTCAGACCAGAACGCGGTGCAACTTGTTTGCCCGGAGTGGCTGTCGAAATTATGCGGCAGTCCGGCGTTTGTGCGCCCTGTTGGACGGCGGCTTCCTTCAGCCTGGAAAGAAAGGTTTCGTGCAGCAACTGGGTTGCGCGGGCGTCGCGTTCGAACTGGCGTAATTCGGCCGTCACACCGGCATTCTTTTCATATTCCAACTCAAGTGTCGTGAGCAGTTGAGACAGGGTTCGGGACTGGTGATCGAGTTCGGCGCGTTCGCGGGCATTCTGGGCGATCAATTCTGAAACACGTTCGGCGAGAGCTATCCTAGCGGCTGCGCCTCCCGTGGCGACCTGCCTTGAAAGGCTGCTGAGAATGCGATCATGAATGATTTCAGGAACCTCGCCTCTGAAGTGTTCGGGGTCCAAGTCAACAAGTGTCTGGTCCAGTTGGTCAAGCTCTTGAAGACGGCTCTGCAGATTGGCCAACGTTGTTCGGGTTTCCGAAAGCTGCGCGGCCAGTGCATCGGGGTTGGCGGCCGCAGGATCTTGATGGCGTCCTCCTGCCGGGCGATTTCCTGCTCCAGCCCGGCCACCCGGTCCGACAACCATGAAACAGTTTCGGTCAGTCCTTCGGCTTTTCCGTTGATCTGATCCCGAACAAAAAAGCTGGGCCAAGGTATCCGCAATCTCAGCCGACTTCTGAGGGTCATTGGTTGTTGTGCTTCTCCGGATAACATCTGAATTCCGGACGTTCTTGATAGATATCGCCTGTGTGACGTTTTCCGCGACAATGCCCAGGTCTTCGCTGTCCGGCCGGTCCGCCGGTTTATGCCAAGGTACGGTCCAACGCGATGCGAGGATGGCTGGATTGAACTCGGGATCATTCTGGAGGGTCAACTCCAAATCTAGATTGTGCATCATACGAGCAGAGCCAAGGATTTCGACTTGAGTATTGATGCCGGAGATGTCTCCGCCTAGCCCCGTCATGGCCTGCGACGGCACGTCGGAATAGCCCGCAGGGCGTGTCAGAACCAGCGTCGTTTCGGACCGGAAGCGGGGTTTCATCGCAAAGGTCGAGATCCCAAATCCCTGCAAAAGGCCGCGACCCGCGCAGGCGGCGATTGTGTATCAGTGCGCCCAACACAGCCGGACAAAGGCCAGAAGGTTCAAACCGCCCACGGTTTCCTCGCGCCTGTTCGCGCCATGAGGTTTTTCGTCAGTTTTGTTAGGCCTTTGCAAGTGCTTGCGATCTGACAACGTCTCTCAGCGTCGATTGTCCTTGAATCCGGCAACCGCCTGCAGCGTCCGCCGAACAATCCAAAATTCGAAAGCAAGGCTCGGATTATTGATGTAGTAATGGTCTGCCCAAACTTTTTTCCGAATATCTTTTGGGTTTTATGCGTAACCGACTTCGGTCTGGGCATAGCCGCTGATTTCGGGGCGGACGCCAAGCCGGGCGCGGTAATCGGGCACATCTCGCAGATAAAACCGCGCGTGGTGGATGCAATCTGGGCGGGGACCGATCAAGCTCATGTTACCAAGCAGCACGTTGATGACTTGCGGAAGCTCATCAATCCGGGATCGGCGCAATGCGCGACCCAGGGGCGTGATACACGACGTTTCGACCGGGCCATAGGGTCCACTGATCTCACCGTGCCCGGGCTTAATTGAACGGAATTTGTAGGCGACGAACGCTCTTCCTCCTCTGCCCATACGGATCTGGCGGAAAAACAAGCGCCCTCGGTTTGGAATGGGGTTCATGACCAGCAACAGAACTGCACAAACCGCTACAAGTGGCAACAGGGCCAGAGAAACAGCAACATCCATGAAGCGTTTGGCGACACTGAATGTCAGACTTACGCGCGGCGCGGCAATACCGGAAAAAGTGGTCTGGGAACCAACAAAATCGATACTCATCCATCCCCTTTTGAGCGTCTGATGCCGCGTAGGCTCAGCGGGAGTTTCGCTGCGGAATGGTAAATGCCGAGTTAGCGTTAATGGAGTATTACGAGATCATCTTTTGACTATAGCCGTCATGCTCGACTGGCGGTGTCCGAGGCTTCATTCTCGGGGCTTGTTGATACGAAATTGACGGTGCCCGGGCTGATGTCTGCCGCCGTGAGCCGACCGGTTGCAAACGCGCCGGTGTCGATCGAAATCACCCGGCCACTGACCTTTGGATCTGGGACTATGGTATGCCCGTGCACGACCCATTGGCCATCCGTTCGAGCGGTGGACGGGAAATTGGGGTGCCCCCACAAACAGACATGGCGCGGTTGGTCATCGATTGGCAAAGCCGGATCAAGGGCCGCGTGGACGATGGAGACATTCCCGCTTGACCAGGTCAGTGGCCGGTTTTCGAGCCAAGTCAGAACCGGGTCACCGATCACAGACCGCAACTGATGCGAGATTTGGACAGCATCTTCGCCCAGTGTCGCTTCGGTTATTCCCGTCAGGCCGAACGACGCGAGTGTCTGAAGCCCACCGTTTCCCAGCCACAAGCGACTGGTCCGCTTGGGCTCCTCGATAAATCGAAGCAGCATCTCTTCATGATTGCCCAGCAGACAAATCACTTCGCGCTCGCCGTTTTCCGAAAGATGCCGCAGGTGATGCAAAACCTGAGCGCTGCAATCTCCACGGTCGACATAGTCCCCTACAAATACCAGAGGAATGTCCGGATCGAGCCGGATCAGCAGTTGCTGCAACAGGTCCAGCCGCCCGTGTATGTCACCAACAACATAGAACCGCCGATCGGGTGCCAGGGTCCCCAGCAGCGATTCCTGCTCAGGCTCGCCGGTACTTCGCCTGAGTTTTTTGATCCACGATCCTATCATCAGACCTGTTCCCTATCGCGCCGTGGCCCCGGCAGCAATGGTGGACAGGGCCGGCTGACGCCACCGCCGTAGATGTGAACAACAGGTTATTGAGGCGGGCGGGCAACGCAAGGGTCCTCGGCACTAGAGTGGCCGCCGACAAACAACAGGAGCTTTCCATGCCTTCTATGACTTACAAACCGGCCGCGCAGTGGTCTGTCGAAAACCGCCACGTTGCGGCCGCGGACCAGGGCATTCTTCTCAGCAACGTGGGTGGTGCATCGATCCGCTTTGAAATCGCCACCGACGATGCCATCCCTGAATTGGAAGCGGCTTTGGGTCACACGGTTCAACCGGTGCGGTCTTTTGCGACGCAGATCAGAGCAGGCGAGCGCCTATGGCTGGTCGGTGACGATGCCCTATCGGCCACGCAGTCTGCCGCAGTCCTTCTATGAAACCGCAAGCACCGGACCGGCCCACTCTCGGTTGGCTGCGCTGCCGGATGGTCCTGCCGTTCCGGATTTCACCCCAGAGCCGCTTGAGTTGCGCGCGCCTCCGCGAGTGAAGGCTCCACCCTACCACCTGGGACCGGGTGATATGGTGGCGATCATACGCCCCGCACGGGTTGCCGAACTTGCTGGCGCGGGCGCTCAGCGGAATACCTTCACCGTCCGCGATGACGGCACGATCTCGATCCCCGACGCCGGTCGGGTGCAAGTCCCCGGCCGAACGATAAGTGAGGCGGAAACAACCGTGTCGCTGGAGGTGGTGGCGTACAACTCGAAACACGTCGCAGTAGGCGGGCTGGTTGCAACGCCGGTCGTGGTGCCGCTGACCGTCACTCCCTTGACACTCGGTCAGGCGATTGCCGCGGCCGGAGGCCTGACGACCCGGGATCGAGAGCTGGGCACGATCCGCATCTACCGTAGTGGGGATTTGTAAAAGATTCCGTTGCGAAACTACCTGGCCCGACCGGACTTCCGGCAACTGGTCCTTTTGAACGGGGACGCCGTGTTTGCCGATACCAGCTATGACCTGGACCGGCTCTTGCGATTTATCGCGATCAGATCGACGTCATCAGCCTGAACCGGCAGGCTCGGGGGGTCGCCTTGGCCGAACTTTAGCAGGAGGTCGATCTGCGCAGCGCCGAACTGACGGAGTTACGTGACAATTTCACGGTTCGCAGCCAACTGGGTTCCGAACAGCGCGAAAATGTCTATCTAGGGGGAGAGTTCCGCAAGAATGCTCGTGTTCCCCTGCCCTACGGCCAGCACCTGAGCCTGGCCGACGCTTTGTTCGGCGAAGGCGGTTACAGCACCAGAACGGCAGACGCGTCGCAAATCTATGTACTGCGTGCCTCTCCCAAACCTGAGGAAATCGGTGCGTTCACTGCCTGGCACCTCGATGCGCGCAATCCCGCGGCATTGTCGATCGCGGCCCGTATGGAACTGCGTCCCAACGATATTGTTTTCATCCAGGAACAGCCGATCACGACCTGGGGTCGGGCGCTGGATCAATTCCTGCCCTCGCTGGTCAATGCGGGTCTGGACGCGGCAAATGGTTGACGCGCCCTGCCCTGCATCGGATATGAGGTCCCACCGACCGATAATCCCCTTGACCTTGGCGGGTCGAAAGGGTCCCTGATGGTCGGGATTGTTGATTTGCGTTCGAGGGTTTTATGCAACGGGTATTGATTACGGGCACTGCGGGCTTCATCGGGTTCCACCTGGCCAAGCTGCTGTTGTCCGAAGGGTTTCAGGTCCATGGCTATGACGGGATGACGGATTACTACGACGTCACTCTCAAACAGCGCCGCCATCAGATGCTGTTGCAGACGCCCGGCTTCTCGGCAACCGAGGATCTGTTGGAAAACCACGAACGCCTCATGCAGGTTGCAGACGAATTCCAGCCCGAGGTTATCGTTCACCTCGCCGCTCAGGCGGGTGTGCGTTACAGCCTTGAACACCCGCGCAGCTATATCGATTCAAACGTTGTGGGTACGTTCAACGTGATGGAGGTGGCCCGTCAGCACAAGGTCGGGCACCTGCTCATGGCCTCTACCTCTTCGGTTTACGGGGCAAACGAAGACATGCCCTTTACCGAGGTGGAAAAGGCCGACACCCAATTGACGATCTATTCTGCCACCAAGAAGGCGAACGAAGCGATGGGCCATTCCTATGCCCATCTCTGGGATCTGCCCACGACCATGTTCCGGTTCTTCACCGTATACGGCACCTGGGGCCGTCCGGACCTGGCTCTGTACAAGTTTGTCGATGCAATTCTGGATGGGCGCCCGATCGACATTTACAATCACGGCGAAATGTATCGCGACTTCACCAATGTGAACGACCTGGTGCGCGGAATCCGGTTGTTGATCGATGCGGTCCCCGTCCGTCCGGACAGCCCCGAGGATATCGAGGAGGGTGACAGCCTGTCGCCGGTCGCGCCTTATCGTGTGGTCAACATCGGGAATGGTGACAAGGTGCGTCTGATGGATTTCGTCGAAGCAATCGAGGAAGCCGTGGGCAAGAAGGCGATCCGGAATTACATGCCCATGCAGATGGGTGATGTTCCGGCGACTTGGGCCAATACCGACCTGCTCCAACGCCTGACCGGGTATCGTCCGCAGACCGATTTCAAGGATGGAATCGCTCAGTTCGTCGAATGGTTCCGCGAATACCACGGCAAATGATCTAGTGACCCGGACCTGACGTATGCTTGAAACGAACCCCAATTCCCGTCGGATCGCCGTGATCGGTCTGGGCTATGTCGGCCTGCCGCTGGCCGCTGCCTTTGGAAAGATTGGACCGGTTCTGGGCTTTGACATCAATCCCACGCGCATCGACGCGTTGCGCCAAGGCAAGGACGCCACGCATGAGGTCAGCGAAGACGAGCTGTCCGCCGCCGGGGGGTTAAGATTTACCACCGACCCCGCCGATCTGACGGGCTGTGACACGTATATCGTGACGGTGCCGACACCGATCACAGCACAAAAACAGCCAGACCTCGCACCATTGATGCGCGCCTCTGAAACGGTTGGACGGGTGTTGAAGCCTGGTGATCTGGTCATCTATGAATCAACCGTCTACCCCGGCGCGACCGAGGAAGACTGCGTCCCGATCCTCGAGCGGGAATCCGGCTTGCGTTTCAACGTGGATTTCTTTGCCGGGTACAGTCCTGAGAGGATCAATCCCGGCGACAAGGCGCATCGCATCGCCGATATCTGCAAGGTGACGTCCGGATCGACGCCTAAGGCCGCCGATCTGGTGGACGCGCTCTATGCGCGGATCATCAGGGCGGGAACGCACAAGGCCGAAAGCATCCGCGTGGCCGAGGCTGCGAAGGTGATCGAGAACACACAGCGCGATCTGAATATCGCCTTGGTGAACGAACTCGCCATGATCTTTGGCCGCCTCGGCATCGACACCGATGCCGTGCTGCGCGCGGCGGGCACCAAATGGAATTTCCTGCCCTTCCGCCCCGGCCTTGTCGGTGGGCATTGCATCGGGGTCGACCCCTACTACCTGACCCACAAGGCCGAGGCCGTTGGCCATCATCCCCAGGTCATTCTGGCAGGGCGGCGCCTGAATGATGGAATGGGCGCATATGTCGTGGCCCAGTTGGTCAAGCGGATGATCCGCGAGCGGATCGAGATGACGGACGCCCGGGTCCTGGTCATGGGGCTGACCTTCAAGGAAAACTGCCCTGATCTGCGAAACACCCGGGTCGTGGACATCGTTCACGAGTTGCAGAGCTACGGCGTGATCGTAGACGTGCACGATCCCCATGCCGACCCGCAAGCCGCACGTGACGAATATGGGATCGACCTGCTGGAGCACCCCAAGCCCGGCACCTATGACGGTATCGTCCTTGCGGTTGCCCATGACGCATATCTTGCGATGGATCCGGCCGAAATCCGAGCGTTCGGAAAGGCCCGGAATGTCCTGTTCGACGTCAAATCCTGCCTGCCGCGCAGCGCCAGTGATCTGAGGCTCTGACCCGCGCCAGCACACTGACATGAGAGACACTCTCTGACTGTGAAACCTCTGTCCGCAAGGTCCGAGGCCCTGTGGGTTGCCGCCGGCCATTTCAGCCTTCTGACCGGCGGGCTGGCGCTGGTCCGGGTGCAGACCGGCCTGTTGGAGCCGTCGGTTTATGCGCACTTGGCTTTGGCCTTGACGGTCTTCAGCTTTGGGCAGGTGGCCGGTTTCGGTGGTCTGAACCAAGCCATAACACGATTGTACGCACTGGCCGAGCAGCGGCGGGCGTTGGCGGCCTATCGAAGCTGCGTCTGCAAAAAGTACCTGCAGGCCGCCGGTGCGTGTTCCGCGGTGCTATGCGTCCTTGCTTTTGTGTCAGCGCTGACTGGCGCCGCCACCACTGCGCTGCTAGTTCTTTCCGTGTTGCCGTATTCGTTGTTGAACGGCGCGCTCAGCGCGCTGATTGCGATGGGGAATGCAGCACGTTGTCGTCCGGTGGGCTCAGGGCCTGGGCCTATTTCCTGTTGCGATACGTGATCTGGCTGGGATTTTTGGACAGCCGTCAAGGGCGGCGGTTTCACCGGCTGCAGGGTCTTTGGTATCGTCGTCGAGTCGACCGGACGTTGGCGTTGGTAGCACGCTACATGCGGGACAACCGCGTTGACCCACCGACGGCAATACGCAGCGCTCTGGGTCTTGATGTTACAAAATGAAACCGGCGCAAGATTGCGCCGGTTTTTTCTTAGCCACCAAAGTCGTCCAGCATGATGTCTTCGCGATCAACACCCAGATCCAGTAGCATGTTGATGACCGACTGGTTCATGATCGGCGGACCGCACATGTAGAATTCGCAGTCTTCGGGCGCCGGGTGGTTCTTGAGGTATTCCTCGAACAGCACGTTGTGGATGAACCCTGTGTAGCCATCCCAATCGTCGCCCGGTTGCGGGTCGGACAAAGCAACGTGCCACTCGAAGTTTTCGTTCTCGGCTGCCAGCTGGTCGAAATCTTCAACATAGAACATCTCGCGGCGTGACCGGGCACCGTACCAGAAAGTGATCTTGCGTTTGGTGTTCAGACGCTTGAGCTGGTCGAAGATGTGGCTGCGCATCGGGGCCATGCCCGCGCCGCCACCAACGAACACCATCTCTTTGTCGGTCTCGCGTGCGAAGAATTCCCCAAACGGACCCGAGATCGTGACTTTGTCACCCGGCTTCAGGTTGAAGATGTAGGACGACATCTGCCCGGGCGGAATGCCTTCGGACCCCGGCGGGGGCGAGGCGATCCGCACGTTGAGCATGATGATGCCTTTTTCGTTGGGGTAGTTGGCCATCGAATAGGCCCGCTCGATCGGTTCGGTAACCGTGGATTTGTACTGCCACAGATTGAACTTGTCCCAATCCTCACGGTATTCCTCGGCGACGTCGAAATCGCTGTAGTCGACCTTGTGCGCCGGGGCGGCGATCTGGATGTATCCGCCAGCGCGGAAATTCACATCCTCGCCCTCGGGAAGTTCCAGCACCAGTTCCTTGATGAAGGTCGCCACGTTGTCGTTCGACCGGACGGTGCATTCCCATTTCTTGACGCCAAAGACCTCTTCGGGAACTTCGATCTTCATGTCCTGCTTGACGGCCACCTGGCACGACAGGCGGTCTCCACAAGTGGCCTCGCGCTTGGTGATGTGGCTTTCTTCGGTCGGCAGGATCGACCCGCCGCCCTCCAGTACACGCACCCGGCATTGCGCGCAGGTACCGCCGCCGCCGCAGGCCGACGGAACGAACAGCTTTTCGGCTGCCAGCGTCTGCAGCAGCTTGCCGCCGGCAGGAACCGAGATGGTTTTCTCACCGTTGATGGTGATGTTGACGTTGCCCGATGAAACCAACCGAGACCGGGCCGCCATGATCAGCGCGACCAAGGCCAGAACGATCAGGGTGAAAAGGACAACGCCGAGCGAGAAAGTTTCCATGCCCCTGCCCCTTTACAGTTTGACGCCCGAGAAGGACATGAAGGCCATCGCCATCAGACCTGCGGTGATGAAGGTGATGCCGAGGCCCTGCAGCCCGTCCGGAATGTCGGAATATTTCAGTTTTTCGCGCACGCCAGCCATGGCGGTGATCGCCAGCGCCCAACCAAAGCCCGAGGACAGGCCATAGGTTGCGGCCTCGGTAAAGTTGTAGTCGCGCTCGACCATGAACAGCGAGCCGCCCAGGATGGCGCAGTTCACCGTGATCAGCGGCAGGAAGATCCCCAGCGCGTTGTAGAGCGGCGGGAAATACTTGTCCAAGACCATCTCGAGGATCTGCACCATCGCCGCGATCACGCCGATATATGAAATCAGGCCGAGAAAGGTCAGGTCAACATCCGGGAACCCGGCCCACGCCAGCGCACCGGGCTTGAGCAGGTAGTTCAGCAACAGGTTGTTGGCCGGAACGGTGATGGCCTGCACGACCATGACCGAGATCCCAAGCCCCAGCGCCGTCGAGATTTTTTTCGACACGGCGATGAAGGTACACATGCCCAGGAAAAAACTGAGCGCGAGGTTTTCGACGAAGATGGCCTTCACGGCCAGTGAGATGAGACCTTCCATCAGTGCGCCTCTACCTGCTGGATCTTGTATTCACGTTCCTCGACCTGGTTCGGCTTCCACGTACGGAAGGCCCAGATGATCAGGCCGATGATGAAAAAGGCCGACGGCGGCAGCAGCAGCAAGCCGTTGGGGACGTACCAGCCACCGTTGTTCACGGTTTCCAGGATGGTCACCCCAAACAGAGAGCCCGAGCCGAACAGCTCGCGGATGACGCCGACCAGCATAAGGATCAGGCCATAACCCATGCCGTTGCCCAAGCCGTCGATGAAGGACGCCACGGGCGGGTTCTTCATGGCAAAGGCTTCGGCCCGGCCCATCACGATGCAGTTGGTGATGATCAGGCCCACGAAGACCGACAGCGTTTTCGATATCTCGAAGGCATAGGCCTTGAGGATCTGGTCGACCAGGATCACCAGCGACGCGATGATGACCATCTGCACGATGATCCGGATCGAGCCGGGGATCTGGTTGCGCAGGCATGAGATGAAGAAGGACGAAAACGCCGTCACGAACATCACGGCCAGCGACATCACGAAGGCCACTTGCAGCGACGAAGTTACCGCCAGCGCCGAGCAGATACCCAACACCTGCAGCGTGATCGGGTTGTTGTCGACAAGCGGGTCGACCAGCAGATCTTTCTTGGTCTGTGACATCAGATCTCTCCTGCTTGCAGCTTGGCCAGGAACGGAGCATAGCCCGCGTCCCCCATCCAGAATTTCACCAGGTTGTCGACGCCGACCGTAGTCAGGGTCGCGCCGGCCAGCGCATCGATATAGAAGTCAGGCCCTGCGGCGGGCATGGTTTTGGCGACCGTGATCTGCAGATCACCCGTATCGTCGCGCAGCTTCTTGCCGCTCCAGAGGGCTTTCCAACGCGGGTTGTCCACCTCGGCCCCCAGGCCCGGCGTTTCCCCGTGCTGATAGAATTGCAGCCCGAAAATGTCGTTGCCATTCGCTTCGAGCGCGATGAAGCCATAGAGCGTAGACCACAGCCCATAGCCGTGGACCGGTAGGATCACCTTGTCCAGCGCGCCGTTTTCGTCGCGCAGCAGGTAGATCACGCGGTATTTCGCCTTGCGGCCGATGCCGGCAGGGTCGTCGGCAAGCGGCTCGCTCAACTCGGGGTCACTGGCGGCGGCAATGTCGTCGAACGTGGCCGGGTCGAACTGGTCGTCGACGAACTCACCCGTCGCCAGTTCCAGCACATGCGGTTCGAAAGCGGCAAAAGCCTCGGCCACGTCGATGCCCGGCTCATAAACGCCCGCGACCTGCAGAACGTTGATCTGCTTGTCCTTGAGCTTGTTGGCCTCTTGCACCGGGCGCAGGCTGACGGCCGCTGCCGACACGATCATCGAAGCAACCAGGCACACGGCGACCGCGATGAAAATTGTCTTGCCAACCGAGTCCGGCGAGGCCGCCAGGAACCGGGCGATGGCGCCTTTGGGTTCAGGGGATTGCGTATCAGACATGGCGACGCGCCCTCCGTTTGATGTTTGCCTGAACGACGAAATGGTCGATCAGCGGCGCAAAGACGTTGCCGAACAGGATGGCCAGCATCATGCCTTCGGGGAAGGCCGGGTTCACCACCCGGATCATCACGACCATGACCCCGATCAGCGCGCCATAGATATAGCGGCCCATGTTGGTGTGGCTGGCCGAGACCGGCTCGGTCACCATGAAGGCCAGACCGAACGCATAACCGCCCAGCACGACGTGCCAGTACCACGGCATCGCGAACATCGGGTTGGTGTCCGATCCGATCAGGTTCAGCAGCAGGGTAAAGCCGATGGTCCCTGCCAGACAGCCCACGATCAGGCGGTAGTTGGCAATCTTGGTCATCAGCAGGAAGGCCAGCCCGACCATGCAGGCCAGGGTCGATGTCTCACCAAAGCTGCCCTGGATCGAGCCGAAGAAGGCGTTCCACCATGTGATGCCCTCGGCCGCCAGCGCCTGGTAGCCGTCGGCGGCTGAAACGGCCAGCGCGGTCGCGCCGGAAAAACCGTCGACCGGGGTCCAGACCGCGTCGCCCGACATGGATGCGGGATAGGCGAAATACAGGAAGGCGCGCCCCACCAGCGCGGGGTTGAGGAAGTTCTTACCGGTGCCCCCGAACACTTCCTTGCCGATGACCACACCAAAGATGATCCCCAGCGCCACCTGCCACAACGGCGCGGTGGCCGGCATGATCAGCGTGTACAGCATCGAGGTGACGAGAAAGCCCTCGTTCACTTCATGCCCGCGCACGGTGGCAAAGATAACCTCGAAGGTGCCGCCCGCGACCAGTGTCACGATATAGATCGGCAGGAAATACATTAGCCCGTGCATCACGTTGGCAAAGATGCTGGAGGGATCCAGAGAAATGCCCAGGGCCTGCAGGATGGCGATGCGCCACCCGGTCGCCGACTCCGGGCCCAGCGTCACGATGGCCGAGTTGGCCTGGAAGCCGGTATTGTACATGCCCCACAGGATGCAGGGGATGGTGGCGATCACGACATAGGTCATGATCCGTTTCATATCCACGTAGGACCGCGCGTGCGGCGCCACGGATGTTACGGTTTTCGGAGTGTAGATAAAGCTTTCCACCATCTCGTAGATGGGGAAAAACTTCTCGTACTTGCCGCCCTTGGTGAAGTTCGGCTCGATCCGGTCAAAGAAGCTGCGCAAACCCATGTGGATCAGCCCTCCTTTTCAATCTTGGTCAGGCAGTCGCGCAGCGCCAGCCCGTATTCATACTTGGCCGGACAGGCAAAGCCCACAAGGCCCAAATCTTCTTCGTCAAGCTCCAGCGCGCCCAGGGCCTGCGCCGTGTCGGTATCCATCACCAACAGCGCCCGCAACAGTTGCGTCGGCAGGAAATCCTGCGGCATGAGCTCTTCGAAGGTGCCGGTGGGCACCATGGCGCGGCGACCGCCGTTCAGGTTTGACGTGAAGGCGAACAGCTTTTTGGCAAAGGCCGAACCCAGAACCGGCTGCACCGCGTATTTCGACGGCATCGGACGGATCCAACCCATCGGGATCTGGTCGTGATCCTCGCGGATGATGCAGATCTGGCGCGCGAAGCGTCCCAGATAGGCGAACGGCCCGGTGGCGTGACGACCCGAAAGGACCGAACCCGAAATGACCCGTGCTTCGCCATCAACATTGATCTCGTCACGGGTCAGATCCTCGGTCGAGGCGCCCATGACGGTGCGGACCAGACGCGGTTGACGCGCGCCGGGACCGGTCAGAGCGACCACCACGTTCGGGTCCAGATGCCCCGACTGCAGCAGCCGCCCGATGGCGATCACGTCCTGATAGCCGATGGTCCAGACGGTTTTCTCGGCGGTCACGGGTTCGAGGAAGTGGATATGCGTCCCGGCCAGGCCCGCCGGATGGGGGCCGCTGAAAGCCGCGGCCTCGACGCCCGGCAGATCGACGCCGGGGATCGTGTCGCAATCCTTCTGGCACAGATAGGTCTTGCCTTCGGTCAGCTTGGCCACGGCGGCCAGACCGGCGGCAAAGGCCTCGCTCGCGTCATTGATGATCAGCGCGGCATCGGCGGCCAGCGGCTCGCTGTCCATGGCGGTGACGAAAATCGCGGCGGGCGCGGTGCCCGGCTGCGGCATCTTGGAATAGGGCCGCGTGCGGAACGCGGTCCACAGGCCGGCGGCGCACAGCTTGGCGGTGAGGCCCTGCGCGGTCTCGGCATCGCCCACGCCCGAGAAATCGACACCGGGGTCGTTGGGGTCCGAAAACTCGATCACGACGCTCTGTAGCACGCGCCGCGCGCCGCGGTTGATGGCCACGACCTTGCCGGTCAGCGGCGCCACCATCATCGCCTCGGGCGCGTCCTTGTGGCAGAACAGCGGCGTGCCGCGCTGGACAGTGTCCCCTTCCTGCACCAGCATCCGTGGTTTGAGCCCGATATAGTCTCCACCCAGCACGCCAACCGAAGAATATGCTGGCCCTGGCTGAATGACCTGTTCAGGCGATCCCTCGATCGGAAGGTCCAGTCCCTTTTTCAGTTTGAAAGTTTGCATGTCGCTACGTTCTTCCAAGCCTTTTTCTTGCGCCCGTCATACAGCGCCCTTTGTTTTGGGCACTGCATAGCGCGGAGTTTCGTAAAGCCCGTCGTAAAAACGACGAGGACCGGCCGAAATCCGCGGGCGTCTCTCTGATTACGGCCCCTTTACGCGGCGAAGCGGCCAAACGCAAACCTGTTACCGCCCAAATCGCGTGCCGTGTAGCTATTTTTAACCGAAACCTCGGGTGGAGTACCAAAAACTTGGTAGGAAATTTCGTGTCGCACGGATGGCCCTGCTGATATAAGCAGCCGGAATGGAGAATACCGATCTTGAGATTTTTCTGGTCGCGACACCCGGTCTGGAGGCTCCCCTCCTCGCCGAAGCGCAGGAGGCCGGATTCGTAGAGGCCCGGCTCGCCCCCGGAGGTGTCACGGTTCGTGGCAACCTGCGCGAGGTCTGGCGTGCCAATCTCCAGTTGCGCGGTGCCAACAAGGTATTGGTTCGGGTGGGTTCGTTCCCGGCTGTGCATCTGGCTCAGCTGGACAAGCGGGCACGAAAGTTTCCGTGGGGAGATTTTCTGAAACCCGACGTCCCGGTTCGGGTTGAGGCCACCAGCCGAAAATCCCGCATCTATCATGCCGGCGCAGCACGGCAACGGATTGAAGGCGCAATCTCTGACACGTTGGGGGCCCCGATCTCGTCCGAGGCGACGGTCCGTGTTCTGCTGCGAATCGAGAAAGACATCTGCACATTTTCCCTCGACAGTTCCGGAGAGGCGCTGCACAAGCGCGGGCACAAGGAAGCGGTGGCCAAGGCCCCCATGCGCGAAACGATGGCGGCGATGTTTCTGCGCAATTGCGGCTTTGACGGATCCGAGCCGGTGCTGGACCCGATGTGCGGCTCGGGCACTTTCGTGATCGAAGCCGCGCAGATCGCGATGGGCCTGCCGCCCGGCCGCGACAGAGCCTTTGCCTTTCAGGACTTTGCCGGATTCGACCCCAAGGCTTGGGCAGAACTCCGCACCGACTGGGTCGCGACGCAGACAGATACCGTGTTCCATGGCTCGGACCGTAATGACGGGGCGATTGCGGCCGCGCAGGCCAATGCCAGCCGCGCCGGGGTGGACGGCGGGACGCGATTCCAAAAACGCGCAGTCGCTGACCTGAAACCGCCCATGGGCGGGCCGGGCCTGGTAATCGTCAACCCACCGTATGGGGCACGCATCGGCGACGAAAAACGCCTGCGGTCGCTGTATGGCAGCTTTGGCAAAGTGATGTTGTCCAAGTTTTCAGGCTGGCGTGTCGGGGTCGTCACCAGCAACCAGTCCCTGGCGCGCGCCACCCGCCTGCCGTTGCTGCCTCCGGGTCCGATCGTCGATCATGGCGGCACGAAGATCCGCCTCTATCAAACCGAGGCCCTGCCCTGACCGGCCAATTCCTGCGGGTCCAAGCGGCAGAGTCAGTTCGGACAAAAAGCACACAGAATCCCTCTTGCGCATCAAATCCACTGGGTATAGATCACGCGCCACGGTCGGAGTGTAGCTCAGCCTGGTAGAGCACTGTCTTCGGGAGGCAGGGGTCGGAGGTTCGAATCCTCTCACTCCGACCAATAAAACAAGGCGCCCTGTGGCGCCTTTTTTGTTGGTAAGACAGAGCTCCAAGGTTCGTTGAACCTCATTGCTATTCGAACTCCAGAACTCTGGCAGCCTTCCGCAGATGCTCGGGACTGAACCGAGCATAGGTCGACGCCGTGATTCTGGTATCGGTGTGGCCGAGATACTGAGCTATCTCATCCATCGAAATTCCTGCTTCAGCCATATGAACTGCCGCAGTATGCCGAAGAACATGCGGCGAAACGTTCCGCAGCCCAGCGGCGTCCGCAGCCGCTTTGAACCCTTTCTTGATAGACTTCACTGGACCGCCCGCCCATTCAATCACATACCCCGAAAGTGCCGCTTCTTGTGCATCTATCAATGCTGAGTGGAGACCGTCGGTCATGGGCACTATGGCGCGCCCCTTTCTGCGCCCCTCACCGGCGCGAAGATTTATTTGGCGGCGCGAAAAATCTACCCTGTCCCAGGTGAGTTCCAAGACGGCAGTCACTCGTGCCGCTGTCGACAGCATCAGCCGGATCGCAAGCTTGATGTGGGGTGCGCAATCAACTGAAAGCAGCTTCTTGATCTCGTCTCGCGTTAAGTATCTCTCTTTCGGCGCAGGTTTGCTAGGGCGTTCTATGTAGGGCGCTCGCTCAATCAACCCTGTCTTCTCCGCCCAATTCAAACATGTTCTCAGTTTCCCCAGTTGGGTCCAGATCGTTCCATCCTGAATTCCCGCTCTCTTCCGGTCCGCAATATAGGCACGGCAGTCATTCGCACTGATCTGATCAGGGCGAAGAGATCCGAACCAAGGCAGAACCGAACGCCCTGTGTATTTCATGTCTTCATAGACCGGGCGACCTACTACGGTTTCGCTATATGCATGCCAGATCATTTCCACGGTCAACTGGCTTTTCTGGGCTGTCGCGGAGAGGAGGATATCCCGAGCTTCTGCCTCGGCTGCCTCACGGGTTTCCGCATCAAGACGATACCGGCGTCTTTTTCCATCTTTCTCATACCAGACAACGACGAAGCGACCTTTGAGGCGGCCGATTGTGTATTCCTGCACTGCTCAAATTCCTCTACTGCCTGTGAAGGGATGCGAAAAAGCCGGCCAATTCTAAACGAACTCAGTCGGCCTGACTTGCAGAGCTGCCGCACAGTTTCAGCGCTACAATCCCAACGCTCCGCAAGGGATTCCGGGGTATACGGTCGTGTCACCTTTTGCTCTCCTCGATCAAGATGAGTTGTCTATAGCGACGAGGAGCTGCGATGCGCGAAGTTTTGGGAAAAAAAGTATAATATATTGAAAATAAACGAAAGAAATTCTGACCTGCCCCCCCGCTGGCCCCTCGTTCATGATGAGAGTTTGCGGGTTTGGGGAGCGCGCCGGGCGCGGAGCCCTCAAATTGCTCAAGCGTCCGGCGCGCTTCTGCCGGCGTTTTGTTCCCGAGCGATGGGTGCGGCCCACCAGTGCTGTAAAACGGCTCTTCTGCATTCGTCTGCTCCTAAATAGGTTGGGCAGACTCTACTTCACGGTGAGGGATTTTGCGGGGGGGCAGGTCACAAGCCCTGAGCGCTCTCGGCGCTTGGTTACTCGACCACTATTCCACCATGCCTACAGGAGGTTTGGAACATCCGAAGGTGGTGGCGCCAGTATGCATCCCCTTTGGGACGGTCGGTTCAACCTAGGACTTCGAGTAGGTAAGAGTCTGGGAGTGTTATATCCGACGTAGAGCGCTTGTATCCGTGTGACTGCTCCCAGGTCCGGGATTGTGCCACCTGTGCTTTACAAGAAGGAATTCTCCCTCGTTCGGCCTTCGGCCTCACTCAGTCCGAGGAGCACCTCCCTTCGGTCGGCGCTCAGCCAGGTCATTTTTCTTAGGATGAGTGCGCTACGGTTAGAGCTTCCCTCTACGCAATAGAAAACAATTACGACCGGAGATGGGCCGCTTGGAGCTGAGGATGTATAGAAAGTCGCTTGGCACCCATAGCGTCGCAAACGGGCCCGAAGCAGTCGCCTAATTCTTCAGAAACTCTCTGGAGACCATAAATCTCCGGAACAGATCCTCTCTTTCGCTCACCTTGGTAATATACTCGATAATTGCATAATCCTCAACACCTTGGCAGTCGAAGGACCCCTGTGGAAGCAATTGCATCCAGTGTTTTTCTGCAATCTGCGGCAGTTGCAGCGTCCGATCGGCACGGGTCTGGGTTTCGACATGGGGGTCAACCTGAACGATCAGGTGCCAGTGCGGATTCACGTCGAGCTTTTCCGGAAATGCGAACCACAACAAACGTTCGTCCGGACGCTTCGACCAGCGGGGTCCATTGATCTCCCTATTCACACGAGCGTCCCACTGTTTCAAAAGCTCACGCATACGCGGATAGCCCAGCGGCTTGTGGTTGCTCGCAAGGGTCACGAAGTAGTCAAACTGAAATTCACATAGCCTGCGCCGCAACTCATTCCGCATGCGCTTGTAATGGAAATGGCTTGGCCATTTTGAGTTGAAACACGTCCGGGTGTTCACGCTCTGCTCTCCGCATAAGTTCCAGATGACAAATGTGTCTATAGCGAGCGCGTCGTCGAACTGCGGAGTTGAGCAATATTTTTTTGTCGGCTGAGAAATCTCTTTCCCGGCAATATTCAAACGGAGACCTTGGAAAGATTACTCTTCCCTGCGGGAAGTGGCTCGGGAAGGACCCGGTTGGCCCTCTGGCCTGCCAAGACGGAGCCAATGATGATCAAGGCACCCACGAGTTGAACAAGTGACAAAGATTGGTCGAGCCAGATCCAGCCGAGGGCCACAGCTGTTACAGGGCTCATCATGCCCAACATGGCCACAGCTCCAGGTTCAATTCGCGCCACGCCTCGGAACCAAAGGGCATAGGTTGCGGCTGCGCCAACGAGTCCTAGCCAAGTCAGTCCCACAACGTTTGTGACAGACAGCGTTGGCAGGGGCGGCTCGCAAATCAGTGCCAATGGCACCAGTATCAAACCACCTGCCGTCAATTGCCAGGCGGTGAAGCTCAATGCTGAGACCGGTGGTTGCCATTTCCGGCTGAGAACAGTTCCCGCCGCCATCGACGCGGCCCCGCCAAGACCTGCGGCAATACCGACAGGATCCAACGCGGCCTCCGGTGTGACAAGCAGTAGGGCCACTCCCAGCACACCGGTTGCCGCTGCCCCAACTGCCGCGATCCGGATGGGTGTGCCGAGCCAACCATGCGCCATGAAGATAACCATCATTGCCTGAAGAGCACCCAAGGTCGCCGCAACGCCGCCCGGAAGGCGATAGGCTGCAACGAAAAGCAGCACCCAAAACACTGCAAAATTGAAGGCGCCCAGCAGAAAGACCCTACCCAGCCAGGTGCGATGAGGCAGACAGCGTGTGAGCGCCAGAAGAAGCAGTCCGGCCGGTAGCGCGCGTAAAGCCGCCAAGGTGATCGGGTAGCCGTCCGGCAAAGCCTCGGTCGTAACCAGGTAGGTGCTGCCCCAGATGGCGGGCGCCAGAGCGGTCAAAAAGATGTCGGTTGAGCGGGACATGGCTGAGCTCCAGATTCTCAATCACCACAGAGTGTGGATCTTCAAGCGGGGACGTTGCGGACACGGCGGAAGCCCCATGTCGCGACGCATTTCAGGTGGCAGATCGCAACGCACATGGCGTGGCGGTTGGTTGGGATTGAAAACCCGTCGAATGATGCGTTTCATGGCGTTCTCCTTTCAGGCGACCAGGCGCATGGCAGTTCGCAACTGCGCGGCAAGGTCATCGGTCGGCCCATTGACCAGACGAGTGCCGGTTTCTCGTATGATGAGGGTCGGAACAGAGTGAACTTGCAGAGCGCGCGCGCGGTGTCGGTCTTGCTCCACCGCCCGGACCGATGCTGGGTCCCGGAACACTTCGGCGAACAAGCGCGCGTCGTGACCCAGTTCGTCTGCGACGCTAAACACAACCTCGGTGTCCGCGACGTTGCGCGCCTCGCTGAGATGGGCCAATTGGAGGCGGTCGAACATATCCCAATGGGCAGGCTGTCCGCCCAAGCGTTCCGCTGACTTGCAACCGATGGCTGCGGTCAATCCGTGCGGATAGTCGAATTTAGCCGTGCGCATCGCATCGATATCTACCAATTCGGGCCGGTCGCTGACCTGTCGGCAAACCGACCAATGGCCCAGAATGGTCTCACGGGCCCGATCCGGTGTGCCCCACCGGGCTGCCATTTCTGCGCGGCTTGCCTGCAGGACAAAAGTTCTATGCACGACCTTCAGATCGAACTCGGTGGCAAGTTCGCGCAGCCGCGAGGAAATGTTGAAACACCAGCAGCACACGACATCGTGGTAGAACTCTACAGTGAGGGTCGCCATCACGCGGCCTCCTCATGAAGGTTCGCCCCGGCCAGCCGCACTGCGATCCGCGCAACATGTTTGCCCTGAAACCGCGCACCGGCGAGATCCTTATCTGTCGGACTGCGCGAGCCATCCGCGCCAGCGATGGTGCCAGCACCGTAGGGCGCGCCGCCGACGATTTCGTCAGCCGTGGTTTGGCCAACATAGGTATAAGGCATGCCAACGATCAGCATTCCAAAGTGCTGGAGCGGGACTTGCGTGGTCAGCAGCGTCGCTTCGTGCCCACCATGCTGCGAGCCGGTGGAGGCAAAAACCGCCGCGACCTTGCCAACCAATGCATTACGCGCCCACAGGCTTCCGGCTTGATCGAGAAAAGACTTCATCTGACCCGCCATCATGCCAAACAGGGTTGGTGTGCCAAAGATGATGGCGTCGTAGTGCTCAAGGTCGGCAGGGCTTGCCATAGGGGTTCTGTCTTCTGTGAACCCTGCTTTTTGGCGAATATCTTCAGGAACGGTTTCCGGAACGCGGCGCAGATCGACATGTGTGCCGGCGACGCTGCGTGCGCCTTCCGCCTCAGCCTCTGCAAGGGCGCGGACGTGACCGTAGCTGGAATAGTAAAGAACGAGAATGCGTGTCATTTTGAACCTCTCAGGCGTGACGTTTGCTTGCCAGAGAGAATGGGAAATACCCGACCACGCAGTAAGCGGTCTGGTTTGACTTCATTCTTTACGCAGGTTGAATAATCTTAGTCGCGCAAGGCCGATCGCAATTGATCGACAAAGGCCGATACCTTTGCATCCGCACCCAGTCTTGATGTTGTGACAGCAAAGATTTCAGGCGCTGGGAGCTCGTAGTCAGAAAGAACGCGGACCAGATCTCCCCGCGCTTCGGCGCGGCGCGAAACGAAATCGGGCAATGTCCCTATACCTTGTCCAGAAACCAGCAAGTCTCGCAGAACAAGACTGTTCCCCACGCGGATCATTGGGTCGAGCTCAACGGTGGTTGTCCCATCCGGACCAGTAAGCGTCCATGTGGTGAGGTGATCGGCAAGAAGAAATCCGATCACTTTGTGCCGGGCTACGTCCTCGGGTTTTTCCGGCATTCCGGCCGACGCAACATAAGCTGGCGAGGCATACACTCTTTGCCGCACCGCACCGATCTTTCGGGCAACCAACGCCGAGTCTGGCATCGCTGCACGAATGCGGATCGACACGTCAAAACCGCCTTCAACCATGTCGACGACGCGATCATCCATCGACAGCGTGACCCGCAAATCAGGATAGGACGTCATGAAGTTCGGCAGCATCGGCGCAATCACCTCTTGGCCAAATGAGCTGGACGCATTGACGCGCAGGTGTCCGCGAACCGCTCCGGCCCCCTCCCGTATGCGGTTCTCAACGCCGCCTACCGCAGCGAGAATGTTCTGCGCCTCCTCGTAATACAGTCGGCCGGCATCGGTGAGTGACATGGACCGAGTGGTCCGGGTCAGAAGAAGCGTGCCCAAGCTTTCTTCCAAGAGTCTGACTTCTCGACTCAGCAACGCTGGTGACACGCCTAAGTCCTCGGACGCGCGCGCAAAACTTCCACGTTCCACAATGCGCCTAAAGGCATGCATGACCGCCAATTTGTCCAAAGTCGGGCACCCTTCTTACCGAATTGATGGATCTTACAGACGACTGGACCTACTGATAGCACGCGTCCTGGCGTTGTGCGATGGCGGGAAGGCTTGACGCAGATAGCTGCTCAACCATTGAGGTATCTGCGGTTTGAATCCCGAAAGCGGATGATTAACTATTCGATGAGTGCAAATTCGATAGTGGGTAGCGAGTCAACATGACGGAACGGAATGGGCGTTTGACGGCAGAAGAAGCAAAAGGTCTTCGAACTGCAAAGGAACTTGAAAGTCACCTGGCCTGGCTTGACACGTTCACCCCAGCAGCTCTCGGGGTCCTGGCAATAGCTTCCGGGATTTACACTTATCTTGGTGTCTCATCGCTGCTTGAAGATAACGGAGCCGTCTCTTTTTTTGCTGCTGTGGCTTACTCCGTTGCGGTATCTGTCGGCATCTTCGTGTTCTGGAGCTATATGCTGAGGTTGCTTCCGTCGATGCGCACAGCAAGTGGCTTCATTGGATTGACCATTTCTACGATAGTTGGGTCAATCGCAATTATAGCGATGTCCAGTTGGTTGAATGCGGCGGCACTAGCCGGTTCTGCTGCGGTTGAACAACACTTAGAGAACACGGTTCGGGATTATCAGGCGGCATTAGAACAAGCCAATGATATTGCTTTGAGCGGCCAAGCTCTGGGTCGTGAAGTGGAGCGTGCGCGCCAAAGTTTTGAGGAACTGGCGGAATTGGAGCAGTCCGGCGATCTTTCCGGAACAGCCGGACGGGGTGCTGTCTTTCGCGTGCTGACACAGAAGGCTGAAGAACTCCGAAACTTGGAAGAGCAAATCGCCGCCCAGCAGCAACCGATCGAAGAAGCTTTCCAGCAGGGAAATGAAATCCTCGCAAAGATGCGCGAACTAACCGTTGCGCCCGGGCCAGTTGAGCGCCGCTCAGTGCAGTTTTCTGAAGAGAGCGTAAAGCTGGCTGGAGTAATCTCTCGCCTGAACCAATACAGCGTAGCACCTCTTGTGGCGCGCGCGGCGGAAGACCTGCCTTCTTCAGTCGTTCTCCCAGAGCTGGATGGACGTAGCTCTGATGTCCGCAGTGCGCAGTCTTCAACTATCAACTCTGTGTTGAACGCACTCGATCAACGCAGCAAGACGCTTAAGAACGCCGCTGACGAGGTTTTGGACATGGAGCCGCCGATTGAGACAGCCTACAATCCAATCTCCAGCGCTGACGCGGTGATTATCTATGCGGGCAACTTTGTGCCCTCGTGGGCGGGGGCAATTGCCATCGACTTGTTGCCTGCGGTGCTGGTCTTCGTGCTGGCAATAACTCAAGCCGCAATTCGTAGTGGAAAAGACGGCATGAGTATCGAGGACACTCTAACGCTGTCCGATCTGAGAGCGGCGATGAATGCGATGAAGGATGTCGAGGCCACGCTTGGTGTCGCAGACGCTGCCGTAATTGAGCGGGCGACCCAGAAAAAAGACGACGCGTGATGAAATACCTATCGCGCTTCGATCCGCGTTCCGGTCTTAGATATGTGCTGATCCTACAGCTTGTCATCGCAGCGGTTCTTATCTTTAGCGATGTCGCAGAAGAGTTCTCAAATCCGTTCAAAAATCGGGTTGAACTGCCGTCTGGACCGGTATCACCTGGTGACCAGCGGCGTGAATATCGAACCGATCGGACTGACCCGACGCTATTTTTGAACGATGGGCCGCAGGATTTGCCGGTTCCGGCGAATTTTTCAGCGCGTTTGGATTTTTCTGTCAGTGAGCTCGACGAGTTTGGGCAGGTGCTTCTGTTAAGCGGTCAGATAGAGACTGGGGACGCTGCTCGGCTCATTTCATACCTTTCAAACATGACCGAGAAACCCGGCTTGGTCGCGCTACACAGCCCCGGTGGACGTGTCTCAGAGGCACTGATTATCGGACAGCATTTGAGGGAAGCCGGAGTAAATACCGGAGTTCTTGCAGGTTCTGTGTGCATGTCCTCATGCCCGTATATTCTCGCGGGTGGGATTGATCGTCTTGTGTCTCAAAAAGGGGTCGTCGGAATGCACCAGCATTACTATGAACAGCCGCGTATGATCCCGGTGGTGTTTGCCGTAGAAGGCATTCAGAAGGGCCAAGGCGAAACGATGCAGCACCTTATCGAAATGGGCATCGACCCAGCGCTCATGCTCTATTCGCTGAACACACCTCCAGATCAGATTTACGCCTTAGTTGCAGATGAGCTAATCCAAACAAGGCTTGCCACTCAGATTCTCGAATGACGAAAGACCTAGGATTGTATTTGTTTTGAAGAGACTAGTTGCCACGTTGATTTTTACTGCAAGCACCGCATGGGCCGGTGGCGTGCAGGTGCGAGATGCTGATACGATTGTTGTAAATGGAACACCGGTGAGATTGCAGGGTGTAGATGCACCGGAATTGGGAACCTCTGCTGGGCGAGATGCACGCCGATGGATGGTCAACTACCTGCGTGGCAAATCCATTGAGTGCAAGCTCACAGGAGAGCGAACCTATGATCGCTATGTCGGCGTTTGCTACGCCGATGGCAGAGACATTGGAGCAGCTGTGATTGCAGCTGGCTATGCTCTTGACTGTGCGCGATATAGTGGCGGTCGCTATCGGAGTTTAGAGACTTCGGCCGCGCGATCGAGGTTGCGAAGAGCTCCATATTGTTGAGTTTGATTCTGACAAGTAACTAGCACTAGCGACGCCCTAAAGCGACAATTTCCGTCCTCCCGATACCGAGCTTAGCAGCCAGACCCGCCATCATCGGGTCGAAGTTTCCGTTGCCCTGCTAACGTATACGACGGTCATACTATGTCATCTTCACTCATAAGCTGCTGGTGCGCTATGACATCAAAAAGCTATAGCGATTGATAGAGACAATGCTGCCGAAGCATGCATCATTTGCGCGCGCGCCAGTCCGAAAAAAAACAGGCTCATGGGTAGTCTGTATTGAGCCACTACGCACTTTTTTCATTGGAAACTAATAGATTCTGCCTCGCGAGTTAGAGACTCGAAAAAGTCTCATTTTGATATTGAATGTGCTACCGACCTTGGATAATTCGGCGCGTGGAAACAGCAAAAAAAAGGAGAAAAGACTTTGTTTTCCATAGACAAAACATCGATCGCTCTGATCGCCATCTTCGCATCCACTACCGCCGCAGCTCAGAGTTTTCAAGGGGCAGCAACAGTTGGTTATGGGCATACATCCCTTTCTGATGGAGGCGGTGATATTGGAACGCCATCGCTAGACGCTTTTGGTGTTTTTGATTTTGAAAATAGCCTGTTTCTAGGCTTGGACGGCAAGCTTACCAATATCGATCCGGACGACGTCTCAGGCGATATGAGTTTGCTAGATCTGGGCTCGACCCTGACCTATCAATTCAGCAACGGTGCAACGGCAGGTGCCTACCTCGACTATGCCGATGCGGATATCGATACCGGGCTTGGGTTCGATCTGTCAGGTGACACAACCTCTTATGGTGTCACGGGCGGTTACTCCGCCAACGGTTATGGCTTCGAGGCATGGATTGGTGAAACCGAGTTCTCCCCGGATATTGATGGCGTGGACTGGACGGACTACGGCGCGCTGTTCCGCTATCAACCCTCCGAGCAGACTGTCCTCGGTATTCACTATGTCCGCAGCGAGCTTTCGGGCTATGGTGAAAGCATTGCTCTGTCGAGCTTTGGTATCGGTGGATATTATCAATTCGCTCAAGGTTGGGGAGCGTTTGCCGGTATCAGCCGCCAATCGCTGAGCGACATTGATGCGGATGCAACGACAATTGGCGTAGGCATCGACTACGACCTCCGTCAAATTAGCCAGTTCCCTGGTCAGGTCTCCCTTGAACTTGTTCGGTCCGACCTGGATGTTGGTGGTGTAAGCGGCGATCTTGATACCGTGCGTCTTGGTCTCACTTTCCCGCTCGGACAACGTGAAGTTGCGACCCCGGTCAACAGCGTAGCACGTGCAGCCATGGCGCCACGTCACAACGCTTTGACCACTTTCACGGACACACTGTTCTAACACGCACGAAACAATTTGCCGGGGCCAGCCAACTGAAATGCTGGCCCCGAATCCGACGGAATTTCGAGTTGCTAGACGAAAGATCGCAGCCATCGAAAAATGCGTGCCTTGTCTCTTACTGAATGGGAGCTTTGGCTCTCTGAGCTGCGCGAAGCCGGAACGCATCCCCTTCAGCATTTTGAGAGAATTCTAGGACTTCGTTCACAAGGGCTACGGATCCCGCAAGTTGAATCTTCGGCCATTCCTGGACCCCGAGCAAAGCGGGTTGTGGTCCAACCCATCGGCTATTCAAAGGCAAACGGTTTCTTTGGTGATTGCCATGGGTGGAACCATTCCCTACGATTCAGGGTTAGACGGAGAAACGGAATGGCAAAGATCGACGAAAGCAAAAAACAAGACACCCAAAAGCGTCCGGCTCAGGATGAAAACACAGGGCGCGCACAAACTGGTTTGTCACCAAACCAGGAGGGGTCCGGCGATAATGCGGCTCGTCGAGAACGATTGCGTGCCATTGCGAGCGATGCGGAAAAGCGTCTCAAAGGGTCTATGAAGCTTTTGTCTTGATGTCTTTCTCGTTGCCTCAGGACATCGGCGAATTTCATCACCACTATGCACTGATCGAAGGCGATAAGTCCGAATTCTTGCAACAGGCCGCGCCTGCCGAAAAATGATGCGTTGGCCAATACCGCAGGTCGTGATCCAACTCACACAATCACCGGCCCCAAAAGGATCGCAACGCTCGCAAGGCCCAAGGCTGTTCTCACCAAAATATTTGCCCGCCCAATCAGCGCGAAAGACAACGCTGACAGCCCAAGGGCCAAGGCAACAAATGCCGTAATAGCAGCAGCTGGCTCTGACGGAAGTTGGATCAGATCCGGCCAAGTGATCATCCCGACCGGGATCAAATAGAGGCCGACACCTAAAGCCATCGCTGTCAGCGCCACCTTGATCCAGTTTTCTCCCGCCATCCCAGCAGCGATGAAAACCGCCCCACAAACGGGTGGCGTAATCGTGGATAACAGCGCGAACCAGAAAACGAACAAATGTGCTTGGAGCGGCTCAAGGCCAAGCTGCATCAAGGCCGGGCCGGCCACCGATACGCAGATCACGTAAGCCGCCGTTGTCGGCACTTCCATGCCGAGGATCAGGCAGGCAATTGCAGTCAACAACAAGGATGCCCACAACACGCCCCCAGACCCTTCAAGGATCACGGAAGTGATCTTTACGCCCAGCCCGGTTGCCCCCAAGACACCGATAATGATCGAAGCGCAGAAGATGATAGCCGCGATCATGGACACTTGCCGGGATGCGGTGACCAGCGCTTGGGTTATGCGGTCTGCGGTCCTGTTTACGTCGAACGTCAGCTTGCCATCGATCAGCAACAGGAACGCCCCTGCGAAAATGGCAAGGCATGCCGCATATTGGGGCGTATAGTCGGCTGCGAACATTCCGACCATCAACACGCTGAAGGGCACGAGGAAGAACATGGACGTTACGACCACATCGCGCGTTTGCGGGCGTTGTGACGGGTCCAGACCCCTGAGCTCGAACCGGGTGGCATAGGCGTTGATACCCACCCAGACCGCCAGGAAATAGAGTATGGCAGGCAGAAGCGCGGCTCCCATGATCTGGGTATAGGGGACGCCCGTGAGCTCGACCATGACAAAGGCGCCTGCTCCCATTAGCGGCGGCATGATCTGTCCGCCCGAACTTGCAACGGCTTCGACACCCGCCGCCAGCCGCTTCGGGTATCCCAGCCGCATCATGGCGGGGAGCGTAATGGCTCCGGTCGAAGCAACATTTGCACTGGCCGAACCGGATATGGAGCCAAACAGCGCAGACGACAAAACGGAAACCTTGGCCGCTCCACCTTTGAGCCGGCCAGCGGCAGCAGCCGCTACATTCATGAAGCCCTGTCCCGCCTCGCCGGCGTTCAAGACGGCGCCGAAGATCACGAAAATCGAGACCACGCCGACGGAAACAGCCGTGAGGCTGCCCCAGATGCCACCTTCCGCAATGGTCATCGAACCAAGGAAGGAACGCAGAGGCATTCCCGAATGACCGAACTCTCCAGGAATGTGCTGACCGAAAAATGCATAGATAAGCGCGAGAGCTGCCACAGTGGGAAGCGGCCAGCCGATGGCGCGCCTTGCGGCTTCAATCACCACCGCCAAGAGCGCAAAACCTACCGCGACTTGAAAACGGCTTTCCAGGAAACCATATTGGTCCCCCAGCATTTCGTGGTTCCAGGCCACCCAAAGCGCCGAGGCGACACCGATTGCGGAAAGCACCGCACCTGAAGCCAAACGGGCGCGATCGGCCACGCCGAACAAGAACACCCAAGGCAGAATGAGCGCCAGGTGCAATGGTCGACTGACCAGGTTGGGAACAAGGCCTAGAAAGACCAACCCGATGTGGAAAGCGACCAGAGCCAATGCCAAGGCAAACCACAAGGCTCGCAGGCTCCACTTTTGCGGAAGATCGACCGATCCGCTCATGTTGTCTCCTTCCCGACAGAAAAACCGGGCCTGATCCGGCCCGGCCTCTGCTCAACCTGTCCGAGGGTCGAGTTACATTTGGTCGTCAGTCAGCGCAATGCCCGCTTCCTTGTAGTAGCGGATTGCTCCGGGATGGATCTTGCCCGTGATGTTTTCCATCAGCTCGGTATCAACACCGGCCCACCAGGCCGCAGTATCAGCCATCGCTTTCTTGCTTTCCCAGAAGGTCTTGGTCAGTTGATAAGCGGTTTCGTCGTCCATCTTGGTGGTGGTATACGCAACAACTGGCAAAGAGGTCGTCACTATATCCTCATCCTGACCAGCATAGGTGCCGGCCGGGATTTCCAGACGGGCACGCTTAGTTTGCGCGACTTGGTCGTCACTCAGGGACAACACTTTCACACCAGCCGAGGCAGCAGCTTCCACCACATTCGGGGCGGGCCAGGAGCCGGCGGTGACAAAGCCGTCGATCTGGCCGTTTTTCAGGGCGGCGACAGCGTTGGAGAGCTCCGCATCAGCAATGTTGACTTTGCCTTCAAGTCCAAACAAGTTCAGGTATTTCTCGCCTTCGCGCGCGCCAAAACTGCCTTTTCCCAAGAGGATGGTTTTGCCTTCCATGTCTTCAAAGCTGTCGATCCCGCTGTCCGCGGAAACAACAAAATGCATGGTCAAGGAAGGGATCGGGAACAGGGCGCGGATCTCGTCAAAGGACGGATCGCTTTTGCCCTCAAACATCGCTTTTCCGCCCTGAGCCAGTCCAACCAAGGCCGGCGGTGTAGTGAACACATAGTCGCCACCGCGCGCGCGAACTTCCATTACGTTCTGAACCGAACCCTGACCTTCTTCCACGGTCACAATGATGTTCCCGTCCGATCCGGCCTTCATGGCTTCGGCGATCTGAACACCCATTTGGTAGTATGAAGTCCCCGCCTTGGCGGATTTGTAGGTCACGCGCGTTTCAGCCCAAACCGGCGATGATACGACCACCGCAGCGGCTACGGCGGCAACCATGCACTTGAAATTGTCGAACATTTGAGAGTCTCCCTTTGATAGCAGCGATAAAGCACTCTGACCGATCCGGGGTCAATGGCTCGGCATCTCGGTGGCGCGGGGCGTAGCCGGTTCACCAACCAGGAAGCTTCGAACCAAGGTCCGACAGACTGGTGTTGTCTTTGCTATTTGACTACATGAAAAATGCAGGTGGGAAACCGCACTTAGGTGAATCGCCAAGCCTTTGCAGATCTGTCTCAGGAGCGTGTGATGTCCAGGTTGGAAAATAAAACCGCTGTTGTGACCGGAGGAGCCCGAGGAATTGGGTTCGCCATCGCCAGAGCGTTTCGCGAAGAAGGCGCTGACGTCATTCTGACAGATGTCGACGCCAAAAACGGCCAGAGTTGCGCAAATGAAATCGGCGCAATATTCCGCGAATTGGATGTTTCGTCGGAGGCGGATTGGCAAAGGGTTGAGGCTGAGTTTCCGGTGTTGGACGTGTTGGTGAACAACGCTGGCGTAACGGGCTTTGAGTCTTCCGCTACCGGCACCCCTCCTGCACACGATCCTGAGCACGCCAGCCTGGCTGACTGGCGAGCCGTCCATGCCGTGAACAATGACGGGACCTTCTTGGGGTGCCGTTATGGGATCAAGGCAATGCGAAGGAATGGTGCCGGATCGATCATCAATATCTCTTCCCGATCTGGCCTTGTTGGAATTCCGATGGCGTCGGCCTATGCGGCCTCCAAGGCTGCTGTTCGCAATCATACAAAGTCCGTTGCCTTGTATTGCGCAAGCCAAGGCCTTGCGATCCGATGCAATTCCATCCATCCCGCTGCGATCATGACACCGATGTGGGAGCCGATGCTGGGTGAAGGACCAGACAGAGCTGAGCGTGAAGCTGCGATGGTCGCGGACACCCCGTTGCGACGGTTTGGAACGGCCGAAGAAGTCGCGGCTGTGGCCGTGCTTCTCGCTTCCGACGAAGCTACTTACATCACCGGCGCCGAGCTGTCGATTGACGGAGGCATACTGGCAGGTTCCGCAGCGACCCCGGGAAGCTAGCACAATATCATCAGGGATGATTGGCGACCTAACCAAGAGCGAACGTATCGGCCAAATCGCAGTCCGACAACTAGGCTCGGGACCCAAAAATATCCACATTCTCAGCGGCGGCTTCTACCCACAACCGAACGTGGGAAGAACTGCGTCAACGGCGAAGCTGCGGACGATGCCCTCGTTCGTTGATCGCAATCTAGGGTCTGCACTCCGGCCCAAAGCCGCCCTCCAGCGGGCGTCCCAAATGCTGCGACTGCAGTCCCACATAGCCGACATTCGCTGCGCCATCATAATCATGCAGTTGGTCGACGTCCGATATGCGGGCAAACCCGTCACTCGATCTGAACAAGATCATCCCAGTCAATACGAAGCGCCTTCCCACCAACTTTTGGCAATTTATTTCGTTTGACGAGTAGACCGGAAACCTCAAAGCACTCATCGATTTTCACCACAAGGAGTTGGCTGAAATGCCGGTCGAGCCTAACGGTCACAGATCGGGTCTTCTTAAAGGGTGTGATGGTCTTCACTTCAACAAAGTCGTTTCCCAGGCGTCCGTCAGAACCCTTGGCGTAGTCCTTATGGAGCTTGATCCCATACATTATCGCGCCATATAGCTCACCGATATCGCCATATATGTTCAGATGTTTTCCTGTCGTGATGTGATAGTGCTGAGCAACATTCAAGAGCTCTTCGAAAACCGGCACCAAGTCGACATCTGCGTTTGGGTAGCGAGCTTGCAACTCGAGCCGCTCTAGATGACTATTGATGCTGCGCCAACTTATCCATTCTCCGTCTTCCCAAATCGCGTTACGCGGACCCAGTGGTTCTCTATCCAAATCTTTTCCCCAAGATTGTTGCTTCGCTACGCTATTGGTTCATCTCATGGTCAACAAGCTCGGTATTTGATTGAACCGCCAAACGTGTCCGCTTTGGGCTCTAAGCAGCCATGCGGCGCTGAAGCGGGCCGCGTGACCACCTTGGTGGAGCTTCCCGACGCCTCCGGCCCTGAGCGGACCTTGAGCACGGTTCTCAAATGCTGCGGTCGCAGCCCGCATTCCAGACTTAGCTGCAACCGCAAAATCGCAATCAGTTTGGAGGTAGGGACCTCCGACGGATCGGACCTTCATCCGGCTCGCCCGCCTTTGGCCATCTACAACTGGAACAGACCCAAGGCGCTCACCACCTCGTTCTTTGTCGCCTCGGTGCGCTCTCGCGCCCGTTCCGTGCCCTTTTTGATCACCTCGAGAACGTATCCTTGGTCCTCGGACAACTGCGCCCTTCGCTCGCGAATTGGCGCTATGAGTTCCTGTAGGATGGCTTCCAGACGCGCCTTGATCTTGCCATCGCCAAGTCCACCGCGCTGATAGTGCGCCTTAAGTTCGGCGAGCCGGTCTTGGTCCGGGTCGAATGCATCGAGATAGCTAAAGACGACATTGCCCTCTATACGGCCTGGGTCTTCGACACGCAGGTGATTCGGATCTGTGAACATCGCCCTGACAGCATTTCGGATCTCGTTGGGCGAAGCGGAGAGCGGAATGGCGTTGCCTCCGGATTTCGACATCTTTGCCTTGCCGTCGACCCCGGGCAACCGGCCCGCCTTGGGGATGATCGCCCGCGCTTCCGGCAACACGGGGCGACCTGCGGTTGCGTTTATGCGCCGCACGATCTCGTTCGTTTGCTCGATTAGCGGAGCCTGATCCTCGCCGACCGGAACGACTGTCGCCTTGAAGCCCGTGATATCCGCCGCCTGTGCTGCCGGATAACACAGAAACCCGGCGGGAATATCGCGCCCGAACCCGCGCGCGCGGATTTCGTCCTTGATCGTCGGATTCCGTTCAAGCCGCGCCACCGTGACGAAGTTCAGGTAGAGCATCGACAGTTCGGCCAACGCCGGAAGATGCGATTGCAGGCAGATCGTAGTTCGCGATGGATCAATGTCCACGGCAAGATAATCCAGCGCAACCTCCATCACGCTGCGACGCACCTTCTCCCGGTCATGGGTGTTGTCGGTTAGGGCTTGGGTATCCGCCAGCAGCAGAAATTGTTCATGGCTGCCCTGATAGCGCAGCCGGTTGGCTAGCGAGCCTGCATAGTGCCCAATGTGAAGCGGTCCCGTGGTGCGGTCGCCTGTCAGAATGGTTGGTTTGTTCATTTGCGTCTTCTCTTGAAACGAGAGGCCGCGCATCGGGAGGCTCGGAAAACAAAAGGCCGCCCATGCGGCGGCCTCGGAATACGTTTGGTCATCCGGCCACCCTATCAGGAGGCCAGCCACCAAGTCATTGCGATGATCGTAGTGTTTTCCATAAAACACTTGCTATCGTCTGTGAGATTACTCGTCAATCAAATGGAGGAAAGGGCTCGAAACTGACCTCGGATGGGGCGGGACGTGCCCGATCGCGGTCGATATGTGATGCAAGGACGGCCCAGAGCCGACCTTGGCCACCACTTCAAAATGCTGCAATGCGGTCCGCCATTGCGGCCATTCATACAGAGCGCAGCGTCTCTTTCCCTCGCATGAGAGCAGAGCCGGACGAAGCCGGTGGTCGCGTCCTTTTCGTCTGGCTGTTGTCTGAGATACATCATCGGCGCGACCGTTCAGCCAGGAAGTCCGTCGATCCTTTCGATGGAGGCTAGGTCGTTGTCCCAGTTCGCGCGACTGGAACAGCAGATATGCGCGCTGGGTCGCATGTCGAACTGGCTGTCTAGCGACCCTGCAGGCACCACAATCAAACCAATCTCCGGCTGGGAAATAGGCAGTGCGGATCCGCAGTCGGAGCAAAAGCTTTTCATGTGGCGTGAACCAGCGAGATGAAACGTTTTGATGTTTGCCTCACCTGAAACCCAGATGAGTTTGGCTGTGGACGAAAACAGGTTTGCTGAATGGGCCGATCCGCTGTCCTTGCGGCAGCGGGAGCAGTGGCACAGGAAAAAGCTCTCGAACTCTCCCGATATGCGGAATTTCACAGCGCCACAAAGGCATTGTCCCGTGGTCGGATTGTTGTCCATTCACACTCCTCGCGACCGGCAAGCCCTGCGGCCAGTGAACTCATTTCTTTGTTCGCTTGTATCCGCGTGCTGGATCCCGGTCAAAAGGGGCTCAAAGAGAGTGTCTATCAGCGCCGCAGAGCACCTCAGGATTGAAAACCATGCCTTCCGTCGTTCACGGCTCAAAGCTGCCGTTCACTCCGAGCTTCTCGAATGACCGGTTTCAGTCATAAGTGCTTGAGGCTTCATATCCAAGACCTAGCACTGACAGCCTCGCGCAGCTGGTCGAGGTATCAAGCTGCGAGGGGCTTCGGAAAATCCTGATCCACCAAATACATTGTGCCGATAGATCAGAGCAGAGAGATGACTGCCGGTTGCACCATGGCAACCAACTGCTGCGTGAAATGGCCTGCGGAACGTCGAAAGCAACTACTCTCGGGGCTCCACAGGCTCCCACCCCATACCCCTAGGAAAGGAGGAAGTGCGCGACGTGTTAGGAACGCGCCTTGCCCCTTCCGTTCGGACCTTTCGACATCGCAGCGGCGCAAGGACGAAATGTCCCGCTGCGCGGCTTTGCCTCTCGGCTGCGACCTCTGACACGTTCAACCCTCTGGGTTGACGTCATTTACTGCCACTTAGGCATTCATTGGTTGTTCGGGAATGTTACTGGCACTGCTCAGGGAACTCAAGTTTGTTCAGCCTCACCAACTGAAACGGTCAGAGCTTCAAGTCCGTCGACAATATAACCATGGTTCATTAAGGCGAGCGTCGTCAGGAGACCGAGGCGATCCAATCCCGCAAATTCTCTGCTCCAGTTCTTTTTGCAAAACTCATGAAGAGTGATTGTGGTTCCCAGAATCTGTTCCTGATCCAGGAGAAGAGCGTAACCCTTTTCCGGCAAGTGCCAAGGCATGTCTCTGCTGCGAAGATTGACGACTTTGTATTTGTCTCGCGATCTAGGCAGGCGACCAATGGCACGTTCAATCACTAACGCGAAACACCCTTTCGTGACCTCCTGCACAGAAATACGAACTGCCTCGGGCGGATCGCGGACTTCAGGGATTGTTTCAAAGGCTTCTCGCAAAAGAAGGCGGCCTTCGACCTTCAAAAACATCGAGGTAGACGGAGCACAACCCTCCGGAATATTCCTCTGATACAGCTGGAAGGGCGATCGCTCTATCCTGTCGCCATATTGCTTCAACAGTGGCTTTACCTGTCCCAGTCGGGCCCGAGATTGCCCTTTCTTCCATCGGCTGACTGTCGATTGATCAACCCGGCATAGCTTCGCGATCTTCTCTTGTGTTTGGCCAGCCTTTATCGCGATATTTATCAGCCGCTGCGTCTGCTCGTATTCCGGCCCCTTTTTTGTTGGCATTCTATCCTTCTTTCCCTTTCCTTCTTTCCGCATCTCAGGGTGGGACGCCAAGCGCCCCACCCGTATTGTCATGATTTCTTCGGGGTGGAGGGGCGGTATTTTGGGTTCAATTGCTTACCCCGATTGCCCTGGTTCTTGGCGTGGGTCGGGTTCTGCCCGGACGTCCCTTTGTTCGCGTTCTTCATGTCTGCGGGGTGGTTCGGTTTTTTCATCATGCTCTCCATTCGCATCAGGTTGACGATGATGCCTTAATGGCCTTCTCAGATCATCGATTAAACCTGCACGCACCGCATAAACACGCATACTTCTGCATAATGACGATTTATGAAATTTGGAGACTGGTTGGAACGGTCACTAAATGAAACTGCTAATGTTTAAGGTGCCTTGCGATCAAGTAACGTTGCGCCATCATTTGAATATCAGCGTCCGCTTCCTTCGAGTTGCAGCTATCGATATTGTTCGCGGCAAATTGCTGCTTCCCGCCCTTGATAGTCGTTTGATCAGCTTGTAGCGTCGGCAATTCTGGCTTTTCTACCTTAATGTGTAGGCCTTTGTCGAATGGCTCCTTATTGTCGGTCTGCGCACATCTCTGGCCTGTTTTCATCGGTTTCTACATCGTGCCACAAGGACAGCAGGGGGCATTTCGCATCTGTTGTGGCTCGAATACGAGCGTCTCTATCGCAGCAAGCGCCTGTCGCCGGTGACGCTTGCTCCACCGACGCCGGTCAAACCGCTGCCAAATGCTAATGTGGCGACGGAAATCGAACATTGAGGAAGTTTGAGCAGTGCTAGCGCTCTTCGCTCCATTCGCTCTTCGCCAACCAAGCCTCCGCTACATCGTTCGATACTCGACTAGGAGAGGTTTGTGCCGAGCTAAACATCCACCGCATGACCAAGCAAGACAACAAGCCATTGGATGCGACAGAGCGCGGGAAACCGTCTTGCCAATGACACTGACCTCCGCGACCGCACATCAGAAGAACGAACAACTGCGTCAATCCAAAGTCATTCACTGCGAGGTCGAACCTTTTGCGCTAGGTTGCTGTATGAAGGTTTACATTTTCGACGAAAAAATCGGATTCTCGGGTGAATCTGTCAACTTAGGGTAAACTTAATGTAAACCTTATGGCTAATAATCCGGCTTCGGAAGCAAGAAAAGGTTTACATCTACAGCCGCCGGGCAGGAGCGATGTAAACCTTTGTCAACCTTGCGCAACCCGGCCGGGGTTTCCAAGCCGGATAGAAGAGGCAGCCCAGACAATGATGGCTTGAACTGCCCCAGCGCTCACGGCGTTATTCCGGTCTGCGAGAGCAGACGCGTCTCAACAGCTGGACCTGATGCAATGTGGGTTCCGGGTCGCTGTGATTGCTCAACTCACGCAGGAAGCGTAACCAAGCGTGCTCGTTGGACGTCAATGCTTCGTTGTGCATACTCTCGTCTCTCATTTTCCAAAGATCGACTTGATCGAGGCCTGTGATCTGCTGGTTAGCCGGGGATCGGAATTGTCGGAGGCCTCACGGATCGCTTTCAGCCAGGAGCGTTCGTTCTCGGTCACCGGATCTCCGAAAATCTCGACAACGGACGCAGCGGCGGTTTCTCCGATTGCCTGCTCTAATGAAAGACGCATCAAGTAGGCAGGATCGCACTCCAACGCCTTGGCAAGAGCAGGCACGCGATCAAGCGCAACCTTTGAACTTCCCTGTTTGATCATAGTGATCATATTGGCGTTGGTATATCCGGCCTGTGATGCAATATCGGCCTGGCTCTTGGTCGGTTTCAATTCGAGCACCCGGCGTTCTACGTATTTCGCCAGTCTGGTGTCTGCATGCGGTTTCTTGGTCATTTCCACTCTCTCAAATGTGACGCAGCACGAGCTGCTTGTCTTCGATATAGCGACGGCCAGGTTGGGGATGTGTGGTGGGAAAGAATTACTCTAGCAAACTAAAATGCAGGTGAGCCTTACCAGTCTCGCCTGCCGATCAAATCTACCTTGAGTTGTGTGTTTTTTTGTGGTCAAGATGCTTCGCAGTCGACGTTATTAAAGTCGAGCTTGGATTCAGGGCCAATTTCAATTTCACGAGGGTGGAGGTATGACCGCGAAGACCAAATCAGATAGGTTTCGTCGTCTAATCTCGCATGGCTTTTTTGCACCTGAGTTGCCGCCATGCTTCGTTTCCGAAGACCTTGCGAAGTATCGGCGATCGATCTGGGCAGCGCTTCAAGCGATCCCACCTCGGAGAAACGGTGGTCCTCCCGCGATAAGAACCTATACATCGGAGCCAAGCAGCTTCTATTTTCCAAGGTTTGGGCGCGACGATCGCAAGCACGGCGTTATTAACCCAATATCTTACCTGGCAATAGCTCACACCATTTCTGAACACTTTGTAGCCCTCCGGAAAGTTGCAAAGAAATCTGGTTTGTCGGCATCTCCCTTAGTCTTCGATTGGACAGGGCAAAGGGCACTTTTTCGACCAAGCATCGATCTTCGAGACGACTTCCGGGTTGATCTTGCATCGCGCATGGAGCACTTTTCCGTCGCCGACATTCGCGCGTTCTTTCATTCGATTTACACACACGCAATCCCGTGGGCTATCTATGGAAAGGCATGGGCCAAACAGAACAGATCTTACACTCATTTCGGCAATCTGTTGGACTTGTATTGTCGGAACGCTCAGGATGGCCAAACCATTGGATTACCCGTTGGCCCCGACACTTCGCGCCTAATTGCTGAAGTTGTCGCGTCAGCCATAGATGTTTCACTTCGTAATCGAATAAATGTAACCAACAAAACTGCGTCACGGTATGTCGACGACTACACAATAGGATCCGTAGACGGCGCGAACGGCGAAAGCTTGATAGCTGCTCTTCGTCAAGCCGCCGCATCGTATGAGCTGGAGCTCAACAGTGACAAGTCAGCCGTTTTCCCCACTTCGGTCAGGTTTAGCTCTGGCTGGAAGCAAGCGGTAAGGGACTACATCCCTAGTGGAGACTTGAGTTTTAGCTCTTTTCAGCGTTTTTTCTATGAGGTTGGCCGGGTCTGCGTAGAGCAGCCAGACATCAATGCCGAAAAGTTTGCATTTCAGAATGCACGATCAGCGTTTGTGCTGGCACTGGAGTGGGATCGTATACAGGGTCAACTCATTAATGCTTATCGAAGAAATTCGAGCCTAGTATCGTTTCTCGTAGAAATACTCATCCTTCGTGAGGTGGCCCATGGCGACGTAAACCGCGCTTCGCTCAAGAGCTTTCTAGAAAGCCGACTTCCAGCACTAGCAAGCGAGAATCGGACTGGTGAGATAATTTGGCTGCTTTTTCTAGCCCTACGTCTTCAGGTGGAATTACCAGCGAAGCGAATTGAAGCACTGTTCGAAATCGAGAACTCGATGGTTGCGCTGCTCGTCAACGTCGCTGCATCTAGAAACGTTGTGTCTGGCAATGTTGATTATTCGACCTGGTCGAGCTTTCTCAGTGACGATGCTCTTCAAGGACCAATGTGGTTATATGCTTATGAAAGCGTGAGACAAGGTGTGAACCCAGTCGGAAACTCCGATTTCATTGAGAACAACCCATTTTTCTCCCCTCTCCTCGATAAGAAGATCAGCTTCTTGGCGATTGACGAGGGTTTCACGTCGGTTGCAAGCGTGCTCAGGAGCCGAAGAGGGGAGAACAGCCGGCAACAGCGTTTGCGCCTGGATTTCCTGTCTGACTTCGAGTTCGAAACAGAAGAGTTTGATGAAGACCTCGATGATTTGAATGGCCAAGATGTCGACATCTACTAATCAATTTGCCAGGCAAAACCGCGTTGGTCAGAGTGTGGGCAACTCAGTAGACAGTGCTCCCAGGTTCAATGAACCAGCCGAACCAGAACTTGACTGGTTTGATTGGTTGAACCGCTTGAGAAACAGGGCTCTCGTGACTAAAAAACAACAACTTGGCCATTGCCCCCGGTCTTCGGGAGGCAGGGGTCGGAGGTTCGAATCCTCTCACTCCGACCAATAAAACAAGGCGCCCTGCGGCGCCTTTTTTGTTGGTTGGTCGTATCTCCAAATATGTCCGGGGCAGCAACGTGCTCAATTATTCGGCATCTGCGCACGATCTGCCATCTGGATAGGCGCTTTCCAGAGAATTGAGCGCAGCGCTCCGAGGGTGGCATTGCCTCGCTCTGCCGGCTTGGTCAGTTCGATGTTATGAACCAAACGTTGACCGTTGTTGTAGTCGAACAGAACCCGGACCGCGCCGATGCGATCCTCGAGGCCCTGAAAGCGGCGGGGAGCGTCGAGGCGCACGTGATCGATGGCGTGTCTGAATTGCCGCGCAAGATTGCTGTCCACAATCCCGATGTCGTTCTGATCGACATCGACAATCCATCTCGGGACATGCTTGAAGAACTGACAACCGCCTCCGGCCCGATGGAGCGGCCGGTTGCCATGTTCGTATCCGGGGCTGCAGGCGGCCTGTCCAAAGCTGCGGTCGAAGCAGGTGTCTCGGCCTATGTCGTCGACGGTCTGCATCCCGAAAGGGTCAAGCCCATCATCGACACCGCCATCGCCCGTTTCCAAGTACTGCGCCAGATGCGGACCGAGTTGGCGGAAACCCGACGCGCATTGGAAGAGCGCAAGGTGATCGACCGCGCGAAAGGGCTGTTGATGAAAGCAAAGGGCATTCAGGAAGATGAAGCATATGCCCTGCTGCGCAAGACCGCCATGAATCAGAATCGTCGGGTGGCCGATGTTGCCGAGGCTTTGGTGACCGCTTCGGGGCTGCTGTCATGAGGGCGGTCTCGCTCCGAGCGGCCTATATGCCGTTGGTCGATGCGGCCCCCCTGATCGTGGCGCACGAGATGGGATATGATCAGGCCGAGGGCATCTCCTTGGACCTGCGCCCCGCCCCGTCCTGGTCCTCGTTGCGGGACATGCTGGCCTTCGGACATGTTGATGCGGCACATCTGCTGTCCCCTGTCCCGGTGGCCATGGCGCTGGGGCTTGGGGGGATCGTCACGCCCCTTTCGGCCGTGTCGGTCCTGTCGGTCAATGGAAACGTGATCGGCGTTGGCCGCCAACTGGAGGCGCGGCTGCGCGAAAATGGCTATGCCTTCGATTTCAGCAACGCCACTGCGGCCGGAGCGGCATTGGCAAAAGCGGCCGGTGGAACGCTGACCTTCGGGGTTCCGTTTCCGTTTTCCATGCATGTGGAACTGCTGCGATATTGGGTCAGCGGCACGGAACTCGCCTCGACCCAGGTTGAGATCCGCACCGTTCCCCCACCGCTGATGGCCCAGGCCCTGGCCGCCGGTGAGATCGATGCTTTCTGCGTGGGTGAGCCCTGGGGGTCGTTTTCCGTCGATGACCGGGTGGGTGCGCTCCTGCTGCCGGGAAACGCGATCTGGTCCTGTGCCCCGGAAAAGGTCCTGGCCGTGCGAACGGATTGGGCACAGACGGAACCACATCTGACAGGCGCATTGCTGCGGGCGATCTGGCGGGCGGGCCGGTGGCTTTCAAATCCCGATAGCCTGACTACGGCGTCGGAGATGCTGGCGCAGAGGCTATACCTGGATGTTCCGGCGGACCTGGTCGACCGGGCATTGACCGGTCAATTTGCGATTTCAGCGCGCGGTGATCAGCGTCAGGTCGACCGGTTTGTCACTTTTCATGAAGGAGCAACGGGCTTTCCTTGGCGCAGTCAAGCCAAATGGATCGCGCATCACATGGCGCGAAGATATGGTCTTGATCCGTCAAATGCCGAGCGTACGGCGGCCGATGTGTTCCAAAGTGACCTGTATCGGCGCGAGCTGCAGGGAATCGGTGTTGTCATGCCCATCGAATCTGAAAAGCCCGAGGGTGCCGGCGACGACCCGACGCTAATGGCCGGGCCGGGCGGAAAGCTGATGTTGCCGCGAAATGTCTTTTTCGACAGTCGGATTTTTGAGCCTTCCCAGTAAGTGCGCCTAATTTTTTTGCACTGCAGCGTCAAATAATGCTGCGTTGCAGAATTTTCGCCTGATGGCCGTCAATTTTGGATGACTCATCTGCTCACCGGTGCGTTTATCAGGACAACGGCAGGCAACGTCGCCCACCGTAGGAATTCGCCCGATGTCTTGGGCAAAACTTCTGAGCAAAGCCGCTCGACCAACCGCCTTCTCCTTCCGGCGGTGTGTGTCGGCGGCTTTTTTTTGGCCCGAACGTTGCTCGGGTCGCCACCCAGCCCGGTTTGGGCCGGACCGAAAGGAACAAAGATGAAAAAACTCATTCTGAGTCTTGTTGCGACGACAGCCCTTGTTGCGCCGGCCACCGCAGAAATGCTGGAGCTGGAAAAGGACGAACTGACCTTCGGCTTCATCAAGCTGACCGACATGGCGCCGCTGGCCGTGGCCTATGAGCAGGGGTATTTCCTGGACGAAGGCCTGTTCGTGACGCTCGAGGCGCAGGCCAACTGGAAGGTTCTGCTGGACGGCGTGATCGGCGGCCAGTTGGACGGTGCGCATATGCTGGCCGGTCAACCGCTGGCGGCGACCATTGGTTATGGAACCGAGGCGCATATCATCACGCCCTTCTCGATGGACCTGAACGGCAACGGCATCACGGTATCGAACGAGGTCTGGGCGGAGATGAAACCCAACATCCCGGTGATGGACGACGGCCGCCCGCAGCACCCGATCAGCGCCGAGGCGCTGGCTCCGGTGGTCGAGAAGTACAGGGCCGAGGGCAAGCCCTTCAACATGGGCATGGTGTTTCCGGTTTCGACCCACAATTACGAGCTGCGCTACTGGCTGGCCGCCGGGGGTCTGAACCCGGGCTATTACAGCCCCGAAAACGTGACCGGCCAGATCGGCGCGGACGTGTTCCTGTCGGTCACCCCGCCGCCGCAGATGCCGGCCACGCTCGAGGCTGGCACGATCCATGGCTATTGCGTGGGCGAGCCGTGGAACCAGCAGGCGGTGTTCAAGGGCATCGGCGTTCCGGTCATCACCGACTACGAGCTGTGGAAGAACAACCCTGAAAAGGTATTCGGCATCACCGCCGAATTCGCCGAGGAATACCCGAACACCACCTTGGCCGTAACCAAGGCGCTGATCCGCGCGGCGATGTGGCTGGACGAGAACGACAATGCCAACCGCCCCGAGGCGGTCGAGATCCTCAGCCGCCCGGAATATGTCGGGGCCGATTACGAGGTGATCGCCAACTCGATGACCGGCACGTTCGAATACGAAAAGGGCGACAAGCGCGAGGTGCCCGATTTCAACGTATTCTTCCGCTACAACGCGACCTATCCGTTCTATTCCGACGCGGTCTGGTACCTGACCCAGATGCGCCGCTGGGGGCAGATCCCCGAAGCCAAGGCAGACAACTGGTATGACGAGGTCGCCAAGTCGGTCTACAAGCCCGAGATCTATCTGCAGGCCGCGCGCCTTCTGGTCGAAGAAGGCCTGGCGGACGAGGCCGACTTTCCCTGGGACAGCGACGGCTACAAGGCACCCACTCCGGCCGAGGACATCATCGACGGCATTCCCTTCGATGGCCGCGCGCCGAACGCCTATCTCGAAAGCCTACCGATCGGCCTGAAGGGCGACCAGAAGGTCGTCGGGACCGAAGTCCAAGGCTGACCCCGAACCGCCCTGCCCGGCTGCGGTCGGGCAGGGCCCCTGAAACGCCCCGCCATCGCAAGGACGCATCAGATGACAACGGTCGATCCGGAATTCAACGCAGACGCCGCACGGGACGCGCGCCGCGCCCGTCTTTTCACCCGCATCAACGCCGCCGACAAATGGTTCCAGGTGTTGGGCCTCAGCTGGGCCACGCCGGTTCTGAAGGCCGCCGCCGGCGACAATCCCCGCGCCCAGATGGCCGAGATCTGGCGGCTGCTGATCGTGCCGATCCTGTCGATCTGCGCCTTTTTGCTGCTATGGGCTACGCTGGCGCCCAAGGTGCAGACCTCGCTTGGGGCGGTGCCTGGCCCGGCGCAGGTCTGGGAGGAATTGGTCAACCTGAATCAGGACGCTCAGGCCAAGGCCGCCAAACGCGCCAAGTTCGAGGCGATGGTCGAAAAGCGGAACCAGAAGCTGATCGAGGCCGGCCGCGCGGACGAGGTCAAGCAGGTCGCCTATACCGGCGCGCCGTCCTACTACCAGCAGATCTGGACCTCGATCAAAACCGTGTTCTTCGGATTCCTGATCGCCACGGTCGTGGCGGTGCCGCTGGGCATCGCGGCGGGTCTGTCGCCCACCGCAAACGCGGCGCTGAACCCGTTGATCCAGGTGTTCAAGCCGGTCTCGCCGCTGGCCTGGCTGCCGATCGTGACGATGATCGTCTCGGCAATCTATGTCACCAATGATGGCTGGTTCGCGAAATCCTTCCTGATTTCGGCCATCACTGTGACGCTGTGTTCGCTGTGGCCCACGCTGATCAACACCTCGTTGGGCGTGGCGTCGATCGACAAGGATCTGGTGAACGTGTCCAAGGTTCTGAAGATGAACACCTGGACCAAGATCACCAAGCTGGTGCTGCCCTCGGCGCTGCCGCTGATCTTCACCGGCCTGCGCCTGTCGCTGGGCGTGGGCTGGATGGTTCTGATCGCGGCCGAGATGCTGGCGCAGAACCCGGGCCTGGGCAAATTCGTCTGGGACGAGTTCCAGAACGGCTCGTCCAGCTCGCTGGCCCGGATCATGGTGGCGGTCTTTACCATCGGCATCATCGGTTTCCTGCTGGACCGAGTGATGTACGCGCTGCAGTCCCTGTTTACCTTTACCAACAACCGGTGAGCGTAATGAGCATTCTCAGCTTCGAAAACGTCTCGAAATCCTTCGGCGAAGGCACCGGGCACACCGATGTTCTGAACGGCATCGACCTGCAGGTGCAGGAGGGCGAGTTCCTGGTGATCCTGGGCTTTTCCGGCACCGGCAAGACCACGCTGATCAACCTGTTGGCCGGGCTAGACATGCCCAGCCGCGGTCAGGTCACCTTCAAGGGCGCGCCGATCAAGGGGCCGGGGCCGGAACGCGGCGTGATCTTTCAGAACTACTCGCTGATGCCGTGGCTGACGGTCAGCGGCAATGTCGGGCTGGCGGTCGATACGGTCTTTCCGGGCCTGCCCAAGGCCGAGAAGGCCGCGAAAGTGGCCCATTACGTCAAGATGGTCGGCCTCAGCCACGCGGCGTCGCGCCGTCCGGCCGAATTGTCGGGGGGGATGCGCCAGCGGGTCAACGTGGCCCGGGCGCTGGCCATGAACCCCGAGGTCTTGTTACTGGACGAGCCGTTGTCGGCGCTGGACGCGCTGACCCGCGCCAACCTGGCCGACGAGATCGAGCGCATCTGGGAAGCTGACCGCAAGACCTGCGTGCTGATCACCAATGACGTGGACGAGGCAATCATCCTGGCCGACCGGATCATCGCCCTGAACCCCGACGGCACGCTGGGGCAGGAGTTCCGCGTCTCGATCCCGCGCCCGCGCGACCGGGCGGCGATGAACACCGATGAAACCTTCAAGCGCCTGCGCGCCGAGGTCACCAAATACCTGATGGATGTGGGGATCGAGGCCAAGGTCGAAGGCACCCGCATCCTGCCCGAGGTCACGCCGATCCACGGTGTGCCCGCCGCCGTGACCGAGGCGCAGAAGGGCATGATCGACAGCCGGTTCCTGGATTTCTCGCAACTGCACAAGGTCTATCCCACGCCCAAGGGGCCGCTGACCGTGGTCGAGGATTTCGACCTGAAGATCGACAAGGGCGAGTTCATCTCGCTGATCGGTCATTCGGGCTGTGGCAAATCCACGGTGCTGACCATGGCGGCGGGGCTGAACGAGATTTCCAAAGGCGCGATCAAGCTGGATGGCCGCCACGTCGAAGGTGCCGACCCTGAACGCGCGGTGGTGTTCCAGTCGCCCAACCTGTTCCCGTGGCTGTCCGCGAAAGAGAACGTGGCGATCGGTGTCGACAAGGTCTATCCGAACGCCAGCCAGGCCGAACGGCAGGACGTGGTGGAGTATTACTTGGAACGCGTCGGTCTGGCCGATGCGATGGACAAGCAGGCCAGCGACCTGTCGAACGGCATGAGACAGCGCGTCGGCATCGCCCGGGCCTTTGCCCTGTCGCCCAAGCTGCTGTTGCTGGATGAGCCTTTCGGGATGCTCGACAGCCTGACCCGCTGGGAGCTGCAGGAGGTTCTGATGGAGGTCTGGTCGCGCACCAAGGTCACCGCGATCTGCGTCACCCATGACGTGGACGAGGCGATCCTGCTGGCCGACCGGGTGGTGATGATGACCAATGGCCCGCAGGCCACGATCGGCAAGATCACCCGCGTCGACCTGCCCCGCCCGCGCACCCGCAAGGCGTTGCTCGAACATCCCGACTATTACGCCTACCGGCAGGAAGTGCTGGATTTCCTCGAAGAATACGAACACGGCGCCAAGCCAAAATCGCCCGCCCCCAAGGCCATTGCAGCGGAGTGACCCCATGAAACAGAAACTTGTCGTGATCGGTGCCGGGATGGCGTCGGGCCGCGTGCTTGAACATCTGACCGAGACCGCGCCGGATGCGTTCGACATCACCCTGTTCAACGCCGAACCGCGCGGAAACTACAACCGCATTATGCTCAGCCCGGTTCTTTCGGGCGATAAGACCTATGAGGACATCGTCACCCATGACGGCGACTGGTACGCGCAGCGGGGCATCGCCTGCCGCTTTGGCGAGCATGTGGTGAAGATCGACCGCGAGATGAAGGTGGTCGAGGGCGAAAACGGTCATGTGCCCTATGACAAGCTGCTGATCGCCACCGGCTCGGCCCCGTTCATCATTCCGGTTCCGGGCAAGGACCTGCCCGGCGTCATCACCTATCGCGATCTGGACGACACCAACGCGATGATCGACGCGGCCGCCAAGGGTGGCAACGCGGTGGTGATCGGCGGCGGGCTTCTGGGGCTCGAGGCCGCGGCGGGGCTGGCCGAGCGCGGCATGACCGTCACCGTGGTGCACCTGATGGGCCATCTGATGGAACGGCAGCTGGATGAGGCCGCCGGATACCTGCTGCGCAAGGATCTGGAAAGGCGGGGGATCACCGTGCGAACCCAGGCCTCGACCAAGGCCATTCTGGGCGAGGGTCGCGCCGAGGCGGTGCTGCTGGAAAGCGGCGAGACGCTGCCCGCCGACCTGGTGGTGATGGCCGTCGGCATCCGCCCCGAAACCCGGCTGGCCACCGATGCCGGGCTGGACGTTGCCCGCGGGATCGAGGTGAACGCGCAGATGCAAAGCTCGGACCCGGATGTGATGGCCGTGGGCGAATGCGTCGAATTCGACGGCCACCTGTTCGGCCTGGTGGCGCCGCTTTTCGATCAGGCCAAGGTCGTGGCCAATACCCTGCTGGGCCAGCCGGATGCTTTCGTGGTCAAGGAACTGGCCACCAAGCTGAAGGTCACCGGCTGCGACCTGTTCAGCGCCGGAGACTTCGCCGAGGGCGAGGGACGCGATGACATCGTGTTCCGCGACCCGGCGCGCGGGGTCTACAAGCGGCTGGTGATCGAAGACGACCGCCTGATCGGCGCGGTCATGTATGGCGACACCGCCGATGGCAGCTGGTTCTTCGGCCTGATCAAGGACGGCACCGACATCGACGAGATGCGCGACACGCTGATCTTCGGCCCGGCCTATCAGGGAGGCGACACCGCGGACCCTCTCTCAGCCGTTGCAGCATTGCCGCCTGAGGCGGAGATCTGCGGCTGCAACGGCGTATGCAAGGGCACCATCGTCGAGGCGATCGCCGCCGGGGCCACCGATCTGGCCGCCGTGCGCGCCAGCACCAAGGCCAGCGCATCCTGCGGAACGTGCACGGGTCTGGTCGAACAGGTCCTGCAGGTCACGCTTGGCGATGAGTTCCAGATGCCGGCGGCGCAACCGATCTGCGGGTGCACCGATCTGACCCACGAGGACGTGCGCCGCCTGATCAAGGCGCAAGAGTTGAAAAGCCAGGCCGCCGTCTGGCAGGAGTTGGGCTGGAAAACGCCCAATGGCTGCCATGTCTGCCGGCCGGCGATCAACTATTATCTGCTGGCCGACTGGCCGCTGGAATACCGTGATGACCCGCAAAGCCGGTTCGTCAACGAACGCAAACACGCCAACATCCAGAAGGACGGCACCTTCAGCGTCGTGCCCCGCATGTGGGGCGGCATCACCAACCCGGCCGAGCTGCGCGCCATCGCCGACGCGGCCGAGAAATATGACGTGCCCACCGTCAAGGTCACCGGCGGTCAGCGCATCGACCTGCTGGGCGTCAAGGGCGAGGACCTGCCCGCCATCTGGGCCGACCTGAACAAGGCCGGCCTGGTCTCGGGGCACGCTTATTCCAAGGGTTTGCGTACGGTCAAAACCTGTGTCGGCACCGATCACTGCCGCTTCGGAACCCAGGACAGCACCGGCCTTGGCATCAAGCTGGAACAGATCCTGTGGGGCTCGTGGACACCGCACAAGCTCAAGCTCGCGGTCTCGGGTTGCCCGCGCAACTGTGCCGAGGCGACCTGCAAGGATATCGGCGTAGTCTGCGTGGACTCGGGCTATCAGATCGGTATCGGCGGGGCGGCCGGGATGGACGTCAAGGAAACCGAGCTGCTCTGCCAGGTCCCGACCGAGGACGAGGCGATCGAGGTTGTGATGGCCGTCACCCAGGCCTATCGCGAGGGCGGCAAGTATCTGGACCGGTTGTACAAATGGCTGGCCAAGGTCGGCATGGACTGGGTCAGGGCCAATGTGGTCGACGACCTCGAAAACCGTCGGGCATTGGTCGAGCGGTTCGAACTGTCGCAGAGCATCTATCGCAAGGATCCCTGGGCCGAGCATGTGCGCGACAAGGCGCCGAGCTATGCCCCGATTGCAGATTTCACCCTGGAGGCCGCGGAATGAGCTGGATCGACATCGGACATATCGACGACGTGCCGCTGCGGGGCGCCCGTCTGGTGAAAACCCGTCTTGGCTGCATCGCCATCTTCCGCACGGCCGAGGCGGAACTGTTCGCGGCCAGCAATGCCTGCCCCCACAAGGGAGGGCCGCTGTCCGAAGGCATCGTGCATGGCCAGTCGGTGACCTGCCCGCTGCACAATTGGGTGTTCGACCTGAATACGGGCGAGGCCCAAGGCGCGGATGAAGGCCGGATCACCACCTATCCGGTTCGGCTGGAGGGCGGGCGCATCCTGCTGGACGCCCGCGCCGTCACCGAGCGGAGCGCCGCGTGATGGACGGCTCGAACCTGCCCGAGGTGCGATCCACCTGCGCCTATTGCGGCGTGGGCTGCGGCGTGCTGCTGCGCCCGGACGGGGCGGGAGGTCTGACCGTGCGGGGCGACCCGGACCACCCGGCGAATTTCGGACGGTTGTGTTCCAAGGGCACAGCTTTGGGAGAAACGGTCGGGCTGGAGCACCGCCTGCTGACCCCGTGCGCCTTTGGCCGGGACGTGGGCTGGGACGAGGCGCTGCAACTGATGGCCGACCGGTTCCGCGAAACGATCGCGGCGCATGGTCCCGACAGCGTGGCCTTCTATGTCTCGGGGCAGTTGCTGACCGAGGATTACTACGTGGCCAACAAGCTGATGAAGGGCTTCATCGGATCGGCCAATATCGACACCAATTCGCGGCTGTGCATGGCCTCGACCGTGGCCGGGCACAAGCGGGCCTTTGGCACCGACACCGTGCCGGGCACCTACGAGGATCTGGACCAGGCCGATCTGGTGGTGCTGGTAGGGTCGAACCTGGCGTGGTGCCACCCGGTTCTTTATCAGCGGGTTCTGGCGGCCCGGCAGGCGCGCGGGACCCGGATCGTGGTGATCGACCCACGGCGCACCGCCAGCTGCGATCAGGCCGATCTGCATCTGGCGCTGAATCCGGGCAGCGACGTGGCGCTGTTCAACGGGCTGCTGACCGAGATTCATCGGCGCGGGGCCGTGGACCCGGACTTCGTCAAGCAAACCTCGGGTCTGGAAGCCGCTCTGGAAACGGCCGGAAACGACCAGATCTCGGAAACCGGCCTGCCCGCCGAAAAACTCGCCGCCTTTTTCGATCTATGGATCAATACCCCGCGCGTCGTGACGATCTTCAGCCAGGGAGTGAACCAATCCTCCAGCGGGACCGACAAGGTAAACGCCATTCTGAACTGCCATCTGGCCACCGGTCGGATCGGGCGGCCGGGAATGGGCCCGTTCTCGGTCACCGGCCAACCCAACGCGATGGGTGGGCGCGAAGTGGGTGGTCTGGCCAACACGCTGGCTTGCCATCTGGACATCGAAAACGCCGATCATCGCGCCGCGGTTCAGGCGTTTTGGCAATCCCCTTCAATACCGCAGTCTTCGGGGCTGAAGGCCGTGGACATGTTCCGCGCGGTCGAAGATGGGCAGATCAAGGCCCTTTGGATCATCCACACCAACCCGGCGGCAACCATGCCCGAAGCTGACAGGGTCAGCCACGCAATCGCCGCCTGCCCGTTCACGGTCGTCAGTGATCTGACGTTGCACTCCGACACGGCGCGTCTGGCCGACGTCGTGCTGCCGGCCGCCGGGTGGGCCGAAAAGAACGGAACAGTCACGAATTCGGACCGAACCATCAGCCGGCAACGCGCCGTTTTGCAGCCACCGGGCCAAGCGCGCCCGGATTGGGACATCTTGGCCGAAGTTGGCCGCCGCATGGGATGGAAAACCGCGTTCGACTACGCTTCACCGGCCGAAATATTCCGGGAATACGCCGCCATGTCCCAAATCACCGCGCGGTTCGGGAAAGACTTCGACATTTCGGGCTTCTCCGACATTGACGAGGCGGGCTATGCCGAATTGGAGCCCACCCGCTGGCCATTGGATCGCAGGCGCGCAGGTGGAAGATTTTTCGGTGACGGACACTTCTTTCATTCCGACGGGAAGGCCCGGATCGTTCCCGTTGCCCATCGACCTCCGGCAGCCTTGCCCGGACAGCAATATCCCTTTGTGATGAACACCGGACGCACACGGGATCAATGGCACACCATGACCCGGACCGGTCTTTCAGCCCGCCTGTCCGCGCATCTGGCCGAGCCGTTTGTGGACATTCACCCCCAGGACGCCGCCCGCGAGGGGATATCCAGCGCAGACCTTGTCGAAGTCACCAGTCCCTCTGGGCGTGGTATTTTTCGCGCGCGCATCACCCAAGATGTTCGCATCGGTCACGTCTTTGCCCCCATCCATTGGACTGCGGAAACGGCCCCTTCGGGCCGGGTGGACATGCTGGTTCCCGGCACCACTGATCCGATTTCCGGACAACCTGAAAGCAAGGCCACACCCGTTTCGATCTGTGTCATGCAGGCGGCGTGGTACGCCTTTGCCGTCTCCAGGAAACCCCTGACCCCCTCGGTCGCCTACCGCGCGACGGTCCGAACGGACAACGGTTACAGGACAGAGCTGGCTGATCATGCCCGGATACAGGATTGGGAACAAACCGCCCGCGAATGGTTTGCGCTGGCCGATGCGGACGCGGTCACGGCAGGTGATCCGGCCCGAGGGTCTTTCCGCATTGCGTTGTCGCAAGACGGATGCCTGCAAGCGGCACTGTTCGTTTCGCCGCGCCCCCTGCCCTTGATGCGGGACTATCTTGCGACGATGCCGGACATACCACCCGCACAGGTTCTGACCGGCCGCGCGCCCGCAGATGCCAAGGACACCGGACCGATTATCTGCGCCTGTTTTGGCGTCGGGTTGAAGACGATCGTCGACGCGATCTCGTGCGGGAAAGCGATCAGTGTCGACGCTATCGGCGCGGCGTTGAACGCCGGAACAAATTGCGGGTCTTGCCGGCCTGAATTGGGTGCCCTGATCGACCGGTATGCCCCGGATGCCGCCGACAACCTAAGCCTACAGTTGCAGGGAGACGTCGCCTAGGCCGGTCGCATTTCTGTTGACAGGTGATCCCGCGATGGGCAGCATTTTTCCATCGGATCGACAATCAGAGTGACCAAGCCGTGATTGACTGCGCCAAAGACACCCAAGGCCGCCGGGCAACCGGTTGTAACCTCGTCGTCTGACGAGGGACGGATCTTTTGCGCAGTCTCCGGATGCTGAACCAGCATCCCGGAATGATCTGAAACTTCTGCCCATGGCTTCATTTTATGCACAATCACGCTGGGCTTCGGCTGGCCGTCGATATTGGCGGCACCTTTACCGATACCGTTCTGATGGACGGGCAATCCAATATCCTCGCAACGACCAAAACTCCGACGACACCGGACAATCCAACCGCCGGCGCCTTGACTGGTGCAACGCGCGTTCTGGATGACGCCAACGCCAGTTTCTCGCAGGTTTCCGGGTTCATTCACGGCACCACTCTGGCCACCAATGCCCTGATCGAGAGGCGCGGTGCCCCGGTTGCGACAATAACCACCGACGGGTTTCGGGACATACTCGAGATTGGGTATGAACGTCGCTACAGCCAGTATGACATCAATCTGGTCAAGCCCGACCTGCTGGTCCCACGCGCCCGTGCCTTCACGATCGGCGGGCGAATGGATGCCCGTGGTGACGAACTGACACCGCTGGATGTCGCCGGAATGGACGATCTGGTGCGCCAGATTGCGGATAGCGACGCCCAGGCCGTAGCGGTATGCCTGATGCATTCCTATGCCAACCCAAAGCACGAGCTGGCTCTGCGGGACCAGTTGCTCAGCGCGCTCCCCGACCTGGCCATCTCGCTCTCGCACGAAGTCAGCCCCGAGGCGCGCGAATTTGACCGCCTGTGCACCACTATCGCCAACGCCTATATCCAGCCCCAGATGGCCGGGTATATGGCCGAGTTCCAGTTCCGCTTCGCCGCAGAGGGGCTGACCTGTCCCATTCTCATGATGACGGCCGGCGGTGGTATGACAACCCTGGAAACGGCCGCCCGCCTGCCGATCCGATTGGTCGAATCCGGCCCGGCCGGCGGGGCCATCCTTGCCGCACGGATCGCGGCTGAAACCGGTGCGCGCGCCGTAACCAGCTTTGACATGGGCGGGACGACGGCCAAGCTGTGTCTGATTGATGCTTTCCGCCCGCAGACCGCGCGCAGGTTCGAAATCGCAAGGGCCGCGCGCTTCATCAAAGGCTCAGGCATGCCGGTGCGCATCCCCGTGATCGAGATGATCGAAATCGGCGCAGGCGGCGGCTCGATTGCCAGAGTCGACCGGCTAGGTCGCCTGCAGGTTGGCCCCGAAAGTGCCGGCGCACAGCCAGGCCCTGCCGCTTTCGGCAATGGCGGTAGGGCGGCGACCGTGACAGACGCCGATGTGGTGCAGGGCCTGATCGAACCCGGCCGGTTTGCCGAAGGCCGACTGACGATTGACACGGCAGCCGCCGAACAGGCCATCACCGTGGAAATCGGGAGCGCACTGGATTTGGCGCCGGACCTGGCCGCACGTGGTCTCAGCGAAATCGTCGACGAAAGCATGGCCGCCGCAGGTCGGATGCACGCGGTCGAGTCCGGAAAAGAGTTGGCAACCCGAGTGATGATCGCCTTTGGCGGCAATGGGCCATTGCACGCAACGCGAGTGGCCCGGCGGTGTCAGGTCGACCAAATCGTGATCCCGAAGGACCCGGGCGTAGGGTCAGCGGTCGGATTTCTTTATGCCCCGGTCGCCTTCGAAATCGTCCGGTCGCGCTATGCCACTCTGGATCAGCCGGATCTCGACGGTCTCAACGCTTTTTTTGACGAAATGACAGCCGAGGCGCTGACCGTGGTCCGTGCCGGTGCACCTGAAGCCGAGTTGTCGATCCGAAAACAGGCTTTCATGCGGTACCACGGCCAGGGTCATGAGATCGAGATCGCACTTCCGGATCGGGCACTTGGGCCTGCAGACATCGAAACCCTGCGCCGGGATTTCGAATCCGAGTACAGCCGGTTGTTCCGCCGCGCGGTACCGGGAATGTCGATCGAGATTCTCAACTGGTCTGTCGAGATCTCGTCGCCCGCTCCTGCCCTCAGCCGGGTTCCTGACGGAGCCCACCAGCGCACGGTGCGCCCGTGCGGCCATCGACGCATTCTGTGTGATGTCAGCGGGCATTGGTGCGACGCCGGTATCTACGATCGATCCGTGCTTGAACCCGGCGATAGCTTGCGCGGACCGGCGCTGATTACCGAGCCTCAAACCACCACATTCGTCAGCGCGGATTTTCAGGCCAGCGTCGATGGCGGCAGCAATCTCTGGCTCAACCGGATACAGGAGGACGCCGAATGAACACGACGAATACCCGTCTGCAGGTCATGTGGAACCGGCTGCTAGCGGTGGTCGAAGAACAGGGCCAGGCGCTGATCCGCGCCGCCTTTTCTCCGATCGTTCGTGAATGCGGCGACATATCCGCCGGTATTTTTGATGTACGCGGCCGTATGCTGGCCCAGGCCGTTACCGGAACGCCGGGTCATATCAATACGATGGCCGAAGCGGTGAAGACCCTGTGCGGGCGATACTCCCGCTCCGAAATGAAGCCGGGCGACATCTTTCTGACCAACGATCCTTGGATCGCATCCGGCCATTTGAACGATTTCCTGCTGATGATGCCGGTCTTTCATCGTGGCAATGTGGTTGGGTTTACGGCCTGCACCTCGCATCTGGTCGACCTTGGCGGTTTGGGCATGGGTCCCGAAGGCTCGGATATCTTTGATGAGGGGCTCCGTATCCCGCCGTGCAGACTGGTCGACCAAGGTCAGTTGAACGCGCTGCTGATGGATATCGTCAAAGCCAACTCGCGCGAGCCCATCGCCAATGAGGGCGACATCTACGCATTGATCGCGTGCTGCGAAACAGGCGCAGCGCGTCTGGCCGACATGATGGCCGAGTTTGGCATCGACACTTTGGACAGTCTGGCCGATTACATTATCGAAACCTCGCGCCGTGGCACGATCGAGGCCATCTCGGCACTGCCAAAGGGTACTTGGCACAATGTGCTGACCGTCGATGGGTACGAGTGTGAGATCGACTTGCGCGCGGCCCTGACCATTAAGGATGACCGGGTTCTGGTCGACTTTTCGGGCACATCGGGCCTGTCGCGCAAAGGCATCAACGTGCCACTCAACTATGCAACGGCTTACACGGTATTTGCCCTGCGATGCCTCATCGGCCCAGACATCCCCAACAACGCAGGCTCTTTGGCGCCATTCCTCGTGACCGGCCCGCCGGATTGCATTCTGAATGCACAGCCACCCGCTCCGGTGGCCATGCGCCATACGTTGGGACAGATGACCCCGGATCTGGTCTATGGCTGCCTGTCGCAGGCTCTGCCGGACGCCGTGCCGGCCGAAGGCGCCTCGTGCATGTACGACCTGCCTCTGCGCCACGCACCCGAGGCGGTTTCCCGCGGTGGCACGCAGTTTGCACTGGAACTGGTGTTCAGCGGCGGAACCGGCGCCAGGCCAAGCCTGGATGGCCTGTCGGCGACGGCCTTCCCCTCGGGTGTTTGGGGCAGCCAGGTCGAGACAACCGAGGCTGTCGCGCCTGTCCTGATCACACGTCGCGAATTGCGCCAGGACAGCGGTGGCCCCGGTCGCCTCCGCGGCGGATTGGGGCAGGACATCGAAATACGCTCCTCCACCAGCGAGGATTTCATGCTGTTCCTTTCGGTCGAACGCATCGCAAACCCAGCCAAGGGACGGCACGGCGGACTGGCGGGCGCGCCCGGTCGCATCCGTCTCGGCCCCGACGGTGCGGACTTGCCGGGCAAAGGTGAGGTGCGGATTGGCGGCGGCGAAACGCTGATCTTCCAAACTCCGGGCGGCGGCGGATTTGGGCCACCCAATGAAAGGTCACCCGTGGCCGTTCGACAGGATGTGCGGAACGAGCTTGTGAGCGCCCGGGCCGCGCAGCATGTCTATGGGATAAAGCCATGATCCGGCCCGTTTCCCATGTCGCTGCCATGTCGCCCTACGCGTTGGCCCAGCTGGATCCGCCGGCAGGACAGCGCCTTGTTTCGCTATCGCAAAACGAAAGCCTGCGCCCGCCAAGTCCCTTGATCGCACAGGCCGTCGCAGAGGCGGCCGCAAACGGCCACCTCTACCCGGACCCGGACTGGACGGCATTGTGTGCGCGACTGGCCGAGCTTCATGATCTGCCCGAGCAAGGTCTGTTGTGCGGGAACGGGTCGATGGAGTTGATTGCGGGTCTGGCGCAGGCCTTTGCCGGGCCAGACGCCGCCGTTCTTGCTCCTGCGAACGCATACCCGTTTTTTCGTACCGTGGCGCAGTTGGCCCGCGCCCGTTTCGACACCGCCGCCGAGGTGGACGGATGCGTATCCTTCGACGCGCTGCTGGCAGCCGTGCAGCCGGATACTAGGTTGGTATTTGTGGCCAATCCCGGCAACCCGACAGGCACCCGTATCTCCCGCCGCGATCTGCTGCGGCTTCGTGAAGGGTTGCGTGAAAACACCCTGCTTGTGATCGACGAGGCCTATGGCGAGTTCGCCGATGATCTGAACGAGCCGATGTTCGACCTTGTCGCGCGGGGGGACACGGTCGTTCTTCGAACTCTGTCCAAGGCCTACGGGCTGGCCGGATTTCGCGTGGGCTGGGGCCTGTTCCCACCGCAGATCGCGGTCCAGATACGCAAGGTGATGAACCCAAACAATGTGTCGGTGTGCGGACAGGCCGCCGCCTTGGCCGCTCTGAACGATCAGGACTACATGCTCGAGACATGTGCCCTCACTGCCGAGCTGCGCGACCGGTTTGCCAATCGCCTTCGGTCCGCCGGGTACGACGTTCCCAAAAGCCATACCAACTTTCTGCTGATCCGCTTTGCGGACCAATCCACCGCGACCAGAGCCGACAAAGCCCTACGGGAAAAAGGCATATTCCTGAGACCGCAATCCAGCGCGGGACTGGCCAATTGCCTACGTGCCACCATCGGTCAGACTGCAGACCTCGAACTCATGGCCGCAGTTCTGGAACATTGGGCCGAGGAGCTTCAGCCATGACACAGCCAAATTTCCACCCATCCAGAGGCCGGTCCCGTTTCGGCATTCTCGTGCCGTTCACGAACACCAATCTCGAACCCGACATGACGATGCTACGGCCCGAGGGCGTTTCACTGCACTTTGCCCGGATGGGTGGCTATGATCAGGAAGAAATCCCCGATGCTGCCCAAATGCACGGTCTTGGCGCCGCCGATCTGGATGAGCCGCTCAGGCTTTTGCTCGGTGTCCGGCCGGATGTCATTCTTTACGGGTGTACCTCGGCAACGCTGACCCATGGCCCGGCCTTCGATCGCGAACTTGCCGATCGTATCAGGACCAGCAGCGGGGCGCAGACCGTTACGGCCGCGGGCGCCCTGGTGCATGCGCTGCGTACGCTGGGGGCGACACGCATCGGCTTTGCCTCTCCCTATGTCGCAGACATCAATGACTCGGCAATCCGGTTCCTGGCCGAGACTGGCATTTCAACCGTGTCGCGGTCCGAAGTAGCAGGCCAGCTGGACAATTACGGCCAAGGTGCTCTGACCCCACAGGCAGTGTTTGACCTGGGTTTGGCTGCAGACTGCCCCGAGGCCGAGGTGTTGGTTTTGTCCTGTACGGACATGCGCAGCGTGGAAATCATCGACCGGCTTGAAAAAACTGTTGGCAAGCCCGTTGTCACTTCAAATCAGGCGATGGCATTTCAGGCAATGGAAATGGCCGGGATCACCACGCCGCCGGCCGGATTTGGCCGGCTGATGCTGAACCTGCAACGCTGAAGTCGTAGCGCCAGAATGCGCAGTCGTTTCAGCCGAGATTTTTCGGGGTGTTCAAGTCTCAAACGCCCTCAATGCCTTGGATTGCTCGTGCTGGAAATACCCGTTGCGGTCACACAGGTCGTTCAAATCGGATTGCAGTTCCTTGGCCTCCTTCGTTCTGCCTTCCTGCGCCAGAACCTGCACTTCGGCCGACAGCAGCCAGGCGACGAAGGCCTCCATCTCCATGTCCCGCGCCAGTTCGAGACCTCGGTTCAGGACCAGCCGGGCATCCGGAAGTTCACCCAGAACCGACTGCACCCGAGCGAGGGGAGCCGCTGCGAAACAGCACAGAACATCGATTCCAGCATCGTCCGACACGCGCAAGGCGCGACGCAACGCAATGGCGGCGTCAGCCGGTTCGTTTCGCTGCCAGCACCAGATCCCCCGCGCGATCAGCGCAAAACTCAAGTCATAGGCCTTGCCGGTTTCTTCGGCGATCGACAGGACCTCGCGGATACCGGCATCCGCTTCGTCAAACCGATGCATCATGCTGTTGGCGTTGGCACGGGTTGCAAGCCCAAGCACCGAAATCGACCCGGTGGTGCCCGCTTCGGCCACACGGAACACCGTCTGGAACAGGTCCGCATGTTGATCAATCGCCGACCGTGCGGCCGCGAAGTTACCGTGAAACCACGCAGCCTGGGCCAGCGCAAAGGCCGCGTTTGCCTGCAGGCGCGGATCTTCGGCGTCGGTTGCGCTCCGCAGCGCGCGCTCAGACACCTCCATAGCTTGCCGCACATCCGCCAGGATCGTCAGCATGATCGCCTGGTCGACCTGAAACGCAACGCGCGCGGATGTGTCCCCCAACGCATCGGACAAGGCTTCCGCCTCGCGTGAGATGGTCAGGATACGGTTGAAGTTCCCGCTGGCCACCAGCGAAACGCGCAGACCGCGCCGGGCGCGTAGCCCGAGGTCAACAGCCACCTGAGTGCCGGTCCGCTTTTGAACTTGGTCGATGCACCGCAGGGCGTTTTCGAAATATGAGACGGCGGCCTCAAACGAAAACAGCTTGATCGACAGCTCGCCGCACCGCGTATAGGCCTCGGCAGCCTCCAGCCATAACTCGCCCTTGTCCGCGTGACGGGCGATGGACTGTGCCACGTCCAGATCGTCGGATGTGCCGCGGCTCAGCAGAGTTTCATAGATCGCACGGTGCAGCCTTGCGCGGCGCTGGCGGGGAATACTGCGATACCCAACCTTCTGCACCAACGCATGGCTGAACCGCAGCTGCTGACCGTCCTGAGATTCCGGCAGCTCAAGAAAACCGCGTTCTACCAATGTCGAAATCTGGGTTTTGGCGTCGAAGCCCAGCCGTTGAAGCGTGTCGGCCAGAACACCCCACGTCCACTGCAACCCGCCGACGGCAACCAGCTGCAGAGCTTTGCGGTCCTCGCTTTGCAGTGCATCAATCCGGGATGCGATCAACGGTTGAACCCGGGCGGGGATCTCAATGTCGCCCAGGCTGTCCATCGCTCCGTCCTTGAACCCGGCTTGCGACATGCGGTCCCGCATGTGGTGGGCAAATTCTTCAACGAAAAGCGGTGTGCGGCCGCTCATGGCTTCGATGTATGAGCCCAGCTGACCATCGATGTCGCTCTGGCCCAGCAAGCGCGTGATCAGGTCCTTGCAGGCCGCCTCGCCCAGCGGGGCGACCGGAACGACCTTGAGCAAACCCATCGGGTCGTTCGTGAACAGGTTCGCGTTGCGCGAGGTCAGAAGGATCAGAACATTCGTTCCCCGCACCTGACCCAGCAGGTTGTCGATGACGTCCAGAGTGCCCTGGTCGGCCCAATGCAAATCCTCGAACAACAGAAGCAGGGGCTTGTCCTGCTTCATCGACAGAACCAGCCGCGACAGCATCTGGTTCAATTGCCTCCGTCGGCGAGACGGGTCTACAGCCGACAGTGCCGGTTCCATTTGGAAACGGCTGAACAGCGAATACAGGGCCGATCGGGTATGCGCATCCAGGAACTTGGTCCCGCCCAGAACGTCGGACAGCTTTTGGTCCAGTTCTGCATCGGATTTGGTGTCCGACAGTCCCAAACGGGCATTGATCACGCGGGTGATCGGCAGATACGCAGCTTCCTGATCCAGCGAAAAGCAGTTGAACTCCAGAACCTGGTGCGCGCCCAGAGGCCAGTTCTCGACCAACTCATGCAGCAGCCGAGATTTGCCAACGCCAGCCGCCCCCAACAACAGAACCGAGTTGCCCTTGCCGTCGCGCGCCTGGTTCCACGCCGCAACAAGCTCGGCCAGTTCCCTTTCGCGTCCGACAAATGGCGAACGTTCGCGGCGCGCCCGCGCCATCCAGCGCGACACCTGTTCTTTGCGGCCGGTGATTTCGAACAGTTTGATCGGACCCGCACCCCCGTCCAGCTCGAGATCGCCCACATGGGTATGGTCGAACAGATCGCCGGCATTCTCCAAAACCTGACCGGAAACCGTGACCACGTTCTTTCTGGCTGCGGCCTCGATCTTGCTGGCGATGTTCATGACCGGTCCTAGAAAGGCCTGCTCTTCCCCGAGGGTGTGTTGCAACTGGCCCACCAGCAATTCGCCGGAATGAACGCCAACCCGCACATCCAACTGCCGATCGTCCAGCTTGCCGATGCGTTCGATGATCCGCTGGGCGCTGGCTATTGCCTTGACCGCGTGATCCTCGTCCGCGTTCGGTGATCCAAAAACCGCGAGCGCTCCATCGCCGGTGAACAATGTCGTTGCGCCGAAATTTTCGCAGATCGACATGATCAGTTCGATGGCAGGGCCCAGATGGCTGACGGCGTCTTCGGGATCCAAACTGCCGATCATCATGGTCGAACGAACAATGTCGGCGAACAGAACCGTGCACATTCTGCGCTCGGTCGGTTCGATCTGGACCTGTTTCCTCATGTTCAAGCGCCCCCCGACTGCCCGAGTACAGTATGTCGCTGATCCCGGCCTTTTTCCAGACACCACGCAAGGGTGGCGCGGACCATCCACGGCATTGATATTGAGTAAAAAAACTATTAACAATTGGCCTTGTATTGCGAAAGGAACAATTATGAGTGACCACCATACTCGGGGTTTGACCCTGGAAGATGTTCAGCAGATCATTGGCCGCGGCATCCTTGACGAGGCCTTTCGAAAAGAATTCATCGACAACCCCGAAGGCGTAGTAAACCGCTTGGGAATCTCGCTCGATCAGGATGGCGAGGCGCGCAAGCTGTTGGCCGCGATTGGGAACGTCTTTTCCGGTGAATCCGACCTGAAGTCGGCGATGCAAGACATCAAGAAAGCCTATGAAGATACGTCCGACGGTGTGATCCGGCCCCGCTGCGCGTAACTTCGCATGAGCGAAAGCGCGACCGTCTCCAGTCAGGACCAAGGCGCAGCCCTGCATCAGCTGTGTCTGGTGTCCATGCCGTTTTCTTCCCTGCAACATCCAGGGCTTGGGATGTCTCTTCTTGCGCAGCTGGCACGGGACAACGGCTTTGCGACGACCGAGAAGTACTTCAGCTTCGACTATGCCGAGGCGATCGGCCTCGATGAGTATTTCATGCTGTCTGATGGCCGCTGCTATCAGGCGCTGCTGGGTGAATGGATATTCAGCGATCTGATCTATCCGCGCAGCGATCTGGACGCGATGGACTACCTGACCACGGTTCTTGGTGACTATGTGTCGGGTGTCGAATGGCTGGCGTTCATGCAAAACGCCATTGCCGCCCGAAAGCAAGCCGGAGCATTCGTCCAACGTTGCGCCGATGCGGTGATGGAACAAAACCCGACCGTGATCGGGATTACGTCTTCGTTCCAACAGGTCATGGCCTCGATCGCACTGGCCCGGGCCGTGCGGAGACGGTCAGCCGACGTGATCATCGTCATGGGCGGCGCAAATTGCGAAGGGCCGCTCGGGCGCGCGCTTTTGCAGGCCCATCCTGAACTGGACGCGGTTTGCATTGGCGAGGGCGACCATGCTTTTCCCGAGTTTCTGAAAGCCCTGGGGCCCAGCAGACCCTTGCCCGTGGTCGAGGGGTTTCTGAACCAAAGCCAATTGGATAACCCGCTGGAGGAGTCTCGACCGCGCCTGACCACGGATCTGAATACGCTGCCCATCCCGGATTTCAACGCTTTCTTTGAACAATTTCAAAGCACTCCGGGGCTATCAGAGCGCCTTGTGCCATCTGCGACGATCGAAACATCGCGCGGCTGCTGGTGGGGCGCGAAACACCATTGCACTTTCTGCGGGCTGAACGGCCAATCGATGACCTACCGGAGCAAGTCCGCCGAGCGGGCTTATGTCGAATTCTGCACGCTTGCCGATCTCTATGGCCCGGATCTTGTCGTGGTCGACAACATTCTGGATCACCGCTACCTCAAGACCCTGATCCCGAAGCTTGCGCAGGACACCAGACCATTCCTGATGCATTTCGAGGTCAAATCGAACCTTTCGCCGACCGTGATCGCCCGTCTGGCCGACGCCGGCGTTCGAAAGATCCAGCCGGGTATTGAGACCTTCGATACTCCGACCCTTGCGCATATGAGAAAAGGGGTCAGCGGAATTCAGAACATCCAGACGCTGAAGCTGTGTGCCGAGGCCGGGGTTTTTGTCGAATGGTGTTTCCTCTACGGGTTTCCCGGAGAAAGCGCAGCAGCCTTCGAACGGATGGCAAAGCTCATTCCGCTGCTGCATCACCTGCAACCACCCGGCTCGATAGGACCGGTGCGAGCGGACCGGTTCAGCCCTTATTTTGAACACCCCGAAGCATTTGGGGTCGAGGTCGAACCAGCGAAGCCGTATTCATTCATATTCGACCTGCCGCCCGAAGAAGTCTGGAATTTCGCCTACCATTTCGACATCGTCGACAACGGTCCAAGCCCGCCAGCGCAGCGCGCGGCGTCGACGTTGGATGCGCTTGCCGCATGGCAAAACGAGGCCGGTACGTCAGCCCTCTACGTCGAGGGCGACACGGTGATCGACCTGCGGGCGTCAGGACAAAGAGTTGTTCACCAATTGGACGAGACGGCTCGGGCCATCCTTGACCTGAGCCCAGCGATCATAGGCAGGGCGCTTCTTGGCGATCAGGTGTCCGACTTGTACGGGGCGGACGCGTTTGAAGCCGCGATGGACCGCCTTGAGAAGCTTGGGCTGATCTATGTCGAGGACAAATCCGTACTGTCCCTCGCCCTCAGGTCCCCAGGATTCCAGCGGGCGCCGACCTGGTCCGAGATCCGCAATGCGCCTGAACGTGCTTTCGCCGCTCAATTTCCCTCAGAATTCGCAAGTGCACAGGTACCGGGACCGCAACCGGCGGAATGAGATCGGACCCGGAGCTTCTCGATGCCCCGGATCCGACTGACACTCAAAGAGCGGCCCTGAACAATCCGGTCAGGTTTTCCTCGGTCAACTCGATGGGGTTGCCACCGCACGAGGGGTCAATGATCGCACCTTTGACTAACTCCGGGATTGCATCCTCGGTCACGCCCAGATCGGACAGCTTGCGCGGGATGCCCAGCGAGTCGTTGAATTCCTGCACAAAGGCCCGGAACCCGTCGAACCCGCCCGAAATGCCCAGATAGGCTGCGGCCACGTCGAACCGGTCGGCGATCACAGGCGCGTTGAATTCCAGAACCGGTGGCATGCAGACCGCGTTGGTGGTGCCGTGATGGGTGTTGAACACCGCGCCGATCGGGTGGCTCATGGCGTGGATCGCGCCCAGCCCCTTTTGGAACGCCGTCGCACCCATGGCGGCCGCACTCATCATTTGGGCGCGGGCCTCGATGTCGGTGCCGTCCGCATACGCGCGCGGCAGAAAGTCCTTGACCAACCGCATCCCTTCCAGCGCAATGCCCTGGCTCATGGGGTGATAGTGCGGGCTGGAATAGGCCTCGACACAATGCGCAAAGGCATCCAGGCCGGTCCCGGCGGTAATGAATTTCGGCATGCCCACGGTCAGTTCAGGGTCGCAGATCACCACGGCCGGCAGAACCTTGGGGTGGAAGATGATCTTCTTGGCATGGGTTTCCGAATTGGTGATGACGCTGGCGCGGCCCACTTCCGAGCCGGTGCCGGCCGTCGTCGGCACCGCGATGATCGGCGCGATCGCCTCGGCGTCCGCACGGGTCCACCAATCGCCAATGTCCTCGAAATCCCAGACCGGCCGCGTCTGACCGGCCATGAAGGCAACCATCTTACCCAGATCCAGCCCCGAGCCGCCGCCGAATGCGATCACACCGTCATGCCCACCCGCCTTGTAGGCGACGACGCCAGCTTCGAGGTTCTTTTCGTTCGGGTTCGGGTCGACCTCGCTGAACAGGCCCCGGCCCAGCCCGGCGGCCTCGAGAATGTCCAGCGTCGCGGCGGTGATCGGCAGATCGGCCAGGCCGCGGTCGGTCACCAGAAGCGGGCGCTTGATCCCCGCCGCCGCGCAGGCCTCGGGCAGTTCCTTGATGCGGCCCGCGCCGAATTTGATCGTGGTCGGATAGGACCAGTTTCCAACAAGACTCATGTCAGCTTTCCTTGTGTCTAAGGCCTGCCCCGGCGAGGGGGTCGGTCCGGGGCAGGCAAATCGTCCTCAGCCCGTCACCTTTTTCAGGTGGTAGGATTTGGGACGTGTCAGGTTGTGATATCCGATGATCGAAAGGCCGCCGCCACGGCCGGTATTCTTGCAGCCGGTCCAGCACAGACCCGGGTCCAGATAGTCGGCCCGGTTCATGAACACGGTTCCGGTCTCGATCCGGTCGCCAATGCGTTCGGCCCGCGCCACATCGCGCGTCCACAGCGAGGCGGTCAGGCCGAACTCGCTGTCATTCATCAAGGCAATGGCCTCGTCATCCGAGGACACCTTCATGATCCCCACGACCGGGCCAAAGCTTTCGTCGCGCATCACGCGCATGTCGTGGGTGACGTTGGTCAGGATCTGCGGCGTCAGATAGGCGCCGCCGTCATCCTCGGCAAAGGTCTCGATATGCGCCACGGCACCGGCGGCCACGGCCTCGGTGATCTGGGCGCGCACCTCGTCGGCAAAACGCACGTTGGCCATCGGCCCCAGCGTCGTCTCCGGATCCAGCGGATTGCCGAGCTTGTAACCCTTGACGATCTCGACCGCCTTGGCGACGAAATCGTCATACAGGCTCTCATGCACATAGATCCGCTCGATCCCGCAGCAGCACTGGCCCGAGTTGAACATGGCACCGTCGATCAGCGTCTCGACCGCCGCATCCAGATCGGCGTCATCCATGACATAGCCCGGGTCCTTGCCCCCCAACTCGGTGCTGACGGGGGTAAAGGTTCCGGCCGCGGCCCGTTCCATCGCCTGCCCTCCGGCGACCGAGCCGGTGAAGTTCACGAAATCGAACGCCTTGCCTGCAATCAGATCGTTGGTCACGTCGTGGCTCAGGAACAGGTTCTGGAACACGTCCTCGGGCACGCCAGCCGAGTGAAAGGCCCGCGCCATGCGCTCACCCACCAACAGGGTCTGCGTGGCATGTTTCAGCACAACCGTATTGCCCGCGATCAAGGCCGGCGCCACAGTGTTGATCGCCGTCATGTACGGATAGTTCCAGGGCGCCACGACGAACACCACTCCATGCGGAACGCGTTTGATGTAACGCTTGAACGTCTCGTCCTCGCCCACGGCAATATCAGCCAGCGCATCGCGCGCAATGCCCGCCATATAGGTCGCGCGTTCGCTGAAACCGCCGAACTCGCCGCCATAACGCACCGGCCGCCCCATCATCCGGGCCAGTTCCGGCACGATCTCGTCATTCATCGCACCCACGGCGGCAACGCCGGCCATCACCAGATCGATGCGCTCCTGCAGGGGCCGCGCTGCCCAATCCGCCTGCGCCGCCCGCGCCTGGCCCGCTGCGGCAAATGCCGCGTCACGATCCAGCGTGTTCCGCTCGGCAAACACCGATCCGTCGATCGGCGAGATACATTTCAACACCTGACCCATTGGTCACTCCATCCTCAAGCAAAGCAGACCCGCTGCTTCATCTGGCCAAAAATATTCCGGGGAGCGTGAGGGGCTGGCCCCTCACATCCGCCCTCTACGCCCGCTCGAACCCGCGGGCAATCTCCCAATCGGTCACCACGCGCTCGAATTCCTCGATCTCGACCTCGGCGGCGCGGACATAGTGATCCACCACGTCATCGCCCATGGCCGCCCTCAGCATGGACGACCCATGCAACGCATCCCGCGCCGCGCGCAGGTTGCCCGGAATCATGCCCGTATCCCCCTGATAGACATCGCCCTTGGTCGGCGGCTGCAGCTTGAGCCCCTCCTCGATGCCCGCGATCCCTGCGGCCAGCATGCCCGCGATGGCCAGATAGGGGTTCATGTCCGAACCCGGAATCCGGCACTCCACCCGCACCGCCTTGGTGCCATCCCCGCACAGCCGGAACCCCGCGGTGCGGTTGTCCACCGACCAGATGATGCGCGTCGGCGCAAAGGTGCCCTTCATGAACCGCTTGTAGCTGTTGATGTACGGCGCCATGAAACAGGTATAGTCGGGCGCGTATTTCAGCAGGCCCGCCATGTAGTTTTTCATCAGGTCCGACATGCCCAGCGGATCGGCCTTGTCAAAAAATGCCGGTTGCCGGTCCGCCCACAACGACTGATGCACATGCGACGAACTCCCGACCCGGTCATGATGCCATTTCGGCAGGAAGGTCGCTGCATGGCCGTGCTGCCACGCGATCTCCTTGACCGCGTTCTTGGCGATCGAATGATACTCGGCCGTTTGCATGGCCGGGGCGTATTTGATGTTCAGTTCTTCCTGCCCGGCCTCGGCCTCGCCCTTGGAATTCTCGATCGGAATGCCCGCATCCCACAGGTGATTGCGGATCGGCCGCATCACATGCTCTTCTTTGGTGGTCTGCAGGATGTGGTAATCCTCGTTGTAGCCCGAGATCGGTTCCAGATCGCGGAAACCTTCTTTGCGTATCTGGTCAAAGCTCTTCTCAAAGAGGAAAAACTCCAGCTCGGTGGCGCACATCGCGTCATAGCCCATAGCCTTCAGCCGGTTGACCTGCTTCTTTAAAATAGACCGAGGCGCGTGTGGAACCTCTTCATGCGTGTGGTGATCCAGCACGTCGCACATCACCATCACCGTGCCCTCCAGCCACGGCACCGGGCGCAGGGTGCTGAGGTCGGGCTTCATGACATAGTCGCCATAGCCGCGCTCCCAGCTGGTCGAGGCATAGCCATCCGGCGTCGCCATCTCGAGATCGGTGGCCAGCAGGTAATTGCAGCAATGGGTTTCTTCCCAGGCCCCGGCCACGAAATGGCCCGCGTGGAATCGTTTGCCCATCAAGCGGCCCTGCATGTCCACCATGCAGACCAGAACCGTATCGACCGAGCCTTCGGCAACCTGGGTCTTGAGCGTGTCGAAGTTGAGCATGAGCCACCTATTTCTGCGCCGGCGCCACCTGCCGGACTGACGTTTGCATCGGCCTGCCCCGGTATGAGGGCAGGCCGGTTTCACCTTAGCCGTACCGGTAGGGACGGCCAGCCTTTTGCATGTCGGCATTGTACTTCTTGATGATCTCGACAACCTTCGCCTTGGTCTCGGACTCGGCTGCAATCTCATCCCAGAACGCCACTGCGGCGGCTTCGACCTGCGCCCATTCTTCATCCGGGATCGAGGTCAGCTTCATCTTGTCACCATTCACGCGAAGCGATGCCTCGCCGCCCCAATACCACCACTGACGGTAGTAATGCGACTGGTCGGTGCAGACGCGGAACAGGGTCTGCAGGTCTTCGGGCAGTTCGTTCCAGCGGTCCATGTTGGCAAAGAACGACCCGGCCCAGGCGCCCGAGATGTTGTTGGTCAGGAAGTAGTTGGTCACATCCGCCCAGCCGACGGTGTAATCCTCGGTGATGCCCGACCAGGCGATGCCGTCCAGCTCGCCGGTCTGCACGGCGACCTCGATGTCCTCCCACGGCAGGGTCACCGGGACCACGCCGAACTGCGACAGGAACCGGCCCGCCGTCGGGAAGGTGAAGACCCGCTTGCCCTGAAGGTCCGCCAGGCTGTTGATCGGGTCCTTGGTGGCGAAATGGCACGGATCCCAGGCGCCGGCCGAGATGTGCTTGACGCCCACCTTGGAATACTCTTCGTCCCAGATCTCGTTCAGACCGTATTGGTTGAACAGGACCGGCACGTCCAGCGAGTAGCGCGAGGCAAAGGGGAAATAGCCGCCGAACACGGTTACTTCGGTGGGCGAAGCCATCGAGTCGTCATCCGACTGCACCGCGTCGATCGTGCCACGCTGCATGGCGCGGAACAGCTCGCCCGTGGGCACAAGCTGGTCGGCATAGAACAGCTCGATCTGCATCCGGTCGCCGGCGATCTGGTTGAACATCTTGATGGCCGGGTCGATCACATGCTCGGCCAGTGCGGGGCCGGCATAGGTCTGCATGCGCCAGCGGATTGTGGATTGCGCCAGCGCCGGGGTGGCCAGCGCGGCTGCCGGGGCCGCGGCGGCCCCTTTCAGGAATGTGCGTCTGTTCGTCATCTTCTCTCTCCGTTGTCGGTTTCGATGGGCGAGAGACCATCCTCTCGCATGTGCCCCGGTATGTCCGGGGTCATTTGTTGTAGATGTAGTCGGGCAGCCACAGCGCGATCTGCGGGAAGGTCATGATGATGGCCAGCGCCAGCGTCATCACCATCACGAAGGGCAGGATCGAACCGTAGATGTCGCGCAGCGAAATCTCGGGCGGGGCCATGGCCCGCATCAGGAACAGGTTATAGCCGAAGGGCGGCGTCATATAGGCGATCTGCGTGGTGATCGTGTACAGCACCCCGTACCAGATCAGGTCGAAGCCCAGTTCCCCCACCAGCGGCACGTACAGCGGCGCCACGATCACCAGCATCGCGGTGTCGTCCAGAAAGGTGCCCATGACGATGAAGCTCAGCTGCATCAGGATCAGGATCACCCAGGGGTTCAGGCCCAGCCGTTCGGTGAACAGGGTCTCGATCGCGCGCACGGCGCCCAGCCCGTCGAATACCGCACCAAAGGCTAGCGCGGCCAGGATGATCCACATGAACATGCAGGTGATGCCTAGGGTCGAGCGCACCGAAACCTCGAACACCTGCCGCGTCATCCGCCCTTTCAGCACGGCGGCCGCAAAAGCCGTCAGCGCACCGATGGCCGAGCTTTCGACCAGCGAGGTCCAGCCATTAACGAATGGCACCATCATCGCCGCGAAGATCGCCAACGGCAGCAGTCCCGCGCGCAGCAGCCGCAGTTTTTCCGCCATCGGCACGTCGCGCTCTTCTTTGGACAGGGCCGGGCCGAGTTCCGGGTTTATCCGGCAGCGGATCACGATGTACAGGATGAACATGCCCGCCATCATCAGGCCCGGCAGGATGCCCGCCAACCACAGCTGCCCCACCGGCTGACGCGCGATCATCGCATAGAGAACCAGTACAACAGAGGGTGGCACAAGTATCCCAAGTGATGATCCGGCCTGGATCACCCCTGTGACCATTTTCTTGTCGTACCCCCGTTTGAGCAGTTCGGGCAGCGCAATCGTGGCCCCGATCGCCATGCCTGCCACGCTCAGCCCGTTCATCGCCGAGATCAGCACCATCAACCCGATCGTGCCAATGGCCAGCCCGCCATTTAGTCCACCCATCCAGACATGAAACATCTTGTACAGGTCGTCGGCGATTTTGGACTCGGCCAGAACATAGCCCATAAAGATGAACATCGGCAGCGTCAGCAGCGGGTACCATTTCATCAGCTTCATCGCGGCCGAAAACCCGATGTCATAGCCGCCACGGTCGCCCCACAGCAGAAGCGCAGCCACCACGGCCACGAAACCGATGGCGCCGAATACGCGCTGACCGGTCAGCAGCATCAGCATCATGGTCGAGAACATCAGGATGGCGATCAACTCATACGACATCAGATCACCTCGCGCGGGATGTCATCGCCCATGAGGCGCAGAATATCTTTGAAAAGCTCGGAAATGGCCTGCAGCAGCATCAGGATCAGCCCCACGACCATGATCACCTTGATCGGCCACAGATAGGGGCGCCACGCGGTCGGGCTGCGCTCGCCATATTGCAGGGAATAGCTGAGCGAGTCGAACCCGCCATAGATCATCACGCCCAGGTAGAAGATGAGGAACAGAACGGTGAACGCGTCGGTCCAGGCCCGTCGCCGGTGCGACCACTCGCTGTAGAGAAGGTCCATCCGCACGTTCGAACCCATCTGGATCGAATACGGCCCGCCTAGGATGTAATAGGCGACCATCGCGAACTGCGCGACTTCGAGCGTCCAGAGCGACGGAAGGAAAAAAGTCTTCGAGATAGACGACCACAGCAGGATGCCCATCATCACGAAGATACCGTACATGACGATCCGCCCTATCCAGCGGTTCATTCGGTCGATGACCGCAATATATCCCCGCATGAAACTCATACCTGCACCCCTACCCTCATGTGTTCTGCCCTGCGTCCGAAAAGGTTTCGACCGTGGCGGCCAGTATTGGCGTCAATAGCCCCACGATCCGATTGACCCCGGTCGGTGTGTCGATCAGATCATTGCGGATCTCGATCATCACGTTGGGCAAGCCCCGCGCGATACCGTGCTCGCGCAGGGTGTGCGTGACGCCATCTTCTGGCGAATAGGGTTCGTTCAACGCCACTCTCAGCCCGCAATGCGCTGCATGGTTCAGCATGACCTGAGCCGCACGGTCATCAGAGTCATTCAAAATCCCCAGTTCGACCGCCCGGGTCTTGCCGTTGTAGATTGGTGTGAAACTGTGGATCGTAATCAGGACAGGCGGTTCTGGGCGGCGGTCCAGCGTCTGCGACAAGAGACCCCGGAACGGTTCGTAAATGTCGCGAACTCGCTGGGCGCGCTGATCCACCGTCAGACCGTGATTGCCGGGCACCGCAAACACCTCGCTGCGCGGAGGCATCGAATCTTCTCGTTCGGGCGGACGATTGCAGTCATAGACCAGCCGACTGACCCGCGAATGTACGAGAGGTGCATCCAGGGCGCCGGCCAGTTCAACCGCAACCTCTAGCGCCCCGATATCCCAGGCGGCGTGTGAACGGGCCGCCACGTCGTCCAACCCCAGCCCATCCAATGCCGCAGGTATGAACCGGCTTGCGTGTTCGCACACCAGAACCGCGCGTGCCACGCCACGCGCGTTCAACACACGTGCGGCGGGCGCTTCCAGCGGGGATAACAGGGATGACTCGGTCTTGGACTGCATGCGTAGCATTTGTTACAGCGGCCTTGGGCCTGTCAAGAAAATTTCTGTAGACAAAATTACAATCACTCATATCCTGTAGCAAATTGAATAATACGAGGGCGCCGATGGCCTCTGTCGCCAAAACGGTCAAACAACGCATTCAGGACGAACTTGAAGGCCTGACCCGCTCGGAACGGCAGCTGGGATCGGTCCTGTTGCAGGATTATCCGATGGGTGGGCTGCAATCGATCACCAAGCTGGCCGCGGCGGCCCAAGTGTCCACCCCGACGGTCATTCGCATGGCGAGAAAACTGGGTTTCGATGGGTTCCCGGCGCTGCAGGAGGCGCTGCGTGAAGAAGTTGCGGCACAGATCCAAAAGCCGATCTCGAAGCGCGACGCCTGGATCGTGGATGATGAAACCGAGCATCCGATCACGCGTTTTGCCCAAGCCGTCTGGACCAACATGCGACACACACTGGAGCGGTTGGACAAGTCGATGTTCGACGCGGTGGCCCAGTTGCTGGCCAATACCGAGCGCCATTTGTATGTCGTCGGCGGTCGGATCACCCGATCGAACGCCGACTATCTGTTCAACCACATGCAGATCATCCGGCCCAACGTGACGATGTTGGGCAACTCGGCCAACGTATGGCCGCAATACCTGCTGGACATGGACGAAAGCTCGGTTCTGGTCATCTTCGACATCCGCCGCTACGAGGCGCATCTGGAAAAGCTGGCGCAAGTTGCGTCCGATCGCGGGGTGACCGTCGTGCTGTTCACCGACCAATGGGGATCGCCCATCGGCAAATCGGCCAACTATACCTTTCACGCTCTGGTCGAAGCTCCATCAAGCTGGGATTCGACGATCGCCCTTCAACTCATTTCGGAAACCTTGATTGCGGAGGTTCAGGAGGCGCGCTGGGAAGAAAGCAAGGAGCGTATCGAGGAGTTGGAGCGCTATTTCTCGACCACACGGATCTTCCGCAGCCACGAGGCGTGACGAACGAACCATCGCCTGTGCGCCGGATTTTGGTTGGAAATGCCGCATCTGCTTGGTAGCCATTGGGCAATCTCTAAAAAACCGGGCTAGGCTGTTCTGCTAAGATTAGCCTACGTCTGCGCGGAAGCACGATACCTTTTGCGTTCCGCGAATAGCCAGTTCACACCGCCTCGAGATTCCCAAGCAGGATTGACGTCATGTCCACACTGAACACCCCATCCATGGCGGTAACCGCAGCGCCGGTTTGATAGTCGACATTCGTGGGTGTGATTGAGGAAAGATCGGCGGTCTGGTCCAGGTAGACCCATTCCGGCTCATGTGCGGTGGGCAACCCAACGGCAATCTGCAGGATCGCCAGGGCATCCAGTGCATTGACGGTGCCATCCTGGGTGATATCGGCCGCGATGAGGTTTTCGGGGGCTGCAGGTCCCCAGGTTGGTCCCAAACCGACCGCTATCCGCAAAACCTGCAGCGCATCGAGGGCCGTGATCTCTCCGCTGGCATTTGAATAGGACTTGATGATGTCCACATGACCCGGCAACGAACCTGATGGCAAATCAAGATCGAATTGGCCCTGATCGTCGGCCTGTACCGATATCGGGCTGTTTCCAACTGGCGTGAACACGATCTCAGCATCGCTCAGCGCGGGGTTTGAACCGGAAGACTCTACCGTGATTGGACCCGTCACACCGGCCGAGGCCTCGGGCCCCGTGAGCACGCCAAAGTCAACGGGGATATGATCCGGCCCCTCAAAACCGGACCCGAAAATTTCGGCGCTGGTGAGTGTGCCACCGTCGGTCGAAAATAACTCAACGGTTTCATCCATGAACTCAATCCGAGCCCCTTGTGCCGTTGACGTCACGGTCAGCTGGCCGGGGTTGCGCAACATCGGGTAGTCGAACAGATCCAACCGATCAGTTCCGGCCTCGAAATCCGTGATCGTCGTCAATCCACTGCCGAACCGCATAACGAAGATGTCCGCGCCGGAGCCGCCCTGCATGGTGGTTTCACTGCGACCGGCAATCAGAATGTCGTCACCGGCACCGCCCTGCAAATCAGTGTCCAGGACGCCTGCGCTCAGCATGTCGTCCTGAGCGGTTCCGGTTACGATTCCATTCCCCTCGATGACATTGCCCAAGGAGTCCAAAGACACTGTCAGCTGGGTTAGCCCTGCATCCTGCTGCGATGCCACAAAGATCTGAAGGTCGCCGCCAACATGGGCCACCTCGATGGTCTCAACATTCTGAATACCGCTATCCACGGTATCAGCAAAGCTGTCCAGGTAGATCAGCTTGCCATCAGGGGTCATTGTCAGCAGGGTCACTCCGTTGTCTCCGCCGCCGGCAACGACAAAGACACGTCCATCGACTTCGACGACCTTCATGTCCTGAACTGCGCCAAAACGGGTACCCAACGTGTCCAACGCATGATCCTTTGGAACCAGTGTTCCGTCTGCGCGCAGCTCCATCACACTGATGGAGTTGCTGCTGGACCCGGCTACTAGAACCCACGTGTGTCCATACGCATCAACGGTTTCCAACGCTGTCGGAGAACTGATCCCAAGCGTTTGGGTTGTCGTGTTGTCAACTTCGATCAGCGTCCCGCTTCCCTGATCGGCGTTGAACACCCGGATCGCATTGTCGGTGGCATTGGCAGTGACGACATACTGGTTGCTGCTCACCGCCGCAGTCTGCATCGTCCCGGCATTGCCCGCGACCGAGCCGACATGACTGAGTGCACCATTCGAGTTCACCACGTAGGTGCCGATGAGCCCGCTGTCCTGATGGGCCACCGTCAGGTAGTCGACCGCACCCACCGAGTATTGGACCAATGCTGTGACATCACCGCCTCCGGGAATCGCCGCCGTTTCTTGCAGCGCCCCGATCGTGCCATCCGTATTCAACTCGTATCCGACAAGGCCTGTTGCGTTATCGACGTCCAGTGCCAACAGATCGCTTGCGCCCAATGCGACCAGAGCACCAAGGCTGCCGACCTGCAACGATATGGTGCCGCTGAAATATTGATCGTCGTGGAATTGCAGAGCCCCACCATCCACAAGCTGCCAGACCACGATGCCGCCGCCAGCCCGGGTCGTGCTGTACAGATACGTAACACCGTTAAACGTTTTTAAAGCCGTATCGCCGATACCTGAATCGAGCGCCGGACTCCCCGTTGCAACCACTCTTTCGAACTGAAGCATCAACTCAGATCACCCCCAATGCCATCGCTGGCAGTCCTTTCGAGGGTGACGCGGTGCCAAGGCAAAGACGAGAACGAAATTGTGGTGAAAACGAGGAATTCGGCTCCAGATTAACTCAATTTTTCAAGGTCCGACCGCATGAATAACTCGGCAGCAGGAAAGAAGAACAGAACTTGGCTTCTTCGGTCTTGTCGCGCGGGTATCCGCGGCCACCGATTGTGAGGACATGATGACGATGAAACCTGTTTCGCACGAAGTCTCCATCCAGAAGGACTCACCAGATGCAGGGCATGAGAAGCATGTCCGCAAATGGGTCAAAGCGCGTCTGCGCCGATGGGCCGGATCGGGAGTCGGCGGTGGTTTGGCCTCTGCCCTTCTGGCCTTGCCCGCGCTGGCCCAAGCCACTGAGGAGGAGTTGAGCACATTTCAGTTTGCCGATGTCCTGCCCGGTGTCCAGTCGGTCAAACTGCTGCTCAACGGCGACGTTCAACTGAAGCTATTGGACGGTCGCACAGTCCTGGTTTCCGCGGAAAACGTGCACGTTCTGGAAAACGGGTCAATCATGATTGCCGAAGACGTGGCCGTTGAAGTCGCGCAGCTTGCAGTGGCCGCTGAAGCCGCCGGAGCAGCGGCAGCTGGTGGTGGCGGTATGGGAGCCGCAGGCGCGGTGCTGGGTGGTTTGGGTCTGGCCGGCGCGGCCGCCGCTGGCGGCGGTGGCGGCGAAGATGCCGCGACACCCGCGGAGTCGCCGAGCCCGTCCAGCCTGAACCTATCCCAGTTGCAGGGAAATTCGCTGAACAGCACCACCGCCAAGGCGTCAGCACCTGATGGCACCGTTTCGGTCGAAGTAACCATCGGGTCGGTCACCAAAACCGTATCAGCGGGGCCGGACGGCAGTTGGAGCGTTTCGCTGAGCCAAATCGAGGCGGCAGGGTTGCCTCAGGGGGTCGCATCCGTGACGATCCGGCACCTGGATGGAGCCGGAGGTGAGATCGCTGTCGAAACAGCCACGTTCAACATCGACACCATCGCTCCGGCCATCGCGATAACAGGATTTTCCCACGGGGCGGTCATGAATGCGGCCGAGAGCGCGTCAGATCTGGAAATCCGTGGTACGACCGATGCGGAAAATGGTCAGATGGTGACTGTGGGGTTGAACGGTCAGATCTATACCGCAACGGTGTCCGGCGGCACTTGGAGCGTCACGGTTCCGGCCGCCGATCTGGCGTCTCTGCCCGATGGTGCGACCGTCAATGTGACCGCTGATGTGGTGGATCGCGCAGGCAATCCCGCGGCTCAAGCCACCAACAGCTTTGATACTGACTTTTTCGCCCCAGCCATAACAATAGACCCTGTCGCAGGCGGCCAGATCGACCTTGTGGACGTCGGATCGGACCTGACGATTACCGGCACGACGACCGGCGAAGATGGCCAACCGGTTGTGCTGACTTTCAATGGCCAGACCTACAGCGGAACCGCTTCAGGCGGTGTTTGGAGTGTGACAGTTCCCACAGCCGACCTCGGCGTTCTGGTCACCGGTAGCCCCATCAACATCAGTGCCACGATCAGCGATGCCGCCGGAAACCCGGCCACGCCTGCTGCGGTTTCGGTGCCCGTGGACCTGAGCGGACCGTCTATCTCTATTTCGCCTCTGCCCGTCGGTGCGGTCTTGAACGCGGCCGAAGCCGGAGCAGATCTGACGATCAGCGGCACAACCGGGAATGTAACCGATGGCCAGACAGTCACGGTAACTTTGGACGGTCAGACCTACACGGGCCCTGTGTCCGGAGGGACGTGGAGCGTGACCGTGCCGAACGCGGATTTGATTGCCCTGGCCGACGGCGCAACTTTCACCATCACCGCCGACGTGACGGATGCCGATGGCCTCGTGGCCCCACAGGCGAGTGCAGGAGTTTCCAAAGACGCGACCGCCCCAACGATAAGCATCGACACGTTTTCGGACGGCGCGGTCATGAACGCGGTCGAACAGGGAACCGACCTCAGCATATCCGGAACGACGACCGCCGAAGACGGCCAGGTCGTGACCATTGGAATGAACGGTCAAACCTACGGCGCCACCGTTTCAGGTGGCAACTGGAGTGTCAGCATTCCCACAGCCGATCTGGTCGGCCTCTCCGACGGTGCCACCGTCACCGTGACCGCCGATGTTTCGGACCTTGCTGGGAACCCGGCCGCACAGGCCACTGGCAGCTTCGACACGGACTTTACGGCCCCCGCCCTGTCAATCTCGACGGTATCGGCCGGGGGCACCATGAACCTGGCAGAGCAATCCGGCGGAATGACGGTCTCCGGCATTTCCGACGCGCCTGATGGAACGGTCGTCTCGATCCAAGTTCAACGAGCGGACGGGACTGTGGATGTCTCAGGCACCGCTACAGTGACGAGTGGCGCGTGGACCTACACCGCTTCACCCCTCGACCTTAGCGGCCTGCAAGATGCCGAATCCTACACGATTTCCGCGTCGGTCAGCGACGCAGCCGGAAATACACAGACGACTTCGACTGGGTTCAACACCGATTTCAGCGCCCCGACCATCTCACTGACCCCCCTGGGAACTGGATCGGTTCTAGACGTCACCGAGAAGGACAGCGACCTGACAGTATCGGGGACAACGACAGCCGAAGATGGGCAAACCATTACTGTAGGGCTGAACGGGCAGACCTACACAGCCACCGCTTCGGGTGGGGTCTGGTCGACCACCATACCTACAGCTGATCTGAACGCGCTTTCTGACGGAACAACCTATTCTATCACCGCATCGGTTTCGGACACCGCTGGCAACCCCGCTTCTCAGGCGGCAGCCTCGGTGACCACCGACTACCGACCCATCCTGACCTTGAATGAAGTCGGAACCAACGACGCGGTTTCGCTGAGTGACGCGCAATCCAGCGGCCTGACAGTCAGCGGTTCATCCATAGGTCTCGGCGCGGGACAAACCGTTGAGGTGATGCTGAACTCGGTCTCTGTCGGCACAGCCACGGTCGCGGCCAACGGCACGTGGAGCCTGAACGTACCTGCCACGGCGTTTTCGGGCACAACGGCGGGTGACCTTTTGGATTTTTCGGTTTCAGCGACGGTTGCCGGAGGACCGAACCCCCTACCCGCGACAGAACAGGCGACGGCTCACGTTCCAGCGGCCTATTTCATTTCCGAGGCAGGCCGGAGCGGGTCGACGATAACTTTCGAAATACATGCCGAAGCGGACCGGGACATATCCAGTGGGTTGGCTTTCACGGCCAACTTGGGTTTTGACCCCGCGGTCGTGACCTATGACATGGGATCCGAGGTCGAAAACACCGGTTTTGATCTGTTTCTGGCAAACCCGAACGGGGCGGCGGAAATCAGTTTTGGCGGGGCCGCGACAAGCTTTAGCGACCTGACCCAGCCTGTCGTCACGTTCACGATGACGGTGCTGGACCCGACGAAGCCGATCGAGTTGACGATCAACACGCCCGACGGTGGCCCGACCCATTGGGTATTGGGAACAGACGGCGCAGACGCATTGGCGGCCACGGGTATCGACAATGTCATCCGCGGTGGGGACGGCGACGATGTGATCGATCTGTCCGGCGCTGGCCGAGATCTTATCGTTTTCGAAGCGGACCCGACGGCCAACGGCACCGATATCGTAACGGGTTTCACCCTGGGGCCTGCAGCCGACATGGCCGACGCCATTATGTTCAGCGGGTTGGATGTCTCATCGCTTCGCGGTGATGGAACAAGTGTCGAAACACTCGCGATTGGCGACATGATCGCGACCGACACAGGTTTTGTAGGGCTGACAACCACACTCACCGATCTGACAACCGATACTCTGGAAGCCGCCGCAGAAACGCTTACCGGGGCTCAAGCCGGAGATGAGATCTATCTGCTGGCCAGCGATGGAACTGACAGTGTGCTGGTCAAGGTGGACTATTCCGCCCCAACCTCAGCCACGGTCAGCACGGTCGCGCAGTTTGACGGCCTGGGTGATCTGAGCGGTCTGAGCAGCGACAACATACTGCATACCGATCCGACCGGCGCGTCAAGTTGATCCTGACAAACATGAAAAGGTGGGGCCGCCCCGGCCCTTCCTAACGGACCAGCGGAGACATCAATGGCACAGAACGGCCCAGTACCCGTCACTTTCGACAGACATTCCGATCGCTCGTGGCACAGATTTTCATCCTACGATTTTGCGCGCTGCAGATTGGAGTACGAGATCGTAAGTGCGGAAGTCTCAGAAGCAGCCGCCTCTTTTCCAATTGCTTTTCGATCCTCGGGGGGCGGGGTATCGCCGCATGCTATTCTGGCGACCGCAGCTTCTCCGGAAACACCATTTGTTTCGGACCAAGGACGCTGGCGGGCCACCTATGTTCCTTCCTTGCTGAGATGCCATCCGTTCTCAATCGAAATGGTCGGTGGCGAAGCAGGATCGCGCACCAACTCAGGCAAGCTTGTTGTAGATGAAACCACCGGACTCGTGTCCTGTGACCAATCCGGCAGCCCGTTCTTCGCAAAGGACGGCTCGATCTCCTCTGAACTGGAAACCCTGAAGGGCTTCTTGAAGAGCTTTCTGGCCGATCGCAACGCAACCCGACGTGCCTGCGCGCTGATAAAGGAATTGGGCCTATTCGTCGAATTGACCCGTTTTAAGGATGCGGAGTTGCCCGACGGTTGGATGAGCGTAGACTTTCGACGCTTCAACCAACTTGGGCCGGCGCAGACAACGGTTCTGCAATCTAGTGGAGCGATGCAGTTGATTTACGCTCATCAAGTCTCGCTCAACCATCTTCTGTGGATGCACCACTGCCAGACGCATTCTCCCAAGGTGATCAGCACTCCCGCAAACGGCAGGGACTCCGACCTTGTGAGATTCTTGGATGCCATTGCCACGGAACGAGACTTGTCGGACGCGGAGGCCAAATATGCCTACCTTTGATCGACTCATCTTACCTCTGCTGATCGGTTTGGTGGCCGTGCTCACTGCGGCTTGTGAGCCGGTTCCGGATCTTGCCCCGGTTGAGATGGCTTTTTCAGAGGGATCAACGGGTGCTGGCGCGACTAAGCCGTCAAACCATCTGACTCGCAGTTCATTTGGCCAGAGAATACGGCGCGCGGTAGAAACCAGCCCGAACCTGGCGCAGAGCGAGACCGGCGTTGACGCCGCCTTTGCAGATATGGACGCGGCAGAAGGAGCCTTTCTTCCGCAGGTGTCACTTGGCGTAAATGCCCGATCGGAACGGGTGGATTCAGATGTTGCGGATGTATCGCCATATCTGCGGGTATCACAGCTTGTATACGACGGGGGAGCTGCCGCCGGAGACTTGGCAGCGGCACGGGCCCGCGTGCTCGTAAGCCGCGGCGATCAGCTTCAAACCGCAGCCGCGACGGCCCTTGCCGCAATTGAAACCTATGTGTTGGTCATCGACCGGCGGAAAATCGTTGAAATCGCTCGAGAAAACGTTCGTCGCCATGAGGAGATCGAGAAGCAGATCTCCGACCGCGCCGCGCAAGGGGCCGGTTCCGCTGCCGACGTTCTGACGGCGCGTTCTCGGGTCGCGGATGCCAGGACCAAGTTGGCGGATGCCCGGGCTCAGGCTGATCGTGCCAATGCGCGATTCCAAGAGGTGTTCGGTACCCCACCAGGCAAACTGGATCCCCCTGTCCCAGCGCCCAACCTGTCGAGAAGCGACGCCGTCATCGTGATGGACAGCCCGCAGGTTCGACGCGCAGACGCTGCGGTTCTGGCGGCACAGGCAGACCGCTCTGCCGCAACTGCGAGGCGTCAGCCGGACGTGCGGGTTTCGGCATTTGCCAACCAGGACGACAGCAGGGACGCGAATTTCGGCGTAGACCTCTCGGTCAACTACGAGCTGGACAGCACCGGTCAACGGCGGGCTGCAATTGCCGCCGCCGAAGCGCGGGTCAAACAAGCGGAATATGCCCGTGAGGTTCTTGTTCGGGAAATCCAGCGCGAGCTAGGTTTCATTCGATCCGACCAAAAGGCCGGCGCCCAGCGTCTGCGCGAGGCCCGCATCGCAGTTGCCGCAAATGCCGACAGCGTTGCCGCCACTCAAGAGCAATTCCAGATCGGGCGCAGCAGCCTAATCGAAATACTGGACGCGCAGCGCGATTTTGTGAACGCCCAAGAGCGACTGATCCTGGCGGAGCAGAATTTCTTCCTAACGAACTACGCCGCGCTCAGCCTTACGGGCGACATCATTGATCTGCTCGGCATCCAGCTCAGAACATGGGGCAACTGACCATGACCCAACGCAGCCAGCCTCCTACATCCCTGCCCCTCACCAACTTTGAGGAATGTCTGCTGCATGTGGCGGCAGAGCTTGGCCGGCCATTGACCAAAGCCAGCCTTTTGGCGGCCCAATCCTCGGTCTCTGGTGGGTTGAAGGTGCAGGACGCGATCGCACTGGCCCATGACCATGGATTGCAGGCGGGCTTCGGGCCGCGCCGGCTGTCGGAGTTTGATCCCAGCCTCGCACCGGCGATACTGTTGCTCGAGGACCAGCGGGCCGTGGTCTACCATGGCCGTTCGAAGTCTGGCCGTCTGTTGATCCACGACCCAGAGCTTGGAGACAGCATTGGTGAGATGGATGAATGCCAGCTCGACGCCGTCTATTCCGGCTATGCGATGTTGTTTCGTCGAGCATACTCCGAGGAAATCAAAAACAACCCAAGCCAGCCGAGCCGTCACTGGTTCCGATCAGCGCTTGTGGCCAATCGGTGGTCGTACTTGCAGGTTGCTCTGGCCGCGGCTCTGACGAATATTCTGGGGCTTTCAACCTCGGTTTTCATCATGACCGTCTATGACCGGGTTCTGCCAAATGAAGCCGTGGAATCTCTGGTCGCCCTGACCATCGGTGTCGGCATCGCGCTGTTTTTTGATTTTGTGCTGAAGATCCTGCGCGCCAGTTTCATCGACAGGGCAGGTCGGAATGCCGACATGTTGATGGGTCGGCGTGTTTTCGATCAACTTCTGAATATCCAGATGAAGTCCCGAACCGGATCAACCGGCGCCATGGCGAACACGGTGCGTGAGTTCGAAACACTCCGCGAGTTCTTCACGTCGGCTACGCTGGTCATGGTGGTTGATTTGCCGTTCATCGGTCTGTTTTTGCTTACGATCTACATGGTCGGCGGACCGCTGGTTCTGATCCCAGCTCTCGCCGTACCAATCGTGCTGATCGCCGGGCTCGCCATTCAGCCGCTTTTGTCCCGCTTGGCGGAACGCAGTTTTTTTGATGGCCAGTCAAAGCAATCCGTGCTGATCGAAACTCTGGCCGGTCTGGAAACGATCAAGACGACAACTGCGGACGGTACGATGCGGCGACGCTGGGAAGAGGCGATCGAACGACAATCCGGCAACAGTGTTCGGTCGCGTGCCATCACTCAATTCGCATTGAATCTGACCGGTTTCACGCAACAGGCGGCCCAGGTTCTGATCGTGTTTTATGGTGTTTTTCTGATAGCGGACGGCCTAACCAGCATGGGCGCTTTGGTCGCCTCAGTGATGCTGACTGGACGGGCTTTGGCACCCCTTGGTCAGCTGTCACAAACCCTGACCCGGTTCAACCAGGCGCGCAGTGCTTACCGGAACCTTGACGCAATGATGCAAGCCGACAGCGAGCGGCCATCGGGTCGCACCTGGATCAGCCGCTCCAACTTCAAAGGGCGTATCACGTTCAACAACGTGTATTTCGCCTACCCAGACCAGGATGAGGACACACTGAAAGGCGTGTCCTTCGACATCAAACCGGGGGAGAAAGTTGCGATTCTCGGGCGGATCGGATCAGGAAAAAGCACCATCGCAAGACTGCTTCTGGGATTGTATCAACCCCGTGTCGGTTCGGTTCTTTTGGATGGGATTGACATCCGCCAGATTGATCCGGGGGACCTTCGGCGCAACATTGGGTCGGTCCTACAGGATGTTTGGCTGTTTTCGGGCTCGGTCCGCGAAAACATCGCGGCCGGCGCCGTCCGCCCGCGCGACGAAGATCTGATCCGGGCCGGACGTATTTCGGGCGTTGAAGACTTTGTATCGCGGCATCCCAGCGGGTACGATTTGATGCTGGCCGAACGTGGTGAGGGGCTCTCGGGCGGGCAACGTCAGACGATCGCCCTAGCCCGGGCATTGATCGGGCAGCCGCCCGTCCTGTTGCTGGACGAACCCACCAGCGCGATGGATCTCGCGAACGAGGCGAACATCATTCAGCGGCTGAAAGCAGCGGCTGCGGATACGACTATGGTCATCGTTACCCATCGGGCAAGTCTGCTGGAACTGGTCGACCGGGTCATCGTGATCGAAAACGGCAAAGTGGGCGTTGACGCCGTCAAGTCAGTTTTCACCAACCGAGCCAAAGACGCGCGGAGGCACATGAATGTCGCGGCATCCTGACCTTGCAAGATTGGCCCGCGAGATGAACGGCGGCTCGGGGTTTCGCGGCTCGGTATTGCTGCTGGCCATAATGGGCTGCATGTTGACCGCCGGCGCATGGGCTTTCGTCACCGAACTGGACGACGTGGTCCGCGCGGACGGTCGCGTCGTACCGTCAGGCGACGTTCAGGTGATCGAAGCAACCGAACCTGGGGTTCTTCAGGCTGTTCATGTTCAAGAGGGTCAGATCGTCGACAAGAACGCTTTGCTGCTGGAATTGGACGCAACGCAAATCGGCAGCGAGCTGGACACCGAGCGGCAACGGGCATTGGGACTACGGGCGCGTATTAAGCGGTTGCAGGCCGAAATTGACGGATCCGATTTGCGGTTCGAGCCCGAGCTTGTTCAACAAGCACCGGACGTCGTTCGCTCGGAAACGGCTCTGTATCTCGGCCGAAAATCGGAATTGGCCGACGAGATCGCCATTCTGGAACGCCAACGTGAGCAGAAGCAGCGCGAATTGGAAGAGGGGTTGGTGGACCGGGTCACTGCGGAAGAAACACTCAAGGTCCTGTCCGAAGAGCGCGCTTTGATGGAGCCGCTGGTCCGCCGCAAGATGGAGCCTGCGACAACTCTGCTAGCCCTGCGACGCAGCGAGGCGGAATGGAAGGGCCGCAAGGTAAGGGCCGAGGCCGCTGCAAGCCGTCTGGAAACCGGGCTGAGTGAAATCGATGACCGCATCACGGCCACCAAAAGCCGGTTTCGCAGCGCGGCATTGACCGATCTTGCCATTGCCACTGCGCAGCTTGCGGCGCTTGAGCCCACCCTGCCCGCGTTGGAGAACCGCGCGGCGCGCGCGCAGGTTCGTGCGCCAGTCAGGGGCATCGTCAACCGAATCCACCGCACGACCTTGGGCGGCTTGGCCCGCAGCGGCGAGGATCTGGTCGAAATCGTTCCGTTGGACGACAACCTTCTGGTCGAAGCCTATGTCCGCCCTGACGACATCGCGTTCCTGCGTGCGGGTCAGCAGGTGAAGGTCAAGATCACCGCTTACGATTTTGCCAGATACGGCGCGCTGGATGGCGAAATTGTTCGCATCGGCGCGGATACGATTACACGGTCAGAGCGGCAGGACGAGGAAGTCTTCGTGGTCGAGATCCGAACCAGCGGCACCTTGTTGGACGCCGATGGACTGGCGGTAGAGATCATTCCGGGAATGATCGCACAAGTTGACATTCTGGCCGGCAGGAAGACCGTTCTCGACTATCTCATCCAGCCTGTTCTCAAGGTAAAAAACCAGGCTTTACGGGATTGATCACGCAGCCGGTGTCTTGAATTGCTGATCGAACAGGCGGCGGAAGCTACCATTCTGTTCCATCAACTCATCCAACTTGCCCTGTTCGATCACCTGACCGTCCTGGACAACCATGATCTTGTCTGCCTCAAGCACGGTCGACAGCCGGTGAGCAATGACGATCGTGGTCACGTTCTCCGTCAGCTTATCCAAAGCCTGCTTCACCAGTGCCTCGGACTCAGCATCCAACGCGCTGGTGGCTTCGTCGAGCAGCAGAATTTCAGCCTTCCGAAGAATGGCGCGGGCAATTGCCAGACGCTGTTTCTGTCCTCCAGACAGAAACGCACCGTTCTCACCGACTTCGGTGTCGTATCCCTTGGGCAGCGACATGATAAAATCATGCGCATGCGCGGCTTTGGCCGCATCGCGAATCTCGTCCTCGGTCGCATCGGGACGGGCATATCGCAGGTTTTCCATGACCGTCGCGGAGAACAAAAACGTATCCTGGCCAACATAAGAAATCTTGCGCCGCAATGAGGCAAAGCTGACATCCTGCAAATTCTGTCCGTCGATCTCGACGTAGCCTTGGTCAGGATCGTAGAACCGCATGATGAGCCCGAAGATGGTCGACTTGCCTCCACCCGACTGCCCCACCAAAGCGGTTGTCTTTCCGGCCTCGAAGGTCAGGTTCATTCCATTGATCACAGGCATGCCGCCGCTGTAGCCAAAGGTGACGTTCCGCAGGCGTACCTCGCCCGGACCGGACCGCAGCTCTTGCGGTTGCGGACTTTCGCGCATTGGGTCTTCCTGATCCAGCAGTTCGAACATCATCTCGATCGGAACCAACGTGGACTCAATGGTCACCCGCATCCGGGACAGCCGCTTGGCCGGTTCATAGGCCATCAGAAGCGCCGTGATAAAGGACATCAGCTGACCCGCGGTCGGCGGTTCAGTCCCGGCAATTCCCATGGTGCTGACGACCAACACGCCGGCAACGGCAACTCCGGCAAGGAATTCCATCATCGGGCTGGCAATGGACTGCAGCTTGGCAATTTCGTTCGATCGCTTTTCGACGCTGCGCACGGCTGCGGTCATCCGCTCGGTCATTCGGTCTTCCAGTGCGAAAACCTTGATGATTTTAATCCCTGAGGATGTTTCTTGCAGAACGCGGATGATCTCGGAAACAGACCTCAACTCGGATTGCATGATCGCGCGGACGCTTTTCAAAAGATAGCGCACACTCAGCAGCGCAACCGGCCCAACGATGAAAAACAACGCCGAAAGCACAGGCTGCTGATAGACCATCACAAAGATGAGGCCCACGAGTGTCAGCGCATCCCGAACGAACGTGGTCACGATCACGTCGACCAGCGTTCGCGCTGCACCCGCGCCCCGGGTCACACGCATCAGAAGGTCCGAAGACTCGCTTTTGGAAAAGAAATCCACTCCACGCCGAAGCAGTTTTTTGTACAACTTCTCCTGTTGCTCGGCGATGATGCGGTTGCCGGCGCGAGCCAGAAACACGGACTGGACGTAAGAAGCCAGCGCCTTGACCAAGAACAGCACGATTACGGCTGACGCGATGATATGAACCTGAGACCGCATGTCAGGCGAAGTCATGGCATCGACGATGTTTTCCATCATCCAAGCCGTCCCTGCGGTGGTCGCGGCAACGATCATCATGGCAAACATGGCAACCGCATATTTCTTGCCTTGCGCCCGCAAGCTGTCGCCCACCAGCCGACCGATATGGCCGGATCGCCACTTGGCCCAGGTTTTCCTGATCATAAGGGTCTCCAAATCAAGCTGACGCTTTCTTGCGCGTCAGCGCAGAGTTTGCAAGCTGCCATAACTACGCGCTTCAACACTGCACCGAAAAAGTGCAGCCGGCAGAAGTTAAGGTCACTTCAGCTGGATTTCCAGAGGCAGCCTAAGAAACAGGAGCGCTTCACCAGTAGTTTGGTTCGGCGTCGCGTAGGTCAATTCCAGCCCGCGGAATTGGTCAATCCCATGCGACATCCCCCAGAAAGATATACCCCGCGCCGTATATCGTCTTGATAAGGCGCGGGTTTTTTGGGTCTTCGCCGAGCTTCGTGCGCAGGCGGGAAATACGCACGTCCATCGCCCTGTCAAAGCTTTCACCGGCCGCGCCACCCAATGTTTCCTGCATCTGCGCACGGCTGATCAGGCGTTTGGGACTTTCCAGGAACAACCGCAACACTTCGCCTTCGGCATGGCTGAACGGCGTTTCAGTGCCGGTATCGGACTCCAGCACATAGCGATCAAAATAGGCAGTCCAGCCGTTGAACCGGGCCACGTCCGAGTGGTGTTGCTGCGCCTTGGGCGCGCGCAGACGGGCCCGGATGCGGGCCACCACCTCAGCCGGGTCAAAGGGTTTGGTGATGTAGTCATCAGCCCCCAATTCCAGCCCCGTCACCCGGTCCTGCACCTGTGCCCGCCCCGAGATGATGATGACCGCCGCCCCCTGTTCGAGCGCCAGCCGATGCACCAGCGCCAGCCCGTCGGTGTCGGGCAGCGACAGGTCCACAAGGCAGACATCCGGCGTGACCCGTTTGAGAGACGCTTCGAATTCACGGGCGCGGGCAAAGCTCTGCGTTCTAAACCCGGCATCCTCCAGCGCCTCAGTCAGAATCCGGCGGATTTCGGGTTCGTCGTCCAGAATGGTCACCAGGGGTTGCGTCATGTAGCGGCCTCGGTTCGGATCAGCGCGGACAATTGCGCGCGGGTGAAGGGTTTGCGCAGGACCGGCGCCTTGGCAAGAGCCTGACGGTGCAGCGGATCATCATAGGGCAACGAGGTCATCAGGATCACCGGAAGTGGTAGAGCAAGTCGTTCGATCAGATCAATGCCGGTGGCAGCGCCCTCCAGCCGGATGTCCGACAGGATCACCGATATGTCGTCCAAGCTGTTGGCCAGAACCAGGGCCTCATCCGCCGAGGTCGCCTCGATTACCGACAGCCCCAGATCGACCAGCATGTCGCGGAACTGGTGGCGCAGATCGTCGCTGTCCTCGACTAGCAGCGCCAAGCCCGACTGAACGGGCGGCGCGGGCCGGTAGGGCAGCCGCAGCATTACGGATGCGCCCGAGGGCGTGTTGCGCAGTTGCAGGTCTCCGCCTGCAAGCTTCACCGTGTCATAAACCATCGGCAGGCCCAGCCCCGACCCCTTGCTGCCCTTGGTGGTGAAAAACGGGTTCAGCGCCTTGTCCAGCGCATCCGGCGAAAACCCCGGACCGGTATCGGATACGGTGATTTCCACCCAGATCCGGCCGATCGCGTGGGCACTGATGGTGATCTGACCGCTGCTGCCGCAGGCGTCGCGGGCGTTCAGCACCAGATTCAGCAACGCGTCCTGAACCATGCCCGGGTCCAGCATCAGCGCCTCGTCGGGCAGGGTGTTGACCACCGACAGCCCCACCCCACGCGGGAGCGAAGGCGAAGCCAGCACCCGCAGATCCTCGAGCAGGCCGCGCATGTCGGTGGCCTGCGGCTGCGGGGTGCGGTTACCGGTCATGTCGGCGATGCGGTTCAGCAGCTGCCCGCCGCGCCGCGCGGTCTGCTGGGTTGCCGCGACAAGCTCGGCGGCGTCTTCGGGCAGGTCCATCTTTTCCAGCTTGGCCTGCATCCCCAGGATGATGGTCAGCAGGTTCGAGAAATCATGCGCCAGCCCACTGGTCATCTGCGCGGCCATCGCCCGGCGTCGGGTCTGCTGCAGGGCCACGCGGGCCTGCGTTTCCTCGGTGATGTCCACCGACATGATATAGACGCCGCCCGTGCCATCGGGCGTGAACGAGACACGGATACGGCGCGAATCCTGATCCTCGGTGAATTCGAACACCGAGGCCTGCCCGTCATAGGCCTGTTTCAGATGCGGCCGGACCCGCTCGTAAGCATGCGCGCCGAGGGCCTGCGAGATGTGCAGACCCAGGATGTCCGACGGCCGCCCCGGCAGGACCGAACTGAGCCGCCGGTTGGAATAATCATACCGCCCCTCGGCATCCAGATGGGCGATATGTGCGGGCATCATCTCGGTGGTCATGCGGGTGCGCGCTTCGATCTCGGTCAGCTGGCGCTTGGCCTCTTCCAGCGCGCTGATCGTGGCGGCCAGTTGCCGGTTGGTGGCCGAAAGCTCTTCGGCATGGCTCAGCAACTGGTCCGACAGCTCCTCGGACCGGCTGCGCAGCAGTTCTTCGACCCGTTTGGTGCTGGTGATGTCGGTATAGACGGCGACCCAGCCACCGGTGGGCAGCGGCGCGCCCTCGATCGAGATCACCTGCCCGTTGGGGCGCACGCGTTCCATGTAGTGCGGCTCGAACGCCAAGGCCTGTTCGACCCGGACACTGACCAGATCCTCGACCGATTGGTCGTGACCGTATTCGCCCCGGCTGGCCAGAAAATGGATCGTGTCGCTGAACAGCGCGCCCGGCTGCACCAGGCGTTCGGGCAGGTCGAACATTTCCTGAAAACGCTTGTTGCTGACCACAAGGCGCAACTGGTCGTCATAGATCGACAGGGCCTGACCAATCAGGTTCAGCCCTGCGGTGGTCATCTCTTTGATGCGCTGTTCGGATATGTCCACGCCGATCCTCCCCTGGGCACAGGCCTATCACCAGTTTTCGGGCAGGTGTAGAGGGGCCGGATGCGACCGGTTGGCCCCTAGGCGGGTTTGCGGGCAATGATCCAGACGGGGTGATAGGTCAGGCGCACGCCTTCGGGGCCGGAAAACGCGGCGCGATAGCGCGTGCTGAAGTCGGTCAGATCGGCGCGGGTCCAGACCTGCGCCGCGCGGCCGTTCACCCCGGTCTGACGCAGGTGGCGCAGCACGTCCAAAGGCGTGTCGAACCACAGCGGTTGCCGGTCCTGCCACAGGTCAAGGATTTCAACATCGGGGCCGATGCCTGCGGCCAGATCATCGGGGGCGCGCAAGCCGGGCGCGCGGGCCGCCGACCCCAGCGCGGAAAGCTCGGCGTACTGGTCGGGGCCGAATCCCGAAATGGCCACCCAGCCACCGGGTGCGACCTGATGCATGGCGCGGCGGACCACGGCCGCCGGATCATCCAGCCATTGGACCGTCGAGGCCGAGGCGATCAGGTCGGGCCGCGCGGGCCATGTCACATTTCGGATATCGCCTTGCAGGAAATCCGCGCCCCATCGCCGCGCAGTTTCCTGGGCCTCGGCCATCAGGTCGTTGAGCGTGGACCGGGTGAACGAAAACTGCTGGTGCAGCGCCTCGGTCAGATGGCCGGTGCCGCAGCCGATTTCGAACAGGGTGCCAAAATGGCTGGGCGCCCCGAGATCGACCAGCCGCTGCGCCAATGCGCGGGCGATCCGGGCCTGCGGGCCAGCGGCGCAGTGATAGCTGCCGAAGCTGCGGCTGAAACTGCGCCGGATGCGGTCGGTGGGCATGGCGTTCATGCGAACCACTCCGCCCAGGTCTGCCCCGCCGCGAAAGGCTGGTGCGGGCCAGGGATGCGGCGCACGGTGTCCGATTGGCCCCAGGCCATTTCCTGCGCAGCCGTCGGAACGATGCGGTCCGAAGCGGAGATCCAGACCCGGTCGAACCCGGGATCGGGCGCAGGTCCGCGCGCCGCGATGGCCCGCAGTTCCTCGGCCGCGGCGGCAAAATCGATCCCGGGCGCGGGGCCTTCCAGCCCGGCGCGGCGGCAGAACCGGGCAAAGCTAGCCGCGCTAAGGCCATCGGCCGTGGCCGCCACCGTCTCGGGCGCGATGCCCCGGTCTGCATCTGCAGGAAACAGCGTGCCGTTGACCGCAACCTTGCGGATGCACATCAGCCCGTGACCCGCCAGCCAATGCGCGGCCGACGCGACCCCGAAGGAATAGGCCAGCAAGCGGACCGTGTCATAGTCGCCGGTTTCGGGCAACGCGTCATCGAGGTTGCGATAGTCGTCCACCACCAGAACATCCGCCGCCCCGGTCAGGCGCGCAAACGGCGCAGGCCCCAGCGCCCAACCGCCGAACACCAGCGTCAACTGCGCTCCGCCGTCACGGGTCAGCCAGTGCCGCCTCATGCGTCGCCTCGCGCCAGTTCGACCATGGCCGCCGTCACCCGGCTCAGCTCGTCGCCCGAGATCACATAGGGCGGCATGCAGTAGATGTTGCGCGCGAAGGGACGCAGCCAGACACCGGTTTCCGGCGCCCGCCGATGGGCGATGCGCGGATCGACGGTGTCCTTCATCTCGATCACGCCTATGGCGCCCAGCACCCGCACATCGGCGACGCCGGGCAGGCTGCGCGCCGGTTCCAGTTCGGCCTTCATCTGCGTCTCGATGGCCCGTACACGGGACTGCCAGTCGCTGTCTTCAAGCAGCCCCAGGCTGGCGATGCCAGCCGCACAGGCCAGTGGATTGGCCATGTAGGTTGGGCCGTGCATGAACACGCCGGCCTCGCTGTTGCCGATGCCATGGGCCACCTGTTCGGTGGTCACGGTCGCGGCGAACGAGATATGCCCCCCCGTCAGCGCCTTGCCCAGGCAGATGATGTCCGGCGTCACCCCCGCATGGGTGGTGGCAAACAGCTCTCCGGTGCGGCCGAATCCGGTAGCGATTTCATCGAAGATCACCAGAACGTCGTGGGCCTGACACAGTGCCTTGGCCTGGCGCAACCATTCGGGGTGATAGAAATACATGCCCCCCGCGCCCTGCACGACCGGTTCAAGCACCAGCGCAGCCAGCCTGTGCGCCTTGTCCCGCAGCAACTGTTCCAAGGCGTCGAGCCCGTTCTGCGCCGGGTCCTCTGGCCAGTCATCGCCCAGGCGGACGGACGGGCGCGGCAGGAAGTGCTGGATCGACAGCGCGCCGCGGAACAGCCCGTGCATGCCGTTGACGGGGTCGCAGACGCTCATCGCCTTCCAGGTGTCGCCGTGATAGCCACCGCGGATCGTGGCGAACTCGACCTTGTCGGTGCGGCCATGGGCCATCTGGAACTGCACCGCCATCTTCATCGCCACCTCGATCGAGACCGAGCCGCTGTCGCAATAGAAAATCCGGTCCAGCCCCTCGGGCAGCAAGGCCACCATCTTGCGGCCAAGATCAATGGCGGGCCGGTGGGTCAGACCGCCGAACATGACATGGGGCATCTGGTCCAGCTGCTGCTGCATGGCGGCAGTGATCGCCGGGTGACGGTGCCCATGGATGGCGCACCACCACGAGGACATGGCGTCGATCATCTTCACCCCATCCTCGCGGTACAGATACACGCCTTCGGCCCGGTCGATCAGATGCATCGGACCCGGATCGGCCACGTTCGTGTAGGGGTGCCACAGGTGGCGGGCGTCAAATTCCAGCGGGGTCACAGGGCACCTCGGATCGTGTCCATGTCGATCGCCTCGAAGGCATGGCGCAGGGTGTCGGGTGTCAGACTCTCGATCTGGCCGAGGCGTCCCAGGTGGGGCACCTTCGACATCTGGATGATGGTCTGTTCGACCTCGGGTTCGGGGTCGCCGATGAAGGCAACGCCAACCACCGGGCAACCGACCCCGCGCAGCGCCATCAGCGACAGGGTCGTGTGGTTGATCGTGCCCAGGGCCGTTCGGGCCACCAGAATCACGGGTGCCTGCCAGCGGGCGAACAGGTCAAGGTAATAGGCCTGCCGGGTCAGCGGCACCATGACGCCCCCTGCCCCTTCGATCACCAGCGGGCCATCGGTCTGCGGCAGGGTCAGCCGGTCAAGGTCGATCTCGACGCCCTCGGCCTCGGCCGACAGGTGCGGCGAGGCGGGAAGGTTCAGCAGATAGGTCTCGGGCAGGACTGGTTGGCCGGACAAGCGCGCCACGATCTGGCTGTCGGTCTCCTCCTCAAGCCCCGACTGCACCGGCTTCCAGTACTGCGCGCCGAGGGCGGCGGTCAGCCCGGCGGAAAACACGGTCTTGCCGACACCGGTGTCGGTTCCGGTCACGATCACTGTGGTCATGCGGTTCCTGCCTGTTGTTCGGCGATGGCCTGAAACACCGCCGTGATGTCCTGCGCGCCCACGTTGCCGGTGATGGACACCCGCAGCCGCGAACTGCCGCGCGGCACCGTGGGTGGGCGGATGCCGCGCACGTCAAAGCCCCTCTGTTGCAGTCGCACGGCGCGATCCATCGTGGCCGCGTCCTCGCTCACAATGACGGGCATGATCTGGCTGTGAAATCCGGTCAACCCGCACAGGCGCGCGGCCTCGGCATGGGCATGGGCCATCCGGTCGCGCGCGGCCAAAGTCAGGCCCGGGTCCTGTCCGACGGCCCACAGCGCGCCCCGCACGATTGCGGCGTCCAACGGCGATGGGGCCGTTGCAAAGATGAACGGCCGTGCCCGGTTGATCAGTGTGTCGATCATTTCACGCGGTCCGCAGATCAGCCCGCCACTGGCGCCCAGCCCCTTGCCGCAGGTGTGCAGGGTAAGCACCTCGGCGTCCAACCCATGGGCCAGCCCCTGCCCGTTCGAGCCGAAGACGCCCGTGGCGTGGGCCTCGTCCACCACCAGCACCGCCTGCTCGGCTCGGGCCAGTTCGGCCAGGGCGGTCAACGGGGCCAGATCGCCCTCCATCGAATAGACGCTTTCGACCGCGATCCAAACCTGGCCCGTACCGCCTTGCGCGCGCCAGTCGGCCAGCACGGCGCGGGCCGCCGAAATGTCGTTATGCGCAAAGCCACGGGTCTCGGCCCGACCCAGCCGCATGCCTTCATGCGCGCTGGCATGGACCAACTCGTCATGCAGGATCAGATCCCCGGCTGCGGGCAGGGTCGAAAAAATGGCTTGATTGGCCTGAAACCCGCCGCCCATGTACAACGCCGCCTCGGCGCCGAAAAAGGCGGCGGCCTCGGCTTCCAGCGCCTCGTGCTCGGGGTGGTTGCCGCGCAGCAGGCGCGACCCGCCCGAGCCCAGCGGAACGCCGCGGTCCAGCGCGTCCTGCGCCGCGCGTTTCAGAACGTCGGACCCGGCCAGGCCCAGATAGTCGTTGGACGCGAAATCAAGCCCCGTGCGGGGCGCAAGCCTGCGCAGCCGATGGCGCGATTCCAGCACCTTCAGCGCATTGCCCAGCCTTGCGGTCGCTGTCATTCGGCCGCGTCCACGCGGGCCTCGGACTCCGCCTCCATCGGCTGGATGCCCAGCTTGGCGAACAGGATCGCGTCCTTGCTTTCCTCGGGGTTTTCGGCGGTCAGCAGCGTGTCGCCGGCAAAGATCGAGTTGGCACCGGCAAAGAAACACATGGCCTGCATCTCGTCGCTCATGTCGCTGCGGCCAGCGGACAGACGAACGTGGGACTTCGGCATCATGATCCGCGCCAGCGCGATGATGCGCACGAAATCGATCGGGTCGACCGGCTTGGCGTCAGCCAACGGGGTATCAGCCTGCGGCATCAGCATGTTGATCGGAACCGAGTCCGGCGCCTCGGGCAGGTTGGCCAGCGTCACCAGCATGTCGATCCGGTCCTCGCCGTTTTCGCCCATGCCCAGAATGCCGCCCGAGCAGACCTTCATACCCGCCTCGCGCACGCGGTTCAGCGTGTCGATCCGGTCGGCGAAGGTGCGGGTGGTGATGACCTCGGGGTAGTAACGCTCGGACGTGTCGATGTTGTGGTTGTAATAATCCAGCCCGGCATCGCGCAGCTGCACCACCTGGGTGTCGTCCAGCATGCCCAGCGTCATGCAGGTCTCCATGCCCATCGCCTTGACGCCCTGAATCATCGCCACCAGCGCATCCATGTCACGCGCCTTGGGCTCACGCCAGGCGGCGCCCATGCAAAACCGGGTCGAGCCGGACTCGCGCGCCTTGCGGGCCTCGGCCAGAACACGTTCGACCTCGATCAGTTTCGAGGCGCTCAGCTTGGAGCCGTTGCGCGCGGATTGCGAGCAATAGGCGCAATCCTCGGCGCAGCCGCCGGTCTTGATCGACAGAAGCCGCGACATCTGCACCTTGTTGGGGTCAAAATTCTCGCGATGTACGGTCTGCGCCCGATACAGAAGATCCATCAGCGGCAGGTCATAGATGGCCTGAGCGGTTTCGCGGGTCCAAGTGTTCGATGTAGCCGACATTTTATAGATAATTTTTCCCGATGATTCAGATTTACTCGGGTTTATCAATAAAGCCGGAAAACGCAACATCCGCGATGTCACATGCGCAGAAAATGACCGTGACCGCTAACGGCGATTCAACCGTGAAGTGGCTTGTTGTTCGCCGCCCGATAGGCCTGCACATAACCGCGCGCGACCGAACGGACAGCGCGACCGATCTGGGTGTATGCCTCATCCGGCAAATTGGCGAAAGATACTCGCGCGGACCAGTTCGGCGCATCGAAACCGCTGCCGTTCAGCAGCACGATCCCATAGTCCTCGGCCAGTTTGAACGCGATGTCCAACGGGTGGACGTTCTTCTTGATCCAGTCCACGACCTCTTCGCCGACGTATTTTCGCAGCCAGAATTCGAAGTCGATGATGCCGTAGTAGGCATCATAGTGATCACCCGGCTGGACCTCGATCCCCAAGGCTTCGGTCAGCAGGTGGAACCGTCTATGCACCAGTTCGATACAGGCGGCCTGATAGGCTTTCTTTGTGTCGACCAACTCGCAGAGCGAGAACAACGTCATCATGACTTGCTGCGGCAGGGATAATCCGGCGGTGTGGTTCAGGGCCACATCCCGGCTGTCGGCCACCAGCCGGTCGACGAATTTGATCTCGCTGGGGTGCAGGCTGAGCGTGCCGTAACGCTTGTCGAGCTTCTGCTTGATCTCGGCCCGGTGCGCGGCGAGCTTTTCGTCGAAGATATTATCCTGGGCGACGGCGATCACGCCGAGCCGCCAACCGGTGCAGCCGAAATATTTTGAATAGGAATAAACGCCGATAGTGTTGCGGGGCATGTAGCCCATGACCGAGGTGAAATCATGTACGAAAGTGCCGTACACATCATCGGTCAGGACAATCAGGTCCGGCCTGTGGTTCTCGACCAGATCCGCGAGTTTGCGCAGAGAAGCATCGCTGAGGGCCACCGACGACGGGTTGCCCGGATTGACCAGAAAGAAGGCCTTGACCTTGGGGTCCTTCAGCTTTTCGACTGCAGCATCGGTCAGTTGGAACCCATCTTCCTCGTCCGTTTCAACGTGAACGGACGCGAGGCTGTAATCCTCAAGTTCGGGCATCTCGAGATAGGGCGTGAAGATCGGCGTGCACAGGGCAATCGTGTCGCCCGGGTTCAGTAGCCGGTTGGCCTTGAGCGATTTGAAGATATAGCACATGGCCGCTGTGCCGCCTTCCACCGCAAACAGGTCGAACTGCGCATCGGGACGGTGCCCGGCACACATGGCCCACATCAGGTATTCGTGGGCGATGGCGGCGTTGTGTTTCAGAATACGGTCGGGAACAGGGTAGTTGTCGCCGATGATCGAGTCCGTCAGCTCGTGCACGAATTCGTCGGCGTCGAAACCAAAGGCCCGGATGGCGTGGTCGACTACATCCAAAAGCGTGTCGGCGCCCGGCATCTCGGAATTGGCCTTGCCCCACTCCAACAGACGGTCATGGCAACCTGCCATTGCCGGCATCCCCCCCAGACCCGCCGGATGATTCATGACGCGGCGCGACTCGGTCACGGCAAACTGGCCAAGCGCAAAGAACGCTTCACGCGGGCGGGTGGCGACCCAATTGGGATTGCCCCGGCCGGCATTCAAAAAGGCGCTGTTGGATTTGCGCGCCTCGACCGAGGCCAGCTTGATCAGCTCGTCCTTGATCTGAAAGGGGCTGAGGGCTTCGTAATCGTGCAGCTTTAATCTGTCCATGACTCAAGACCTTTTCAAATCAACTGAGGATCAAAACGACGACCATCCCGAATATCGTCAGCAGGGTGTTTCCGATCGCGTAGGGCATGCCGTAGCCCAGGGCCGGAATCCGGCTTTGCGCGGCCTCCTGGATCATGCCGAGCGCAGCCGTCGTGGTCCGGGCGCCCGCGCAGGCGCCAAACAGGATGGCGGGATGAAACTTGAATATGTAATGCCCGACATAAACCGAGAAAATCATCGGCAAAGACGTGGCCACAATACCCCATAACAACAGCGCGATACCCGCCTGCTGCAAACCGGCCACGAAACCGGGCCCGGCCGATATCCCGATGACCGCAATGAAGACATTCAGGCCCAGCGTATTCATCAACCACAGCGACGGTGCGGGAATGCGACCGAAGGTCGGGTGAACGGTGCGCAGCCACCCCAGCAGCAGCCCGGCCAGCAACGCGCCACCAGTGGTAGACAGGCTGATCGGAAAACCGCCCATTGTAATTGCAAGCGTGCCGATGACACCCCCGATGAAAATGCCCCAGCCCACAAAGGCCAGATCGGTCGTGTCAACGGGCCGGTCGGCGTACCCGATTTCGGCGATGGCCGCCTCGACATGGCGCTTGCTGCCCAGAATGGTCAGAATGTCACCGCGATGCAGAACCGTGCCCGGCAGCAGCGGCAGATCAATCATGTTCCGCGTCAGCTTCGACACATACACGCCACGGGCCTGAGGCATCTTGCTGAGCTCATCCAATGTCTTGCCGTGCACGTCCTTGCTTGTGATCAAAACGTCCAGTTTTTCCGATGGGATACTCAGCAGCTCGGGCGCATCGGCTTCCTTGAGGCTGGGCTCGAGCGCTCCGACAAGATCACCGCGCCGGCCTGAGAACATCACGACATCACCCGCTTGCAGCACCGTGTCCGCATCAACCTCGACGATCTTGCCACCTCGGCTGAGGCGTTCGGCATAGACGCGAACACCGGGCAAAAGGTCCTTGACCGGCTGGCCGAGCAATTCGCTGCCTTCGGGAATCTCAAAGGCGCGCGCCTCGATCGCGCGATAGGCCGAAACGATGCCGCCTCCGGTCTCGACATCTTCGCCGCCACTCAGCTTGGCCTCGTATTCCTTGCAGGCGGCCACCAGGTCAACACCGATCAGGCGCGGGCCGATCTTGGCCAGAATGATCGCCGACCCGATCGTGCCGTAGATATATGTCACCGCATAGGCGACCGGGATCTGGTTGGAATAGGTTTTGGCCTGCTCGGCCGACAAACCCAACTGGTTGATCTGGTCCGTCGCCACTCCGATCGCCGCAGAAATCGTTTGCGAGCCGGCATAAAGGCCCGCGGCGTAGCCAAGCTCGAGCCCGGCGATCTTGGCCGACACGACCGGCACGATCAGACACAGGGCGAGGACGCTCAGCGCAAAAAGCACCTCGCGCGCGCCGTCGACCTTGAGACCGCGAATGAACTGCGGCCCAACGCCGTAACCAACTGCGAAGATGAACAGGATGAAGAAGGTGGACTTCACCGCTGAATCAATACTGATCTGTGCCTGCCCGATCACGACGGCCGCCAACAGGGTGCCCGTTACCGAACCCAGACTGAACCCCATGACCTTGATTGGTCCGACCAAAAACCCGATGCCGATGGCGAGGAAGACAGCCAGTTCCGGATAGGTTTGCAGGATATTCACCAGCCAATCGACCATACTGCGCCTTTCGGGTTTGTTGCGTCGCTCAGTCCACCCTGAACGTCAGCTGTCCGGAGGCCCGGACGATTGCGATCAGCGCAGGAATTTCCAAGGTCACGATACCCCACGAGGACCGTTTGTCCATTGAGTTATCTGGATTTGTTTGGCTACCGAGCCGCTCGGAACTGTGTCCGCCAGCGGCGGCACAGGTGTGAAAAATCGTCGGCAACCGCCTGGATCAATCGAACCTGCGCACCGACTTCGGCCCCTGGGATGTCACGGAATGCAGGGACAGGGAATGATCCATGTTCCGCATACGGTGGCGCAGCATTTCACGACCAAGCCGCGCCAAATCAGCTGCGTAGTCAGGGTTTGCGGCGACATTCTCTGCTTCGCCCCGACCGTGGTGGTCGAACAACAACGGCGGCAGGTCAGCTGCGAACTCGACCAAGGTAAAGCGCTCGTTACGCAGGATGCCCAGACACGAGTTGCTGTGACCCGTTCCAAGATCACTCTGAAACTGAGTGGGCGTCAGTGGATCGGCAAAGTCCAGCTCACTGAAGGAATACCGGCGCCAGTCCTCTGGCACGGCACCACGCAGCAGCGGCAGCAAGGATCGACCATCCATCGAGTTCGGGACCTCTTGCCCAACCCAGTCCAGGATCGTGGGTGCGACATCAATTGACTCGGTCGGCACTTCGACGCGCTGGCCGGCCATCTGAGCGTTGCCGGGCAGGCGAATGATCAACGGCGTGTGGTAAGCCGCGTCATACACTGACATTTTGCCCCAGGAATAATGATCGCCCAGCATCTCGCCATGATCCGCAGTGATCACCACCAGCGTGTCGTCATACTGGCCGCTGTCCTTGAGAAAGCGGATGACCCGGCCGATATGATGGTCAACCTCGGTTGCCAATCCAAGATAGACGGCCCGCAGGGTCTGCGTGTTCTCATCCGTCGGCCCAACTTCGGAAAAACCTTGCACGCAGTCTTTTGGTGTATTCGAGTCCAGAGCGGGTCCAAAGAACGGGTGCACGGCCTTTTCGTCCTCGGGGCTGGGTAGACGGTTTGGCAAAGGCAACGCGTCGGGATCGTACATCCGGTTGTAGGGCGCGGGGGCCACCAGTGGCGGATGCGGACGGATATACGTCAAATGCGCGAACCATCCCGAGTTCCGATAGGCGGCAATTCCGTCCAGAAACCTATTGGTCAGAAATGCGGTGTCGCTGTCCTCGGCCTTGTAAGGGGCCGGGTCGTTCAGTTTTGGGGCCGACCCATCCGGCGAAACCGGCTTGTAGAGATCCCAGTAGTCTTCGAACTCGTATCCCTGGCGCATCAAGTAGGAACGCCAAGGAAAGGACTCCTCAAGTCGCATTTCGAGCACTTCGTGAAACCCGTGCATCGGGTTTTCGTAAGTCTTCACCGCGGGATCATTCGGATGATGAACCCGTGGATCGGCCGAGGTGTCCGTATAGCCGAACAGCATCGGCAGATAGCCGGCTTTTCGCATCTCGGTGGCGATGTTTGGCGTGTCATGGCGCAGCGGCGTTCCATTGCGGACCGAACGATGGTTCATCGCATATTGCCCGGTCAGGATCGAGGCGCGGGACGGCCCGCAGGGATTGGTTACGGAAAAATGCCGGTCGAACGAAACGGCTTCGTCCATGAAGGCGCGCAGATTGGGCAGGTCGACATGATCAGCCAGAGCACCGCGCAGACAATCGGCCCGCAATTGGTCGATGATGATGAAAAGAACATTTCCTGCTTGGCTCATGCCGTGATTCCCATTGGAAAACTGGTGTTCGACGGTGCGGACTGTGTCGGGGTTCCCTCGGGCAGGCAACCGGTTTTGCGCCAATTCTCGACTCTAGGGCGACCCGGGCCGTGCAAACCGGTAACCCCCGCACCCAAATCGCCGCCCGGTTGAACAAAGCCATTGCGGCCCGGAACGGTTTCCCGTCTGATACCGGCATGACGAAACCCTCGATTGCAGTCGAACAGGAAGGCGGCACAGCGCGCGTGATTGTGTCTGGCGAAATGCTGACACAGTCGTTGAGCGCCGTCGAAGACGCCTTTCGCGCCACCCGTCCGGATGCGGCGCGTGTGACGGTCGACATGTCCGACATCGATGCGCTGGACACCGGCGGCGCGTGGCTGATCGCGGACCTGAAAAACCGCTGCGCTGCCATGGGGGCGACCGTGGCATTCGACGGGTTGAAACCGGCACATTCCGCGCTGCTGGAAACCGTCTCGGAGAACATTCCCAAGGACATTCCCGCCGAGGCCCCGCCAAAAGGTTTCATGCCATGGCTTGAGAGCCTGGGCCAATCAACAGTGGGCGCCGGGCGCGACACCATGTCGATCCTCGGCTTTCTGGGCCTGACCCTGCACCGGCTGGGCCGCACGATGATCATGCCGTGGCGCCTGCGCCGCGCCGCGGTCGTGTCGCAGATGGAGGAAACCGGGTTCAAGGCCCTGCCCATCGTGGCGCTGATGGGGTTTCTGATCGGCGTGGTTCTGGCTTTTCAAGGGGCCACCCAGTTGAAACAATTCGGCGCGGAAATTTTCGTGGTTGAGCTGATCTCGATCTCGGTATTGCGCGAGTTGGGCATCCTGCTGACCGCGATCATCGTGGCTGGTCGGTCCGGTTCGGCCTTCACGGCCTCGATCGGTTCTATGAAAGTGCAGGAAGAAATCGACGCCATGCGCACGCTGGGCCTAGACCCGATCGAGGTGCTCGTCATTCCACGGGTTCTTGCACTGCTGATCATGCTGCCGATCCTGGGCTTCGTGGCCGATATCGCCGGCCTTTTTGGCGGTGCCCTGATGAGCTGGATCGACCTGGGCGTAAGCCCCGGAATGTTCATTACGCGCCTGAAGGAAAACACCAGCGTCTGGCATCTGGCGGTTGGGCTGATCAAGGCGCCGTTCTTTGCCATGGTCATCGGGGTAATCGCCTGTTGGCAGGCAATGCAGGTCAAGGGCTCCGCCCAAAGCGTCGGCCAGCGCACCACAGCGTCAGTTGTTCAGTCGATCTTCATGGTCATTGCCATTGACGCGCTGTTCTCCATTTTCTTCTCCGAGATCGGTGTCTGACATGGATGGATCCGCTCAGACATCGACCGCCAAGCTGGACGCGCAGCGCGAAGCGGTGATCCGTGTGCGCAATCTGCGCAACCAGTTCGGTCCACAGGTGGTGCATGACGACCTGAACCTGGATGTCTGGCGCGGCGAAGTGCTGGGCATTGTCGGCGGGTCCGGAACCGGCAAGTCCGTCCTTCTGCGCACCATTGTCGGGCTGAACAAACCCGCTGCGGGTAGTATCGAAGTTTTGGGCGTCGACGTGCTGAACGGCCCAGAGGCCGACCGACGCCGCATCGAGAAACGCTGGGGCGTGGCCTTTCAGGACGGGGCACTGTTTTCCTCGCTGACTGTGCTTCAGAACGTCATGGCCCCGTTGCGCGAACACACCGGCCTGAGCGAGAGCTTGATGCGGGCGCTCGGCAGCCTGAAAATCGGTCTGGTCGGCTTGCCGCAGCTGAGTTGTGGCAAGTTCCCGTCAGAGCTGTCAGGCGGGATGCGCAAGCGGGCCGCGCTGGCCCGAGCGTTGGCATTGGACCCCGAGATCGTGTTTCTGGACGAGCCCACCGCCGGACTGGATCCCATCGGTGCCGCGGCCTACGACGAATTGATCGGAGAATTGCAACAGGCCTTGGGATTGACCGTTTTCATGGTAACACATGACCTGGACAGCCTGTACGCCATCTGCGACCGCGTTGCGGTTCTTGCAGAAAAGCGCGTGCTGGTGGAAGGTCCGATTGAAGACATGACCAAGGTCGACCACCCTTGGGTGCAGGAGTACTTCACAGGCCCCCGGGCCCGCGCGGCGCAACAGAAGGGGCAGGACAGGTAAAGGCGATGGAAACCCGGGCGAACTATATCCTGATCGGCGCGTTTACACTGGCGGGCATCCTGAGCGCGTTCGGCTTCTTCCTGTGGCTGGCCAAGTTCGAAGTCACGCGCCAATACGCGTACTATGACGTGCTGTTCGACAACGTGTCGGGCCTGTCAGCCGCCGGTGGCGTCAGCTATAACGGCCTGCCCGTGGGACAGGTCATTTCGCTGGACCTGGATGACGATGACCCATCCAAAGTAAGGGTCCGGCTTGAGGTTGATGCAGACATTCCGGTGACCACGGACACGATCGCGCAGTTGCAGTCGCTGGGGGTGACCGGCGTCAGCTATGTCGAGCTGTCGGGCGGGTCGCCCGATGCCGAACGGCTGCCGCAGAACAGTGTCATCAAAAGCAAGCGCAGCGCCATCCAATCCCTGTTCGAAGGCGCACCCAAGGTCCTGGACGAGGCGGTGACCTTGCTGGAAAACCTGAACGCGGTGGTGGATGACAACAATCGCAAGGCCGTGTCGGACATCCTCGACAACCTGGCTTCGGCCTCGGGCCGGCTGGACAAGACCCTGAACGATTTTGAATCCCTGTCCAGCGATCTGGGCGGCGCGGCAAAGGACATCGGGGCCTTCACCAAACGCCTGGATCAGTTGGCCGATACTGCAGAAACCACGCTGACCACCGGAACTGATACGCTGAACAGCATCAAAACGGCCTCGGAATCGGCCAAAACCGCACTGGACAGCGCGAACCAGACGCTGGCCACGGCCAACAAGGTCATCGAAGACGACGTTCGCCCCTTCATCGAGCGCGGGTCGCAACTCGCGGACCGCCTGATCGGGTTGTCGGATGAAGCCGCGGTCACCATGGCAACCGTAAACAACACGTTTGCCAACGCCAACCAAACGCTCGACTCGGTGACCTCGGCCATGGATACGGCGAAAGGAACTCTGGCATCCGCAGAACGCGCGTTCGACTCGGCCAATCGCGTGATAGACGAAGACGTTGCACAGGTTGTTGCCGACATCCGAAACGCCGCCACCAAAGTGGCCGAAACGGTAACGAACGTGACCGACAAGATCGACCAGATTTCAGCGGACGTTCTGAGCGCGTCGCAATCGGCATCGGACCTGTTGGGAACCATCGACGGCATCGTTCAACAAAACCGCCGGCAGGTTTCGGACTTCCTGCGGGTCGGACTGCCACAATTCGTTCGTTTCGTGGAAGAATCCCAACGCCTTGTCATCAGTCTGGACCGTCTTGTCGACAAGGTCGAGCGCGACCCCGCGCGTTTCCTTCTGGGCACCCAAGCATCGGAGTTCCGTCAATGATCAGGTCCCTTCTTCTGACCCTTGCTATCACGACGCTGGGCGGATGTGCCGGTCTGGGCACGTTGAAACAGGCCTCGAAACCGAACGACCTGTATCTGCTGACCCCCAAGAGTACGTTCTCGCAGTCTTTGCCTCGGGTGCAGAAACAGATCGTCATCCAGGAACCCACTGCAACCGCTGCGGTCAATACCGACCAGATTGCCGTGCAGCCAACGCCCCTGCAGGTCCAGTATCTGCCGCGCGCGCGTTGGGTGGACCGAGCACCTTTGATCGTTCAGGCGTTGATGGTCGAAAGCTTTGAAAACAGCGGTCGCGTCGCCGCCGTGGGCCGTTCGACGGTCGGCCTGCGCGCCGACTACGTCATCGTTCCGGACCTGCGCGAGTTCCAGGGGATTGTCGTCGGAGAAACCGAAAACTCGAAAACCGTAAAGATCGAAGTGCGAATGAACATCAAGATCATCGACGAGTTCGAAGACAAGATCATCGCTTCAAGCTCGTTTCAGGAAGCCGTTGTCTCGACCAGCGACGAAACGCCGGATCTTGTTGCCGCTTTTGACACCGCCTTGGGCAAAACCATGCGCGACGCGGTTGAGTGGAGCGTGCGGAAGATCCATTCGCACGCCGCCAACAATCCGCGCCCGTCGTTGAACTGACGCGGATTGCCCGCCCTTTATTTTGACAGGGATTGCGCCAAACGCATCAGGGCCACGGCTTCGGCCCGGTACCCGAAAGGATCGGTCCCACGGGCCGTGTTGCCCATCGCAATTGCATCATCATAGCTCCAGTCGGACAGGTAAGTGCCGCCGCGCAACAGCTGGCCGAAACCTGCAATCGCGACCGAAAACCTCACGTCATCCGTCTGGCGGCCCTGCCCGTCCAAGATCGGTTGCTCGATCAACTGGCTGCGCGTGTCGCCGGGTGTTTTGTACCGCAGCTTAAAATAGCCGATTTCATTACTGCCCGAAGCAGGGGCGGTGTTTCCATACCGTAGCGGTGCATTGCGAATTGCGTTGGAGCCGACCGGCGTGACTTCGTAGATCGCGGTCACGCTGTGGCCTGCACCTATGTCGCCCGCATCAACAGTGTCATTCGAAAAGTCCTCGCGGCGCAAAGCGCGAGTTTCGTACCCGATCAGGCGGTACTCGGCGATTTGGGCAGGGTTGAATTCGACCTGAATCTTGACGTCGTTGGCAATCGGAAACAGCGCACCGGTCAGTTGGTCAACCAGCACTTTTCGGGCCTCGCTCAGCGTGTCGATGTAAGCCGCCTGTCCGTTTCCGTTCTGGGCCAGGGCCTGCATCGTAGCGTCATCAAGGTTACCGCGCCCGAAACCCAAAACGCTCAGATATGTTCCGCTGTCGCGCTTGTCAGAGATAAACTCCTTCAGAGCTTCAGGATCGGACAGACCGACGTTGAAATCCCCGTCCGTGGCCAGAATGACCCGCGTCACCTCGCCCTCGGCGGCCATGTTTTCAGCCACCTGATAGGCTTGCTGAAGCCCGGCTTGTCCCGCTGTGGATCCGCCCGCGTCCAATTGTTCGAGCGCCCGTAGGATCTTGGCCTGGTCGGCTGCGGATGTCGGCTCCAGAACCTGGCCCGCACTGCCTGCATAGGTCACGATCGATACCTGATCCTCGGGTCGCAACTCGGGCAACATCAGGCGCAGGGACTGTTTCAACAAGGGCAACTTGTTGGCGTCCTGCATCGAACCTGAGGTGTCGATGAGAAAGACAAGATTGAGCGCCGGGCGCTCTTCGATCACCGGAAGCGTTCCCTGAATGCCGATATGGACCAGCCGAGTACCGGGATTCCATGGGCTGGGCATGACCGTGATGCTTGGCTGAAACGGCACCGCGCCGTCCGGCGCCGGATAGGTGTAGGGAAAGTAGTTTACCATTTCTTCAATCCGCACCGCGTCACGCGGGGGCAAGTGACCAGCCAGAAGCGAGGACCTGACGATGGCGTAAGATGCGGTGTCGACATCAATCGAAAACGTCGAAACCGGTTCTTCCGCAGTGACCTTGAGTGAGTTGGTTTCGGCGTTTGCAAATTCTTCGGACGACTGCTCGGGTCGCGCTGGCGGACGAAAAGCGTCACTCGAAACCGAAGGGGCCACTGTGCTGTCAGCGAGGTGGCCTTGCGAGAGAAGGCTGCGTTTTGCTAGAGGTTCCCGCGCTTCTTCCACAACTATCGGCGCTTCGACAACGGGTTCCTCAAGAACCATCTCAGCCGTTTCAGCGTCTGATTGTCCGGATGGCCGAACCGCCTGCGGCTGGCCGATTACCCGGGTCTCGGTATCGAAACTCGGGGACAGCACACCGTCCCGTGTCTGCGGCACGATCATGATCAGCGTCACGGCAGCGATGGCTGTTGTGGCGGCCAGCGCGCCGCGGGTCGAAATTGCATTCAACATGGCTTTGGTTCCTTCTGTCACGCGGGCCAACGGGCCTCGCTTGACATTGGGACGCGTACCGGGTCGGGATCCTTGGAGATCAGCAAAGTTTTTTCTGGCCAGTTCCAGATTGACGGCCCGCCGCTTTTCATCCGCTGCAGGCGTTGCGGCATCCATCAGTGTTTTCAGATCATCGAGCTCATCACTCATTGGGCAAGCTCCTCTTGTTTGATCGCGCGCAGGCGCTTTCGGGCTTCGGACAGGCGCCATGAGACCGTGCCCTCGGACACGCCCAGCACGTCGGCGGCCTGTGCATGGGTCATTTCTTCATCCAGCGTCAGCGCCAGTGTCTGACGCAGATCTTCGGGCAAGCTCTGCATGGCCCTTTGCAGCCATGACAGGGCCTCGGCCGCCTCGACGGCTTCAGCGCGCCGCATCTTTTCCACATCGCCCCAGCCGATTGCTGCCCGGTTTCGGCTGGCCGTTCGACGCCGCGCATCGTGTGCCGCGTTGCAGACGACCCGATACAGCCAGGTCGTGAACTTTGCATTCGCTCGAAACCCGACAATTTTTGCGGGCAAGGCTGCACATATGTCCTGCGTCAGATCTTCGGCGACCTCGGCGCTGCCGGTCAGCCGAAAGGCCAGCCGGAACACGCGGTCATAATGCCGTCCAAGCAGCGTCGCGAACGCTTCCGCGTCCCCGTTGGCGGCCCCATGGGCTAATTCTTCATCCGAGGTCAGTTTGCTCATTCTGACTATTCAGACGCAGGACAGGAGCGGATCCTTGGACCATTCGAGAAAAAACTAGAAATGGCTGGCCGACGCCTTCTGCCAATCCGCCGCAAATTCCTGCGGCACTGTATCTTTCAACAAGGCACCTGGCTCGATTAAGGTGTAAAGTTCCGCATATGAGCACTCGCGCTCGTTGGCAATTCGGCGGTAGATATCGGATGGGCCAAGGTCAGATACGCGCTCTTTCCCCATGGCACCCAGTATTTCGCGAAAGCTTTCCAGGGTGGCGTCATGAAAGCGGTGAACCCGTTTGCGTTTCTGCGGCACGTTGACCGCGCGGCCACGAATGGGATCCTGTGTTGCCACGCCCGACGGGCAGCGGTTCGTATTGCATTGCAGGGCCTGAATACAGCCCACGGCGAACATCATCGCCCGCGCCGCATTGCACATGTCGGCCCCAAGCGCGAATTTCTCGATCATGTCATAGCCGGTTGCCACTTTGCCTGAACAGATCACCCGGATCTTGTCCCGCAAGCCTACTCCGCGCAGGCAGTTGTTCACGAAGATCAGCCCTTCGTTCAACGGTACGCCCAAACGGTTGGTAAATTCCACAGGCGCAGCGCCGGTCCCTCCCTCGGCCCCGTCAACGGTGATGAAATCGGGCAGAATGCCCGTTTCCAGCATGGCCTTGCAGATCCCCATGAACTCGGACCGGTTGCCGATGCACAGCTTGAAACCGACGGGTTTGCCCCCGGACATTTCGCGCAGGTGCTGCACGAAATGCATCAATCCCGTTGGCCCGTCAAAGGCCGAGTGAATTGGCGGCGAAATCACATCTTGATGCACCGGTACGCCGCGAATAAGCGCGATTTCTTCGTCGACCTTGGCCGCTGGCAGAACACCTCCATGGGACGGTTTCGCGCCTTGGGACAGCTTGATCTCAATCGCCTTCACGACATCCTTCTGGGCATTCTGGGCGAACTTGTCCTTGTCAAAGCCGCCCTCCGCCGTTCGACAACCGAAGTATCCGGTGCCAATCTGCCAGATGATATCGCCGCCTTCGGCAAGATGGTGCGGCGACAGCCCGCCCTCGCCCGTGTTGTGTGCAAAACCACCATCCTTGGCCCCACCGTTCAGGGCTCGGATTGCGTTGGCGCTGAGTGCTCCGAAGCTCATCGCTGAGACGTTCAGCCGCGATGCGAGATAGGGCTTTTCACACTGAGGACCGCCAAGCATCACACGCTCTTCGCTTTCCGGAACATCCTTGGGCGCAAGCGAGTGGTTGGCCCGGTGATACCCGACTTCGGTGATATCGTACTGGGTGCCGAAGGCCTGAGTGTCGACCTGTCCCTTTGCTCGTGAATACACCAGCGCGCGAATGATCCTGTTGAAGGGCCGCCCGCTTTCGTTGGTTTCCACGAAATACTGGCGGATTTCCGGGCTGACGAACTCCAGCATATACCGGAAATGGCCCAGAACCGGATAGTTGTTCAGCACGTTGTGTTTGGTGGTCAGCATGTCGTACAGCCCGACCAACGCGTAAGGGACCAGCAAAATCAGCAGCCAGAATGCCGGCGGCCAGTACAAACCCCAGACCACGGTCAAAGGCAGAACCACATAGGTCACGACATAATAGATTCGACGTACGATCATCTTGCTCTCCCTTGGGCCAATCGGTCAGAGGTCGGCCTTGAGTTCCTTGACCCAGTTGTCCCACTGCGCGTGTTCACCCTTGGCCAGCAGGATGCCTTCTTTCAGTTTCGACATGCCGAAGCCCCAGGCCATCTTGGTATCGATATGCGGAGGCATGACCAACTCGCCGGGCGTGACCATGGCTTCGATGATGAATGGCTTTCGGCTGGCTTTGGCCCGCGCGACGGCCTCGGGGATGTCAGCCGCATGTTCCACACGGACACCATCCCCACCGCACACCCTCGCGTATTCCGCAAAGTCCGGGTTCACCAGGTCAGTAGCAGCGGGATTCAGCGGATAGCCCGCCACCTCCATCTCCATCTTCACGAAGCCGAGCGTCTGGTTGTTGAAGACCAGCACCTTGATGGGCCACTCGTAGCGCCCGGCAGTCACGAAATCCTGCATGGACATGCCAAAGCCGCCGTCCCCGCAAAAGGCCCAAACCTCGCGCTGCGGATCCAGTGCGGCGGCTCCCAACGCCGAAGGCAACCCGGACCCCAGTGACGAATGGTTGAACGACCCCACCATGCGCCGTCCGCCTTTCATCCGGGTATGACGCGCCACCCAGACCGTGCATTCGCCGATGTCCATTGCAAATATCGCGTCATCGGCAGCCTGGTCGGAGACCTGCCGCGCGAACAGCTGCGGGTGGAGTGGCTCGGTGTCGCGCTCGAGGCTGGAGTCGCGGTCTTGCTGCGCAAGCCATTTCGTACACAGCTTGACCTGGTGATCGGCAAACGACCTGTCATCCTTCGCTGCCAACTTAGGCAAAAGCAGATCCAGCGTCGCGCCCACATCCCCCAGCAATCCCGATGCGATGGGCGCGCGGCGTCCCAGATGTTCTACGTTGCGATCGATCTGGATGATTTTTGCTTTTTCCGGCAGGAACCACTCGTATGGGAAGTCCGTTCCCAGCATCACCAGAACATCGCAGTCGCGCACTGCATGATACCCGCCGGGATTGCCGATCAACCCAGTCATCCCGACCACGTTGGGATCATCATAGTCAAAGATGTCCTTGCCCTTGAGGGAATGCGTGATCGGCGCATTTAGCCGCTGGGACAGAGCCAGAACCTTCTCCCTGGCTTCTCGACATCCCACGCCGGCGAAAAGGGCGACTTTCTTGTCCGCGTTGATGATCTCGGCCGCACGGTCGATTTCGGATTCGGGCGGAATCAGCGTTGATGGCGTTTTCAGGATCGGGTGCAGTTGGTGCAAGCTGGGCACCTGCTGTTCGGATACGTCGATGGGCAGTTCGATCCGCACGACCTCGCGGTTGATCAAGGCGCGTTGCACGGCGATCTGAGCCAGTCGCGGCATCTGGTCCGGCGAATTGATTACGGCCTGATAGCCGCAGACATCCTCGAACACTTTCTCAAGATTGACTTCCTGGTGGTACCCGGTCCCGCGTTCCCGATGGGCGACCTGACCTGTGATCGCCACGACCCCTGCACCCTCGCGCCGGGCATTGTACAGCCCATTGATCAGGTGAAGCGCTCCGGGACCGACAGTTCCGGCACAAATCCCGATCCCGCCGGTCAGATGCGCCTGGGCATAGGCTGCATAGGCTGCGTTTTCCTCGTGCCTGACTCCAATCCATTCGAACCGGCCATCCCCGCGCATGGCTTCGAGCAGGGGGTTGAGCGCATCGCCCGTCACGCCAAAGATCTGGCGCCCTCCGGCATCCGAGAGAATATCCAGCAATACCTTGCATACGGAATTCGACGTCATGACCTGCCCTCTGGTTCCGACCCCATCGGGCCTGTCCCGATAGATCGTGGGCAGGTTGCCCTTTGATTGCAAGCCTTTGTACGGCCACCCCAAGCATCGGGCGGATTTGCGGTGGCTTAGTTGCGGCGGTTGAACCCGGGCGGCACAGCCGCTATCCAAATCCAAACCCCACAGGCGGAGAAGCGTCCTTGGCCAAAACTCAGGCGGCAGTTTCGGGGAAGCCCATGATGTACGCCGCCGTCTTTGTCGGCGGGGCGGCTGGGTCGATCCTGCGCGAACTGTTTGCGCTGGAAATCCCGGGGATGCCGTTGCTGACATCGACCTTCGGCATCAATGTCGTGGCCTGTTTCATTCTGGGATGGCTCTACGCCATACGGGGCCGGGTGCATGCCCATGTTCTGCACCTCGGGGCCGTTGGTTTCTGCGGCGGATTGTCGACGTTTTCGTCCTTTGCCGCCGAACTGGAACGGATCGCCGAAACCGACGGCTGGTCGGTCATCTTGCCGTTGGCGGCCGAAGTCATCTGCGGTTTGGGCGCGGCCATTCTGGGCGAGGCAATTGGACGCCGCCGCCACTCAGGAGGGCGGGCCGAATGACCGATCTGTATCTGCATGCGGTGTTTGGGCTGGGCGGCGGACTGGGAGCAGTCCTTCGCCACTGGGTCGCGCGGGCCATCACCCACGACCTGCCGGTCTCAACACTGGTCGTGAACGTATTGGGCAGCCTGTTGTTGGGGCTTTGGATCGGGTACCTGGGCGGGCCCGTGGAGATGGCCGAAGAAGAAAAGCGCCTGGTTTTCGGCTTTTGCGGAGGGTTCACGACATTCTCCAGCTTTGCCTACCAGTCTCTTGAACTGCAGCGCGAGCGGACGATTGTCCTTGCGGGTGGAAACATGCTGCTCAGCCTCGGACTGTGCTGGCTGGCCCTGTGGCTGGGACTGTGGGTGATGGGCTAGCCGGACGCTACATGCCCGGCATGTGCATCCGCATGGCCAGATTGCCCAGGATCCAGACCGTTCCAAGAATGATGATCAGCAGAACCAGCGTCGAGAACAGGACCAAATCCAGATCTTCGCGGCTGCTGCGGCGACGGTCGATATGCAGGAAATAGACCAGTTGAACGATTAGCTGCGCCAAACCCAACAGCCCAATTGCAAGGTAGACACCCTTGGTCTCGATGCCGAACCAGTAGGCGATCGCAAACACGGTGAGTGTCAGCAACAGCGAGCCGCCATAGCCGATCACATACCGGCGCCGCTCGCGCCTGTGCATCTCGGACCGTTTATCCATAGGTCAGCCCTCCGAAATACACGATGGTGATGATGCCGATCCAGATCAGATCAAGGAAGTGCCAGAACAGTGCCAGCCGCACCACGCGCGAAATCACGAGGTCGGTCATCCCCATGACCCGCAGTTGAATGCCCAGAACGACCAGCCACACACAGCCCGCCGCCACATGCAGCCCGTGCAGAGGCACCAACCCGTAGAAGGCGGACAGGAAACCGCTGCGCTGCGGGATGCCACCCTTTTCCGCCATCGACATGAAATCGCGGATTTCGAGGACCAGAAAACTCAGCCCAAGCAGCAGCGTAACCCCGAACCACAGGACGATCCGACCGCGCGGCAGGTTGTATTTCAGCGCCAGCATGGCAAGTCCAACAGTCAGGCTGCTGGTCAGCAGGATCAGGGTCTGGGCAAAGATGCTGTAGAGATCGAACAAGTCGTGCGGGCCAGGACCACCGGCCTGCGCGTCGATCATGGTGATGTAGACGCCGAACATCAGCCCGAAATAGACCAGGTCGCTCATCAGAAAGACCCAGAAACCGAAGGTCACCACTTCGGTCGCCTTGTGGGCGCTGGCATGACGCCGCCCAAGGTTCAGACCTGGGTAACTGTGGGTTGGTGCAGGCTTCATGTCGCTGCCTCCAGATCCGGTCGGGCAAGCCCGGTGTTTTCTGGCGCACTTTCGTGATCCCGGTTCACAGGGGTCGCGTTGCGAACCAAGTCCAGCCAGGCCTCGTGCTGCCTGCGCACGTCTTCAGCTGAAACCACTTCTTCGGTATCGGTCTGAAAGGTCCACAGGATGAATGACAGGATCATCATCACGGTCATCAGCGCCGCCAGCCACCAGATCCACCAGACCAGCGCAAACATCCACGCACCGCTGAGCACGCAGAGCACGAAACCGATACCGGTGTTGCGTGGCATAGTGATGTCCTCGTACCGGTCGGGGTGCGGGTAGGCCTCGCCACGCTCTTTCGCGGCGGCAAAATCGTCGCGGTCCGTGACATGCGGGATGATCGCGAAATTGTAAGGCGGCGGCGGGGCCGGGATCGACCATTCCAGCGTGCGGGCGTCCCAAGGGTCGCCAACCGATACGCGGCTCTGTTCGCGGTTGCGGATGCTGACCCACAGCTGCACGACGACCGACAGCAAGGCCGCCAGAATGACCAGCGCGCCGATGACGGCCGTGATCATGTAGGGGTGAAAGCTCGGGTCCTCCCAACTGTAGGAGCGGCGCGGCATACCCATCAGGCCCACGAAATACAGCGGCAGGAAGGTCAGCATGAAGCCCACCGTCCACAGCACGACCGATATCCGCCCCCAAGCCTCGTCCAGGCGGAAGCCGAACGCCTTGGGAAACCAGTAGTTGTAGCCCGCAAGCAATCCGAACAGGACACCTGGCAGCAACACGTTGTGGAAATGCGCGACCAGGAACAGCGTATTGTGCACCTGATAGTCAACGGTTGGGTTGGCCAGGATCACCCCGCTGAGCCCCCCGATCACGAATAACATCAGAAAGGCCAGCCCGTACAGCATCGGCACCGAGAACCGGATGCGGCCGCGATACAGGGTGGCCATCCAGTCATAGACCTTGACGCCGGTGGGTATGGCGATCAGCATCGTGGCGATGCCGAACACCGCATTGATCAGGGCGCTTTGGCCCATGGTGAAGAAATGGTGCAGCCAGACGGTGAACGACAGTACCGCGATCGACATGGTCGCGATCACCAGCGAGTTGTAGCCATAGAGCCGCTTGGCCGAGAAAGTCGCGAAGACTTCGGAATAGATGCCATAGGCCGGCAGAACCAGAAGATAGACCTCGGGGTGGCCGAACAGCCAGAACAGGTTGGCATAGTTCATCATGTTGCCGCCCAGGTCATTGGTGAAGAAATGGAAATCAAGATACCGGTCGGCGGCCAGCAACAGTGCCGCCACCCCCAGGGGCGGCATGGCGAACACGATCAGGATCGAGCTGCAGATGATCGTCCAGCAATACATCGGCAACCGCATGAATTTCATCCCCGGCGCGCGCAGCTTGTAGATCGTGACGGCAAAGTTGATCCCCGTCAGGGTGGTGCCAATGCCCGACACCACGATCGCCCAGATCCAATAGTCCGGCCCCACGCCTGGATTGAAGGCCGCGCCGGTATAGGGCGGATAGGCCGTCCAGCCGCCGGTGGAAAACTCGCCCACCACCAGGCTGACCATCAGCATCATCCCCGCCGAAACCGTCAGACCGAGGCTGATCTGGTTCATCACCGGAAAGGCCACGTCGCGCGCGCCGATCATCAGCGGGACAAGGAAATTCGCCAGTCCGAACACGAAAGGCACCGCAACGAAGAAGATCATGATCGTGCCGTGGGTGCTGAACAGCTCGGCAAAGTGTTCGGCCTCGAGGAACCCCTCGCCCGGCCCGGCCGCCTGTTGGGCACGCATCACGACGCCTTCCAGAACGCCGCGCGCCAGCATGACGATGGCAAAGACGATATACATGATGCCGATCTTCTTGTGATCCGCGCTGGTCAGCCAGTCACGCCACAGCGGCCCCCACAGGCGAAACCAGGTGAGCAGCCCCAGAACCGCGACCACACCGACGATCACGACGCCCGCCGCGGCATTGGCCACGATTTCATTCGTATTGGGATCCTGGATCAGCCCGGCGATGGGGAAGGCATCCCAGTTCAGACGGCCGAAGAAACCGGACTCGGCAGATGTCATTGCTTGTCCTCCTGCCCGTATTGAGCGGTTCCCGGTTGCTGATCCTGTGGCAGAGGTTGCCCGTTGTGATACCGACCCAGAATGCTGTGGAACAGGTCGCCGTCATCCAGACGGAAATACAGCGCATTGTCCGGCATCTGCGCGGTGCCAAGCGCGTTCTGAACTTCGTCCCGGTCCGTCCGCATGGCCAACGTCCGGTAGGTTGAAGGGTCCAGAACGATACCGTTCTGCCGAACACGGTCGACCCATGAGTCGAAATCCGGCGGCGGCATCGCGACCGTCTGGAACTTCTGCTTGGTGAAGCCGCGCCCGTTGTACTGGGTGTTTTCGCCCTGCATTTGTCCGGGGGCATCAGCCACGAGATGCAATTGGGTCGTCATTCCCGGCATCGCATAGATCTGCCCGGCCAGGGCTGGAACCATGAACGACTGCATCACCGTGTCCGTCGTCAGTGTCAGGGCGACCTGTTGTTTTGTCGGTACCCCGAACTCACCCACCGTCGCGATGCCCAGGTCGGGGTAGATGAACAGCCATTTCCAATCCAGCCCCACCACCTGCACGCGCAGGGCCGGTTCATCGCCGAACGGGGCCGCGTAAGGGTCCAGCCGATGGGTTGCTTTCCAAAGATAAAAGGACAGCAGCGCCACGATCACCACCGGCACACCCCACATCGCGGTTTCCAGCATGGGCGAGAAATCCCATTTGGGCCGATAGGCAGCCGGGCTTTGCGCGCCGCGCCGATAGCGTAGAGCGATCAAGGGGACCAAAACCAAAACCGGAATGACCGCGATCAGGATCAACGCGGTTGCGCGCACCAGGTGTTTTTTTTGGACCGCCGCAATAGGACCTTGAGGATCCATGAAACTGTCGCTGGCCAGAGCCGATTGCGCCGTGCCCAACCACAATACGACCACGATCAGCGCTGTCAGTACCGCAGGTATAGTCCTGTTTCCACTCACGCCGGATCGCCCTCATCAAACCTCAGGTTGGTGCAACTATCGGCAGAGTCAGCAAATTTCACAAGGTTTTTCCCCGGCGGCCAGGAACCACGTCACCGTCGAGTTGACTTGACCAGTGGCTCGGGTCAGTCATTGTGTCATGCGTTTACTGCTTTTTCTGATTGGACTGATCGCGTTTTCCGGCGCAGCGATCGCGCAGGACCGAGCTGTGGTCGAGCGGCAGTTTCAGAACTGGTTGCAGCAACAGGTGTGGCCGTTGGCCCGGGCACAGGGTGTATCGCGCCGCACGTTTGACAGCGCAACCGACGGGGTTCGCCTGAATTGGGAGCTGCCTGATCTTGTTCCGCCGGGCTCTCCTACACAGGCACCCAAAAAGCAAAGGCAAGCCGAGTTCGGGTCCCCCGGCTGGTATTTCAACGCAAATTCGGTTCAGGGTGCCGCCACCGGCGGTCGGGGTATGGCCAAGCGTCATGCGGAAACGCTGCGCCGGGTCGAGGAACAGACCGGCGTTCCCGCCCGGATCATCCTTGCGGTCTGGGGCCGAGAAAGCGGCTATGGGCAGGTTCCGATCCGGCATGACGCGATCCAGGTGCTGGCCACCAAAGGTTTCATGAGCACGCGCGCGGATTATTTTACCGGCGAACTGATCGCCGCGCTGCAGATCGTCGAGGGCGGTCACGTGAATGGCCGCGCGATGAAAAGCAGTTGGGCCGGCGCGTTGGGCCAGCCGCAATTCATGCCGACCAGCTTTTTGAACCACGCGGCCGACGGCAATGCAGACGGCCGGGCCGACATTTGGGGGTCCGCAGACGACACGATTGCATCGATCGGAAACTACCTCGCGCGGCACGGTTGGGTCCGCGGCCGCGATTGGGGCTTCGAGGTGACTGTACCGGCGTCTGTGTCCTGCGCGCTTGAGGGTCCCGACCAGGGCCGGGCGATCCGCGACTGGGTTGCCATGGGCATCTCACGCGTCTCGGGCCGCCCCTTCCCCGAACACGAGCTGCGCGGCGAGGGCTACCTGATGATGCCGGCTGGCCGGAACGGTCCGGCTTTTGTCGTAACGCCCAATTTCTACGTTCTCAAAGACTACAACATGAGCGATCTCTACGCCTTGTTCGTAGGCCATGTGGGCGATCGCATTCAGTATGGCGTGGGCGATTTCAAAGGGCGCTGGGGCAAGGTGGGCGGTCTGTACCGATCGGATATCGCGACCATGCAGCAGGCGTTGATCGCGATGGGGCACGACGTGGGTGGTGCCGACGGGCTTCCGGGATACAAAACCCGCCGGTCGATCGGCCGCTGGCAGGAAGAAACAGGCCAGCGCGCCACCTGTTTCCCAGAGGCCGACATGAAATCGCGGTTGCGTCCCTGACCGCTGGCGATTCGCCTGATTGGGCGAAAGCGGGCGGCGAAATTCTGCCGAAACAGACCGCGCCACAGACTGCAATCCTAGCGGCCTGGGCACGAAAATATCGCAACGATACACGCCATCGTTACAAAATTTCAGCGACCACGCGTCACGAAGTTTCTTTCTACCTTTAGGCGATCCGGACTCATGGGAAGGCTTTAACCCTGCCCAAAATAGTGGCACGGTCTCGGCCAGCGAGAGGAAGCTCTTGCATCCACTTCACCGACTGCAATCCAGAAAGCTGCGACGCAGTGTTCCTTGCGAATTGGCACAACCCAAAATCGAAAAGAACCGGGTCCCAGCGGATGTCGGGCAACCAGGGCCGCCGGACGCCATCCCATATGGATGCGCAGACCGCCGCCACAATAATTGGGAGAAGATCATGAACACCATCCTTCGAAACTCGGTGGCGGGCCTGCTGTGCTCGACCTTCATCACCGGTGCCGCGCTGGCCGCGGGCACCCATCCAGTCACCGGCGAGCCGCTGGCCGACGACCAGACCTTCGTCTACCGCGTACTGGATGAGCACAGCTCGGTCGACCCGCAAGTGGTCGAGGACGTGTCGGGCGCCGAGATTGTCCGCGACCTGTTCGAAGGTCTGATGAACCAGGACGAAGACGGCAACCTGGTTCCGGGCGTGGCCACCGGCTATACCACCAACGAGACCAAGGACGTTTACACCTTCACCCTGCGCGACAACGCCAAGTGGTCGAACGGCGATCCGGTCACCGCACATGACTTCGTTTTTGCCTGGAAGCGTGCCGTCGATCCGGCCCTGTCCTCGCCCTATGCCTGGTTCATGGAGCTGATGTCGATCGAGAACGCCGCCGAGATCATCGCAGGCGACAAGCCGGTCGACGACCTGGGCGTCAAGGCGATCGACGACCACACGCTGGAAGTGAAACTGAGCGCGCCGCTGCCCTATTTCCCGCAGATGACCACGCACTCGACCACCTTCCCGGCCCCGCAGAAGGTCATCGAGCAGTTCGGCGATGAATGGACCAAGCCCGGCAACATCGTCTCGAACGGCGCCTATGTCCTGACCGAGCACCTGCCCAACGAACGCTCGGTGCGCGAGCGCAACCCGATGTACTGGGACAACGACAACACCATCATCGACAAGGTCGTGGCCCTGGTCATCAACGATGAGAATGTGGCCCTGACCCGTTATCTGGCCGGTGAGCTGGACCGCACCGAGGTTCCCGCAGGCCAGTTCCCGCGCCTGAAGAAGGAATACCCGAACGAGGCGATCAGCTTCCCGCGCCTGTGCAACTACTACTACACGTTCAACCTGTCCGACGGCGGCCCCGAGGCCTTCAAAGACCCGAACGTGCGTCAGGCCCTGTCGCTGGCGGTTGACCGCAAGATCATCACCGAGAACATTCTGGCCGGCGGTCAGCCCGAAGCCTACACCTTCGTGCCCGAAGCAACCGCTGGGTTCACCCCGCCGGTCGTCGAAATGGCGTCGATGACCCAGGCCGAGCGCGACGAGCTGGCCAAGGAACTGCTGGCCGAGGCCGGATACGGTCCCGACAACCCGCTGAGCTTCGCGATGGTCTACAACACCTCGGAGGCGCACAAGAAGGTCGCCGTGGCTCTCAGCCAGATGTGGAAGCAGAAGCTGGGCGCACAGGTGGAACTGGCCAACATGGAATGGAAGATCTTCCTGGAAGAGCGCGGCAACCAGAACTTCGAGCTGGCCCGCGGCGCATGGTGCGGCGATTACAACGAAGCCTCGACCTTCCTGGATCTGCTGCAGTCGGATTCCGGCTATAACGACGGTAAGTACAACAATGCCAAGGTCGACGAGCTGCTGGCCCAGGCCAAAACCTCGGACGATCCGGCCCCGTTGTACACCGAGGTTGAGCGGATCATCGCACAGGAAACCCCTGTGATCCCGATCTACCACTATGCCGGTGTCTACATGATGGACAGCGACGTGGGGAACTGGCCGGTGAACAACGTCGAGCAGAACTGGTACTCGAAGAACCTCTACAAGATCGCCGAGTAATCATCATCCTTTGATCGCGCCCTGCCCCGGACATGCTCTGGGGCAGGGCCAATAATTGGGGGCATGAAATGCTTGCCTATGTCATCCGGCGACTGCTGATCGCCGTTCCGACGATCCTGTTGCTGATCGTCGCCAGTTTCTTTCTGATGCACTTCGCGCCCGGCGGGCCCTTCACCTCGGAGCGGCCGTTGCCGCCGCAGGTTCTGGCCAATATCGAGGCGCGCTACGGGCTGGATCAGCCGCTGTGGAAACAGCTGTGGGATTACCTGTACAACATCGTCGTGCATTTCGATTTCGGCCCATCCTTCAAGTTCAAGGACCGCGACGTGAACGACATCATCGCGCAGGGCTTTCCGATTTCGCTGACCTACGGAATGCTGTCCTTCCTCGTGGCCACGCTGGTGGGTGTCAGCTTGGGCATCGCCGCTGCGATCCGCCACAACAGCTGGATCGACTATTTCGCCGTGGGTCTGGGCATCGCCGCCCAGGCGCTGCCGAACTTCATCATGGGCCCGATCCTGATTTTGACCTTCACCCTGTGGCTGGGCTGGCTGCCGGGCGGCGGCTGGAACGGGGGTCAGTGGCAATACCTGATCATGCCCGTCATCGCGCTTGCGACATCGTACATGGGCTCGATCGCGCGGATCACCCGGTCGTCGATGCTCGAGGTTCTGAATTCGAACTTCATCCGCACCGCGCGGGCCAAGGGCCTGCCGACCCGCACCGTGATCTGGCGTCACGCGCTGAAACCCACGCTGCTGCCGGTAGTGTCCTATCTGGGCCCGGTCTTCGTCTATGTGCTGACCGGTTCGGTCTTCGTTGACATCTATTTCTCGACCGGCGGGCTGGGGCAGGCCTATGTGGGTTCGGCCCTGTCACGCGACTATGCGGTGTTGCTGGGGGTCACGATCCTCTATGGCGTTCTGACCGTTCTGGTGAACCTGCTGACCGACCTGGCCTATGCCTGGTTCGATCCGAAAATCCGTTACTGAGGGGTCTGGCAAATGCTTGGAAAATCTCAGAAAGCCGCCCATCTGGCCGAAGACATCACCGATTACACGGTCATTCAGGGCCGGTCGCTGTGGCAGGACGCGCGGATGCGTTTTGTCCGCAACAAGGCCGCCATGGCCAGCGTGTTCATCCTGGGCTTGATCGTGCTGTTCACGATCATCGGGCCTTACTTCGCCGTCTGGAACAACGAGGAAATCGACTGGAACGTCATGGGCGACGTGGCTGGCATGGGCATGCCATCCATCGAGACAGGGCACTATTTCGGCGTCGACGATCTGGGGCGCGACCTGTACAGCCGGGTCATCCAGGCCACCACCACCTCGTTGCTGGTGGGCCTGATCGGGGCGGCCACCGCGCTGATCGTCGGCACCTGCTACGGCATCGCCGCCGGCTACATCGGCGGGCGCGTCGATGGCGTGATGATGCGCTTCGTCGACATCCTGCTGGCCATTCCGGCCACGCTGGTCATCATCCTGCTGCTGGTCGTGGCGGGGCGGTCGTTCTTCATGCTGTTCATCGCGCTGGGTGCGGTGGGCTGGCTGACAATGGCGCGGATCGTGCGCGGCCAGACCCTGACCCTGAAGAACCGCGAGTTCATCGAGGCCGCCCGTGCCGCCGGTGTCAGCGAGTTCACCATCATGTACCGCCACATCCTGCCCAACCTGCTGGGCGTTGTGATCGTCTATGCTTCGCTGCTGGTGCCCGAGATGATCCTGACGGAGAGCTTCATCTCGTTCCTGGGGCTGGGGATTTCCGAGCCCTATACCTCGTTGGGTCGTCTGATCGCCGAGGGCGCCGGAACCATGGGTTACGGCACGTTGTGGCAACTGATGTACCCCCTGGCATTTTATGTCACCATCATCATCACGATGTTCTTCATCGGCGATGGCCTGCGTGACGCATTGGATCCGAAGGACCGCTGACATGAGCCTGCTTTCCGTAAAGAACCTGAGCGTTCAGTTCGACACGCCCGACGGGGTGGTCGAGGCCGTCAAGAACATCAGCTTTGACATCGCGCCGGGCGAATGCCTGGGCATCGTCGGCGAAAGCGGGTCGGGCAAAAGCCAGACCTTCATGGCCGCGATGGGCCTGCTGCCGCCGGCGGGCCGGGCCACCGGGTCGGTGCTGCTGAACGGGCAGGAAATTCTGAACCTGCCCGTGAACAAGCTGAACCAGATCCGCGGAGATGACGTGGGCATGATTTTTCAGGACCCGCTGACCGCCCTGACCCCGCATTTGCGGGTCGGCCAGCAGATGCGTGAAGTCTTGCAGGTGCACGAAGGCCTGCAGGGTTCGGCCGCGCGGCAACGGTGCCTGGAATGGCTGGACCGCGTGCGCATCCCCGAGGCCGCGCGCCGTCTCGACCAGTTCCCGCACGAGCTGTCGGGCGGGATGCGCCAGCGGGTGATGATCGCCATGTCGATGCTGTGCAATCCCAAGCTGCTGATCGCCGACGAACCGACCACCGCGCTGGACGTGACCGTTCAGGCCGACATTCTGGACCTGATGGTACGTCTGCAAAAGGACGAAGGCACGGCCATCGCCCTGATCACGCATGACATGGGCGTCGTGGCCCGCATGTGTGACCGGGTGCAGGTCATGCGATTGGGTGAGTTCGTCGAGGCCGGTGACACGCGAGAGATCTTTCACGCGCCCAAGCACGACTATACCCGCACCCTAATCGAGGCCATGCCCCGCATCGACGCGGGGGACGCGCCCAAGGCGGTAGAGACCGACGAGGCGCCGCTGCTGAAGGTCGATGACGTCAAGGTGCATTTCCCGATCCACGTTCCGGGCGGCATCTTCGGCCGCAAGGTGCCGTTGAAGGCGGTGAACGGCGTCAGCTTTGACATCCGCAAGGGTGAAACCCTGGGCGTGGTCGGTGAATCGGGCTGCGGCAAGTCCACCCTCGCCCGTGCCGTGCTGCAGCTGATCGAGCCGAGCGCCGGAAATGTCAGCTGGCTGGGCCATCCGATCGTCGGGCTGAAACGGGCCGAGCTGAACAAGTACCGCAAGGATCTGCAGATCGTGTTCCAGGACCCGCTGGCCAGCCTGGACCCGCGGATGACGATCTCCGCCTCGATCGCAGAACCGCTGAAGACCTATCGCCCCGACCTGACCGAGCGCGAACGCAAGCAGATGGTCGCCGAGATGATGGAACGGGTCGGCCTGAACGCCAACATGATCAACCGCTACCCTCACGAGCTGTCGGGCGGGCAGAACCAGCGGGTGGGCATCGCACGGGCGATGATCAACAAGCCCAAGCTGATCATCTGCGACGAGGCGGTCTCGGCGCTGGACGTGTCGATCCAGGCGCAGATCGTGCAGCTGCTGAAGGAACTGCAGCAGGAGTTCGGCCTGTCGATGATCTTCATCAGCCACGACCTGTCGGTGGTGCGCGCGGTGTCGAACCGGATCATGGTTCTATATCTAGGTCGGATCGTCGAACTGGGCGATGGCGAGGTGATCTGCGCGAACCCGGTTCATCCTTATACGCAATCGCTGATCTCGGCGGTTCCGATCCCGGACCCGGATGTCGAGCGCAGCCGCCAGCGGCTGAAATTGCCGGGCGAGTTGCCCTCGCCGATGGATCCCAAGGCAGCGCTGCGGTTCCTGCCCAGCCGTCTGGCGGCGGGTCAGACCGACTATGTTCCCGCGCTCAGCGAGATTTCGCCCGGGCATTTCGTGGCTGAACACGATCCGCTGGAAGCGATCATGGCGAGCGCTTGATCCAGTCCCCGAAGCCGGGCAACCGGCTTCGGGGTGCTTGCCCGTTAGGGCAGAGATATTGGAAATGGGTATTTTGACTTTGCCATGACCAGATGGCACCCTTCGGTCGTTTTCGGCCTGTTTCTTCGGGCATCATTGATTGATCCGGTTTCGCAGCCTAAGAGGAAGCCCCGGATGCACCACGTCCGCCGGCTAAGTTTTTGAATTTGAGAGGTCACATGTCACGCAAGGTCACCAAGGCGATTTTCCCTGTCGCAGGATTGGGCACCCGGTTTCTTCCGGCAACGAAATCCGTTCCGAAGGAAATCATGACGCTGGTCGACCGGCCCCTCGTTCAATATGCCATCGACGAAGCACGCGCTGCGGGTATTACAGAGTTCATATTCGTCACATCACGCGGGAAATCGGCGCTCGAAGACTATTTCGACCACAATCTCGTGCTGGAGCAGGAACTGAAGGCCAAAGGCAAGGATGATTTGTTGGAGGTTCTCGAGAACACCAACATGGAAAGCGGTGCTATCGCCTATATCCGCCAACACAAGGCTTTGGGCTTGGGACACGCCGTATGGTGCGCCCGCCGCCTGATCGGCGATGAACCCTTCGCGGTCATGCTGCCGGACGACGTTATTGCAGCCGACAAACCCTGCCTGCAGCAGATGGTCGAGGCTTACGAGGAAACCGGCGGCAACATGGTCGCCGCGATGGAGGTCGCACCCGAAAAAACCAGCTCGTACGGGATACTGGACGCCGCCGACAGTTCCGGCAAGGTGATCCGCGCCCGCGGCATGGTCGAAAAGCCCAAGGCCGACGAGGCTCCGTCGAACATGGCGGTCATCGGTCGATACATTTTGGGGCCATCGGTGCTGTACAACCTCAATCAGATGAAGAAAGGCAGCGGCGGGGAGATCCAGCTGACCGATGCCATCGCCGAAGACATCGGCAACGGTGTCCCGGTTTTCGGATACCGCTTCGATGGTCAACGGTTCGACTGCGGATCCAAGGCGGGCTTCCTGCAGGCCACCGTGGCTTTTGCCTTGGCCCGGAATGACCTGCGCGACGATCTGAGCGCCTATCTGAATGATATTGTTGCCACAGGTCGGGCCGCCCAATAAGCGGCGGTCCTTCACCCACCCTGTGATGACTGCGATAAAACGTCAGAAAACCAGCCGAAAAGCCCATTCGTCATGACCACCATCTATCCCGTCATTCTGTGCGGCGGCTCCGGAACCCGCCTGTGGCCGCTGTCCCGAAAAAGCTATCCCAAGCAGTTCGTGCCTCTGGTCGGAAGCAGCAGCCTGTTGCAGAACTGTGCGGACAGGATGCGAGGGCCCAAGGACGCACCGTACGCCAAGCCCCTGATACTCACCAATGAATCGTTCCGCTTCATCGTCACCGAGCAGCTTACCGCCATTGGTGTCGACCCCGGTCCGATCCTCATTGAACCTGAGGGCCGCAACACGGCTCCGGCGGTTTTAGCGGCCGCGCTTTACCTGTCGAAGGTAGACCCGGATGCTTTAATGCTGGTGGCACCTTCCGATCACGTCGTTCCCGAAAAATCCGCGTTCCACGCGGCGGTTTCGCAAGGTGTGACCGCCATCGAGAGGGACCGCAATCTGGTGACGTTCGGGATCACTCCGGACCGGCCGGAAACCGGATATGGATATCTGAAGCTAAGCGCTGCGCCCGACGCGACAGGTGCTGCGGTCGCATTGGACCATTTCGTTGAAAAGCCCGATCTGGATCGAGCTAAAGCCATGATTTCCGATGGCAGTTACCTGTGGAATTCCGGCATTTTCCTGTTTGCGGTGCGCGACATCATCGCTGCGTTCCAGGACCATGCACCCAACCTGTTGCCGCCGGTACAGACTGCAGTCGAGGACGCGAAGGCCGATCTTGGCTTTCTGCGACTGGACGCATTGGCCTGGGAGAAAGTCGAAGACATTTCGATCGACTACGCGGTCATGGAACGGGCCAAAAACCTGAGTGTTGTTCCCTATGCCGCCGGCTGGTCGGATGTCGGCAGCTGGTCGGCCGTCCAGGAGCTGAGCAGCCCCGACGAAAACGGCGTTGCGACCACCGGTGAGGTGACGACGATCGACTGCAACAACGTGTTGATCCGGTCCGAGTCAGCCTCCCAAGAAGTCGTGGCCATGGGGCTCGAGAACATGATCGCTGTGGCCATGCCGGATGCCGTTCTGGTGGCCAGCATGGACAAGGCACAGGACGTCAAACAGGCCGTGGCTGCCCTGAAGGCCAAAGGGGCACCGCAAGCCGAAGCTCTGCCGGTCGACCATCGCCCCTGGGGCTGGTTCGAGAGCCTGGTCGTGGGCGAACGATTCCAGGTCAAACGGATCCACGTAAACCCCGGCGCAGCCCTGAGCCTGCAATCCCACCACCACAGGTCCGAGCATTGGATCGTCGTGGAAGGTACCGCCAAGGTCACGGTCGATGACGAGGTTCGTCTGGTCAGCGAAAACCAGTCTGTCTACATCCCCCTTGGCGCGGTTCACCGCATGGAAAACCCCGGCAAGGTGCCTATGGTCCTGATCGAGGTCCAGACCGGCGCCTACCTGGGAGAGGACGATATTATCCGATACGAGGATGTTTATGCGCGCAGCTGATCCTGGCTGAACACCGCGGCTCTGGCCGCTAATTGTTCACGCTTTGGGCGAACAGGACAGAATCAGCTGGCCAACCTCCATCGTAAAACCATACACAGCCGCCCCAAAAGGGCGGCTTTGTTTCCTTTTTGGAAATCCATAAGTAACCAAATCCTTTTTGTGCCGTTCGCACGTGAAAGCGGGGATTCATCCCATCCGCGGCAGGGTGGCGCGCAGCGAATTCCGTAAATCGATGGCCCAAGGAGGTTCCCGCCCGTGTCCCAAAACACCCCCCGTTTGAATCTGCCGTTTCTGCAACCCTCACAGGCGCAAAAACACGTCACCCACAACGAGGCGCTGCGGCAGCTGGACCTGATCGTGCAGCTGAGTGTTGTGGCTCTGGAAGAAACCATTCCGCCTGCGGCACCAGATCAAGGTGCCATCTACGGCTTGGGGGCCAGCCCGACAGGCGCCTGGGCGGGCAACGCTGGGCAGCTCGCAGCATGGTTGGACAATGCTTGGGTCTTTGTCACTCCGGCAAACGGATGGCGCGTTTGGGACCAAGCCAGCGCCGCGCTCAAGGTCTGGGAAAACGGGGGATGGATCGATCCTCCGGTCAATACAGCGAACCTTGCCGGGGTCGGGGTCGCTACCGGATACGATTCGACCAACCGCCTTTCGGTACGGGGCCCAGCCACATTGCTGAGCCATGACGGAAGCGACCATCAGTTGAAGATCAACAAGGCGAGCGCGACTGACACCGCCTCACTCCTGTTTCAGTCCAACTGGACCGGTCACGCCGAGATGGGCCTTGCGGGCAATACCGATTTTTCGATCAAGGTTTCACCTGACGGCGGCTCTTGGACCGAGGCAGTGCGCGTAGATGCCACATCGGGAATGATCAGTGGCGCGGCCATTCAAGCCAACCCTGAAGATGTAACACCCGGACGGCTGATGCGAGCCGACTACGGATATGGCCCGGGCAACCTCTTGGGTCAGGTGACGCAGTCTGGCGGGACCCCTACCGGCGCAGTGATCGAGCGCGGCGCAAATGCGAACGGCGAATTCGTTCGTTTCGCGGACGGAACTCAGATCTGCACTCTCGCGGCGAGCGCGGTGACTTGTACCGCCGGCATGGGGCCACTGTTTGCAAGCCCTCAGAATACTTGGGCTTTCCCCGCGCCTTTTGCTGCGGGCAGCACTCCGACCCTGAGCGGCAGCGGTAATGCACTGGGACGGTTCATCAGCTTCGATTTGCCGACCGAAACGCAGGTAGCGTGGCAAGTTCTGGCGGCGGTGTCCGATCCGGCAGCGATAAGCCCGACAGTCGCAGCCATCGGCCGCTGGTTCTGATCACCGAACGCACCCGGTCTTTGGGCCGGGTGCCTATTTGGCCCGCAGGTCGCCGGCCGATTGATCAAGGAACCAAGCATAGGTCTCGCGGATACCATCTTCGAGACCTATGCGTGCTTTCCAGCCCATCTCGGCCAACCGAGAAACGTCCATCAGCTTGCGCATCGTACCATCAGGCTTGGTGGTGTCCTGCGTGATCTGGCCGGAATACCCGGTAATTCTGGCGATCAGTGCGGCCAGTTCGGCAATCGAAACGTCCTGCCCGCAGCCCACGTTTATGTGGCTCAGCATGGGTTGCGTATTGGCCTGATACACGTCCTGCGGCAAATCCATTACGAACAGCGATGCCTCGGCCATGTCATCGACATGCAGGAATTCACGCCGCGGCTTCCCAGTTCCCCAGATCACCACTTCGCCCAACCCGTCGCGTTTGGCTTCGTGGAAGCGGCGGATCAGTGCTGGCAGAACATGGCTGTTCTCAGGGTGGAAATTGTCGCCCGGCCCATACAGGTTGGTCGGCATGACCGACCGGTAGTCGACCCCGTGCTGGCGGTTGTAGCTTTCGCACAGCTTGATTCCGGCGATCTTGGCGACCGCATAGGGTTCGTTCGTCGGCTCCAAAACACCCGTCAGCAACGCGTCTTCGCGCATCGGCTGCGCTGCTTCACGCGGGTAGATGCAGGAACTGCCCAGCTGCAAAAGACGCCGTACGCCGGCCGCAAAAGCCTGATGGATCACGTTGCACTCGATCATCAGATTTTCGTAAATGAAATCTGCAGGATACGTGTTGTTGGCGTGAATCCCCCCCACCTTGGCAGCGGCCAGGATCACGACGTCTGGTCGCTCGGCCTGCATGAAGGCGCGGACGGCCGCCTGATCGGTCAGATCCAATTCGGAATGGGTTCGGGTCACCAGTTCAAGCGCCTCACCATCAGCCTGGCGCGCCTTGAGCTGACGCAGGATTGCTCCACCCACCATGCCACGATGTCCGGCGATGTAGATCTTGCGCATTTCTGCCTCCTCAGCCGTTTTCCAGGCTGACCGGCAATTCGAACCCATGCTCTTTCAACAAGGCGTGGCGCTTGGCGGTTTTGAGGTCTTCCCGCACCATCTCTGCGCACATTTCCTGCACGGTCAGCTCCGGCTCCCATCCCAATTTGGCCTTGGCGTTCGACGGGTCACCCAGCAGAGTGTCCACCTCGGCGGGTCGGAAATACTGCGGGTCGATCCGCATGATCACGTCGCCGGGTTTCAGCGCTGGGGCGTTGTCGCCTTCAATCGCCGTCACCGTTGCGACCTCGTCGACACCGCTGCCCGAAAACTCCAAGGTGAGCCCAAGCTCGGCCGCCGACCATTCGATGAACTGGCGCACGGAATACTGCTTGCCGGTGGCAATAACGAAATCCTCGGGCTTGTCCTGCTGCAGCATCATCCACTGCATCCGCACGTAATCCTTGGCATGGCCCCAATCGCGCAGGCTGTCGATATTTCCCATGTAAAGACACTTCTCCAAGCCCTGGGCGATGTTGGCCAGACCACGCGTGATCTTACGGGTGACAAAGGTTTCGCCGCGGCGCGGGCTTTCGTGATTGAACAGGATTCCGTTGCAGGCATACATCCCGTACGCCTCACGGTAATTGACCGTGATCCAATACGAATACAGCTTGGCCACCGCGTAGGGCGAGCGGGGATAGAAAGGGGTCGTTTCGCGCTGCGGAGTTTCCTGGACCAGCCCATAAAGTTCCGAAGTTGACGCCTGATAGAACCGGGTCTTGTTCTCAAGTCCCAGGAACCGGATCGCCTCAAGCAGACGCAGGGTGCCGATGGCATCGACATCCGCGGTGTATTCCGGAGACTCGAAACTGACGGCCACGTGAGATTGGGCGCCCAGGTTGTAGACTTCGTCGGGCTGAACCTCTTGGATGATGCGGGTCAGGTTCGAGGTATCGCTCAAATCGCCGTAGTGCAGCCGCAGCTTCGGATCAGGCTCGTGGGGGTCCTGATAGATGTGGTCGATCCGCTGGGTATTGAACGAGGATGCCCGACGCTTGATCCCGTGAACCTCATAGCCCTTTGCCAACAGAAATTCGGCCAGGTAAGACCCGTCCTGTCCGGTAATTCCGGTGATCAGCGCTTTTTTGGTCATCAGTTTGTTCCACCAGTTTCATGGACGCCCATTTGTCGCCCCAAAAACAGCAAGATGTCATGGAATGCAACCCGAGGCCACTGTCAGGCATTGAAACCGGCGGAAGTTTCTCCGAATGTGTGGCCGCCCGAGGTGGCATTGGTAACAAGGGAATTTGAATAATGCGTATTGCGATGATCGGCACCGGATATGTGGGTCTGGTGTCGGGTGTGTGCTTCTCGGATTTCGGCCATGACGTCATTTGCGTCGACAAGGCCGAAGCTAAGATCCAGATGCTGCAGGCCGGAAAGGTTCCGATCTACGAACCGGGGCTGGATGTTCTGATGGCCAAGAACGTGGCCGCCGGCCGGCTGAGCTTTACCACCGATCTGGCGAATGCGGTGAAGGGCGCGGATGCCGTCTTTATCGCCGTCGGGACACCAACCCGCCGCGGCGACGGCCATGCGGATCTGACCTATGTGATGGCAGCGGCCGAGGAAATCGCCCATGCGATGGATGGCTACACCGTGGTGGTGACCAAATCTACGGTTCCGGTCGGGACCAACCGTAAGGTTCAGGAAGTTGTCGCAGCAGCCAACCCCAAGGCAGACTTTGATGTCGCCTCGAACCCGGAATTCCTGCGCGAAGGCGCTGCGATCGACGATTTCATGCGTCCGGACCGCGTCGTTGTAGGGGTCGAGAACGACCGCGCCGCCGAGGTGATGGCCGAAATCTACCGCCCACTTTACCTGCGTGATTTTCCGATCCTGACGACGGATCTGGAAAGCGCCGAAATGATCAAATACGCGGCAAACGCCTTTCTCGCCACTAAGATCACATTCATCAACGAAATCGCAGGCCTGTGCGAGCGGGTCGGTGGCGACGTCAAGGAAGTGGCGCGCGGCATCGGCCTGGATGGGCGTATTGGAAACAAGTTCCTGCATGCCGGCCCCGGCTACGGCGGATCATGCTTTCCCAAGGACACCGCGGCGCTTGCGCGGATCGGACAGGAACATGCCTTCCCCATGCAAATCACCGAAACCGTCATGCGCGTGAATGACGAGGTCAAAAAACGCATGATCGCAAAGATCCGCGAAGCCTGCGACGACAGTTTCAACGGCAAGACTGTGGCGGTTCTCGGGGTGACGTTCAAACCCAACACCGACGACATGCGCGATGCTCCATCACTGACCATCGTGCCCGCCCTGATCGGTGGCGGCGCCAAAGTTCGCGTGGTCGACCCACAGGGCCGGTCCGAGGGTGAGGCTCTGCTGCCGGGTGTAGAGTGGGTCGAAGACCCGTATGCCGCAGCCAAGGACGCCGACGCTGTGGTGCTGTTGACCGAATGGAACGAGTTCCGCGCGCTGAACCTGATGCAGATGGCCGCTGAGATGAAATCTCCACGCATGGTCGACCTGCGCAACATCTATTCACGCGACAAGGTCAAGAAATCCGGTTTCGAAACCTACGTCGGGGTTGGACGCTAAGCGTCCAATCCCCTGGCCTCTCCTGGCTTTTGGGTTTCGAACCCGGATCAATCATAGAGCGGAACGGTGGCCTTGGCCCCAGCTGCCAGCGCCTTGCCCAGATCGCGCCGCACCTGTTCGTACAGGGCAAGCGACTCGTCAGAAAACAGGGTGACGGGCGGATCGACATGGATGAAGTTTCCCTGCCGATCCTCTCCGCGCGCGACCATCGCGTAGTCGCGGTCCGCCACCAACTGCTTCGCATTCGGGCTGATATAGCGGATGGCCATCCCGATACGTCGATCGTCCGACCGGTTCGGACCCGAGCCATGAATGGTCAGCCCGTGGTGAAGTGACATCTGTCCGGGCGCCAGTTCGATATGGGTTTTGTCTTCCTCGGCCACTTCGACCGCAATCTCTTGCCCGCGCGACAACAGGTTGGTTTCGGAATAGGTGTCATTGTGCGGAAGTATTGGGTTCTTGTGGCTGCCCCGGACAAAATCCATGCAGCCGCTTTCCACGGTTGCCGGCGACAGGGCCAGCCAGGCCGTAACCTGATCCGGGGTCTCGCCCATCCCCCAATAGGTCAGGTCCTGATGCATGCCAACCGTCTGGACGGTGCGCGGCTCTTTGATGAAAAACTCGGCCGACCAGATCATGATGTCCGGACCCAAGACGCCTTCGACGGCATCCAGTATACGCGGATCCATAGCCAGTCGCGCCGCCAGCGGCATGACGAGGTGTGAATCCACGCGCTTGTAGGTATTCAGCGGCAATGGCAGATCGGCGGCCATCCAGTCGCGTTCAATCTGTTCGAGTTCCGAGCGCACCTGCGCGGCCTCGTCAGCAGACAGAATATCCAGCGGAAACAGGAAGCCGTCTTCCCAGTATTGCGCTGCTTGCGATGGGGTCAGTTTGTGCCGGGCCAGGTCTTGGATGTCGGGCATGGGTGCACCTTTTCGGATCGGTTCACGCACAGCCTAGCCGAACCGGTCTTGCGACGAGAACGCAAAGCCTTGCCTGTCAGGATAAGTTCAGCTTAGCCTGGTTGCCATGTCGACCCGCATCCCCTCTCTCAACTGGCTGCGCGTTTTCGAGGCCGCGGCCCGAACCGAGAGCTTTGCCCGTGCTGCCGCCCAGTTGAACATGTCGGCCGCCGCTGTAAGCCAGCAGGTCAAGGCGCTGGAAACTCGTCTGGGGACACCGCTGTTTCATCGACATGCCCATGCCGTCACTTTGACCGAGGCCGGGCGGGCCTATCTGCCGGTCGTGCAGCAATCGCTGGTGATGCTGGAATCGGCCACTACTGGCCTGTTCGGCCAGACCCGGGACCAACGGCTGTATGTCCAATCCGTGTTGTTGTTCGCGCAAGGGGTGCTTGCGGCCGGTCTGACCCAGTTCCAAGAATCCCATCCTCAGATCAACCTGTCCCTGACGACCGGGAACCGGATCACCGACTTCGCCAATCGTTTTACCGACCTGCAGATCGTGTTCGGCAACCCGACGCTGTTCGGGGCCGAGGGTGACATGCTGTTGACCGAGACCCTTTTTCCCGTGGCGCCACCGGACATTGCCGAACAGATCCGCACTCCACTGGATCTGGCCCGGTTTCCGCTGATCGAGGTTTCGACCCACAGGGCCAGCTGGCCGCATGTGTTCGAAGCCCTCAGGCTGCCGGCCGGGCAGGCCCAGTATTTCTTCGCGGACAACTCGGTGATGGCGGCCGAGCTATCCGCGCAAGGGGTCGGGATCGCCCTGGCCCGCGCGCCCGCGTCTGACCGGATCATGCGGATGTCGGGCCTGGTGCCGTGTCTGCCCGAGGTGGCCGTGCCGGGCCGGGATGCCTACCACCTGATCTACCCATCACGGGCCACATTGCGGCCGCCCGCGCGTGCGTTCCGCGAGTGGTTGCTGGACTATAGCGCGGCAGCCCAGACCCGATAACGGCCCTGCCCGGTCACTTCGCGGATCAACCCACGTTCGGTGAACTTGTCGAGATTGCGTTGCACGGCTGCACGCGAGGCTTGCGTCAACTCCTCGGCCAATGGCGCGGAAACCATGGGCCATGCGGTCAGCACATCGATCAGGACCGGCGGCGTCCGCCCGCTGAGATCCGTGGTGGCCTCGCGCGCCCGGGCCTCCCACGCGCTGACGCGATCCAGGTGCAGCAGCGCGGCCAAGGCCGCCTGCCCTGCCCCCCGAACCCAAGCGTTGAGTTTTTCCTCTGGCGTGCCGATGCCGCGCAGCGCCCCGGGGCCCGACAGTGCCAGCGGCATGAACAGTGCCCCGCCCCGACCCATCGTGGCCGCGTGCCGCGCAGCGATCACCGCTGCTTCGGTATCCTGTCCATTTCCTTGCGACAGCGCGCGCCAAGCGTGAAAGGCAATGGCCGACTGCGTGACAGGGTGCAGGGCTTGTGCGCTGTCCATCACTTCGGCCAAGTCCGCGACCGCTTCTGGAACTTCGTCTATCCCCTGAGCCATCCGGTCCAGAAAGGCGGCCAGTCCCGATTGCCAGCCGCCGTCCGACGGCCCTGCGCCCGAAGTCAGTCGCCGAACCGCCCAACCCGCCCGAAACAATGCTTGCACATCGTCCCCGGTGGCTCCGATGCGCAATCCGGTCCACAGGGCAAGCCGATCAACACTGATCCGGTCACCGGTCCACCACCCCAGGTCGGATACGTCCATCAGGGCCAGCCGGTGGGTCCACCCCTTTGGACCACTGCGCAGCCGCTCGTCCAGCGCCCCGAAGGTCAAGGCCAGATCCGCCAATCCCTGCGCCACTTCAGCTTGGGCGGCGCGCCAGTCCCGTGGGTCGAACAAAGCGCCCCGATCGGCACGCGGACCCGGCGGCAACATGTCCTCGGGCGCCACTACATCTTCGGGCGGAAGAAACCAAAGGTCTTCGTCGTCCGGCGGATCGACGTCATAGATACTGCGCGGCCCGTCCAGGACATCGTCCTCGTCCGGGTCCGGGTTCGTGGCCTTGGTCGTCATGCCATGCATTGTTCGGCCAATCGCACCGGTTCACAAGAGGTTTCGCACAAGGCGGCTCAGCCGGCGAATGTCTGAGCCAGATAATCCAGCTGCACGGTCAAATCGTTGTCCGGCCGGTTCCCCAACAGCATGTATCCGTATCCGTCCCTCGCCCACCGGGCCGTTGCAAGCCCGCTCAGGACTTCCTGTTTCAACGCTGCATTCGGCGCGCCATCGCCCTGACGGATCACACACAGCGCAAAGGGATTGCCATCAGCGTCGGCAAAAACGATCTGAACCAATGGTTTGCCCTTGAAGGACAAAACCTGCGCGGCCTTCAGTTCCAGCCCCGGCAAACCTTCAAGCGAATCCCGGTTCAACGGGCGGCCCAGTTTCTCTTCGGCCAATGAGATCTGGGCGTCGACGACCGCCGGCGGGTATTCGAGCGTTGCAATCGAATCCGGCGTGTAAAGCGATTGATACAAGGCCGCCTGTTCTGCCCATCCCATCGGTTGTGGGCGGGTCAGCCAAAATGTCAGAGATACGGCCAACACGGCCGCGGCAGCCGCGACGCCCAACAGGCGCCAGGGCCCCGCCGAAGCCGGAATCCTAGGCGGCAGTTCAACTTGTGGCGCGGCGGCGGGAATGTCACGGAACACCTCGCCAACCACCGGCGCAATCGGATCCAGATCCATCAGGCGCTGTTCCAGTTCCGGATCATCCTCAACAGCGGCCTCGATGGCATCGCTCTCCTCAGACCCCAATGAGCCTTGCAGATAGGCCTTTAGCGTATCGTCGGAAAAGGTCATGAGTCCCTCCGTCGGTCGGACGCACCGGCATCCTGCGGCATCGCAGCTTGCAGTTTCTTACGGGCATTGGAAAGCCGGCTCATGATCGTACCAATCGGAACCTCCAGCAACGCGGCGGCCTCGCGATAGCTGTAGCCCTCGACAAAGACCAGCATGACCGTTTCGCGTTGTGCCTCGGGCAGTTGCATCACCTGTGTAAACACTTCCCGCGCAAAAATATTCATTTCGGCGTCGGTACCCGGCGCGATCAATTCGGCGTCCGGCGTTGTGGCCAACCCCTGGGACTTGCGCACGGTCCGCGCCCGCAGCTCGTTCAACCAGATCGACCGGCAGATCGTCATCAACCACGAATCCAACCGATCAGTATGCGTAACCTGATGGCTTCGCTCCAACGCGCGCAGGCAAGTTGCCTGGGTCAGGTCGTCGGCAACATCCTGCGCCCCCGACAGAGCGAGCGCAAACCGCCAGACGCGCCTGGAATACGCCCCAATCGCCTGACGCACGGCCTGTTCCGAACTGTTGAGGTCATCACTGGGCACTTGGTCGATCCATGTTAAGGCACGCATCCCACGACGCCAGAACTGGCACAGACAGAGAAGAATTGAAAACGCTTTCTTTACGGTCGCTTGGCCTCAGCGTCCGACCGCCTCCTCGGACGCTCGCTTGGCAGCCACCAGCGCCAGCAGTTGGTCCTTGGTTCGTCCGATATGCGCGGACAGAAGCGCGCAGGCCTGCTCGACCTGCCCATCCCGGGCGAGGCGCAGCAATTCGCGATGCTCTTTGCGGGCCGGTTCGCGTTGTTGCATCACACTGAGATGCATTCGGATGTACCGGTCCGACTGCAGGCTCACGCGGTGCAGCAGCTCGTTGGTCAGGCTTCGGTTCGCGGCCGCGTAGAGGGCCGAGTGGTACTGATAGTTCAGCGCGCCCCACCGGCTGACGTCATTCGCGTCGTACGAGGCCTCCATCTGCTCCAACAAGTGTTCGCAGCGCGCGAAGTCAGATTGGGTCATCTGCGGAATTGCCCGGCGAAAGAGGTCGGTCTCCAACAGCGACCGCAGGTCGAAGATCTCGCCGATTTCGGACAGGGAATGGCGCGTGACCCGTGCCCCGCGATTGTTCGTCAGCTGCACCAGACCTTCGGCATCAAGCTGTTTCAGCGCCTCGCGCACCGGCATGCGCGACACGTCATAGTCTTCGGCCAATGCCTCCTGACGGATGGTTTCGCCTTCCGCCAGGTCACCGCTGAGAATGCGTTCACGCAAGTCGGACGCGATTGCATCGGGAAGGCTTTGACGGGTGATTGCACGTTTTGCTGCCAAGGGTCTGTCCGCATTTGCATTTTGGATACAAATATCCGCCCCGTGCCGCTTTTCCAACCGCCTATTGGGTTGAACAGGGCTAGGGTTCCCCGCTACCCATTTGGCAACTGAGATCAAACCGAGGGACAGACCATGAGCGAAACGGTACGGCTGACGCCCGAAGAAATGACCGACCTGAGCCTGAAGGTTCTGTCCCATGTGGGTTATGGCTCTGACCACGCTCAGGCGATCGCGGAACTTTTGACCACTTGCCAAATGGACGATTGCCAGTCGCACGGGCTGTTTCGCCTGTTCATGTGCGCCCAGACCATGCAGGCCGGCAAGATCGACGGCCATGCGCAGCCCCAGGTCGCCCCCTCGGAGAATGCCATCGTCCGTGTCGACGCGCAGGGCGGCATGTCGTTGCTGGCGTTCCAGAAAGGCCTGCCGCATCTAATCGAGAAGACCCGCACCCACGGGATCGCGGCCATGGCGATCAACCGCTGTTTTCATTTCTCCGCCCTGTGGCCCGAGGTCGAGGCCCTGTCGGCCCAGGGGCTTGCGGCCATGGCGATGGTACCCAGCCATTCCTGGGTGGCCCCTGCGGGGGGCACGCGCGGCAGCTTGGGCACCAACCCGCTGGCCTTCAGCTGGCCCCGCATGGGCCGGGACCCGTTCACCTTCGATTTCGCCACCAGCGCCTTCGCCCGCGGCGAGATCGAGCTGTACAAGCGCGCGGGCAAACCCCTGCCCGAAGGCGTGGCGATCGACAAGGACGGCAACCCCACGACCGACCCGCAAGCGGCGCTGGACGGCGCGATGCTGACCTTCGGCGGCTACAAGGGCTCGGCCCTGTCGATCATGATCGAGCTTCTGGCCGGCCCGCTGATCGACGACCTGACCAGCCTCGAGAGCATGGAGTTCGCCCAAGGAACAGGCGGCGCACCATACCACGGCGACATCATCATCGCCTTCGACCCCGACCAGTTCAGCGGCGGGCGGCGACAGGCCAACGACGCGCGGGCCGAGCGCCTGTTCGCCGATATCCTTGATCAGGGCGCGCGCCTGCCGTCACAGCGCCGCTTTGCCGCCCGCGCGCGCAACACCGCCCGGGGATATGCCGAGGTTTCCGCGCAACTGCATCACGACCTGCTGGCCCTTCTGGACTAGCGCCCCCAGGTGTCGCGCAGGCGGTAGCCTTGCGGCCAGGGGTCGTCGGGGTCCAGCATGTGCTGGTGGATGCCGGTGATCCATCCGCGGCCCGAGATCTCGGGCAGGATGGCGGGGCGGTCGCCAACATGGGTTGTGCCGAGTATACGGCCGGTAAACCGCGAACCGATGATCGAGACGGCCTCAAAGCTCTGGCCCGGCCGCATCTGCCCCCGCGCGGCCATCAGCGCCATGCGGGCCGAAACGGCGGTGCCGGTGGGAGAGCGGTCGACCTTGCCGGGCTGGATCGCCACCGCGGATTGGCCGGTCAGGCCGGTTTCGGTTTCGGCCAACGGTCCGCAGAAGGCACAGAACGAGATGTGATCCCAATCCGGGTTCTCGGGATGGACAAAGCCCAGCTGCGCGTTGGTGGCATCGGTGATCGCCACCCCCAGGCGGGCGATGTCGGCGGCCTCGTCCTCGGTGATGCGCAGCCCCAGCGCCGCCGCGTCGACCACCACGAAACTGTCCCCGCCATAGGCGGTGTCCACCGTCAGGGTCCCCAGCCCCTCGACCTCGAGCGGTGCGGCGAGGCGGTCGGCAAAGCTGGGCAGGTTCTGGACGAAGATCCGTTCGGCCTTACCGTTGCGGCATTCGGCCCGCACCTGCACCAGCCCGCCCGGCGCTTCGAGCGTCAGGTGGGTCTCCGGCTCGGTCATCGGCAGGATGCCCCCGTCCAGCAGCACCGTCGCCACGCAGATCGCGTTCGAGCCGGACATGGGCGGTGTGTCCTCGGGCTCCATGATGATGAAGGCGGCGTCGGCATCGGGGTGTTTGGGCGGCACCAGCAGGTTGACATGGCGGAACACCCCGCCGCGCGGCTCGTTCAGCATGAAGTTGCGCAGGGTCTGGTCGCGGGCGATGAAGCTGCGTTGCGCCCAGATCGTGTCGCCCGGCGGCGGGGCGACACCGCCGACGATCACGTCGCCCACCTCACCCTCGGCATGGGCCGAGATCACGTGAATGGTCTTGCTGCTGCGCATCCCCGCTCAGAACCGGGTGGCGGCGAAGGGATCGACCGGGATGGCCGGATCGGTGCCGTCGATCAGCGCCCCCACCAGCTCGGCGGTCCCGGCCGACTGGGTCAGGCCCAGATGGCCGTGCCCGAAAGCATAGACCAAGTTCGGCGATTTCGAAGACCGTCCGATCACCGGAATGCTGTCGGGCAGCGAGGGGCGGAAACCCATCCACTGCGTCCCGCCTTCGGTCTTCAACCCCGGCAGGAACTGGCGCGCCTTGTTCAGCAAGGTATCGGCGCGTTTGAAATTGGGCGGCAGGTCAAGCCCGCCCAGTTCGACCGCACCACCGATGCGGACACCACCGTTGATCTTGCTGGCCACGAAAGCATGCCGCGAGAACGCCAGGTGCAGCCGCAGGTCGAACGCACCCGGCGGCAGGGTCGTGTTGTAGCCCCGCTCGGTCTCGAGCGGGATCAGATCGCCCACCGTGCGGGTCAGGTGGTGCGACCACGCCCCGGCGGCCACCACGACCTTGCTGGCATCAGCCGCACCTTGGTCGAAGCGCACCCAGACGCCCGTGTCCGACAGCTCCAGCGCGCGTACGGGGCGCGTTTCGATCACCCCGCCGCGGTCGCGAAACACCTGCGCCAGATGCTCGACCCAGCGTTTGGGGTCAACGGTATTCCACCAATGCGGCGTGAACCCGGCATGGGTAAAACGCGGGCTGAGCCCGGGCTGAATCTCGGCGATCGCTTCGGGGCTTTCCAGCAGATCGAAGGCGATGCCATGCTGGCGACGCAATTCCCACGTGGGCAAGGCGGCGCGGAACTCGGCCGCGCTTTCGTACAACTGCAACTGCCCGTCGCGCTGCATCATCGCCTCGCCATCCGTATTGGCGATCTGCCGTTCGGTCGCGGCCTGGCACAGGCACATGAGGCTGGCCTGCGCGGCGACCAGCGCCTGATACCGGCTGGGGCGGCTGGCCCGCCAGAACCGCCACATCCACGGCGCGATCTGCCGGGCATAGGCGGGCGGGATCGACAGCGGCCCCAACGGATCGAGTAGCCATTTGGGGGCCTTCTTCATGATCCCCGGCGTGGCCAGAGGTTCGACCTCGGGGAAGGCGAACGCCCCGGCATTTCCCGCTGAACTGCCCGCGGCCACGCCTTCGCGGTCCAGTACCTGAACCGTGTAACCGCGACGCTGCAATTCCAGTGCCGCGCTGATACCAACGACGCCGGCACCTATGACGATGACGTCTTTCTTCATGTGATCTCTATACCCGAACGGAATGGATCGGCGGGATCAAAAATCAAGCGGCTTTCGGCCATCACGAAAGCCTGACCGGTGATCGAGGGGATCACCCCGCCGTTCGGACCTGGCTGATAGGACAGCCGATAGGGGCTGCCGATGACGCTGGCCTGCACGATTTCTTCACCCGGCGCCAAGCGCCCGTCGGCCGCCAGACACGCCAACCGCGCCGAACTGCCCGTGCCGCAGGGCGAGCGGTCATAGGCGTCATCGGGGCACAGAACGAAGTTTCGGCTGTGCACGTCAGGGTCCGGCACGGCCTCTTGAAAGATCACATGATCGATCGGCTCGCCCGCTTCGCCGCCCACGCCCTGCGCGACCGAGGCCTGTCGAATGGCGACGCCCAGATCGGTCAGTTGCCGGATGTTCGCGGGTTCTACCGGCACCGGGCTGGGATCGACGATAAAGAACCAATTGCCGCCATAGGCCACATCACCTGTCACCGGCCCGAAATCCGGAACCTCGATCGTAACGGCCTGATGCACCCGCCGGCTTTCGATGTTGGTTACTGTCACTGTGTTTGGATCTTGCAGCTCCACCGTGACCACTCCTGCGGGTGTTTCGATCCGGTGGATGCCAACACCGATCCGCCCCAGATGGGCCAGCGTCACGGTCAACCCGATCGTGCCATGCCCGCACATGCCAAGCACCGCATCCACGTCGAAATAGATCACCCCGGTCACGCAGGACGGATCGACCGGAGGCACCAGCAGCGCCCCCACCATCGCTGGCTGACCGCGCGGCTCCAGCATGACCGAGCGCCAGAACGGGCGGTGCTGGGTCGCCAAAAGCCCTGCGCGCTCGGACAGAGGACCGCTGCCCAGATCGGGCGCGCCGTCCAGAATCACGCGCGTGGGCTCTCCGCCGGTATGGCTGTCGATCACATGCACGTGGCAATCACCCCGCCTTGCCTTGACCAGTCTGCAAACCAGGCGCGGAACAAGCCGTACTGCTGTTCGCAATAGTGGCGCTGCGCATCCGTCAGCGCGTCGGTTTCATTGAAGTGCAAGCGGTACTCTTCCTCGCCGTTCAGCACCAGAAGGTGCTTGTAGTACAGAACCAGATCGGGGCCTTCATCGAAACTGGACAGCACGTGGATGGCCTCTGTCAACTCCTGCGCGCGCTGGCGAGCCTCGGCGCTGCCAGAAGCCGCTTTTTTCGACAAAGCGGTAAGCAGCAGAACCTCTTTGGGCAGTACGTTGCCGATGCCGGTGATTGCGCCGGTTGCGTCGCAATTGACGATGCCATGATAAACCGCCGTATCGACCCCCACCATCAGCGTCACCTGATCATCGCGGCTGGTAATGCTCTCAGCCGCGTATCGCAGATCGTCCTTGCCACCGAATTCCTTGAAGCCCACCAGATTGGAGTGCTCGGCCCGCAGCGCAAAGAAAAGGTCGGCGCGTGTGGCGAATCCATAATACGGACTGTTGTAGATGACCGCCGGAATATCCGGTGCCGCCGACAGGATGGCCTTGAAATGGTTGCGCTGCGCCGTGACCGAACTGCCGCGCGACAGGACCCGCGGGATAACCATCAGCCCAGCTGCACCCACCTTTTGCGCATGCGCTGCATGCGCCACGGCGGATTGCGTGTTGACCGCCCCGGTGCCCACCACCACGGGCAGGCCCGCGCCGATCAACCGCTCGACCCCTTCCATCCGCTGTTCGTCGGTCAGCAGCGGCCAGTCGCCCATCGACCCGCAGTAGACGACCGCGGACATACCCGCCTCGATCATCTGCCGACCCTTTCGCACCAAGGCGTCAAAGTCGGGCTGACGGTCGGGCGTACAAGGGGTCATGAGCGCCGGCATGGTGCCGGTAAAGACGTCGGGTGACATGTGGCCGATCCTTTCCAAGTTGCCCGCGTCCTTCGCCGGGCGGTCAGATTTACTGTCTCAGTCCCGCAGTATCGGTTTTTGTATCCAAAATCCATCCGATTCGTCTGACAAAAGAAAAACGCGCCAGGCAGATTGCCCGGCGCGTTGACACTTTCCAACTGAACAGCGGTTCAGCGCAACCGCATCCCGCTTTCCGGGTCGAACAGCATGGCCCGTTCAGGCCGGACCGAGATTCCGATCCGTTCTCCCGTTTTGCTGCGCTGGTCGTCCCGCTCTTCGACGATCAGCTTGTCGCCGTTGGGCGTCAGCAAATAACTGTAGGAGACGCCGCCAAGCGCCTCGGTCAGATCGACAGTACAGGTGTCGCCGGATCGATCCACGGCAATATGTTCCGGACGGATCCCCAGGATCACCTTCCTGGCATCGGTCGGCACGCCATTGGTGACGGGGATCGAGTCCGTCAGAGCGGGGTGGCGCACCGTTCCATCGACGACATCGCATTCCAAAAAGTTCATTGCGGGCGAGCCGATGAACCCCGCCACGAACCGGTTGTCGGGGTCGCGATACAGATCCATCGGAGCGCCGACCTGCTCGATCCGGCCATCGCGCAGCACGACGATCTTGTCGGCCATGGTCATCGCCTCGACCTGGTCGTGGGTGACGTAGATCATCGTCGCGCCGATCTCCTGGTGCAGACGGGCGATCTCAACCCGCATTTCCACGCGCAACTCGGCATCAAGGTTCGACAGCGGCTCGTCAAACAGAAAGACCTCGGGGCCGCGCACGATGGCCCGGCCGATGGCGACCCGCTGACGCTGACCCCCCGACAAAGCCTTGGGCTTGCGCTTGAGATACGGGTCCAGTTTCAGGATTTCCGACGCTTCGGCCACCTTCTTGTCGATCTCGGCCTTGGGCACACCGTTCATGCGCAGACCAAAGCCCATGTTCTCGGCCACGGACATGTGCGGATACAAGGCATAGGTCTGGAACACCATCGCGACACCGCGCTTGGCCGGGTCCATGTGGGTCACATCGCGCTGACCGATACGGATTTCGCCCTCGGTGGTTTCCTCCAGCCCGGCGATCATCCGCAACAGGGTGGATTTGCCACAGCCCGACGGCCCGACGAAAACGCAGAACTCGCCGTCCTCGATTTCCAGATCAATGCCGTGAATGACCTGGGTCTGGCCATAACGCTTGATTGCGCCCTTCAGGGTAACGCCTGTCATGATGCTTGCATCCTGTCCTTGCGGCCCTCGGGGAACCGCCATGCTTCGGCTTCGGCCCCGATCTGGTCGGCCGATCGCCGAACCCGAGGGACCCATTTCTTCAACTGGTCGAAATCCATGCGCTGGGTCGATCCGGTAATCGAGATCGCCCCCAGCACCCGCCCGCCCGATGTCAGGATCGGGCAGGCCACGCAGATGATGCCGGGCTCGTGCTCTTCATCATCCATGGCGAACCCCCGTTCGCGGATCCGGGCCAAATCCGCCCGCAGCACCTCCTCCGAGGTCAGCGTCTTGTCGGTAAAGCGGTGAAAGCTTTGCTGCGAGATCGCCTTGTCCAGCCGGTCATCATCCAGAAAGGCGAGCATCGCCTTTCCCACACCGGTGCAATAAGCCGGGCCAACTTTTCCGGCCTCGGAATACATCTCGACCGGGTTTTTGGCATTGCGCTTGTCCACATACAGAACCTGACTGGAATCAAGCTGCGCAAGGTGCACCGTCTCGCCGGTTTCCAGGCTCAGCCCATCCAGGATCGGCCGCGCGATCGGCGCGAGCGAGCTTTGCGTCCACGCCGAATGCGCCAGCCGCACCAGCCGCAGCCCCGGCGAATAGGTCTGCCGGTCTGGGTCGTAAGACAACATGCCCTGATTGGTCAGCGACTGCAGAAACCGGTACAGGGACGCCTTGGGAAAGCTGCTGCTTTCCAGCAATTCGGCAAACCGCACAGGCCGGCCGAACGCCGCGACCTGTTCCAGCACGTCACATGCTTTGCCGATGGTTCCGTCACCTGCCACGGGTCTGATTTCTCCTCCACTTCCCCTTGCGGACGGGCCGCGAGGGTATTGACAAGCCTAGCCGATTCGATGTGTAGTTTTCAATATATAAAACTTGGTTTCACTATTTGGAACCACTGAATGGAAGCTAAGGGAGGAAACCATGCATTCCATGTTCAAGCGCACTGCGGCGGCTCTGGCGGCCAGTGTGGCACTTGCAGCGCCCGTTTCGGCAGAACTGACCGGCGAGCTGCGAATCTTCCTCGACACATCGAATCCGGCGCCGCGCGCGACGATGGAAGCGATGATCGAGCGGTTCGCGGCTCAGCACCCGGGTCTGGAAATCGAGACCACGGTCATCGACCGCGAGGCGTACAAGACCCAGATCCGCAACTTCCTGACGGCGGATACGCCCGACGTTGCGACCTGGTACGCGGCCAACCGCATGAAGCCTTATGTCGAGGCCGGACTGTTCGAAGATGTATCGGACCTGTGGGCCGAGCCGGAAATCGCCGAAAACCTGGCCTCGACCAAGGGCGCGATGACCATCGACGGCAAGCAGTGGGGCGTGCCCTACACCTACTATCAGTGGGGCGTCTACTACCGCAAAGATATCTTTGACGAGCTGGGCCTGTCCGAGCCGACCACCTGGGAAGAAGAGCTGGCCAACTGCCAGAAGATCGTCGACTCGGGTCGCGCCTGCTATACCATCGGCACCAAGTTCCTGTGGACGGCTGGCGGCTGGTTCGACTACCTGAACATGCGCACCAACGGCTTCGACTTCCACCAGCAACTGGCCAATGGCGAAGTCAGCTGGGAAGACGACCGGGTCAAGCAGACCTTCGCCAACTGGAAGCAGCTGATCGACATGGGCGCTTTCATCGACAACCACCAGACCTACAGCTGGCAAGAGGCCCTGCCCTTCATGGTTCAGGGTGATGCAGCAGCTTATCTGATGGGCAACTTCGCGGTGGCGCCGCTGCGCGAGGCCGGTCTGACCGACGACCAGCTGGACTTCTACCAGTTCGTCGCGATCAACCCCGATGTCGAGCTGGCCGAGGATGCGCCAACCGACACGTTCCACATCCCGGCGAACGCGTCGAACAAAGAAGCCGCGCGCGAGTTCCTGCGTTTTGTTGTTTCGGCTGACGAGCAGACCGAAATCAACAACGGCAAGAACCTCGGACAACTGCCCGTCAACGCCAAATCCTCGGTGGATGACGACAAGTTCCTGCAGGAAGGCTTCAAGATGCTGTCGACCAACAGCCCTGGCGGCGTCGCCCAGTTCTGGGACCGCGACGCGCCGGCGGAAATGGCCAAAGTGTCGATGGAAGGCTTCCAGGAATTCATGGTCAAGCCGGACAACCTGGACAGCATCCTGGCCAAGCTGGAACGCGCACGTCAACGCATCTACGACAACTGATCGGGTGGTGGCCGGGGCAACCCCGGCCACGCCGTAGCCAAACGCAGGACGGGCACGATCCCGTCCTGCCCATTCCAAACCGGGATTGACCATGACCGCTGTCGACGTCACCGAACACGAAAGCTGGTTCCACAGAAATCAGCAACGTATCGCACCCTGGCTGTTTCTGGCTCCGGGCGTGCTGTTCTTCATGGTCTACGTGATCATCCCCGTATTCCAGTCCTTCAACCTGTCACTTTACGAATGGGACGGGCTGGGCGCGGCCGAATATGTCGGTATGCGCAACTATGAGGACCTGTATTGGGAATTGGTCGACCGTGACGCCTTCTATGTCTCGCTGAAGAACAATCTGATCTGGCTGATCATGTACCTGCTGGCGATCCCGGCAGGCCTGTTCATCGCACTGTTCCTCAACCAGACTGTCTGGGGAATCCGGTTGTACAAATCCTTGTTCTTCTTTCCCTTCGTCATCAGCCAGGTCGTTGTCGGGCTGGTCTTCACCTGGTTCTACGACCCCACATTCGGGCTGCTGAACGAGCTTTTGGGCTTGGTCGGGCTGGGCCCTGTGAACGTCCTGGGTGACGAACGGTTCGTAACCTACGGCATCATTTTCGCGGGCCTCTGGCCGCAGACCGCCTATTGCATGATCCTGTATCTGACCGGCCTGAACGCCGTGGACCCCGAACAGATCGAGGCCGGCCGGCTGGACGGCGCCAAGGGCGGACGGATGCTGTGGCACATCATCCTGCCGCAACTGCGCCCGGCAACCTTCATCGCCTTCGTGGTGACCATCATCGGCGCGCTGCGCTCGTTCGACCTGATCTCGATCATGACGCAGGGCGGGCCGTTCGGATCAAGCCGCGTGCTAGCCTATTACATGTTCGAGGTCGCCCTGTCGGAATACGGGTTCCGCATGGGCTATGGCGCGGCCATCGCCGTGATCCTGTTCCTGATCATGCTGTGCTTCATCGCCTACTTCCTGTGGTCGATGTACCGCGAAGAAAAGGGGCACTGAGATGTTTCCCAAACCGATCGAAAAACAACCCCGCGCGGCGCAGATTTCCTATCAGGCGATGCTGCCGGTCGCCCTTCTGCTGTGGCTCGGCCCGCTGCTGGCGGTGGCCCTGTTTTCCATCAAGCCCGAGGCGGATTTCACCAACGCCAACTACTGGGGTCTGCCCTCCAGCTTTGAAGGCGCCAGGAACTATGGTCAGGTGTTCTTCAACTCGGACATGCCGCGCTATCTGCTGAACTCGTTCCTGATCACGGTGCCCACGGTAATCGGCGCGGTGGCGCTCAGCTGCATGACCGGATTTGCGCTGGGGATATACAAGTTCAAGTCGAACCTGTGGATCTTCTTCATGTTCGTGGCGGGCAACTTCGTGCCCTTCCAGATCCTGATGGTGCCGGTGCGCGATCTGACGCTGGACTTGGGGCTCTACAACACGAAAACCGGCCTGGTGCTGTTCCACATCGCGTTCCAGACGGGGTTCTGCACGCTGTTCATGCGCAACTTCATCCGCGCCCTGCCCTTTGAGTTGATCGAGGCCGCCCGGGTCGAGGGCATCAGCGAATGGCGCATCTTCTGGTACGTCGTCCTGCCGCTGATGAAGCCCGCGATCGCCGCGCTCAGCGTGCTGATCTTCACCTTCATCTGGAACGACTATTTCTGGGCCGTCGTGCTGACCCAGGGGGCCGAGAGCCAACCCGTCACCGCCGGGATCACCAGCTTCAACGCGCAGTTCCGCGCAGCGTATCACTTGATGAGTGCCGGCTCGATCGTCGCGGCCCTGCCGCCGGTGGCCATGTTCTTTCTGATGCAGAAACACTTCATCGCGGGTCTGACCCTCGGTGCCGTAAAATAACGCCTAGTCAAGGTTTACAGTCATGACCAAGATCACCTTCATCGGTGCAGGTTCCACGATTTTCATGCAAAACATCGTGGGCGATGCCCTGCTGACCCCGTCGCTGGCCGACAGCCATTTTGCCCTGATGGACATCGACCCCGAGCGTCTGGCCGAAAGCGAAACCGTCGCGCGCGCGATGATCCGCTCGGTCGGGACCGGCGCGACCGTGTCCACCCATACCGACCGCCGCGCGGCGCTGGACGGGGCCGATTTCGTCATCACCGCCTTCCAGATCGGCGGCTACAAACCCTGCACCGTCACCGATTTCGAGATCCCCAAGCAATATGGCTTGCGCCAGACCATCGCCGACACGCTGGGCGTGGGCGGCATCATGCGCGGCCTGCGCACCGTGCCCGTCCTGTGGGATGTGGCCCGCGACATGGCGCAGCTGTGCCCGGATGCCACGCTGCTGCAATACGTCAACCCGATGGCCATCAACACCTGGGCGCTGGCCGAACGGTTCCCGGCACTGAAACATGTGGGTCTGTGCCACTCGGTCCAGAACACGGTCGAGGAACTGGCCCATGACCTGGACCTGCCCAAGGATGAAATCCGCTATCGCGTTGCGGGCGTGAACCATGTGGCGTTTTTCCTGCGGCTGGAACATCAGGGCCGCGACCTGTATCCGGCGCTGCGCCTTGGCTATCACGCGGGCCAGTTGCCCAAGGCGCCGCTGCTGATGCCGCGCTGTCCGAACAAGGTGCGGTACGAGGTGATGGATCACCTGGGCTATTTCTGCACCGAAAGCTCGGAACACCTGGCCGAGTATGTCCCGTGGTTCATCAAGGACGGGCGTCAGGACTTGATCGACCAGTTCCAGATCCCGCTGGACGAATACCCCACCCGCTGCGAGGAACAGGTCGCGAACTGGAAGGAACAGGCCAAGACCTTGACCGACGGGCGCGACATCGAAGTGATCCGCAGCCACGAATTCGCCGCCGACCTTATGAACGCAATCGTCACCGACACGCCCTATGTCGCCTATGGCAACCTGCCCAATACCGGGCAGATCCCGCAGCTGCCGCTGGGCGCGGCGGTCGAAACGCCCTGCCTGGTCGACAGCAACGGCGTGCAGCCCTCGGTCGTGACCGGCATCCCGCCGCAGCTGGTCGCCCTGATGCGCAGCCAGATCAACGTGCAGGAACTGACCGTGCGCGCCCTGGTCGAGGAAAACCCCGAACACATCTACCACGCCGCCATGATGGACCCGCACACCGCTGCCGAACTGGACCTGCGCCAGATCCGCAGCCTGGTAAGTGACCTGCTGACCGCCCATGCCGACTGGCTGCCGGATTGGTGCCGTCCGGCCCGCGCGGCCTGATCATCCGGCAAACACACAAGAAAACCACGACCCAATACGAAAAAGAAACAAAGACATGAAGAAACGCCGCTCACAGCACTGGTACGGCAAGCTCGACAAGGACGGGTTCATCCATCGGTCGTGGATGAAGAACCAGGGCTTTCCCGATCATGCGTTCGACGGACGCCCGATCATCGGCATCTGCAACACATGGTCGGAACTGACGCCGTGCAACTCGGGCCTGCGCGACCTCGCCGAAGGCGTCAAGCGCGGCGTGTGGGAGGCCGGAGGCTTTCCGGTCGAATTCCCGGTGATGTCGCTGGGCGAAACCCAGATGAAGCCCACCGCCATGCTGTTCCGCAACCTGCTGGCCATGGATGTCGAGGAATCGATCCGCGCCTATGGCATCGACGGTGTGGTGCTGCTGGGTGGCTGCGACAAGACCACGCCGGGCCAGCTGATGGGCGCGGCCTCGGTCGATCTGCCCACCATCGTGGTCAGCTCGGGGCCGATGCTGAACGGCAAGTATCGCGGTCAGGATATCGGCTCGGGCACCGATGTCTGGAAGTTCTCGGAAGCCGTGCGCGCCGGCGAGATGACCTTGCAGGATTTCATGAACGCAGAATCCGGCATGAGCCGGTCCAAGGGCGTGTGCATGACTATGGGCACGGCCTCGACCATGGCATCGCTGGTCGAGGCGATGGGCATGAGCCTGCCCACCAACGCCGCCCTGCCTGCCGTCGATGCCCGCCGGATGGCGCTGGCGCACATGACCGGCAAGCGCATCGTTGAGATGGTGGACGAGGACCTCAAACCCTCGGACATCCTGACCAAAGCGGCGTTTGAGAACGCCATCCTGGCCAATGCCGCAGTGGGTGGGTCAACCAACGCCGTGGTGCACCTGCTGGCGCTGGCCGGCCGGGTGGGCGTGGACCTGACCCTGCAGGATTTCGAGATCGGCTCGGACATTCCGCTGCTGGTCAACTGCATGCCCTCGGGCAAGTACCTGATGGAGGATTTCTGCTATGCCGGCGGGATGCCGGTGGTCCTGTCCGAGCTGAAATCGCATCTGCGCCCGGCCAGAACCGTTCTGAACAAGGACATCTCGGCCCACTATGAGGGCGCGGAATGCTTTGACCGCGACGTGATCCATTCCTTCGACGACCCGGTGAAACCGGCCGCCGGGCTGCGCGTTCTGCGCGGCAACCTGGCGCCGAACGGGGCGATCGTGAAACCCTCGGCCGCCACCGACAGCCAGCTGGAAACGGAAGGTGAGGCCTATGTCTTCGACAGCATCGAGGACCTGAAAGCCAATATCGACCGCGACGACCTTCCGGTGACGCCCGAGACCATCCTGGTGCTCAAGGGCTGCGGGCCAAAGGGCTATCCGGGCATGCCCGAGGTCGGCAACATGCCGATCCCCGCCAAGCTGGTGAAACAGGGCGTGCGTGACATGATCCGCATTTCCGACGCACGCATGTCGGGCACCGCCTTCGGCACAGTGATCCTGCATGTCAGCCCCGAGGCGCAGGCGGGCGGCCCATTGGCGCTGGTGAAAACCGGCGACCGCATCCGCGTGTCCGCCAGCAAGGGCGAGCTGGAACTGCTGGTCGACGAACAGGAGCTGGCTGCCCGCCGCGCGGCCTGGCGGCCCGACGACCCGCATTACACCCGCGGCTATGCCAAGCTGTATATCGACCATGTCCTTCAGGCCGACCGCGGCGCTGACCTTGATTTCCTGGTGGGCAAGGACACCCGCCTTGTGACCAGAGAGAGCCATTGATGACCCACCCAGCCACCTTCCATGACCTGAACGGCGCATCCGTCTTCATCACCGGCGGCGGGTCGGGCGTGGGCGCGGCCCTGACCGACGGGTTCCTGACCCAGGGCGCCAATGTCGCCTTTATCGGCCGGTCGGACGCCAGCGCGTTCGTCGAAGAGATGCGCGCCAAACACGGCCGCGCGCCTTTGTTCCTGCAGGGCGACATGACCGACACTGCGCTGCTGCACGAAACCATGACCAAGGCCGCCGAGGCCCACGGTCCGCTGAACGTACTGGTCAACAATGCCGCCAATGACAAGCGCCACAGCCTCGAGGAAACCACGACCGAGTTCTGGGACTGGATGATCGAGGTCAACCTCAAGGCCTATTACTTTGCCTGCCAGCAGGCCGCGCGCCAGATGGCCGAAACCGGCGGGTCGATCATCAACTTCAGTTCGATCAGCTACATGATGGGCAATGCAGGCTATCCGATCTATACGACGGCCAACGCCGGAATCACCGGCATGACCCGTTCGCTCGCGCGCGAGCTGGGGCCGAAGAACATCCGCGTCAACGCGCTGGCGCCCGGCTGGGTGCTGACGCAGAAACAACTGGACATGTGGGCCACGCCCGAAGATCTGGCCGCGCATATGGAACGCCAATGCCTGAAGGAGCATCTGAGCCCGGACGACATGATCGCGCCGACGCTGTTTCTGGCATCGACGGCCAGCCGCGCCATGACCGGGCAATGCATGGTCGTCGATGGCGGCGTGGTCACAACGGGGTGAGGACATGAATACCGAGTGGATCGCAGTAGACTGGGGCACCTCGCATCTGCGCGCCTGGGCGATGCAGGGCGACACGGTGCTGGACCACGCCCAATGCGACCGGGGCATGGCAACGCTGGGCCGGGATCAGTTCCAGGACGCGCTGCTGACGCTGGTCCAGGGCTGGCTGGACGCGGCGCCGGTCGACGTGATCGCCTGCGGCATGGTCGGTGCCCGGCAAGGCTGGGTCGAGGCGCCCTATGTGGCGGTGCCGGCCAAGCCGATCTCGACCGTTCCGGTGCGCGTGCCCGGCACCGATCCGCGCATCCGCGCCTTCGTGGTGCCCGGCCTGAAACAGGACGATCCCGCCGACGTGATGCGCGGCGAGGAAACCCAGATCGCCGGCTACCTGTCCACGCGCCCGCATTGGGATGGCGTGATCTGCCTGCCCGGCACCCACACCAAATGGGTGCAGGTCAGCGCCGGCGAGGTCGTCAGCTTCCGCACCTTCATGACGGGTGAACTGTTCGATCTGCTGGGCCAGCACTCGGTGCTGAAACACTCGGTTGGCGAAGGTTGGGACGACGACGCCTTTGCCACGGCCGTCGCGGACACGCTGTCAAAGCCCGAGCAACTGGCCGGGCGGCTGTTCGGGCTGCGCGCGGCCGACCTGCTGCACGGGCAGGATCCGGCCACCGCCCGCGCCCGCCTGTCGGGCGCTCTGATCGGTGCCGAACTGGCCGCCACCCGCCCCTATTGGCTGGGTCAGCAACTGGCCATCATCGGCGCCGAAGCCCTGTCGCACATCTATGCCACGGCGCTGCAGCAACAGGGCGCGTTCGTCGAAACCGCCGACGCGACCCAGGCCACGCTGGCCGGTCTGCTGCAGGCCCGCACCCTCACGAGGCAAACCGCATGAGCCGCCCCATCATCGCCATTCTGCGCGGGCTTGACCCGGTGCAGGCCGAGGCCGTCGGCCAGGCCATTCTGGACTCCGGCATCGACCGGATCGAGGTGCCGCTGAACTCGCCCGACCCGCTGGACAGCATCGGCCGTCTGGCCCGCGCGATCGGCGACCGCGCGCTGGTCGGGGCCGGAACCGTCCTGACCATGGATGAGGTCGAACAGGTGGCTGCCGTGGGTGGCAAGCTGATCGTGTCGCCCAATTGCGATGCCGACGTTATCGCGCGTACGGTGGGTCTGGGCCTGCAAAGCTGGCCCGGAGTCTATACCCCGACCGAGGCCTTCACCGCCCTGCGCGCAGGGGCCACCGGGTTGAAACTGTTTCCCGGCGTGATGGCCGGACCGGTGGGGCTGGCTGCCATGCGCCCGATCCTGCCCAAGGGCACGCAGGTCTATGCCGTTGGCGGCGCGGGGCCCGAGAATTTCGGCGACTGGCTCAAGGCCGGGGCCGACGGGTTCGGCATCGGCTCGGCGCTGTTCAAACCCGGAATGTCCGTGGACCAGATCGCCGACAACGCACGCCGGATCGTCGCCGCCTTTGACGAGGCCACGCGATGAGCCAGGTCTTTGACGACCGCCCGTGCGCGTTGGGCGAAGGCCCGCTGTGGCACCCCGAACGGCAACAGCTGTTCTGGTTCGACATCGTCAACAAGCGCCTGATGACCCGCGACGCGGATGGCCCGCAGAGCTGGGATTTTGCCGAGCACGTCTCGGCTGCAGGCTGGATCGACCGCGACACACTGCTGATCGCGTCGGAAACCGGCCTGTGGCGGTTCGGGCTTGAGACCGGTCACAAGGACCGCATCGTCGCGCTCGAGGCCGACAACCCGGTGACCCGCTCGAATGACGGGCGGGCTGATCCGTGGGGCGGGTTCTGGATCGGCACAATGGGCAAGCGCGCGGAACGGGGCGCGGGGGCGATCTATCGCTTGTGGCGGGGTGAGCTGCGGCAGCTGGTGCCGGATGTGACCATCTCGAACGCGATCAGTTTCGCGCCCGACCGGTCCTGCGCCTATTTCTGCGACACGGCCACCGGGCAGGTGCGGCGCTGGGGTCTGGACCCGGAAACCGGCTGGCCCGAGGGCGACAGCGCGGTGTTTTTGGACCTGCGCGCCGAGGGTTTGAACCCCGATGGCGCGGTCGTCGATGCCATGGGCAATCTGTGGCTCGCGCAATGGGGCGCGGCGCGGGTTGCGGCCTATGACGCCGGCGGAGCCTTCCTGCGCGCGGTGCCTTTCGCGGCGGCCCATACCTCGTGCCCCGCATTCGGCGGGCCGGAACTTACGACGCTGTTCTGCACCTCGGCCCGCGAAGGGCTGGATGCGGACACCATTGCGTCGCACCCCACCAACGGAATGACCTTTGCCGCCGAAAACGCGGGCCAAGGTCAGGCGGAATACAGAGTCATCCTATGAACCCCGAACTTGGCGTTTGCTATTACCCTGAACACTGGCCGCAAGAAATGTGGGCCGAAGATGCCGCGCGCATGGTCGAGGCCGGTCTGCGCTGGGTCCGGATCGGCGAATTCGGATGGAGCCGGATGGAGCCGGAACCGGGCCGGCTGACATTCGACTGGCTGGATCAGGCCATCGAGACCCTTGGTGCGGCCGGGCTGAAAGTGGTGCTGGGAACCCCCACCGCCACGCCGCCGCGCTGGATGCTGGACCGGCACCCGGACATGCTGGCGGTGGACGAAAACGGGCAGCCGCGCAAGTTCGGCTCGCGCCGGCACTATTGCTTCAGCCATCCCGGATATATCGATGAGTGCGTCCGCATCGCCCGGATCATGGGCGAACGCTATGGCCGCAACCCGCATGTGGCCGCCTGGCAGATCGACAATGAATATGGTTGCCACGACACCACCGTCAGCTATTGCGAGCCCGCGCGGCAGGCCTTCCGCCGCTGGTTGGCCGAACGCTATGGCTCGGTCGAGGCGCTGAACGCGGCCTGGGGCAACGTGTTCTGGTCGATGGAATACGGCGATTTCGATCAGATCGACCTGCCCAACCTGACTGTGACCGAACCCAACCCAGCGCATGTGCTGGCCTTCCGCCGGTTCAGCTCGGATCAGGTGGTGGCCTTCAACCGGGCACAGGTTCAGGTGCTGCGGCCCCTGACCGACGCGCCGCTGCTGCACAACTACATGGGCCGGATTCTGGATTTCGACCATTTCGAGGTGGGCGCCGATCTGGATATCGCCACCTGGGACAGCTACCCGATCGGGTTCCTGTCCGACCGGCTAGAGGCCGACGCGGCGCACAAGGCAGCCTTTCTGCAACAGGGCGACCCGGACATGCAGGCCTTTCACCACGATCTGTACCGCGCCGTCGGACGCGGCCGCTGGTGGGTGATGGAACAACAGCCCGGACCGGTGAACTGGGCGCCCTACAACCCGGCCCCCTTGCCAGGCATGGTGCGGCTTTGGTCGCTTGAGGCCGTGGCCCACGGGGCCGAGGTGGTCAGCTATTTCCGCTGGCGGCAGGCGCCCTTTGCGCAGGAACAGATGCACGCGGGCTTGCTGACGCCGAACAACCACCCCGCGCCCGGTCTGGCCGAGGCGCAGCAGACGGCCGCGGATCTGGCCACGCTGGGACCGGTCGAACCGGTGCAGGCGCGGGTGGCCATCCTGTTCGACTATCCGTCGGACTGGGCCTGGGCGACCCAGCCTCAAGGCGCGGGGTTCAACTATTTCCGGCTGGTGTTTTCCGCTTATCGCGCCCTGCGCCGCGCCGGGCTGTCGATCGATGTCTTACCGGCCTCGGGCCTGTCAAGCGCGGACTATGATCTGATCCTCGCCCCCGGGCTGGCCACGCTGGACGACGCGCTGGCCGACCGCTTGCAGACGGCCGCCAAATTGACGGTTCTGGGCCCGCGCAGCGGGGCAATCACGGCTGATTTTCAGATCCCGGCCCAAGGCCGCCCCGGCCTGCAAGCGCTAGACTGCGATGTGGCGCTGGTGGAATCCCTGCCGCCCGAAATCACCCGCCCGGTTCAGAGCGGCGGAGCGGCGCAGCACTGGGTCGAGCGGCTGACCGGTGACGCGCCCGACCTGCAGACCTTCGAAGACGGGACCCCTGCGCTGAAGGGCAGTGACCAGCTTTGGTATCTGGCCGGGTTCCCGGACGAGGACCTGTGGGACCGGATCATTGAAATGGCCGCGCAGAAGGTCGGGCTGACCCTGCACCCGATGCCGCCTGGCCTGCGGCGGCGCGAGACCGCGACCCATGACTTCCTGATCAACTACAACGCCACACCGGTGGATTGGAACGGCCACAGCATCGCTGCCTGCGGAGTCGCCATCCTGAAACGCAATCCGCCCGGCCAGGAATGAACCTGAACCGGGCGGATGTGGTGCTCTGGTAGGCGCTTCTTCCTACTCGTCGGTCTTCAGACTGTTTGGATCGAAGACGTTGCCGAACCCACTGTTGCCCGAAGGCTGATCGTCAGGCTCGGCTGAGCTTTCGTCGTCCTGACCACCCAATGTGTTCGGAGCGAACACATTGCCAAAACCGCTGTTGTTAGACGGTTTGGGCGTGGATTGCTGAGCGTCGCCTTGCTCGGCCTCGCGCTGCTTGCGCTGCTCCTCGCGTTGCTTGCGCAATTCCTGAATGCGCTGCTCGGCTTCCAGACGCTTTTCTTCCTTGACGTCCGCGATACACTGGGCCGGGTTGTAGGCCATGGCCGTCCCGACGACAGTGATCGTTGCCACGGCGAACATGACCAGCAGCACGGCCGCCATGTTCCCCGAGAAAAAGCTGGGCAACTTGATCTTGCCCGCCAGCTCCTCGACCGTGGCTTCCTTGCGCGCGGCGGCGACCAGTTCCTGACGCTTCAACTTGGCTTCGTTCAACAGGGCGAAGAAAACGGTCAGCGCCACGATGATAAAGGCCAGCGCCGAAATCGCAGGTGTAATGCCGTAGCGCACCTTCTGAGCCAATTCGATTGTCAGTGTCGGATATTCGCCGAACGTGAAGGTGGTGGTGTTGTAGTTCTCGAACGAGGCAAGAAACGCCAGCACCGCCGCCGAAGCAATCGCCGGGCGCATGAACGGGAGCAGGATCTTGCGAAACGCCTGTGCATGCGTTGCGCCAAGGTCCAGTGCCGCCTCGGTCAGCGCCAGGTCATATCGCTGCAACCGAGCCACCAGAACCAACATGCAATAGCTGGCGATGAAGGTGGATTGGCCAATCACGGTCAGGAAAATACCGTTCGACAAGAAGCTGTCGGCACCCAGCCCCAGCATCCGGTTGATCCGGTCCCAGAAGACCAGCGTCGAGATACCCAGAACAACGCCCGGGATCAGGATCGGTGCGATGATGATCGTGTAGTAGGTGGCGCGCAGCTTGGGCCAGATCTGGGTCAGCATCAACGCTCCAGCCAAGCCCATCGCCACCGACAGAACCACGGTTCCCGTGCCGATGATCAACGAGTTCTTGATGCCGTTCAGGATGCGTTGGTCCTGAAACAACTCGCCGAACCACTGGAAGGTCAGGCATTCCCACGGGCTCATGCGCGGGAATCCAGATGAGTTGAAGGCGGTGATCGACATGATCACCAGCGGACCCAGCAGGTAGGCGAAGAAGATCGCCAGATAGACCCAGATGCTGATACGGAGGAAGGACATGTTCATTTCCCGATATCCCCCATGTTCACCTTGAACAGGCGCATCATTGCCAGCACGAACAGGATACAGGTGACCAGCAGAACGATGGCGTAGGCTGCGCCTTGTGGCCAGTCGTTGTTGTCATTGAACTGCTGATAGATCAGTTGCGTGAACCACAGACTGGATGGCCCGCCTAGGATTTGCGGTGCGGCCAGCGCACCGGCCGACAGCATGAACACCATCGTACAGCCGGAACTGATGCCGGGCTTGGCATAGGGGATGACCACCCTCCAGTGGATCCGCCACCACGGAGCGCCCAAGTCGCGCGCCGCTTCGATCTGGTTTCCATCCAGGCTTTCGATGACATTGTACATCGGGAAGATCATCAGCAGGATGTACGCGTAGCCGAGGCCCGCATAGAGCGCGATGTCGTTGCGGATGAAATCAAACGGCGTGTCCCAGATCCCCAATCCGACGAACAGCGTGTTCAAAACACCCGTCTCTCCGAAGATGATGCGCAGCGCAAAGGCGCGCAGGATCTCGTTGATCCAATAGGGGATGATCAGCATGATCGCGAAGATACGGATGTGATTGCCCTTGGACTGGCCCAGGTAATAGGCAATCGGATAGCAAATGATCAGGTTGAAGATCGTCACGCAGACCGCGGCGATCAACGTCCGGAAGAACACGCGCAGATCAACGGCGTTGTAGGACTGGCTACCGCCTTCCGGGCCGTAGATCAGGTATTTGTAGTTCTCCAGCGTGTACACGTCCTTGGGGCCGCCGATTTCCGGCGGCGGCAGGTTGGGACGGAAGGAAAAGTCCAGCATCGACAGCTGCGGCAGGATGATCAGGCCGATCGTCCAGAACAGGACAAGTCCCAGAATCGCGAGCCCCATGCCGAAACCGTTGCGGTTGAAGAAGTCCCTGAGGAAGCCAGGCATCGTCGGGCCTCCTTATTCCGCAGCCAGCTCACCCGCCGGAACGACGACCGCGTTGCGGGTTTCGTATTCCAACGTGATGTTCTGCCCGGTGTGATCTTTGAACGACTGCCCGTGGTTCGGGATCGAGACCTTAATCTCCTTGCCGCCCTCTCCTTCGGTGAAGATGTTGAAGACGTTGCCTTCGAATTCCTCGTGGGTCACCCGTGCCGTGACGAAATGATCGCCGCTCGTCCCCTCGGGTGCAATCGAGAACGCCTCGGGTCGGATGAACATCATGGCGTCGTCACCTTCGGCCAACTTGCCCTGATTGGCGGTCGATATCCGCGCCACCAGATCGCCGGACCGGTTGGTCGAGATCAGGGCCTCTTCGCCCATCACTCTTTTGACCTTGCCGCGGAAGACGTTGTTTTCGCCCACGAACGAGGCGGCAAAAGCGGTTGTCGGGTCGTTGTAGATGGTCTTGCCATCGGCGATCTGGTCGATCACGCCAGCGCGCATCACGGCGATGTTGTCCGACATGGTCAGGGCCTCGCCCTGGTCATGGGTGATGTAGATGAATGTGATGCCCACACGCTTTTGGATTTCGCGCAGCTCGGTGCGCATGTGCTGGCGCAGCTTGAGATCCAGCGCCGACAGCGGTTCGTCCAGCAGCAGCACGTCTGGCTCGGCGCATAGAGCGCGCGCGATGGCCACTCGTTGGCGCTGACCGCCCGACAATTCGCTGGGCAGCTTGTCGCCCTGATCCGGCAGGGCGATCATGTCCAGCAGCTCGTCCGCGCGTTTGCGCCGTTCGGCGGCGCTGGCCCCTTTGATCTCCATCGAAAAAGTTATGTTCTCCCACACCTTCATGAGCGGAAACAGCGCGAGGTTCTGAAAGATCAGAGCAGTAGGACGCTTGTTCGGCCCGATGCCCTTCATGTTCTTGCCGCCGATCAGGACATTGCCTTCGCTGGGCTCGAGGAACCCCGAGACCGCTCGAAGGATCGTGGTCTTGCCGCAGCCCGAAGGCCCAAGGAACGAAAAGAAATCGCCCCCGTTGATGTTCACGTTCGCATCTCGCACAGCGACAAAATCGCCGAAGCGGATCCACAGGTTTTCCAGATCAACTCCGATCCCTGCACTCATTTTTGGTATCTCCCTGTGATGCAGCCTCAGGCCGCACCGCATCGTTGTCCGTCACGCGGGGCAAACGCGTGCGGGGTCCAAAGGCCCCCCGCGCGACAACGCGAGGGGCGCGATCTCAAGGCGATCAGGCGCTCTTGAACTTGTTGACGAACTCGGTCCGGGTCTCGGCATACCACGGTGCTTCGGCAGGCCACGGGTTCAGGTTGGCCAGCGAGTCGCCCGGATAGGCCTCGGCAAAGTTCTTCTTGTAGGTGTCGCCCGAATACTGGTCGGCACCCAGAACCGGCGAGTTGTAGCCGTGGCTGTCGATTGCGACACCGGCCGGCTTGGCCTGATAGGCGAAGTCAATGAAGGCGTAGACCTGGTCGATATTGGTTGCGCCGGTCGGCATCGAAATACCGTCGACCCAAGCCATCGCACCCTCGACCGGAGCCTGGTAGTGCACCGGTTCGCCAGCGGATTTCAGTGCCAGCGGCGGACCATCCCAAGTCTGTCCGACGACAACCCCTTCGTTCAGCAGGCCGTTCTTCTGGGTGTCGGCATCGTTCCAGATCAGTTTGATCCGGTCCTTGCGGGCGATGCACCAGTCGGTGATCTGACCCCAGACCTTGCGCATGGTGTCTTCGTCGCCATATGCGGCCCAGACCGAGCCGGGCTCCATCTCGCCGATGCGCTCCATGTACAGACCCGCGCCCAACATCATCGAATGCGCGCGACCCATGGTCTTGCCGGCGTTTTCTTCCGACCAGACGTCACCATAGGACGGAGCGTCGCCCTCGGGCAGCCACAGGTCGGTGCGATAGGCAATGCCTTCGGTACCCCAGATATGCGGCAGCCAATGCGCGCCGCTGTCACCAAAGTTCCAGGCATCGGTGCCGATCTTGGCCATCGCCGGGTTGACCTTGTCGATCGGGACCCTGTTCATGTCGAACGGCTGCAGAAGCTCCAGCGGCTCCCACTGCAGCGAGCGGTTGTTGGTCGGCGAAACGATATCAAAGCCCTGGCCCTTGGTGGCCTTCATCTTGTTGATGATCTCTTCGTTCGAGCCAATTCCGGTGTAGTTCACCTTGATCCCGGTCAGGGTTTCGAACTCTTCGATGAAGCTGGGCGGCAGGTAATCCGACCACATCAGGATGTTGACTTCGCCCGAAGATGCAAGGGCGCTTTTGCTGTACAGAGGTGCCGCCAGCGCAGCTGCGCCGGCCCCTTTCAACACCGTACGACGGCTGAAGTTTGACGATTTGGTCATTCGTGTTTCTCCCGTGTTTGGACTGAGTTTTGTTTTTTATCCGTGCGTCACGTTAGAGTTTTGCGGTCGCCCCGTCAGTCCAAAAAGTGACAGTTTGCGAAATTCTTAGGTCCAGTTCCCTCGGAAGCCCAAGCCCGGAGCCTGCCCAAACAGCACGCGACTCTGCGGGAATTCGCGCAAGGATCATATATCAAAAGGGCCGACGATACCTAACGGCGCATCGGAACTGGCCTCATGTCGCGAAGGGAGATCACGCGAATTTTTTACGCAGCCGCCTAATCGATGCGCACCATTTCAGCCGCAAAAATCGATTTGCGACGAATTCAGACCAGAATCACGACGCGGTCGGAGCTATTTGCGCATTGACCGGCCGTCATGAAACAGGTGGATCTTCTCCGGCGCGGCAGTCACCGAAACCGTCTGACCACGCAAGCCACGATGGATGCCCGGCAGTTTGCCGATCACCGACTCAGCGCCGGGGGCTTTCGCGAAATAGAGCAGCGTCACCTCGCCCAACGCTTCGGTAAAGTCCACGGTCCCGGTCACGATGGGGTCACCGTCGGCGACCACCAGATCCTCGGGCCGCACACCCACGTTGACCTTCTTGCCGGCGTCGGCGTCCTCGGTCGGTATGGCCGAAACTGCCGTCCCGCCACAGTCCAACGCAACGGTCGTGGTGGCACCGGTGCCGGTGATCGTGCCCGGCAGCAGGTTCATTGCGGGCGAGCCGATGAACTGGGCCACGAATTCATTGTCGGGCGTCTCGTACAGCTCCAGCGGCGTACCAACCTGTGCGATGCCCTTGTTGGCCAGAACCACGATCCGGCTGGCAAGGGTCATTGCCTCGACCTGATCGTGGGTCACATAGATCATCGTGCTGTCGGGCATCGCCTCTTTCAGACGCGCGATCTCGATCCGCGTGGCCACCCGCAGCGCGGCATCCAGGTTCGACAGCGGCTCGTCGAACAGATAGACCTTGGGGTCGCGCACGATCGCCCGGCCGATGGCGACCCGCTGACGCTGCCCGCCCGACAGGGCCTTGGGCAGCCGGTCCAGAAACGGATCCAGCTGCAGGATCTGCGCCGCGCGGTTCACCGCGGCGTCGATCTGATCGGCGGGCATCCTGGCGATCTTCAGGGCAAAGGCCATGTTCTCGCGCACGGTCATGTGTGGGTACAGCGCATAGCTCTGGAACACCATGGCGATGCCGCGTTGTGCCGGGGGCACGTCGTTCATCACCTGCCCCTCGATTTCCAACGTCCCGCCCGATATTTTCTCCAGACCCGCGATCATCCGCAGCAGGGTGGACTTGCCGCAGCCCGAGGGGCCGACGAACACGATCAACTCGCCGCGCTCGATCTCGAGGTTGATGTCCTTGAGGACATCGACATTGCCATAGGTCTTGGCGACATCGGTCAGCTTGAGTTCGGACATGGGTTACCCTTTCTCTCGGACCATCAGGCAGAATTGCGACGGCGCCAGCGTGACGCGGCCCTGCGCCTCGATAGCGCCCAGATCCTGAGCGATGCAGCGCCAGTTGCCTTCGGGCAGGTCGATTTCCGCGGCGCCATCGCCCAGATTGAAGGCGCAGAACACCTGCTGAGTATCATCCTCGCGCAGGAAGCTGAGGATCGGGCCGGTTTCGCGCATGTCGGACTGGGTGCCCGACATCAGCGCCGGATACTCATGGCGCAAAGCGATGGCGCGACGATAATGGTTCAGCGCCGATCGCGGGTCTGCGTCCATCCGGTCAACGGCGCGCTCGGCCTGCGCGGTGCTGACGGGCAGCCAGGGCGCACCGGTGGTAAAGCCTGACTGTTCGTCCTGCGCGGCCCAGACCATGGGCGTGCGGCAGCCGTCGCGGCCCTTGTATTCAGGCCAGAACTCGATGCCATAGGGGTCCTGCAGGTGCTCAAAGGGCACGTCGGCCTCGGGCAGGCCCAGCTCTTCGCCTTGATACAGGCAGGCAGAGCCGCGCAGGCACATCATCAGAACCGCGTGCTGGCGGATGCCGGCCTCGTCCAGATCCCAGCGCGAGGCGTGGCGCTGTACGTCGTGGTTGGAGAACGCCCAGCACGGCCAGGCGTCGCCGGCCTTGGACAGAAGCTGGTCGAACACATGCTTGGTGTATTCTGCTGACAGGCGGCGTTTTTCCAGAAACTCAAAGGCATAGCACATGTGCATGCGCTTGTCGCCACGGGTGTATTCGCCCATGATCTCGAGCCCACGCTGAGCATCGCCCACCTCGCCCAGACAGGCACGGCCGTCATATTGGTCGGTCAGGGCGCGCAGCCGTTCTAGGAAGGCGATGTTTTCCGGCTGGCTCTTGGAATACAGGTGGTCCTGATGGTTGTAGGGGTTGACCATCGGCGCGATGGTTGCGTTGCGCTGATCCAGCGGCAGCGCCGGGTTGTCGCGCAGTTGCGCGTCGTGGAAGTAGAAGTTGATCGTGTCCAGCCGGAACCCGTCAACGCCCATGTCCAGCCAGAACCGCGCCACGTCCAGCAGCGCGTCCTGCACATCGGGGTTGTGGAAATTCAGGTCCGGCTGCGAGGTCAGGAAGTTGTGCAGGTAATACTGCTGCCGGCGCGTATCCCATTGCCACGCCGAGCCGCCGAAGATCGACAGCCAGTTGTTGGGCGGGGTCCCGTCGGGCTTGGGATCGGCCCAGACATACCAGTCGGCCTTGGGGTTTTCGCGGTTGCTGCGGCTTTCGACGAACCACGGATGCTGGTCCGAGGTATGCGACAGCACCAGGTCGATCATCACCCGCAGACCCAGACCATGGGCGCGGTCCAGCAACGTCTGGAAATCCTCCATCGTGCCGAACATCGGATCAATGGCGCGATAGTCGCTGACATCGTACCCGAAATCCTTCATCGGCGACTTGAAGAAGGGAGAGATCCAGATCGCATCGACCCCCAGACCGGCGATGTAGTCCAACCGCCGGGTGATGCCCCGCAGGTCTCCGATGCCGTCGCCGTTGCTGTCCTGAAAGCTGCGTGGGTAGATCTGATAGATCACCCCGCCGCGCCACCAGTCGGACGCCGTCTTGGTTGAGTGCTTGAGGTCCACGTTGTTCTGCACGTTCATCACACGCCCTTATTTGACTGAACCGGCCAGCAATCCGCGGACCAGGTATTTCTGCATTGCAAAGAAGACGACCAGCGGCACCGCGATCGACACGAATGCGGCCGTTGCCAGGATTTCCCAATTGCCGCCCCTTGTGCCCAGAAGCTCGACGATACTGTTGGTCATCACGGTGGTTTCGCCGGATGCGTCGATCAGGAACACCTTGGCCACCAGCAGGTCGTTCCATGTCCACAGGAACTGGAAGATGGCGAACGAGGCCAGCGCCGGAAAGCTCAGCGGCAGGATCAGCTTGGTGAAGATTTGAAACTCGGTGGCGCCATCGACCCGCGCATTCTCGATCAGGTCGCGGGGCAGCCCGGCCATGTAGTTGCGCAGAAGATAGATCGCCAGCGGCATGCCAAAGCCGGTATGGGCCAGCCAGACGCCCAGATACCCTTTGCCGATGCCGATGTTCAGGTGGAATTTCAGCAGCGGGATCAGCGCCAGTTGCAAAGGTACCACCAGCAGACCGACCACCGCGGCGATCAACAGCGCACGGCCCGGGAAATCCATCCAGGCCAGCGCATAGGCCGCGAAAGCCGCCACCAGGATCGGGATGATCGTGGCCGGAATCGTGACCGTCAACGTGTTGAAGAACGCCTTGGCCATGCTGTCAGTGCTGTCCTCGGCCAGCAGGACCTTGTGGTAATTGTCCAGCGTGAATTCGGGCGGCAGTTCGGCGGTCACGAAGACCCGCGTGCCCCGGCTGCCGGTGAATTCCTCGGTGTTCTCCATCCGGTAGTCGCCATTGGCCTGAACGGTGACCGTGCCGCCCTTGCGCAACTCGGCCGTCTGGCCCGGCTCAAACGCATCGATCTCGCGCGAGCTGATGCCCCATTTCGAGATGCGCGCCGTGGTTCCGGCGTCAAACAGGTTGCCCTCGATCACATACAGGCCGTTTTCCTGCACCTGGGTGTCGGGCGCGGCGCTGCGCAGCGTCAGGTTCTGCTCGGACGGGAAAATCGCCCGCCACCAGCCGCTGGTCGCGATCTGGTCCGCCGTGCGGAAGGACGAGATGAACAGGCCCAGCGTGGGCACCACCCACAGCACCACCAGAAACAGAACCGAGGCATGTACGGCCCATCTGAGCGCCGGGCGGGTTCCTGCGATCTCACTCATGACGCACCCTCCTATTCCATTTCCTTGCGCGCGTTGCGCACGTTCCAGACCAGGATCGGCGTCACCAGCAGCATGATCACCATGGCCGAGGCCGAGCCCACGCCCCAGTCATTGGCGCGGAACAGCTTGTCGAACATGTAGTTGGCCAAGACCTGTGTCTCCCACTGGCCGTTGGTCATGGCGAACACGATGTCGAACACCTTCAGCACGACGATGGTGATCGTTGTCCACACCACCAGGATCGTGGTCTTGATCTGCGGTACCTTGATCTTGAAGAAAATCTGAAACGGGCTGGCGCCATCCAGAATGGCGGCTTCGACCGTTTCTTCGGGAATGCCACGCAGGGCCGCCGACAGGATCACCATGGCAAAGCCCGTCTGAATCCAGACCAGCACGATCATCAGGAAGAAATTGTTCCAGAACGGAATCGTCAGCCAGGTCTGCGGGTCGGTTCCGCCAAAGAAGATGTACAGGGCATTCAGCATGCCGATCTGGTCCTGCTCGACCGGGCGAGTGTCATAGACAAGCTTCCAGATCACCGATGCGCCCACGAACGAGATCGCCATCGGCATGAAGATCAACGACTTGGCGATATTGCCCCAACGGATGCGGTCGGTCAGCTGGGCGACCAATAGGCCAAACGCTGTCGACAGCGCCGGGACCACGATCAGCCACAGCATGTTGTTGCGCATCGCTTCCCAAAATTTGGGCTCTCCCATCATCTGGGCGTAGTTGTCCAGACCCACCCATTCGTATCCGCCGCCGGGCACCCGGTCGGTCAGAGACAGGCGCAGCGTTTCCACCACAGGATAGGCCAGGTACAGCCCCAGCGCGACCAGAGCGGGGAATAGAAACAACCATGGCCGGACCATGTTTGCCCGATTGATGTTGCGCCCGGCGTTCGGGCCGCGCGGCGGGAACAGAATCTTGTCCAGAAACTGGTTGGACAGATAGAAGTAACCAACGCAGGCGGATACGCCGATGGCGATCGTCAGCAGACCTTGCAATGCGGGATGCATGTCACCCTCCCTGGCGACAATGGGTCGGGCAACCCGAAGGTCGGATTGCCCGGTTTTACGGCTTTACTGGATCGCGTCCCAAGACGCCTGGATCTCGTCGGCCACTTCTTGCGCGGGTTTGCCACCGGCATAGTCGACCATGCCCGTCCAGAACGTGCCTGCGCCAACCGCACCCGGCATCAGGTCGGACCCGTCAAAGCGGAAGGTGGTCGCACCCAGAAGAATGTCGTTCATCTTCTTCAGGGTCGGGTCCGAGAAGGCCGAGGTATCGACACCCTTGTGCGGGGTCAAAAAACCGCTGAGCGCCATCCAGGTCTCATGCGCCTCGGGCGTCTGCAGATAGGCGATCAGGTCATGCGCGGCGGGGCTGTCATTGGTGATCGCCCACAGGGTGCCCGCGCCCAGAACCGGGCTGCCCAGATCCTTGCCTTCATAGGCCGGGAAGTAGAAGAAATCGGCATCTTCGCCCACGACCGTGCCTTCGGGGAAGAAGGCCGGGATGAACGAGGCCTGACGGTGCATGTAGCACTGCGGCGGCGAGCTGAACATGCCTTTGGGGCTGTCGCGGAAATCCGTGGTTGCAACCGCACCGGCCCCACCGGCGACGTAGTCGTCATTGCGGGCGAATGCGCCGAATTCCTCGATCGCGGCCACGACCTTGGGATCGTTGAACTTCAGCTCGTTGGCAACCCACGCGTCATAATCCTCGGGGGATTGGGTGCGCAGCATCATGTCCTCGACCCAGTCGGTCGCAGGCCAGCCAGTTGCGCCACCCGACCCCAGGCCGATGCACCAGGGCGTGCCACCATCTGCGACGATCTGGTCGGTCAGGGCCTTGAGTTCTTCCATCGTGGTCGGGACTTCATATCCCGCGTCCTCGAAATTCTCGGGCACGTACCAGACCAGCGATTTCACATCGACCTTGTAGAAGAAGCCGTAGAGATGATCCTGACCGTCCGGCCCAGCGTAAGTGCCCAGATCGACCCAGGACTGGCCCGCGGCATAGTTGTCCCGGATCCAGTCGGCGGTCCCGTCAGCAAGCGGCGTCAGAAACCCGGCCTTCGCCATGTCGGCAGCAAGACCCGGCTGGGGGAACACGGCGATGTTCGGTGCCGATCCGGCCTCGGCGTCGATGCGGATCTGCTGCTCGAAGCTGTCCGACCCGACATAGGCATATTCATGACCGGTGGCCGCGGCAAAGCCGTCCAGAACCTTTTCGACATTCTCCTGGTCCGGGCCAAGCCACGGGCCGAACACGGTGACCTTTTCGGCCTGCGCCGCGCCCGCCATCAGGGCAAACGTGGCCGCACCTGCCAAAAGCGAGTGTTTCATTGATTTTCCTCCCAACTGTATCCGCGCGTGTGAGACTCAGTTTTCAAAGCGCTTTGAATGTGGCCGTTATCCGCTAACATGTTGGCCCTGTCAATGGCTAGATTTTGACTTGGGCCGCCTGCGCCCATGTTTTCATGGTATACTGCAGAGAGTTGCAAAACAACTTGACGCAAGCGGCAAATCCCCACACAACAGGGCGCACACAAGCATTGAAAGCGATTTGCAACCGCTATGAACCTCAAGCAGCTCTCTCAGATCCTGGGTCTGTCACAGACGACAGTCAGCCGCGCGCTGAACGGTTACCCAGAGGTGAACGAAGAGACTCGCATGCGGGTTCAGGCGGCGGCGGCCAAACATGGCTATCGACCGAACGCGCGCGCCAAGGGGCTGGCGACGGGTCGGTCGATGGTGATCGGCCACGTGATCCCCATCTCGTCGCGCCACGAGATGGTGAACCCGATCTTCGGCGATTTCGTCGCCGGCGCGGTCAAAAAATATGCCGAGCACGGCTATGACATGATGTTCACCAATGCTGACGACACCTCGATCGAGGACGCCTATCGCAGCCTGTTCCAACGCGGGGCAGTCGACGGCGTAGTGTTGCAGGGCCCCAAAGTGAACGAGCCGCGGATCGAGGTTCTGACCCGCATGCAGGTGCCGTTCATCGTGCATGGCCGGTCGACCAGCGTCAGCGTGCCCTATGACTGGATCGACGTGAACAACAAAAGCTCGTTCCTTCGCGCCACCCGGTTCCTGATCGACCTGGGCCACCGGCGGATCGCGCTGATCAACGGGCTGGAGGACATGGACTTTGCCCAAAGGCGCCGCGACGGGTATCTCGAGGCGCTGAAACAGGCCGGTCTGTCGCCCGACCCGGCTCTGATGCGCAGCGCCGAGATGACCGAAGTCTATGGCCATCACGAAACCCGCGACATGCTGCGGCTGGACGATCCGCCGACCGCGATCCTGACCTCGTCGATGATCTCGGCGATCGGGGTGCGGCGCGCGCTGGACGAGGCCGGGCTGAAAATGGGCCGCGACGTATCGGTGATCGCCCATGACGATGACCTGTCCTATCTGAAGAACGGGCAGGACGTTCCGATCTTTACCGCCACCCGATCTTCGGTACGCCACGCCGGCGAACTGGCCGCCGAGATGCTGATCGAGCGCATCCGCGCACCCCACGATCCGGCCAAGACTAGATTGCTCGAGGCCGAACTGGTAGTCGGCGGCTCGACCGGTCCCGCCCCCAACAGGTTCTGAACATGAAATACACCCGCGCTGATTTCCCCAAAGACTTCCTCTTTGGTGTCGCAACCTCGGCCTATCAGATCGAAGGCCACGCACAGGGCGGCGCCGGCCCGACCCATTGGGACAGTTTCGCGGCCACGCCCGGCAACGTTGTGCGTGCCGAAAACGGCGATCTGGCCTGCGACCACCTGCACCGGTTCGAACAGGATTTCGACCTGATCCGCGAGGCCGGGTTCGACTGCTATCGCTTTTCCACCAGCTGGGCGCGCGTGCTGCCCGAAGGGCGCGGTCCGGTGAACCAGGCCGGGTTGGACTATTATGACCGGCTGGCCGACGCCCTGCTGGAACGCGGCATCCGCCCCTGCGCCACTCTGTATCATTGGGAGCTGCCCTCGGCGCTGGCTGATCTGGGCGGCTGGCGCAACCGCGACATCGCCGACTGGTTCGCCGATTTCACCGAGATCATCATGGGCCGCATCGGCGACCGCATGTACAGCGTCGCCCCGATCAACGAGCCTTGGTGCGTCAGCTGGCTGAGCCATTTCGAAGGCCACCACGCCCCCGGCCTGCGCGACATCCGCGCCACGGCCCGCGCCATGCATCACGTCCTTCTGGCCCACGGCCGCGCGATTCAGGCGATGCGGGGCCTTGGCATGTCGAACCTGGGCGCGGTGTTCAACCTGGAATGGGCCGAACCTGCCGATGACACCCCCGAGGCCCGCGAAGCCGCCGATCTGTACGACGGTATCTACAACCGGTTCTTCCTGGGCGGTGTTTTCAACAAGGCCTACCCCGAGAACGTCCTGCAGGGGCTGCAGGCCCACCTGCCCGACGGGTGGCAGGATGATTTCGACACGATCGGCACGCCGGTCGACTGGTGCGGGCTGAACTACTATACCCGCAAGCTGATCGCGCCCGCCGACACGCCCTGGCCCAGCCTGCAAGAGGTGCCTGGCCCTCTGCCCAAGACGCAGATGGGGTGGGAGATCGAGCCAAGCGCGCTGACCCGGTTCCTGACCCGTACGGCCCGGGACTACACAGGCGATCTGCCGATCTATGTCACCGAAAACGGCATGGCAAGCCCCGAGCGGCAGCAGGATGACGACCGCATCGACTATCTGAATCAGCATCTGTCGGCGGTGCAGGACGCGCTGGATCAAGGCGTTCCGGTCAAGGGCTATTTCATCTGGTCGCTGCTGGACAATTACGAATGGGCGCTGGGATACGAAAAGCGGTTCGGCCTGGTCGATGTCGATTTCGACACGCTGGAACGCCGCCCCAAGGCCTCGTTCAGGGCGATGCAGGCGGCTTTGGCCCAAGGCGAACCGGTCTCGGTCCCGATGGCGCAGCCCAGGGGCGCGATGCACGACCACTGGAACCTGGTGGCCGATATCGGCGGCACCAACACGCGGCTGGGGGTCGTCACCAATGGCACGCTCACCGATCTGCGCAAATCGCCCACCGGCACCCTGCCCGAGTTTCTGGCCGCCCTGCACGACCTGTGCGCCGAGATCGGAACGCCGCCGCGCGCCGTAGTCGCCGCGGGCGCCGGCCCGGTGCGCAATGGATCGATCCGCCTGACCAATGCCAATCTGGACCTGTCCGAGGCCGACATTGCAACAGCCACCGGCGCGGACCACACCTTTGTCATCAACGACTTCACCGCCGCCGCGTGGTCGGTGGCCGAGATTACCCGCGATGACGTGCAGGCCCTGCAGGGCGACCCGACCCCGCCCAAGGGCACCCGACTGGTGGTCGGCCCCGGCACTGGGCTGGGCGTCGGCGCGCTTTTGTATTCCGAAGGCCACTATCACACCGTCTCGGGCGAGGGCGGCCATGTCGGCCTGTCACCCCGCACCCGCGACGAGGTGGACGTGTTCGAAGCCGCCCGCCGGATCGCGCCCGAGTGTTTCTTTGGCGACAGCCTGACGCTCGAGGCCGAAATGTTCCTCAGCGGCACGGGCCTGCCGATCCTGTATCGCGCTTTGGGCATGGCCGCAGGCCAGCCCGACACGCCCGTCCTGCCCGCCAAGGACATCCTGCACGCCGCGCAGAACGGGTCCAATCCGCTCGCCATGCGCGCCGCGCAGATCTTCACCACCCACTTGGGCGCCGTGATGGGCGACATGGCCGTGACCGTGATGCCCACGGGCGGCGTCTTCCTGGTGGGCGGCGTGGCCGAGAAGAACCGCTGGCTGTTCGGCGACGACTTCCTAGCGGCCTTCAACGCCGGAGGCCGGTTCGACGCGCTGCGGCAGGGCTTTGGCGTTTATGTGTCGGAACAGGCCGAATTTGGCATTGTTGGCGCTAACAACTTCTGCAAAAATGCGCTCGCGCGGTAAACTCACCGCCAGATCTTTGCAGAAGGAAGGAGCCGGGACATGATCCTGTGCTGTGGCGAGGCCCTGATCGACATGATCGCGGAGCCGACGGTTTCGGGCGCGCAAGGTTTCGTGCCGCATTCGGGCGGGGCGGTGTTCAACACCGCCATCGCGTTGGGCCGGCTGGGTGCGCCTGCCGGAATGCTGACCGGGCTGTCCAGCGACATGTTCGGCCAGCAAATGGCGCAAGCCCTGAAAGACAGTCATGTGGATGGCTCGCAGGTTGTTCTTTCGGACCGTCCGACCACGCTGGCCTTCGTGCAACTGCAGGACGGGCACGCCACCTATTCCTTCGTCGATGAAAACTCGGCCGGGCGGATGCTGCGCCCCGAAGACATGCCGGACCAGTTGACCGCGACCTCGGCGCTGTATTTCGGCGGCATCAGCCTGACCTGCGAGCCCTGCGCCGATGCCTATGCCGCCCTGCTGGACCGCCACGGCGCCGAGCGCGCAGTGATGATCGACCCCAACATCCGCCCCGGTTTCATCCAGGACCAGACCCGCTATCGCACCCGGCTGAACCGGATGATCGCGCAGGCCGACATCGTCAAGGTCTCGGACGAAGATCTGGACTGGATCGTCCCCGGCCCTGAAACGCTGGAGGAAAAAGTGCCGCTGCTGCTGCAGGCCGGCCCCGCCGTGGTGATCGTCACGCGCGGCAGTCAGGGCGCGGCCGGGTATCTGGCCGATGGCCGCACGGTTTCGGTGCCGGTCACGCCGGTTCAGGTGGTCGATACGGTGGGCGCGGGCGACACGTTCAACGCCGGGGTGTTGGCGCAACTGCACCGCGCCGGGCTGCTGACAAAACAGGCGCTCCGTGCGATCTCGCCCGACGACCTGCGCACCGCGCTGGAGCTGGGCGGCAAGGTCGCCGCCGTCACCGTATCCCGCGCCGGCGCCAACCCGCCCTGGGCGCACGAGCTGTAATTCATCGAAAGCACCGATATGAAACGATCCGAGATCAACCGCATCAAGGCCGAGGCGCAGGCCTTCATCAATTCTTTCGGCTTTGCCCTGCCGCCCTTTGCCGACTGGACGCCCGAGCAGATGCGCAGCCCGCAGGCCGCCGGCATCCGCGCCCGTGGTCTTGGCTGGGACATCACCGATTACGGCCAGGGCGAGTTCGATGAACTGGGCCTGTTCCTGTTCACCCTGCGCAATGGCGACGAAAAGGACCTGAGCGCGGGCCGGGGTATGCTCTATGCCGAGAAGCTGCTGATTTCGCGTGACAAACAGCTGTCGCCGATGCATCGCCACATCGTCAAGGCCGAGGACATCATCAACCGCGGCGGCGGCGATCTGGTGATGGAGATCTACGCCTCGGCCCCCGATGGCAGCATCGACCGCGATACCCCCGTCACCGTACCCAGCGACGCCTGCCCGGTGACCATCCAGCCGGGCGAGCATCTGCGCCTGAAACCGGGCGAAAGCGTCACGCTGATGCCCGGCATCTGGCACGCCTTCTGGGCGGAAAAGGGCGATTGTCTGATCGGCGAAGTCTCGACCGTCAATGACGACCGCACCGATAACGTGTTCGAACAGCCGATCCCGCGCTTTGCCACGATCGAGGAAGACACCGCGCCCGAATTCCTGCTGGTCGCCGATTACTGAGCGCGCGGGGCCGGACCAAACGGCGGGTCCGAGGCCAGTGTCAACGCGACCCGGCCCGGGCTTGCGGCCTGGGCCAGCCGGTCGCGGACGGCCTCGAAGGCTTCGATCGTCACGGGTTCGGCGGGTTTCAGATAGACAAGGTGGAACAGTGCCCGCCCGCTGCGCACCGTCGCCACGTCCAGCACCTGAAACGGGCTGTCGGCACAGATCCGGCGGGCCTGCGCAATGATCTCGGCCCGGGCATCAACCGGCAGCGCCACACCCACGACATCGCGCAGCGCGCCCAGAAATACCTTGATCGGCTGAGGCAGCAGCGCCAGGCACAGCAGCAACACCACCAGCGCATCCGACACCGGAACCAGACCGGCAAGCGGCCCGCCCTCAAGTAGGTTGATCGCAAAAAACGCCGCCCCGGCCCCAAGGCTCAGCACCCCGTCGACCATCGCGGCCCGGGACTCGACCCGCAGCAGATCGCTGGTCTTTCCCGTGCGGCGCCAGTTCCAGCGGTGATAGGCGAACAGCGCCAGGCAGATCGCCGCCATCGACCCGGCATAGATCAGGATCCATTCCAGAACCACCGGCGCGGCTTCGCCCGTCTTGGCATAGACCAGCAGACTGTTCACCGCCGAACCAGCCGCCATCAGGATGATCCCGAACAGCAGCAGGCTGCGGAACATCACGAAGACGGATTCGTCGATCTCGTATCCGAAGGGGCGGTTCTGGTCCGGGGCCCGTCGGATCGAGGCGGCGACCCATCCCGCCACCACAGCCGTTGCGAAATTGAGCCCCGAGAACAGCCCGTCCAGCAACAGCGCATCGGAGTTTGCCAGCAACCCGGCCACAACCCCGGCACCCGCCATGAACAGGCTGGCCCATTTTGCCGCGTTCAGCGACCGGCGTTCAAAAATCAATGTGTCCTGCATCGGTTCAGCTTTTCCGGTTGATGAGGCTGGCGGTCATTTATGTCCGACGGGCCAAGGCGCAAGCCCCGCGCTCATGCCCGTCCGCGTATCATGTCGGCAGCCTTTTCCGCGATCATGATCACGGGCGAGGCGGTATTGCCCGACACGATCTTCGGCATGACCGAGGCATCGACCACCCGCAGCCCCTCCAGACCCCGAACGCGCAATTGTGGATCGACCACCGCGGCGGCGTCGCTGCCCATGCGGCAGGTGCCGACCGGGTGAAAGATCGTGGTGGCGATGTCGCCCACCGCATCCAGCAGACCCTGTTGGTCGTTGATCTCGGGGCCGGGCAGAACCTCTTGCGGGTGATAGGGTGCCAGCGCCCGCGCGGCCATCACCTGCCGGGCCTGCTGCACGGATTTGACCGCCACCTGCCGGTCACGCTCGGCCGAGAGGTAGTTCAACCTGATCTCGGGCTGGGCCGTCGGATCGGGCGTGGTGATGTGGCAGTGCCCCCGGCTTTCGGGCCGCAGATTGCAGACCGAAACGGTGATCGCGGGGAACGGATGCAGCGGATCGCCCAGACGGTCGGTCGACAGTGGCTGTACGTGATATTCCAGATCCGGCGTGGCCAGCATCGGGTCGGATTTGGTGAACATGCCGAACTGGCTGGGCGCCATCGCCATCGGGCCCGACCGGGTCAGGGCGTACTGCGCCGCGATGCGCGCCTTGCCCCACAGGCTGTTGGCCATGGTGTTCAGGGTTTTGGCGTTTTGCACCTTGAACACGGTTCGGATCTGCAGGTGGTCCTGCAGGTTCGCCCCCACGCCCGCGCTTTCATGCTGAACCGCGATTCCGTGCGCCGCCAGCACCTGGGGGTCGCCGATCCCCGACAGTTCCAGCAGCTTGGGCGAGTTGATCGACCCCGCCGCCAGCAGAACTTCGGCCCCGGCCACAGCGCGGTATTCGGTGCCCCCCCGCGCAAAGCGTACGCCGCGCACGGCCTTGCCCTCGAGGATCAGGCCCAGAGTCTCGGCCTCGGTCAGGACCCGCAGGTTGGGCCGCTTCATCGCTGGGCGCAGAAATCCCTTGGCCGTGTTCCAGCGCACGCCGTTCTTCTGGTTGACCTCGAAAAACCCCGAGCCCTCGTTGTTGCCGTCATTGAAATCGGCGCGCGGCTGGATGCCGATCTCGCGCGCGCCGTCCTGAACGGCTTTCAGGATCTCCCAGCTCAGCCGCTGTTTCTGAACCTTCCACTCGCCGCCGGACCTGTGCATTTTGCTGTCGCCGGCGTGGTGATCTTCGGATCTCAGAAAATAGGGCAGCACGTCGTCCCAGCCCCAGCCCGCATTGCCCAGCTGCCGCCAATGGTCATAGTCGGCCGCCTGCCCGCGCATGTAGATCATCCCGTTGACCGAGCTGCACCCGCCCAGCACCTTGCCGCGCGGATAGACCAGCGACCGCCCGTTCAGACCCGGCTCGGGCGCGGTTTTCATCATCCAGTCGGTGCGCGGATTGCCGATGCAGTACAGATACCCCACCGGGATGTGGACCCAATGGTAATTGTCCGACTTGCCCGCCTCGAGCAGCAGAACCCGTGTCCTGGAATCCTCGGTCAGCCGGTTGGCCAGCACACAGCCCGCGGTACCCGCGCCTATGATGATATAGTCGTATTCGCCCTCGAGCCGGGCGGTTTCAGATGTGGCGGAATTCATTCTCGGTCTGCTCTGTGCATTGTTCCTGATCCTGCGGAGCGCAGCTTAGCAGCTGTCGCCGGCAATGCACGGGCTCGATGTCGCATTCCGCAACAGTATTTCGCAATCCTGCAGGTCGCGCCCACGGTCGGCGGTCAGACTGGTGTCAAAGGAGGCCCAGAATGACCCAGACCGCCACCCGTGTCCGAACCGGAGGCCGCGCCGCCCGCCGCGCCCTGCGCACCGCGCCCTGCTTTGACATGTTGCCGGGCCTGACCCGCAACATCCCACTGTGCGAAGTGATGGACGGGTCACAGGTCGAGCGGATCGACGCGGCCTCGATGGACATCCTCGAAAACGTGGGCGTGCAGTTCCGCGACCCGATCGCGCTGGCCGACTGGAAGGCGGCTGGAGCCAAAGTTGACGACGAGCGGGTGTATCTTGATCGCGGTCTGGTCCGCGAATTGATCGCGACGCTCCCCTCGGATTTCACCTATCACGCCCGTGACCCGCGCAAGAATGTGCGCCTGGGTGGGCCGCACGCGATCTTCGTTCCGATGACCGGCGCGCCGTTTCTGCGCGATCTCGACGACATGCGCCGCAACCCGACACTGGACGATCTGGCGATGTTCCACAAGCTCAGCCACATGCTGCCCGCGCTGCATTCCAGCGCTCACCACATCGTGGAACCCTATGATCACCCGATCAGCCAGCGCCATCTGCGCATCACCTATTCGTCGATGAAATATTCCGACAAGACCTTCATGGGCATGACCACCTCGCCCAAGAACGCCGAAGACGTGATGGAGATGTGCGCCATCCTGTTCGGCGAGGATTTCATGGAGGATCACCCCGTCACCACCGGCAATTGCAACGGCAACTCGCCGCTGGTCTGGGACGAGACCATGCTGGGGGCGATGCGCGCCTTCTGCCACCGCAATCAGCCGGTGCTGTGCTCGCCCTTCGTACTGGGCGGGGCCAACACGCCGGCCAGCGTGCCGGCGACGGTCGCGCAGCTCAACGCCGAGGCGCTGAGCGCGCTGGCCTACACGCAGGTGATCCGGCGCGGCTGTCCCGCGATCTACGGGCACTACCTGTCGACCGTCAGCATGAAATCCGGCGCGCCGATGGCGGGCACGCCCGAGATCAGCCTGATGAACTTCATGATCGGCCAGATGGCGCGACACTACGGCGTGCCCTGGCGCAGCTCGAACACGCTGGGCGGGGCCAAGACATTCGATGCGCAGGCGGGCTACGAATCCGCCACCACGCTGTCGGCGGTGATCCATGCGGGGGCCAATTATATCTGGCATTCGGCGGGCTGGAACGAGGCCGGGATGCATTGTTCAACCGCCAAGTTCGTGGTCGATGCCGAGCAATGCGCCATGGCCTATCGCATGGCCGAGGGGCCGAAATGGCACGATTTCGACGAGGCCGTTGCCGCCGTATCCGATATCGGCCCCGGCGGGCATTACCTGGGCCATCCGCACACACAGGACAATTTCCAGGAGGCGTTCTTCATGCCCGAACTGTTCGACAACAACTCGATCGAACAATGGGTGGCCGAGGGCGGGGTCGAGATCACCGAGCGCGCCCTGAACCACGCCCGCAAGCTGCTGGCCGAGTATCAAGAGCCCCGAATGGACCCGGCCACCGACGAGGCGCTGCGCGATTACATCGCCCGGCGCGAGCGGGAAATTCCCGCCGCCGACGAATTGAACCAGCACTATTAGGAACACTCCACTTGCCCGCCTGCCTGTCAGGCGGGCCTTTTTCATTCGTCGCGCGCGCGCCATTCCTTCCAGCGCAGCACCATATTGGCACTGATCTCAGACAACGGTCGGGGCGGCAGGCGTTTGGGCCGGTCCTCGGCACCGAAATAATCGCTGATCCCGGACCGCACGCCACAGGCCATCTCGGCCGCGGCGATCCCGGTCAGGGTGCCGCGCGCGGTGCCCAACCCGTTCTGGACGCAGGCGGAATAAACGCCGGTCTCGATCTCGCGGGTGACCGAGACGCCGTTCAGGCTCAGGCACAGATGGCCGGCCCATTCGTACTCCATCGCGATGCCGCGCAGCTGTGGAAAGCGCCGGTCGAACTTGCGCCGCATCACCGCAACTGCGCGCCGCAGGTCCGCTGCCCGCGCCTCCATGCCCGGGCGCAGCACGGCGCAGGTGCGGGTGATGATCCGGTTGCCGCCCTGCCCGGTGTCGATCCGGCGCATGGTGGTGCCCATCGGATCGGACGGGGTCACGCCCCAGCGCGGCTGGCCACCCAGCTGGGCCAGCGCATCGGCCTCCAATTCTCGCGTCATCGCCGCGAACAGAAACAGCTGCATCAGCCGGCCACGTTCCACCCCGAAACTCTCCAGGTGACCGTTCACCGAAAGGATCAGCCGGCCGGTCGAGACCTGCCCGAGCGCGGTCTGCACGCACCAACCCGCACCGTCGCGCTGGAACCCCGTGACCGCACTGTTTTCAAAAATCTGCACCCCATCGGCCGCCAACCCCGCCGCCAAACCTCGCACATAGCCCGCCGGCTGCAGCATGACCGTGCCCGGCGTATACAGCCCCGAGACATAGTGCCCGGACCCGGTAAGTTCCTGCATCTGCTGCCGGTCCAGCATCTCGAACCGCTCGCCGAGGCTGTCCAGATGGCGGGCATAGCTTTGGTTGTGCGCATGTCCCGCCGGGCTGGCCGCGCCGTTCACCTTGCCCGCCGGATCGAAATAGTTGGGGTCGATGCCGTATTCCTCGACCGCCGCGCGAGCAAAGGCGATGGCCTGCCGGTTCAGCCCGATCATCGACCGGTCATCGCCCGCCCCGGCATAGTCGTCCGAGGCTAGGTCATGCGGCAGATCGATCATGAAGCCCGAGTTGCGCCCCGCCGCGCCTTCCGCCACGCGCCCGGCTTCAAGCACCACGATCCGCGCATCGGGCACCAACTGCCGCAATCGCCGCGCCGCAGACAGCCCGGCAAAACCGCCGCCCACGATGGTGAAATCTGCGGTGATATTGCCCGAAAGCTGCCGCGCGGGAGTTTGCGGGCCCAGCAGGGCATTCCACGCAGCCGGACCGCGCTGCACCGGCAGGCGGCAAGCGGTGAACCGCGTCAATCCACCGCCTCGTCGGCATCATCCGACAGGTCGATCCATAGCGTCTTCAGCTGCGTGTACTGGTCATGCGCATGCAGCCCGTTGTCCCGCCCGCCAAAACCAGACTGCTTGTAGCCGCCAAACGGGGTCGAGATGTCGCCCTCGCCAAAGCTGTTCACCGTCACGGTTCCGGCCCAGATCGCGCGGGCGCCGCGCAGGGCGCGCTTGGCGTTGGCCGTAAACAGCGATGCGCACAGCCCATATGGCGTGTCATTGGCCATCGCGATGGCCTCGTCGAACCCCGCGACCTCGATCACCGACAGAACGGGCCCAAAGATTTCCTCACGCGCCAGCGGCGCGTCATTGTCGGGCAGCTCGACCACGGTTGCTTCGACGAACCCGTTTTCGGCCTTGCCGCCCAGAAGGACTGACGGCGCCTTGTCCAGATAACCGCAGACCTTGTTGAAATGGTCTTTGCTGACCAGCGCGCCCAGACGGGTTGCAGGGTCCAGCGGGTCGCCCACAGTCCACTGGCGGGCGTGGTGGGCGATGCGCTCCAGCAGGTCAGCCTTGACCGCGCGGTGCACGATCAGGCGCGACGTGGCCGAGCAATTCTCGCCCATGTTCCAGAACGCCCCGTTCACCACATGGGCGGCAACCCGGTCGAGGTTCTCGGCATCCTCCATCACGATGGCCGGGTTCTTGCCGCCCATTTCCAGCACCACCTCCTTGGCGTTGCTTTCGGCCGCATAGGACAGGAATTTCTTGCCCGTCACGGTCGAGCCGGTGAATGACACCATGTCGATATCCATGTGCCGTCCGATCGGTTCGCCCACCTCGGCGCCGCCACCCGGAACCACGTTCAGAACCCCGCGCGGCAGCCCGGCCTCGGCCGCCAGTTCGGCCAGACGCAGGGCGGTCAGCGGGGTTTCCATCGCCGGCTTCACCACCACCGAGCACCCGGCTGCCAGCGCCGGGCCGATCTTCCAGGCCAGCATCAGCAGGGGGAAGTTCCACGGCAGCACCAGCCCCACCACCCCGATCGGTTCGCGCAGGATCATCGCGATGTGGTCGTCGCTGGCAGGCGCGACTTGATCGTAAATCTTGTCAACCGCCTCGGCATGCCATTTCAGGCAGTGGATGGCCTCGGGGATATCCACGGTTTCGCAGTCAAAGATGGTTTTGCCGCTGTCGATGCTTTCCATCACCGCCAGTTCGCGAGCATTGCGGGTCATCAGCTTGGCCAAGCGGATCAACACATCCTTGCGCGCCGACGGGTGCAGGCGCGACCAGCGGCCGTCATCGAAGGACTCGCGCGCCTTTTCCACGGTCAGGTCCACATCGGCGGCGGCGCAGGCCGCGACCTCGGTCAGCACCGTGCCGGTGGCCGGATTCACCGTGGGAAACACCGCGCCCGAGGTCGCCGGGCGATAGCCGCCGTCGATGAAGGCGCCGGTGGGCAGGTCCAGCCCGGCGGCGATGGATGCGTATTCGTCCCGTGTCAGCAAGCCCATGCCTCAGCCCTCCGCCATGATGTCTGCGATCTTGCTTTTCAGCACGCGGGTCACCTGTTCCAGCGCGCGCTTGTCATCCTTGTTCAGCCCCTTCAGGGGCGGCCGAACCGCGCCCGCCGAGATGCCGTTCATCGTAACCCCATGCTTGATGGTCTGGATGAACTTGCCGCCCTGTTCCAGCACCCGCATCAACGGCATCAGCGCCGACATGATCCGGCGGCCCTTGGCGAAATCGCCCTTCAGCACGCAGGTCTCATACAGCGCCACATGCTCGCGCGGCAGAAAATTCGACCCGCCACAGATCCAAAAGGGCGCGCCCCAAGCGAAGAATTCCAGCGCCTGATCGTCCATGCCGCAGCCCAGCTGGATATGCGGATAGTCCCGCGCCAGCATGTGTACGCGGTTGATGTCGCCCGAGCTTTCCTTGATGCCGCAGAAATTGCGGCTGCGCCCGACGCGATCGAGGAACTCGGCCCCCATCATCGTGCCGGTGCGGTGCGGATAATTGTACAGCATCACCGGCAAATCGGCCGCCTTGTCGATGGCCAGCGCATTCAGGGCGTTTTCCCGATCCGTCGGCACCGAATAGGGCGGGCTGGCCAGCAGGATGGCATCGGCCCCGATCTGGCGCGCGCCTTGGGCCAACGCGATCGAATCCGGCGTCAACATCGCGCCGGTCCCGACCACCAAAGGCAGCCGACCCTTCAGTCGCTGGTGAGTAAAACGCGCCAGTTCCAGCCTTTCATCGACGGTCTGGGCATAGTTTTCGCCCGTGGACCCGCCCGAGATCATCCCGTGCACGCCGTTGTCGACAAGGTATTCGATCACCTCGGCCAAGGCATCCCAATCAACGCTGAAATCCGCGTGATACGGGGTCACCACCGGGGCGTAGATCCCCTGAAATCTGAACACAGGCGTCATCTCATTCCTCTTGCCGGGCACGCGTGAAACTTGCGCCCGACACCAAGGCTAAGAAAAATACAAGATGTGCACAATCCAGATTCCCGACATGAACAGCCCAGGGTCCGACATGTCGTAGGAAATCCGGCGACCAAGGGTCGGCGTGGACACCGTCAGCCCAATGCCTGACCTTCCTGCCAGACCTGGAGCAGCCGTTGGTCAGAGACATGCAAAATATTTGCGCGGGCACCAACCGCCAAACGGCCAAGATCTGATCTGCCGATCAGGTCCGCGGGAAACCGGGTCGCCATGTCGAAAGCAGCTCGCAAAGGCAGTTGCGCGAATGCAACCACGTTGCGAACCGCGTCCAACAGCTCAAGATGCGCACCGGCGAGCGTTCCATCGGCGAGGGTCAACCGGTTGCCGTCGCGCAAGATCTGCCGTCCGTTCAGCAGAAAGCTGTCGATATCCGACCCGGCGGTCGCCATCGCGTCGCTGACAAGGAAAACACAGCCCGGCCCTGTTTTGGCCCGGATGGCATTGCGCACTGACACCGGATGGACGTGAATTCCATCAGCGATCAGGCCCGCAGACAGCTCGCCAAGCGCCAGCGCCGCGCCTACGACGCCGGGCTCTCGGTTACCCATCTGGCTCTGAGCATTGAACAAATGTGTGACGCAACGAGCCCCGGCCTGAACGGCTCTTTGACAGGTTTCAAAACTCGCATCCGTATGGCCCAGCGAGACGACGATCCCCGCTTGGGTCATGGCGCGTATCTGATCATCGGTCACACTTTCCGGCGCCACCGTAACCTTGAGAACCGGCAACTGCGTGGCTGTGTCCAGCAACAAATCCAGATCAGCCTTCTCCATCTGTCGGATCAGGGCAGCGTCATGTGCACCTTTGCGGGTTTGGGACAGGTGCGGGCCTTCCAGATGAAGGCCGACAATGCCGGGAACGCCTTCGTTCACGGCCGCAATCGTGGCCGCGATTGCCCGGCGCGTGATCTCAGGCGTATCCGTGATCAGCGTTGGCAAGATCGACGTTGCTCCGATACGCGCATGTGCCTGCGACATCGTGCGGAGCGTGGCCAGATCTGGGGCGTTGTTCAGCATTGCCCCGCCGCCGCCATTGACCTGCAGATCGACGAAGCCCGGGACCAGAAGGCCACCGTCCAGCCGCGACACCCTCGCTATGCCAGGAGTGTCGGAGACAGGCGTCACGCCCCCGATACGCCCTTCCGCGAACAGAAGGGCATGATCCTGCAGGATACCTGCAGGGGTCAGAATGTCCGCGCCCGCCAGAGCCTGCAGTTCGCTGGTCATACGGTTTCCGTCACCTTGTTCAGATGCCGCGGTGCGTCCGGATCGATCCCGCGCGAGGCGGCAAACGCCTCGACCATCGCGTAGAAGGAGACGATCAAGCTCAGCGGATCAATCAGGGAATGCCCCGTGCGGACATGCGGAATGCGCGTCGCGGCAGTAACCCTGTCCGTGGTCGCAAAGACACGGGCACCCTTGGCGCTGATCGCGTCCGCCACCTCCGCCAACGCAGGCTCCGCCGCATCTGCCGCTGCAAAGCTGAGTACCGGAAAACCGTCCTCGACGATGGACACCGGCCCGTGCAGAACCTCGGCCGAGGAATAGCTTTCAGCGTGCAGCTGGCAGGTCTCCTTGAATTTCAGCGCAGCTTCGTTCGATACGGCCAGTGCCTGGCCCCGGCCAAGCGTGAACAGCGACGGGTGAGCACCGATAGCGTCACGCACTTCGGGCCAATCGATCCGGGCCGCCTGATCCAGCTGCTCGGGCAGGTCGCGCAACGCCGCCAGCAACGCCGCATCCTGCCCCCACTCTGCCAACAGCCACAAGCCGGCCACCGCCGATGTGACGAAGGTCTTGGTTGCCGCAACACTCAGTTCGGGGCCCGCCTGAATATCTATGGTGTGATCGCTGACCTCGGCCAACGGTGAAGCGGCGTCGTTGGTCAACGCTACTGTCAATGCGCCGTCGCGCCGGGCATTGCGAGCCATGGCCACGATGTCAGGGCTTTTGCCGGATTGCGACACCGACAGGCACATCGCCTGACGCATGCGCAGAACGGAATCGTAGATCGATCCGATCGACGGCCCGACCGAGGCCACCGGCACACCCAATAGGATCTCCGACGTGTATTTGAGATAGGTGCAGACGTGATCGGAAGACCCGCGTGCGACCGTCACGACAAATGTCGGGTCCAGTTCGCGGGCAACCGAGGCGACCGCCTCAATGTCGGTCTGGCCCCGACTCAGAAGCCTTTCTACGGCCACGGGGATTTCATCAATTTCCCGGCGCATCCGGGTGATCTGCTGTTGCATGATGTGTCCTAGCTGTTGGCCAACCGCAATTCGGCGACAAAATCATAGGCGTCGCCGCGATAGATCGACCGAGTGAATTCAACGACCCGCCGATTGGACAGGTATGATGTTCGAACGATGCGCAGTCCGGCCGCACCGGGTTCGACCCCAAGCAAGCCCGCGTCGGCGCTGTCCAGATTGATCGCCGATATGCGCTGCAGCGCCCGTACGGGCCGGTTTCCATCCCGCTCCAAGACTTCGTACAAGGAGGCTTCGACCTCCTGCGGGCGCGGCAGAATGTCGATTGGCAGCGAGGCCCGTTCGATCGCCATGGGCCGATCGTTGGCCATACGCAGGCGCGAGATGCGCGCGACCGCTTCGCCCGAGGACAGGGCCAGCGCCATCACCTCCTCGGGCGACGGAGTGTGAACACCGCGCTCGAGCCACTCGCTTGAGGATTCAAGACCGCGTCGGTTCATGTCCTCGGTGAACGAGGTCAGCCGTGACAGGGATTGCTCGACCCGAGGCGTTCCGTCGGCCACGAAACTGCCCGAGCCCTGGCGTTGAATGACGATTCCCCGATCTACCAGATCCTGCATCGCCCGGCGCACGGTGACGCGGGAAAGGCCCGTGAGGTTTGCGATCTCGCGTTCGGCCGGTAGCGGTGCACTTTCCGCCAGCAGACCATTCTCGATGCCCTCTTCGATCCGCTTGCGCAACCGAACGTACCGAGGCCCCACGGCCTGCTGCATCCAGTCACCGGTCCTGAGGAAGGTTTCGATCGTTTCGGCGGTCATGCTGCCCCCAATCTGGCGCGCTCGGCCAGCTGTGCGGCGAGCTGCAGCGCCCCGTCAAGGGCGGTGCCTGCCGGTTCGATCATCGCGCTCTGCACCTCGGCGGAAAGATAGGCGATGTAATGCGATGCCACACCGCCCACTGCACAGACCGGCTCGGCATCATCGCGACCAAGGGCCTGAAGCCCTGCAGCGACATAGTCGGCGCCCTCGCGCATCAGGGCCACGGCCACCACATCGCCTTTTTGAGCCGCCGCAATGATTTCGGGCGCGAAGTCTGCGATTTCGGCCGGCCGCGCCTGCCCCGCAAATCGCACGATCTGCATCGGGTCATCGTCAAAACGTCTGCGTATGGACCGCGTCAGCGCGCTGTCGGGGATTATTCCGTCCGCTGCAAGCAACACCCGCCGCAGCAACTGCTTTCCCAGCCAATATCCGGAAGCATCATCACCGATGAGCGCCCCGTAACCGCCAAGCAACCGGATTTCGCCATCACTTTGCCGGGCCAGGAACGATCCTGTGCCGATCCCGATCAAACATCCATCGACCGGACCCAACGCCCCAACCACGGCCGAGCGACGGTCATCCTCGACTTGCACAATGCGCGATGGCAGGTGCCGTGCGATTTCAGCACCGGTGTCCGCGTCGGTCACGCCAGCCAGCCCTGCGTAGATCGGAATCCCGGTCAAAGCCGCTTCGGGCATCGCAGCACGCTCGGCCAGAGCCCGCAGCCCGGCATTCAGCGTTGAGATAGCCGCCGCACGATCGGAATAGACATTGGCGCTTCCCAGAATCAGATCATGCCGCCCGGTGGGGCCGACCATGGCAAACCGGCAGCGTGTACCGCCACCGTCAATTGCTATGAGATATTGGAGGGACTCATCCATATAGATACCTTTACGATACCTTTTGTCTGAAAAAAAGACCTCTTGTGTGCCGAGATCGTGATTTTTCATGCTTATCGGTCGATATTTCGCGATTTAAAACGAATGGTAGACAAAAGGTATTATATAGGTATTATCTTCGATGCCAAAGGGGAATCACATGACGCCGCACATGCTGCCGCAAACCGAAATGCTGCGCGACGAATCCGAGGGACTGGACCTGCGCCCGGACGCCGAAGTTCTGCGCCTGCTGCTGGATGCGCAGAAAGCCGCACTGAACGGGCTGGATGCATGCCTTCAGGATATCTCAAGAGGTGCGGCATTGATGGCAGAAACCATCCGCACCGGGGGGCGGCTCTATTATGCCGCCGCCGGGTCGTCCGGGCTGATGGGCTTGGCCGATGGGGCGGAGATACCGGGGACATTCGGCCTGTCTCCAGAGTCGATCGCCATCTGCATGGCCGGCGGCATACCGACCGGGGCAGAGATGCCGGGTCACACCGAAGATGACACCCGAACTGCCGAAATCGCAGCCGCCGACCTCCTCCCCACGGACACGGTGATCGCGATATCCGCCAGCGGCACCACGCCTTACCCGTTGACCTTTGCCGGAATTGCAAGGTCCCGCGGCGCCAAAACCATCTGCATTGCCAACAACGCCGACGCTTTGCTGTTCGAGCACGCCGATTGCGCAATTTGCCTGAACACCCCGCCCGAAGTCATTGCCGGATCGACCCGACTGGGCGCCGCAACCGCGCAAAAGGCGGCGCTCAACATGCTCTCGACCCTCATGGGTGTCAGGTTGGGCCATGTGCATGACGGCATGATGGTCAACGTGGTGGCCGACAATGCCAAGCTGCGTCAGCGCGCAGAAGGAATCATCCGGAACATAACCGGCGCCACGCCTCAGCACGCCGCTGATGCCCTGGATCGTGCCGAAGGCAACCTGAAGCTTGCCGTACTTTTGGCCGCCGGTGCCGCAACACCGGCGCAGGCCAGTGAACTGCTGACGGCATCGGGCGGCCATCTGCGCCCTGCGTTGGACCAGATTTGAACCAAGAAGAAGACCAAAAGGGAGAATACATCATGAGAACAACCACACTGACCGCCGTGCTGCTGGCGTCATCGGCCCTGGCCGGTGCGGCAATGGCCGAAACCACGCTGACCATCGAAAGCTGGCGCAACGACGACCTGGCCCTGTGGCAGGAAAAGATCATCCCGGCCTTTGAGGCCAAGCATCCCGACATCAAGATCAAGTTCACCCCATCGGCCCCGGCGGAGTACAATGCCGCCCTGAACGCCAAGCTGGATGCCGGTTCGGCCGGAGACCTGATCACCTGCCGCCCCTTCGACACCTCACTTGGCCTGTACGAGGCGGGCAAGCTGGCCGATCTTTCGGACCTTGAAGGCATGGCGAACTTCTCGGACGTCGCCAAATCGGCGTGGCAGACCGATGACGGCTCGGCCACCTTCTGCGTGCCGATGGCCTCGGTGATCCATGGGTTCATCTACAACAAGGACGCGTTCGACGAGTTGGGCCTGTCGGTTCCGGAAACCGAAGCCGAGTTCTTTGCTGTTCTGGACAAGATCAAGGAAGACGGCACCTATATCCCCATGGCCATGGGCACCAATGACCAGTGGGAAGCGGCCACCATGGGTTACAACAACATCGGGCCGAACTATTGGAAGGGCGAAGAAGGTCGCCTCGCCCTGATCGAAGGTTCTCAGAAACTGACGGACGAGCCGTGGGTCGCCCCCTACCGCCAGCTGGCCAAATGGGGTGCCTATCTGGGCGACGGGTTCGAAGCGCAGACCTATCCCGACAGCCAGAACCTGTTCACGCTGGGCCGCGCCGCCATCTATCCGGCCGGCAGCTGGGAGATCAGCGGCTTCAACAACCTGGCCGATTTCGAGATGGGCGCTTTCAAGCCGCCAGTCCAGAATGCCGGGGACGAGTGCTATATCTCGGATCACACCGACATCGCCATTGGTCTGAACGCGGCGTCGCCCAACGCCGATGCGGCACGCACCTTCCTGAACTGGGTCGGGTCCGAGGAATTCGCGCAGATCTATGCAAACGCCCTGCCCGGCTTCTTCTCTCTCTCCAGCTTCGATGTGGCGATGGAGGACCCATTGGCACAGGAATTCGTCAGCTGGCGGAACGAGTGCAACTCGACCATCCGGTCCACCTATCAGATCCTGTCGCGTGGAACGCCCAACCTTGAGAACGAGACCTGGAACGCATCGGCTCAGGTGATCAAGGGTGAGGAATCGCCAGAGGACGCCGGCAAGCGCCTGCAGGACGGGTTGGCCAGCTGGTACGCCCCGCACCAGTAACCCGTCTATCGTGACACAATCAGCTCTGGCCAGGCGGCCAGAGCCACCCTGAGCTTTCGAGGAACAACATGGGCAATCGCCGGATCAAATGGCACATCGTGGTGTTTCTGGCACCCGCAGTGCTGGTCTACTCGGCCGTCATGGTCTTTCCGCTGTTCAACACGCTGCGGCTGGCACTGTACACCGAGGTCGATCAGGCCCGTGTTTTCGTAGGCCTGGACAACTTCCGCACCCTGTTCGGCGACCCGATTTGGTCGGATGCGTTCTGGAACGCACTGGGCAACAATTTCTGGTTCTTCTTCATTCACATGCTGGTGCAGAATCCGATCGGGATCGCACTGGCGGCAATCCTCAGCCACCCACGCCTGCGCTTTGCTGCGTTTTATCGATCGGCCATCTTCATCCCGACGATCCTGTCCTTCGTGATCGTTGGCTTCGCCTGGAAGCTGATCCTGTCGCCGATCTGGGGCATCGCCCCCGATATGCTGGCCGCGGTGGGACTCAAATCTCTGTTCGCGCCCTGGCTCGGCAAAGAAGAATACGCGCTGACCACGCTGGCCCTGATTTCGGTCTGGCAGTTCGTGGGCATTCCGATGATGTTGATCTATGCCGCCCTGCTGTCGATCCCCGAAGAGATCCTCGAGGCTGCCGAAGTCGAAGGCGTCACCGGCATGTCCGCCTTCTGGAAGATCAAGCTGCCGCTGATCCTGCCTTCTATCGGCATCATCTCGATCCTGACATTTGTCGGCAATTTCAATGCGTTCGATCTGATCTACGCATCCCAGGGCGCTCTGGCGGGGCCGGATTTCTCGACCGACATCCTTGGCACGTTCATGTACCGGACCTTCTTCGGGTTCCAATTGCAACTCGGTGATCCGCACATGGGATCGGCCATCGCAACGGGCATGTTCGCCATCATCCTGACAGGGGTCTGCATCTATCTGTTCCTGATCCAGACCCGCATCCGCCGGTATCAGTTCTGAGGGGCCCGAAGAGCATGAACAAAGCCCGCAGAAACCCCTTCAACATCGCTGCCATGCATGGCGCGCTGATCCTCTATACGCTGATCGCCCTGTTTCCGGTCTTCGTGATCGTGATCAACAGCTTCAAGTCGCGCAAGGCGATCTTCCGTGAACCGCTGGCCCTGCCCGATGCCGACTCGTTCTCGATGATCGGATACCAGACGGTGATGAAACAGGGCGACTTCTTCCTGTATTTCCAGAATTCGATGATTGTCACCGTCGTGTCGCTGTTCCTGATCCTGCTGTTCGGCGCAATGGCGGCTTTTGCGCTCAGCGAATACCGGTTCAAGGGCAACACGCTGATGGGCCTGTACCTTGCATTGGGTATCATGATTCCGATCCGCATCGGCACGGTTGCGATCCTGGACATGATGGTGGCGACCGGGCTGGTCAACACGCTGATGGCGCTGATCCTCGTCTACACCGCACAGGGCCTGCCGCTGGCCGTATTCATCCTGTCCGAGTTCATGCGCCAAGTCAGCGACGACCTCAAGAATGCAGGCCGCATCGACGGGCTGAGCGAATACACCATCTTCTTCCGCCTTGTTCTGCCGCTGGTGCGTCCGGCGATGGCGACCGTGGCGGTGTTCAACATGATCCCGATCTGGAACGACCTGTGGTTCCCGCTGATCCTGGCCCCGGCCGAAGAGACCAAGACCCTGACCCTCGGTAGCCAGGTCTTCATCGGTCAGTTCGTCACCGACTGGAACGCGGTGCTTTCGGCACTCAGCATGGCGATCCTGCCGGTCATGGTTCTGTATGTCATCTTCTCGCGGCAACTGATCCGCGGGATCACTTCGGGGGCGGTCAAATGATCCGGGTTCTGATCGCAGGTTTGGGCAACATGGGCCTCAGCCATGCGCTGGCGCATCATCACCATCCCGACGCCCAGATCGTGGGTCTGGTGAACCGATCCGGGACAGTGGATCACCCGGATTTGCAGGGGTATCCGGTCTTCACCGATTTCCATACGGCGCTTGCAGACACCAACCCTGATCTGGCCGTGATTGCCACCTATTCCGACAGCCATGCCGACTATGCCTGTGCCGCAATGGACGCCGGTGCGCATGTATTTGTCGAGAAACCCCTGGCCACCACGGTCGCAGACGCACGCCGTGTCGTCGAGAAGGCCACTGACGCCAACCGAAAGCTGGTGGTTGGTTACATCCTTCGGCATCACCCCTCGTGGATGCGGTTGATATCCGAGGCGCGTGACCTGGGCGGCCCCTATGTCTTTCGCCTGAACCTGAACCAGCAGTCCGACGGCCCGACATGGGAGACGCACAAGGCGCTGATGCAAACCACCTCACCCATCGTGGACTGCGGTGTGCATTACGTCGACGTCATGTGCCAGATTACCGATGCCCGGCCGGTTCGGGTCAACGGCATGGGCCTGCGACTGTCGGACGAAATCGCACCCGACATGTACAATTACGGCCAGTTCCAAGTGGTGTTCGAAGATGGCTCGGTTGGTTGGTACGAGGCCGGTTGGGGTCCTATGATGTCCGAAACGGCGTTCTTCGTGAAGGACATCGTTTCACCCAATGGTGCGGTTTCCATTACCGAAGGCAACAAGGGCGCATCCGACGATGTGGACGGCCACACAAAGGTGGGCGGCATTCTTGTGCACAAATCCAGCGGCGACACCCTGATCGAGATGGATGGCGAACCTGGCCACCAGGAACTGTGCGACGCCGAACAAGCCTACATGCTGCAAGCCATCGCGCAGGACATCGACCTGACCCGCCACATGAATGACGCGGTGCAATCCCTGCGGATCTGCCTTGCCGCCGACCAAAGCATTCGATCCGGCCAGCCGGTCGACCTGAAGGAGACGTGACGTGACCGCCCTGAAACTGACCAATGTGTGCAAGTCCTTCGGACAGGTAAACGTGCTGAAGAACATCGACCTGACCGTCGAGGAAAACGAATTCGTGGTCTTTGTTGGCCCCTCGGGTTGCGGCAAGTCCACCCTGCTGCGCGTAATCGCGGGGCTTGAAGAGGCGACCTCGGGAACGGTGGAAATCGATGGCCAGACCGTCAACGAGGTCCCACCTGCCAAGCGCGGCATCGCAATGGTGTTCCAGTCTTATGCGCTGTATCCGCATCTGACTGTTCGGGGGAACATGGAACTGGGCTTGAAACAGGCCGGGCATCCCAAGAACGAAATCGCGCGCCGCATCACCGAAGCCAGCCGCATGTTGTCGCTGGATCCGTATCTTGAACGTCGCCCGGCCGAGTTGTCCGGCGGTCAGCGCCAGCGCGTCGCGATCGGCCGCGCGATCGTACGGAACCCGAAGCTTTTCCTTTTTGACGAGCCGTTGTCCAATCTGGATGCCGCGTTGCGCCTGAACACCCGGGTCGAAATTGCAAACCTGCACCGCCAGATCGACGCCAGCATGATCTACGTGACCCACGACCAGACCGAGGCGATGACTTTGGCGGACAAGATCGTTGTGTTGCGGGACGGCCGGGTCGAACAGATCGGCAGCCCGATGGAGCTCTACAACAACCCCGCCAACCGGTTCGTGGCCGAGTTTATTGGGTCTCCGGCGATGAATTTCGTGCCCGCCGATCGGATCGGTGGGTCTGGCCGGCAACTTATCGGCATTCGCCCTGAATACGCTCGCCTTGGGCAGTCGGGTCCGCTGTCGGGCACAGTCGTTCACGTGGAAAACCTTGGCGCAGATACCAACGTGTTGGTCGATATCGGCACCGACAAGCCTTTTACCGTTCGGGCCTTTGGTCAGCATCTGGTGTCCCCGGGGACGCAGGTCGGCATCGACTATGATCCGGCCAATGCACTGACGTTCGGAGAGGACGGGTTGCGGGTTTGAACGGGCGCGTTCAGCGCCCCCAGTTGTCGGCCGGATCGCTGTCGGCATAGTCGCGCAGCTGCGGAATGTCCGAGATTTCGGCATGGTTGCGGTTGATCTTCACCCCCACCGCCTTGAGCCGCGAAAACGCACGGCTCAGGCTTTCGGGCTTCATGCCCAGACGCCCGGCGATCAGCATCTTGTCATAGGGCAGCTCGACTTCGCAGGCGCCTTCGTCGCAGTCACACAGGTTCAGCAGGAACTCGGCCACCCGCTGCGCCCCGGTCTGGGCCTTGAGCTGTTCCAGCTGGGACACCAGCGAATGCAAATGTGTGAAGGTCGAAGCCAGGATCGAGATCCCGATCTCGGGATCGGTCTTCATCAAGGAAATCAGCACCGGGCTGGGAATGTGCATGATCTCGCAGGCCGAGACCGCCTCGGCCGAAACCGGATAGGGCACGTTGCGCAGCGCCACCGCCTCGCCGAAACTTTCGCCGCGGGTGAAAACGCTGACCACGGCCTCGGCCCCTGTGGGCGACATGCGGAACAGCTTGACCCATCCGGCCAGGACGACATGCACAGCCTGGGCGCTTTCTTCCTGCACAAAGATCGTCTCGCCACGGTCATACTGGCGCCAGATCGCATGGCTCAGCAGGGTTTCGACATGCTGATCCGGCAGGCTTTTGAGCAGCAGCGACTGCCGCGCAATGGCTTTTTGTGCTTCATGCGCCACGAAGGCATCCCCTCTTGTCCGGCCGAATAACCGGCCCATTCATCCCTGCGCCAGCCTATGCCAAACCCGCGCGCCGCGCACCACCCTTTTCCCGGCGTCGCTTGACTATTGTCATGTTCCCGACGCGCGCGCACCCCTAGTTTTCGGTCCAGCAGCCAGTTTTCCGGGGAGATCGAGACATGGATTACGAGCGTTTCTTCAGCCAGAGCCTCAGCGACCTGAAGGCCGAGGGCAACTATCGTGTCTTCATCGACCTGCAGCGCAAATGCGGCGCCTTTCCCAATGCCCGCCAGACTGATGGCGCGGCGGCACGGGACGTCCGCATCTGGTGTTCGAACGACTATCTGGGCATGGGCCAGCACCCCTCGGTGCTGGCGGCGATGCATGACGCGCTGGACCGTTGCGGCGCCGGTGCGGGCGGTACCCGCAACATTTCCGGCACCACTCATGACCACGTCCTGCTGGAGCAGGAACTGGCCGACCTGCACGGGAAAGAGGCGGCGCTGCTGTTCACCTCCGGCTACGTCTCGAACTGGGCCGCGCTGGGGACGCTGGCGGCGAAGATCCCCGGCCTGATCGTGTTCTCGGACGCGCTGAACCATGCCTCGATGATCGAGGGCATCCGCCATTCGCGGGCGCAGAAGGTGATCTGGAAGCACAACGATCTGGACGACCTGCGCGCCAAGCTGGCCGCCGCCGACCCCGAGGCGCCCAAGATGATCGCCTTTGAATCGGTCTATTCGATGGATGGCGACATCGCGCCGATCAAGGAAATCTGCGACCTGGCCGATGAATTCGGCGCCATGACCTATCTGGACGAGGTCCATGCCGTCGGCCTCTACGGCCCGCGCGGCGGCGGCATCGCCGAACGCGAGGGTCTGATGGACCGCCTGACCGTGATCGAGGGCACGCTGGGCAAGGCGTTCGGTGTTGTGGGCGGCTATATCGCCGCTTCGGCCGCGCTGTGCGATTTCGTCCGCAGCTTTGCCAGCGGCTTCATCTTCACCACCGCCCTGCCGCCGGCGATCGCCGCCGGGGCTGCGGCCTCGATCCGGCATCTGAAACAATCAAATGCGGAACGCGACCTGCAGAAGGAACGCGTGGCCCAGGTTCGCGCCCGGCTCGACGCCGAGGGCATCCCGCATCTGCCCAACCCCAGCCACATCATCCCGGTGATGGTGGGCGACCCGGTCAAGTGCAAGTTCATCTCGGACACGCTGTTGGAAGAGTTCGGCATCTACATCCAGCCAATCAACTATCCCACCGTCCCCAAGGGCACCGAGCGGCTGCGCATCACGCCCTCGCCCGTGCATACCGATGCCGATATCGACCATCTGGTCGGCGCGCTCTCGGCGCTGTGGCAGCGGTGCCAGATCGCCCGGATGCCGATGGCCGCGCAATAGATTTCTGTCCCTGAACTGGCAAGCCGCCGTGCCCCTGTGCGCGGCGGTTCTTTTTGCCTCAGACCAGATAGAGTGCGAAGATCAGTGCCGCAAAGGTGCTCAGCACCAGCGTGAAGCCCCGCAGCCAGGCCGGGCTGCATTCAAGGTCGAGATACCGCGCCAGGATGATGCGGGCCTTGAACAAGGCCAGCAGCAGGATGCCGCCCCCGACCAGCCGGGGCCCAACGGGCACGAGGGTCAGCAGGGCCGAGACCAGGCTGAGCGCGATCAGGCCGGCCCAGGCGCGGGTCAGGCGATCCGCATGGGTGTCTCGGACAAAGGAAAAACTCGGCATCGCGTCACCCCAGCAGGTAGATCACCGGAAACAGCAGGATCCAGACCAGATCGACCATGTGCCAGAACTGGCCGCCGGCCTCGATATTGCGGGGATCGTCGCGCCAGGCGACCAGCAGCAGAATGGCGACCCCGGCCAGCACATGCGCGGCGTGAAACCCGGTGAGAAGGTAGTAGAACAGGAAAAACGGGTGGGTCTCGTAGCTGATGCCCTGCGCGGCCTTGCCGCCATATTCCGCGCCCTTGATGATCAGGAATACCACACCCAGCAGGGCCGCGCCGATCAGGGCCAGCCTTGCGGCGCCGCGGCGTGCCGCCTGTCGCCAGCGCAGGGCCCGCGCCACCAGAAAGCCCGAGGTGACCAGAACCCCCGTATTGAGCGCGGCCCCGGTGCGGTAGAGATGGGCTTGCGCCTCGGCAAAGCCTGCCGGGTCGGTCAGGCGGACGCCCATGAAGGCGGTCAGCCCGGCCCCGAACACCAACAGTTCCGAAACGATCAGAACCCACATCAGCAATTCGCCGGGCAGCTCGTCGATCAGGGACGCATCGCTCATGCGCCGACCAGTTGGCGATAGATCTGCGGCAGCGCCATGGTCAGGCGGTTGGGGTCGGGGATCACCGCGAACCCGCCCTGCCCGAACATGCGCGGGAACCAGCTTTTGCCGGTCTTGTCGATGGTGACGCCAAAGACCGACTGCCCCGCCCGGCGCGCCTCGCGCACGGCCATGCAGGTGTCTTCGATGCCGTGGCGGCCCTCGTAGTGGTCCAGATCATTGGGCTTGCCATCGGTGATCACCAGCAGCAGCCGGCGCTTGCGCGCCTGCGCCGCCAGATCGGCCGAGACATGACGGATCGCCGCCCCCAGCCGCGTGTAATGGCCCGGCCGCAGCGACGCGATACGCTGTTCCACGGTGGCGGTCATGGGCTCATTAAACTTTTTGCAGCGCTGCACATAGACCCGCTGGCGTTTCAGTGAACTGAAGGCGTGGATGGCGAAATCGTCGCCGCAGGCGTTCAGACCCCAGGCCAGCGCCGCCAGCGCCTCGCGTTCGATGTCAATCACCGCACGCCCCGCGACCGCGCTTTCGGTCGAGCGGCTGACATCCAGCAGGATCGACACCGCCAGGTCGCGCGCCTCGGGGCGGGATTGCATCCAGACGCGCTCGTTGCCCTCGCCATTGGCGCGGCGGTCCACGGCGCTGCGCACGGCGGCCTCGATATCCAGCTGGTCGCCGTCCAGATGGCCGCGGGTCATCACGCGGCCCGGGCGCAGGGCCTCGAACTGGCGTTTGACGGCGCGGATGCGGCGGGCGGTGGCCGGGTCCTTGCCGAAATCGGCGGCATCCACGCGAATCTCGGCATCCGAAGTCAGAACGTTGACGTGATCGGGCAGATACTGCCCCGTGCGCACATCCCATTCCGGGTACAGCACACGCCCCGAAAGGCGCTCGCGGTTCACGTCTTCGGGCGCGAGATCGAGATGCAGCTTCAGCCGCGTCGGCGGCGCCTTCGATATCTGGCCCAGCCCGATTTCGTCCTGATCGTCGGCGGCCTTTTTCGCGTTGTCCGGGTCGTCATCGTCGATCCGGCGGTTGAGGTTCAGGAATTCGGCCCAGCTGAGGATCGCCTCGAACTTGTGCAGGATCAGACTGTCCTGCCGCTCGGCCTGGTCGGATTTGCGGCGGCGGGCGCGGTGGGTCTTTTCCCCCGATTCCTCGGGTGGGCCGTCGGTGTCGCGGCTTTCGACCTCGGTGTGTTCGGAAAAGGCGACCGCGCGCAGTTCGGGCCACAGGGGCACCGGGCGGAACGGCTGGTACCCGCGCGGGGCGGCCACGTCGTCGCCCAGGGCGTCATAGGCCTGGGCGCGGGCGGACAGGGGCGCCGGATCACCCAGCATCCGGCGGATCAGGTCTTCGACGGCGGCCTCGGCCGGGGGCAGGCCGGGCAGATTGCGCTGATACAGCACGCCCTTGCATAGTTCGGTGTAAAGCGGGCACAGGCCCGGCGCGTCCTCGAGCGTTGCGGCGACCATCGCGCGGGCCGCCTGCAGGGCGCGCAGATCGGCGCGCAAAGGATCGTCCTCGTCGATGCGGGTTCCGGCATGGGCGGCCACCGCCGCCAGCCAGACATACAGCGCGCCATTGGCCTCGCGTGCGGGAAACACCGCCAGCCGGTCGGGCAGGCGCAGGACCTCGCCGTCGAAACTGGCGCGTGGGATCAGTTCGGCCTCGGTGGCCAGCTTGCGCCGCCAGCTCAGCCGGTGGCGCGAGAGCTCAGGCGAAACCGGACGCAGCTCGACGCCCGGACTGCCGCCCAGCCCCCGGAAAAGAACGGCCAGCCGCCCCGCGACCTGCGACAGGTCGACCGCGGCTCCTTCGTGCACCTCTGGTGCATCAAGGCGGCTGGCAAGGGTGTGCCACAGTTTCCCGATCGTTTCTTCGGGTTCCCATGGCTCAAAGTCGATCCTGACCATCGCCGGCCTCACCCAAAGACGGCGGTGACAAGATCGAGGAGCCCGCGTTTGATATCCTCATCATCGGTCAGAGGTTCGATCATGGCGGCAAGGATGGCGCGGTCGGTGGACATGCCCTGCGCGATCAGCGTCGCGGCATAGACGACCAGGCGGGTGGATACGCCTTCCTCGAGGTCCTGACCCTTGAGCCCGCGCAGTTTTCCCGCCAGCCGCACCAGCGGCTTACAGCGTTCCAGCGGCAGTCCGCTTTCCTGCGCGACCACCTCGGCCTCCATCTGAGGCGAGGGAAAGTCGAATTCCAGCGAGATGAACCGCTGCCGGGTCGAGGGTTTGAGGGTTTTCAGAATGTTCTGATAGCCGGGGTTGTAGGACGCCACCAGCATGAAGCCGGGCGCGGCCTCAAGCTCTTCTCCGGTGCGGTCGATCGGCAGGATGCGACGATCGTCGGTCAGCGGGTGCAACACTACGGTCACGTCCTTGCGCGCCTCGACCACCTCGTCAAGGTAACAGATCGCGCCTTCCCGCACCGCGCGGGTCAAGGGACCATCGACCCAGACCGTCTCGCCGCCCTTCAGCAGGTAACGCCCGATCAGGTCGGCGGCGGCCAGGTCGTCGTGGCAGGCCACGGTATAGAGCGGCCGGCCAAGGCTGGCGGCCATATGGGCCACGAAGCGGGTCTTGCCGCAACCTGTCGGCCCTTTCAGCAGGACCGGCAGCTTGTTGGTATAGGCGGCGGCGAACACGTCGCATTCATCGCCTTGGGGCAGGTAGAAGGGGGCGTCTGCCGCCCCCTTTCCCAGTTGCATCGATCCATCCATGTTCATGACTCCGCTGCCACATGGTCAGGATCGCTTTCCAGACGCTCGCGTTCGACCGGTCCTGGTTCGACGATCTCTTTGCGCGGAACCCAGATCGAGTAGATGAACAGCAGCGCACCGATGACCGCGACCAGACCGGAGCCGAAGCGCATCCAGTAGAAGATCGCGATCTGATCCTGCACATCCATGTAGTAGTCACCCACCACGCGCTGCATGTGCGTCTGGACGGTACCGGCGAAGGTCAGCACGAAGGTCATGAAGACCATGCCGCTGGTCATCAGCCAGAACGAGGCCATGTTCAGCACCTGGTTGTACGGATCCCGGTTTTTCAGGATCGGCATCGCATAGGTGAAGATCGCCAGGTTGAGGCAGACATAGGCGCCGTAGAAGGCCAGGTGCCCGTGAGCCGCGGTGATCTGCGTGCCGTGGGTGTAATAGTTCACCCCGTGCAACGTGTGCAGGAAGCCCCAGACACCGGCGCCGAAAAAGGCCAGCGTGGCACAGCCCAGCGACCACAGCAGTGCGGCCTTGTTGGGATGGTCCCGACGGCCTTTCCAGACCATGACGAAGGCAAAGGCCATCATCGCGAAGAACGGGATTACCTCGAGGCTCGAGAAGATCGACCCGATCCACTGCCAGTAGCCCGGCGTACCGATCCAGTAATAGTGGTGCCCGGTACCCAGAATGCCCGAGAACAGCGCGGCGGCGACGATGACATAAAGCCATTTCTCGACCACTTCGCGGTCAACACCGGTCAGCTTGAGCATCAGGTAGGCCAGGATCGAGGCCATGATCAGCTCCCACACGCCTTCGACCCACAGGTGGACGACATACCACCAGTACTGCTTGTCCAGCGACAGGTTGCCCGGGTTGTAGAAGGCGAACAGGAACAGCAGAGCCAGACCCCACAGGCCCAGCAGCAGGATGTTTGTGATGGCGGTCTTCTTGCCCTTAAGAACGGTCAACGACACGTTGTAGAGGAAGATCAGCGCCGCCACGACGATGCCGGCCTTGACCCATTTGGGTTGCTCAAGGAACTCGCGCCCCTCTTTGCCCAGCAGCCAGTTGCCTTCGAACAGGTTGAAGACATAGGTCAGCACCACACCCAGCGTGCCCAGAATCAGGATCGCCAGCTGGATATAGGCCAGCTTGGTCGAGTGGATCTCGCGCTCGGCCTCTTCGGGGATCAGGAAATAGGCCGCGCCGAAAAAGCCGGTGATCAGCCATACGATCAGCGCGTTGGTGTGCAGCATCCGCACGATGTTGAACGGCAGAAGCTCGCTCAGAAAGTTGGGGGCTACATAGATCCAGCCGGCCAGCAGACCGCCGATCACCTGGATCGCGAACAGGGCCATTGCGAATGCGAAATAGGCATAGGCCACTTTTTGGGATTCGTATTTCATTGCTCCGTTCCCTTCTCAGCCCGCGTCATTCGGGGGCCAGTCCTGAGCGTCGATATTGTCCGTCCAGATCAGGAAGTTGGCCAGATCACGGATCTCTTCGTCGCTGAGGTTGAATTGGGGCATCTGCCGGCGACCGGGAATGCCGGTGGGTTGCGCCTCCATCCAGCCCTTGAGGGATTCAAAGGCCGATTCCGGGTCGTCCAGAACGCCCCAGCGGGTCATCACGTTGGCGACCTCGGGGGCGAAATAGGCACCCTCACCCATGATCGAGTGGCAGTTGATGCAGGCGTGTTTTTCCCAGACATGCTTGCCCCGGATCACGCTTTCATCCAGCTTCGCCGAGTTCGGCGAATTGACGATGTAGAGGTGTGAGTGGGCCGACAGGGCCAGAAAGATTAAGATGAAGAACAGTGACCCGCCATAGAATATGTTGCGGGCCATGCTCTTGGTCATGACTTCTCGCATTGCGCTCTCCTTTGCGCCGCTTTGCTGGTAGTGGGACAATGGCGGGATGGGCGGTTTGCCGCCTTAACGAAAGTCAAGACTCTGCCCTGGCACGCGGCCAATAGGCTACATTCCCTTAAAATAAGCGTGAAATGCCCCGAAATCGCCTTGAACCGCGTCTATCAGGGTGCCAAGTCAGATGGAGTTGCCGGGTCTGTGTTGTGCGGTTCCAGTGTCTTTGAATGAGTGAGTGAACGAGTAAAAGATGGCGAACTATTCCTATATCGGCTACGCGCCGGGGGTGATTTCACTTAGTTTTACCGGGTTTAACTCCGGGACCATCACTCTGAGTTCAGGCTACGATCCGAACACCGATCGCCGGGTATTTGACGTAACCGATGCGGCCGGTGGAACGCTCGTGAACGGGGACCCGGACAATGGAACTGATTTTAACGGCGACCGTTTCAACAACGAAGTCGGCGATGACCTGACACAGACAGGCGTTGTCACCAGTCTTGACGGATCAACCACCTTTGATTCCGGCGCTATCTATCTGGAAGAATCCTACGCCCTGACCAAACCGGGCGGCGGTACGATCGATGTTTTTCGGGTCGAGGTTGAAGGAAGTCTTGTAGGATACATCACGTCCGAACCTTTGGTACCCGGTACCGCCTATTCCTTCATTCGTTCGAATGTGACCCCGTCGAACGCGCCGGACACCACCGATCCTACAGCGATCGTCGACGTGCCCTGCTTTACCGCCGGTACGCTGATCGATACGCCCACCGGCGCCAAGGCGATAGAAGATCTGGCGGAAGGCGACCTGGTTCTGACGCTCGATCACGGCCCGCAACCGATTCGCTGGATCGGCTCGCGCACCTTGACGTCGGCCGAGCTGCGAGCCAAGCCACGGCTGCGGCCGGTCTGCGTGTCTGCGGGTGCGCTGGGGGCGGGTCTACCGCGGCGCGATCTGCGGGTCTCTCCGCAGCACCGGATGCTGGTCCGCTCGGCGATTGCCGTGCGCATGTTCGACGCCCAAGAAGTGCTGATCCCCGCCCATAAGCTGGTCGGCGTTCCCGGCGTTCATGTCGATGAAACTGCCAGCAGCGTGACGTACTACCACATTCTGTTCGACCGCCATGAAATCGTGACCGCCGAGGGGGCTCCGTCGGAAAGCCTGTACACCGGGCCCGAGGCTCTCAAAAGCATTGGCTGCGATGCCCGAGACGAGATCTTCGAGATATTCCCCGAACTTGACGACCCGGATCATGTCCCGATCGCCGCTCGGCCCATTCCCGAAACCGGCAAGCGTGCGCGGCACATGATCCATCGGCATGTCAAAAACGCGCGACCATTGATCGACCGGGCCTGAGCCTCTCAGGACGGTACTGCACGCGGACCCACCAAGGCCGGCCACATCGCCACCACATACAGCGCCATCGCGCTGATCCACAGCCCGTCGGCGACCAGCATGGTGGTCAGAAATTGCGCGTCCAACCCGGACCCAATCCAGCGCAAGATCGCAGCCAAAGCCATCGCTCCGTAGGCGACGACCACCGGAGCGGGGGCGACCAGCGCCCTGCCGCTATGGCCAAGCGCAGCGCGGCTCATGACCGCCAGGGTCATCCCGCCCACACAGCCGATGCCCAACACATGCAGCGCACCGAGTTCGCTGCCGAGGCCCAACAGGCTCATTCCCCACAGAACCAAGCCAAGGCCCAGCATCCCCAGGGCCAGATGCAGCGCAAACAGGATCGGCTGCCGGAGCGCCCAAGCCCCCCGCCAACCTGACAGGCGCAAGCCCTGTATCACTCCGAGGACCAGTGCCATTATCGCGACTGCGTACCCGGCCCCGAAGATCAGCATCGCAGCGGGCAGCAGCAGGGCCAAGACCATATTGCTTTTTTCCATCCAATCGCGACTGACAGGCCACTCAGCTTCGGGCACGCCTGCGCGCTTCATTGCGTTGCGCGTAAAGGCCGGAGTGATCCGACCACCCAGAATGGCGATCATGGAACACAAGGCCAGCAAACCTGTGCGCAGACCGACATCCAGGGTTCCGGCTGTCACACCGATCCAGTCCAGATGGGTCAACAGGTTTGAGACCCAGATGTAGGCCAGCAACAGAAGAAAGATCATATTCTGCGGTTTTGGTCGCCGGATCAACTGGGTGGCGATCTTGGCGGCAAGAACCGGCACGAAGGCGAGGTCGAGCACCGCGACAATCACCGGGTCGATCGCACCCGAGAACCACAGTGCCACGCGCCCGACCAACCACAGCGCCGCTGCAGCGGCAATAAACAAGCGCCGCGCCTCGGGGGCGCCGGTCCAGTTGGGGACGGCGGTCAGAAAGAACCCGCCCAGTGCGGCACTGGCATAGCCGAAAACCATCTCGTGCGCGTGCCACATCGGCGGGCTCATGGCATAGGGCGCCTCGGTCCACATTTCGACCCCGGCCAGCGTTGCCAGCCACCCTCCCCAGGCCAAACCGGCAAACACGCCGTAAAGACCTGCAAACAGAAAAAAGACCCGGAACCCCTCACCCATAACGCGCGTGATTGCCGATGACATGCCTGCTCTCCTTGGCCAAACTGTTCGATGGCCAAGCACTAGCAACCGCCGGGCCCGCCCCCCTTAACCAAAATCAAGCGTCGGCGAAAACATGACCCCAAAAAGCACTTATTTTCATGGCTTTTTTCGGCCCCATTTCCGTCTGAACACCCCCTCCGTTGACTTTCGTCAAGGAGAAGACGCCCGTCCCGGCGCAGTGTCCGGCCTGCCTCACCAGCAAACGGAGAGTGATCATGTCACTTGGAATCAGCCATTACACCACCGGCCGCGCCTTCAGGGTCGGTCTGGCCATGTTGTTGGGCAGCGTCGCTGCTCCGACATTCGCCGAAGAGCCAACCCTGAGCGACGAGGCCTTCGAGGCTTCGAAACAGCTCTACTTCGAACAATGTGCCGGTTGCCACGGCGTGCTGCGCAAGGGCGCCACCGGCAAGAACCTCGAGCCGCACTGGAAGAAAACCGCAGCCGACGGCACCGTGACCGAAGGCGGCACCCTGCAACTGGGCCAGGAGCGCCTTGAAAAGATCATCGCGTGGGGCACCGAAGGCGGCATGAACAACTTCTCGGACATCATGACCGAGGAGCAGATTCGCGACATGGCGACCTACATCATGATGGACGCGCCCAAGCCGCCGGAAATGTCGCTGGAACAGATGAAGGCGACCCGCAAGGTCTATGTCGAAGAGGCAGACTATCCGACCGAGCCGCTGCACGGTCGCAACTGGGAGAACTTCTTCGTCGTCATCGAACGTGACGTGGGCAAGGTTGCCGTAATCGACGGCGACACCAAAGAGGTGCTGACCCACATCCCCACCGGCTATGCCGTGCACGTTCTGAAAGCGTCCGAACACCACAGCCTGACCGAACCGGAACACCCGGGCCGTTTCTGGTACACCATGGGTCGCGACGGCAAGATGACCAAAATCGACCTCTGGCAGACGCCGGACAAGATGTTGGTCTCGGAGGTCAAGATCGCCTATGACGCCCGCGACGTCGCAGTTTCCGGCGATGGCAAATACGTCATCGGTGGTGGTTACTGGCCGCCGCACTTCGCGATCGTTGACGCCAAAACCATGGAACCGCTCAAGGTCGTTTCGACCCGCGGCGTGAACGTGGACGGCGACTATGTCGAAGAGAGCCGCGTGGCCGCGATCTACACGACACCGAACGAACCCACTTGGATCGTCGCCGTGAAAGAACTGGGCCAGTTGTGGCAGGTCGATTACACAGACCTCGACAACCTGCGCATCGATAAGATCGACAGCGCCAAGTTCCTGCATGACGGGTTCTTTGACCCGACAGGCCGCTATTTCCAGATCGCCGCGAACGCGTCGAACAAAATGGTGGTCGTCGATACCGAAACCCACAAGCTGGAAGCGATGATCGACACCGCTGCCTTGCCGCACCCCGGACCGGGCGCAAACTGGGTCGATCCGAACTGTGGACCCGTCGCCGGTACGACCCACCTGGGTGTGGGTACCGTGACCGTTTGGGGCAACGACCCCGAAGGCCACCCGGATCAGGCTTGGAAGGTCTGCTACGAAGTGGAGACGGACGGCCCCGGCCTGTTTGTCCGCACCCACCCGAACTCGGACTACATCTGGGCTGACCAGACCAAACACCCCGAGCCGGAAATCCAGCAGTCGGTGCAGGTCATCTCGAAAGAGACCGGCGAGATCGTGAAAACCATCCAGATCACCGAAGACGAAGGCAGTGCCGCCGTTCACTTTGAATTCAATGCCGACGGCACCGAGGTCTGGGTCTCCAAGTGGAACCTGTCGGACTCCAAGGAGCCCAACGGTCAGATCGTGATCTTCGACGCCAAGACGCTGGAAGAGATCGGCCGCATCGACGGGCTCTATGCGCCGACCGGCAAGTTCAACGTCTACAACCGCTCGAACCACGTCACCTGACGGGTTCGGACCAAACACAGGAAAGGGCGGGCCCCTCGCCCGCCCTTTCCACGTTCGCGGGGCCGCTCTGGCCCGGTGAAACCTCAGCCAATTTCACCGGCCTGACACCCAAGGCCAGACAAGACAGCCAAAACGGAGCCTGGACATGACCCAGTCCGAACCGGAAAAGAAAAAACCGATCTG